>NZ_JAGDEL010000029.1 GCF_017497975.1 Metabacillus bambusae | reverse complement strand
TAAATTAATCGCTTTTAGCTTAATTTCTTTTGTATAGGTTGTTCTAATTTTCCCCATGAAAAAATCCCCTCCATAGAAGACAGTACAATCCTTTCTTTTTACTGTCCACTATAAGGGGATAATAACACAAGCGAAGATCCTTTTTTATTCTGTGCGCCCAGCATGGATCAATTTATAGGGTGCAAGTCCCGAATCGTGAAGGTAGAAGTAACGGTTAGCAAATAATGAGTGCATTCTTTACATGAAATACTTAATGAGCAATCAAGGCAAAATAAGACAATTTTCACTTTATTTTATTTTGTTCAGATGTTAAATACTGGAATTAACCCCAAGGGATATATTAGGTAAGATCATTAATGGGGTGGCTTTAATTCAATAAGAAGTAAAATACCTATATTGTAGGATTTGAAAGAAAATGCGTAACAAAAGTAATATAGAGTCAGGGATAATATCCCCGACCCATTATTACTTCATTATTGCTAGATCATTTTCATTAATTTTCAAAAACCACTTATAATCTTTAACATTAGATTTAACGATTCCAAAATCAATTATAGAAGGGATAACGTAATCGCCTTTATAAAATATTTTTTCTTTTGTTACTCTTTTTATTGGAATTTTATAAAAGGTTTTTAATGATCGATAAAATAAAGGTTCAAGCAACGTTATTCCATATGTATAGTCATTATCTACAGCGTATGAATAAATAATGTTGAGTATTTTCTTTAAGTTTGAACCCCTATACTTCTTTAACAAAGAAACTTTATCAATCTCAAAAACTTCTGTTGGATTTTGTTTTATCATGTCTAACGAAGAAAAAGGAAATACTTTTTCAGCATTATTTTCTACATTTTCATATGGTATTAATTCAACAGTTCCTATAGGCGACTTTTCTTTGTTATAAATCAAAAACAAAGCCGAATGTGAAGATGTTGATTCAAGCTCAAAGCCTTTTTCTATACAAGCTTCACCCCATAATTTGTTAAATATTTCTTTATCAATTTCAGATGAGACTTTATGATACAAAATACACACTCCTAATAATATTTTACTAGTTTAAAGCATTACTATTGTACTATATGCGTTTATTTTTTTCCATGAATTAACATGAAATTTTTGTTAAGAAAATAAAATTTGAAACTTTTTTATATCGTACTTCGAAAAAAAGTAAAAAAAGAACCTTATTCAGGTCCGAATGGTTTGTCCAAAAATTCTTTAATCTCTTCCGGGTTAAGAGTTTCGACAATAAAACAAATGTTACGACAAAAATATTAATTCTTAAAAAAACAAATTTGATGAACAATTCGCTAAAAGAGTGACTTTTGATAGAAAATGCGCTCAGGAACAAACCGTAGTAAAAATCAAAAAAACGGGAAGATAAGAGACTCCCGTTCAGCAAAATTATACAGCGATAAAATTCCCACAATTAATTTCTTTTAAAGCATTTGGAATTCCCATAAGATTTAATATTTCAAAAGAAGTTTTTGTTGTATGGATTTTCTTTATTGAAATGTTATTATCTCTAACTTCAAGTATTAATAAAATCAATGAGTGAATACCTGAAGTATCAAAAAAGTTAAGTTCACCTAGATCAATATCTATTTCTTGGACTCCTGTCCATTTATGCTTATTAGTTGCTAGATACGACGATAACAATTCCGATGTAATAATATCTAATTCGCCTTCGATTTTAAGAGTAAGAGTGGAACCTTTTTTAATTCCATGAATATTCAATTTGGATATTTTTCGCTTCTGATAATGGGTAATAAAGTGATCAAGTTGTTTACTTTGATGTATAACTTCTTCAGAGGTTAAGGGAGTGTTTAACTTAGCAAATTGGTTTAATTCTTTTCTTTTCTTTTCAAAAACATTTGAAACTGAAAAAAACATTTTTATTCTATCTCCAATTCAGTAAATAAATTTAGGAACAGTAGTATACATACACAGGTGAATATTGCTCTGCCCGTACTAGATACTATCTAAATCTAAAGTAATAGGCAATATGTAATGTGAATGTTAGAAAATTCAATTTTTTTACAGCTATTTTAGAAAAATAATTAATTCATAATAGGAAAATATGATTGTTATATTTAGGATAATGTTATATAGAAATGTTAGTTTAAAGTTATATAGTTATAACGATGTAAATAAGTCTAATAGCTATTTAAAATCACTTGTATTGTCGCAATCCACGTATAACGATTTTGAATCATATTGAGTAACAAAGAAGAAAGCAAAAAACGAACTCTAGAGTCGTTTAATGTCGAAACTCTGTGTAAAATACAATTTATCCAAACTAAACGGTAATAAATGTGACGTCTTAAATCCTTGGTATTATTGGGTTTAGGCATTTCTTTATTATACCAATAAATCACGATAAGGAAAATTATCCGAACTATCTAGATCGTTCAATACGTTTAGCCAATCCTGGTGCATTAATCGTTGGGGATAATGTGTTACAAGCCGGACGTGTATATGACACCTCTTATGTTGATTTACGGACTGAAAACATGCGTGCGTTTATCAACGCATGGCGAATGATCCAAATTTGGAATCGATCATTCTGCCAGTTGGACAAGGATTATCTATCGGCCGTGTAAAGGAAGAAAAATAATAGTGAGTAGGAAGGGTTACCATTGGTTCTTGCTGATGGTAGCCTTTTTTATCTTATATCGTTGATTTTGAATCTAACTATACTAAACTGAACAAAAAATTTATGGGTCAAGTGACTATCGGCTAATCTTAGAATTAGTACGTTCCTTTTCTACAAAAAGTCCAAATTGCCCAAGATAAAATATTTATGTACGACAAGCTTTTTCGACATATACACCAATGAATTAAGAAGACCTCAAATACTTGAAAAAGAAAATACAGATTATGCCATTTTAACTCCATATCAAAGGGGAATTCAAACAGTTAAAGGAGTGGCACAATTTATAGGAAAAGAAATTATAATTGAGAACGATTTTAAAGAACAAGGCTCTGTCTGGAATTCCTGTTAATGATCTTCAGTTAGCTATTTCAAGAGTTTGGGAGGACCAATAAGGTCCTTTTTTTGCATTACACACCATAAATTCCCATTTGATATGGAACGCATTTCATACTTTATATTCAAATCAAATAAAAGAAAGTGAGGTTAAACATTATATGTTTACATTAATTATTCTTTGTTTTGTTCTATTTTCATCTGTTTACTTCAGTTTAAAGGCGACTAAACAATTACCAAAAGTTAAACCATTTAGATCCTTTGAGGATTATTTTATTCAGTACAGAAACTAAAAGTAAATTAAAATATCTATGCCCTTTATAAAATAACTAAAACTTTTGAATTGCATGTCCTATGGAAAGAGAGTTTTTTGAGGGAATATATGAAATTGATATCTAAACAGTATTGGATAAGTTGGAAATCAATAATTCTCCTTGATATGGAATGTATTCAATAAAGAATTTTGTAGGCAAGATCGTTAATAGCTTTTGATCCATGTTTTCACGTTAGTTATAATAAAAATAAAAGAAGTTATATGCCAATATGGTATTTAACTTCTTTTTCTTTGTATTTTTTATGCCCTAAAAGTCTAGTGGAGTCATCTGACAAATTGATACTATTACTAGCAATTTCATATAAACTCTTTTTGGGATAGAACTTGTAGAATGAACTAGTATATTCAGTTTATTATTTGAATGGTGACTAAGAGCAAAGAAGTTGGATAATAAAAAATGTAAGTATTTAATATTAAGAATATTTTAAATTTGGGGAACATGGTGCATGTAAACATATGGAAAACCTAATACTATATTTAGTTTTTACAATGAAAGTAGGGAGAAAATGACTGAACAAAGTATAATTTTTTTTGATATAGATGGTACCTTGCTTACGCATGATAAAGAATTGCCTAACTCAACAAAAGAAGCCATATTCAAGCTAAAGGAAATAGGACATGAAGTAGCAATTGCAACGGGGCGAGCACCCTTTATGTTCGAGGATTTACGAAAGGAATTAGAAATTAACACTTTTGTTAGTTACAATGGTCAATATGTTGTCTTAAGAGGGGAAGTGTTACACACAAACCCATTGAATATTAATGCTCTTGAAAAACTTACAGAGGCAGCTCTTCAAAACAGTCACCCAGTTCTTTTTATGGACCATGAAGACATGAAAGCAAATGTCCCTGAGCATGACTACATTAAAGAAAGTATAAGTACATTAAAAATTGATCGTTTTCCTACTCATGACCCTTCGTATTATAAAGGGCGTGATCTTTATCAAATGCTCCTTTTTTGTCCAGAGGGGGAAGAAGAGCAATATGAAATGGGATTTCAAGAATATGATTTTGTGAGATGGCACCCTGTTTCAGTTGATGTAATGCCAAAGGGAGGATCAAAAGCTAAAGGAATTCAAAAGGTAGTAGATAAACTAGGCTTTTCACCGGAGCGACAATTTGCCTTTGGAGATGGCCTGAACGATATAAAGATGCTTTCATCTGTACCAAACAGTGTAGCGATGGGAAATGCAGAAGAAGAGGTAAAAGCAGTTGCGAAATATGTTACAAAGTCTGTTGAAGAAAACGGGATTTATCATGGTCTTCAGATGGTGGGGTTATTATAACTTTTCAATCTACATACTTAATAAAGCCTAAGGCTGCTTGCCCAATAAATTTTCCTCAGGAATTATATAGAATGATTCAATCAAAATGATCTATAAAACAACTTGAATATAAAAAGAGTGACCCTGCTATCATTTAAGATACAAGGGTCACTCTTTTTTATACGGTTTTTCTTTCAATTAACCTTGCTGGTATTTCTTCATTGGTAATATATTCCTGGAAGGCTTGAATAAATAGTTTTCTTCCTATTTCAACTAATGGAATATCTATCGTTGTAATGTTCATATATTCGGATATTGGCTGATTATCAAATCCAATTAATGCTAATTCATCCGGTATTGATATGTTTTGGTTTTGACAGCAGGTAACAATCCCGGCAGCTACTTGGTCACTTGTCACAAGCAATGCTGATGGAGGGGTATTCATTGTTTTAATTTGGTTGATAACTTGTTCTCCATCTTCAAAATTTAGACAGTCATCAAAAATATATTCCGAATTAAACGGTACATTAATTTTTTTAAGAAAATCTTTATAGGCTAATTCTCTTTGTTGACTATTTGTTCCTGACCTTCTCCCAATGCAATAACCAATTTTGCTATGACCTTTTTTATATAAGTAATCTAATGCAAAAAGGAAGCTTTTATAATGATCAATAAAAGTAGATGACACCTTTTTTCCTCTTGTATCCTCGCATAAGATAATAGAACCATATTGGGTGTATTCATTTATTATGGACCAATCACAAATTCTTGAACATATGATGACTGCATCTATTAGCTTATGTTTTAACATATCCAATGCTTCTATTTCTTTACTCTCCTGGTAATTCGTTTGGAAAAGAACTAGCTTATAATTTTGTTTCAGTGCTTCCTGGGCGATACCTTTTATTAATAAAGTAAAATAAGGATGGTCAGAAAAAGGAAGAACAATACCAATAAGAAGTGTTTTTCCAGTTCTTAGGTGAACTGCATTTATATTTTTTTGATAATTACATTTCTCGATTGCGTTCAAAACTGCTTCCCTTTTGTCATCTTTAACATATGGATGGTCATTTAAAACTCTAGAAACTGTTGTTACAGAAACTCCAGCCATCTTAGCAATATCCCTAATATTTGTCATACTATCACCCTTTCATAACAAAGCTAATTATAAAGAATAGTAAGACGGAATCACCTTAATAGTGAGTGGACTATGTCAATTCTCTATCTTTATCAATAATAAAGTATGAAACGCATTCCATATCAAAGGATAAATTCAACCAATAAAGCGAGACTTATCGGATCTTAACGGGCAGTTATTCCCCACCTATCTTCTTTGCTTCTTTAGAATCTTGAGATGGGGTCTTACTGCCCGTTAAGAATGGGTTAAATTGTAAAATGACTTTATCTTATATTCCCTCAACATAATGGAAGTTATAAAAGCTATGTATTATAGGTTTTTGACTAATTTTTAATAAACAATTCAAAAAAGTTTATTTTTCCTCTTGACCTGAAATGCGTTCCATAAATTATTCTGTTGTTACAAAATACAAATACCTAAGCAATGGTATAGAAAACGTTTGCTCAGGTATTTGTATAGAAGAGGAGGTGTTCAATATAAAGAAGATTGTGTTTTTTGATTTGGATGGAACTATATTAAACGAAGATAAAGTAATACCGGAATCTACCAAAGGAGCTATTCACTTACTTCAGGAAAAAGGTATCTATACTGTTATTTCTACTGGTCGTGTTCCACAAATGTTTGATTGGATACTTGATGAGTTAAATATTGATTCTTATGTATATATAAATGGACAATATGTTGTTTTCGAGGGGAAAGAAATCTACTCAAATCCAATGGACCCTAATATGCTACATGATATTACACGCTTAGCAATAAGTAAAGGGCACGCTGTTGGCTATTGTAATCATCAATATGTAACCGCTTGTAAAAAAGATCATGAATTTATTACAACTAGTTTTAATCGTCTAAAAATGGATTATCCTTTAGTGGATCCAAATTTCTATCAACACTCACCTGTCTACCAAGGACATCTTTACTGTGAAGATCAGGATCAACAAACATATGAAACCAGTTATCCAGGATATAACTTTGTCAGATGGGATAACTGTGCAGCAGATATTCTTCCGAAGGGATGTTCTAAGGCAATAGGCATTCAAAAGATGCTTGAAGCAACTGGAATAGATGTTGAGAATAGCTATGCCTTTGGAGATGGATTGAACGATTTAGAGATGCTCGAAATGGTTGGAACAGGAATCGCTATGGGAAATGCTGTTGATGAAGCAAAGGCTGTTGCTGATTATGTAACAACTTCTTGTTCTAACGATGGTATTTGGAATGGTTTAGTTAGTTTAGGTTTATTAAAAAAAGATTTGAAAGTAAGAATACCGATATAGGAAGAACGAGATCGTTATGTATATAGGCATGTTGCAATATGATTACAGTTGCTATGACAACCAGAATGGGGACCTATTTGCAGCCACCCACCATTAAAGAGTGCTTAATGCTTACCTGACTTTCATGTTTTTAAAGTATTGATTATAAAAGGTTTTAAAAAAAACATTAACTAATAGGAGGAGTTATTAAATGCAAAAAACGAAAGTAAATAACATTTTAGAAATTGATATCCCATTAAATGAACGACCAAACAATGAACCATTAAGAGTGTTGACTGAGGAAGAGTTTAAGTTTTGGAAAGAAAATGGCTATGTGGTCGTAAAAAATGTTGTTCCACAAGAATATATTGATCGCACAGTTGATCTAATTTGGGAGTTTGAAGAGAAAGACCCTAAGAATTCTTCTACATGGTACACAGCTCCACTTCGTGAACACAAAATGCCAGAGTTAAGAGGAGCAGGAATGGTAGAGTTATATAATCATCAATATTTCTGGGACAATCGTTCTTATCAAAAAGTATATGATGCGTTTGTAGATATTTGGGGAACAGAGAAATTATGGACTAGTATTGACAGGTGTAATTTAAGCTTCCCCAATAAACCTGGATATGAATTTGAAGGGTTTATTCACTGGGATGGAGATACTTCATTAGATCCACTACCAGTTAATGTTCAAGGGATATTATTCTTAACAGATACAGATGTTGAAAATGGCGGATTGAGCGTAATTCCTGAGTTATATCGTGACTTCCCGGAGTGGGTAAAAACTCAGCCTGAAGACAGAGATCCTTATCATCCAGATTATACTGGATATACACCAACACCAGTGACATTAAATGCAGGAGACTTACTAATTTTTCATGTTATGCAACCACATGGTTTACGAAAAAATACTTCTGATACAGCTAATATTCACCAATATATCTCTATGTTCCCAGCACAGGAGCATAATGAAGAGTTAAAAGAGTGGAGAATTAAACAATGGAATGACAGAGAGATTCCAGAAGGTATTGCTTTCCTAGGAGATCCTCGTAATTGGGAAAAAGAAAAATATGAAAAAGCCCAACTTAGTGAACTTGGTGAAAAATTATTAGGACTTAAAAAATGGTAATTTAAAAGAGTTATATTTATAGTAAATAAAGTTCAACTTTGTCGATATAAAACCTTTATGGGCCCAAATAGCCACTTCATTTTAGTTATATATAATAGGAGAAACACGTCAAACAAACTCGTTTTGTTTTACTAAGGCTCCCTGTTTATCAATTGCTTTAATCACTCTAATGGCTTCTCTAGTAAATCAAGCTATATTCTAAAGTCTATACAATAGTCAATCCTTAATGATTAAAAATGATTTTAATAAGTTTTGTATGAATCTAGTGGGATATTGTAGGAAGAATTAAAGGATGAGTTTTTTTAGTTTAAGTGACACATTGCTGGTGGGGCTGAAACACGAGATCCTTACAGTTTCTTATTTTTATCATTGGATACGGTTAATAAACAATTTCACATTCTCTGTATCAAAATACACCATTTAAGTGACGGTATTTTTCTGGAGGAATCCCGACCATCTTTCTGAAAGTAGCCACAAAATGGCTTGTGGAACGAAAACCGACTTGCAGGGCAATATCACCAATTGTAGCTGAATTATTTTCTAAAAGGATTTTTTTAGCTTGCTGGATTCGTAAATTCACAAAATAGGCATAGGGAGTTACGTGAAAGTTCTTTTGAAACAACGAATTCAAATGGCGTTTCGATGTATTGATAAAGAGAGCCATTTCATCAAGGCCGACGTCCGGGTTGGAAAGATGGGATTTCATCCAGTCAATGAGTGAATATAACGTAACTAAGTTATTAGTTTCTTTCAAACTGCTTTTATTGGTTTTCCCATACTTTTTTAAAAGCAGAAGAAATTCATAGACATCAGAAGAGGCGCTTATGCTAAAGCTGTCTGTTGTCTCGTCACTTTGTTTTAACACTTTCGTAAGGAATGTGGAAATCGGTGCCTCTTGTTCCCAGTGAAAAAAAGCAGATTGATAGAGTCCAAGTGTAATTAAAATCTCTTTTACCATAATCCCGCCAAATGTTACATACAGTGTTTTCCATGAAGTAGCATCATTTTGTTCATTTTTATACGAATGTGCCATGTGCGGTAGGAGGAGGACCCCGTTATTGGTCGTGAGGTTTATCTGTTGGTTTTGAAACATGATGGAACCTTGTCCGCTGACGGTTTGAATCCAATGGTAATAAGGATAACCACTTGGGCGTGTGATATTTTCTTGTGCAGGATTAAAACCAATCGTTTCAGCAAAAAGCGGCAGTTTACTTTCATTTAATGGGATGAGAAAATGTTTTTTCATTGTTCCGCTTCCTTCCGGGAATCGCTGTTTATTGAGTTCCTTTTTCTTATATCTCTTTCCATTATATTATATGTAATCACATTTTGTAATCGTATACAATGGAATTATAATGATATAAAGGAAAAGGTGATTACATATGATAAACGAAAAACTTCCTAAAATTTGGTATGGGGGAGATTATAATCCAGAGCAGTGGGAAAAAGAGGACTGGGATGAAGATGTTCGTATGTTTAAACTAGCAGGAATTGATGTTGCAACATTAAATGTTTTTTCTTGGGCATTAAATCAGCCTGATGAAGAAACATACAATTTTGCATGGTTAGATGAGCAAATTGATCGGTTATATCAAAATGGAATTTATACCTGTCTAGCAACTAGTACAGCTGCACATCCCGCTTGGATGGCAAAAAAATATCCAGACGTACTGAGGGTTGATTTCCAAGGTAGAAAACGTAAGTTTGGAGGCAGACACAATTCCTGTCCGAACAGCCCAACCTATCGTAAATATGCAGAGTGGATGGCAGACCGGTTAGGAGAAAGATATAAAGATCATCCTGGAGTATTAATTTGGCATGTTTCGAATGAATATGGCGGCTACTGTTATTGTGACAACTGTGCTCAAAGTTTTAGAGAATGGCTTGAAGAAAAATACGAAAACTTAGAGCGCTTAAATAAAGCATGGAACACTCGCTTTTGGGGCCATACGTTTTATGATTGGGATGAAATTGTCCCTCCAAATGCTTTAAGTGAAGAGTGGAATGGGGATTCTACTAGTTTTCAAGGAATATCTTTAGATTATCGAATTTTTCAGTCCGATAGTTTACTAGAATGCTTTAAGCTTGAGAGGGATGTCTTAAAAAAGCATACTCCTAATATCCCAATAACAACAAATTTAATGGGTACCTATAAAGAGCTTGATTATTTTAAATGGGGCAAAGAAATGGATGTTGTTTCTTGGGATAACTATCCTGCTTATGACACACCTGAGAGCTTTACGGCGATGAGGCATGATCTTATGAGAGGCTTGAAAAGCGGCCAGCCTTTTATGCTGATGGAGCAGACGCCGAGCCAGCAAAATTGGCAGTCATATAATTCGTTGAAACGGCCGGGTGTGATGCGCTTATGGAGCTATCAAGCAGTGGCCCGTGGTGCGGATACGGTCATGTTTTTCCAATTGAGAAGATCAGTTGGAGCCTGTGAAAAATACCATGGAGCAGTGATCGAACATGTTGGTCATGAGAATACAAGGGTTTTCCGGGAAACAGCTGCACTTGGTAAGGAACTGGCGAAACTTTCTGATACATTGCTTGATGCACGTATACAAGCTAAAGTAGCGATCGTGTTTGACTGGGAAAACCGCTGGGCAACGGAATTATCTAGTGGCCCATCAAAGGCATTGGATTATGTAAATGAAGTTCATAAATATTATGCCGCCTTATTTGGAGAAAATATTTCGGTAGACATGATTGGTGTTGACGAAGATATAAGCAAGTATGAAGTCGTCTTTGCGCCTGTGTTATATATGGTGAAAACAGGGTATGCAAATAAGGTAAAAGAATTTGTTCAAAATGGAGGAACGTTTGTGACAACGTTCTTTAGCGGAATCGTGAATGAACATGATCTTGTCACACTTGGCGGTTATCCAGGAGAACTGAGAGATCTCCTTGGTATTTGGGTAGAGGAAATCGATGCCCTGCCACCTGAAGAAAAAAATCAAATTGTCGTGAAAAAAGAGGCAGGCAGCTTAACCGGCAGCTATGAGTGCAGTTTGTTGTTTGATATTATCCATTCAGAGGGTGCAGAAGTGCTGGCTGAATATGGCTCTGATTTTTATGCTGGTACACCGGTTATTACGTGTAATTCATATGGAAAAGGGAAAGCGTATTACGTAGGAACATGCCCTGACACAGAGTTTTTAAAGGATTTAGTAAAAACTGTTTGTGAGGAAAAGGGAGTAAAACCGTTACTTAATGTTCCAAAAGGGGTGGAAGTGACGGAGAGAAGCAAGGATGGTTTCGCTTACTTATTTATCATGAACCACAATTCATCAGTAATAGAATTCGAGATAAGTGAAGGAACAGACCTGTTAACAGGTGATGAATTTAACGGGACAGTTTCATTAGATGGATATGGAGTCATGATTATAAAGAAATAGGAAAGAGAGACTGCAGCCAATCTTGAGCTGGAGTAAGTTGGGAAATATCAGGATGAACCTAGGGGCAATAATCACTAGGTTTTTGTCCCAGCTGGATAAAAGCGATTAGTGTAAACGTATTGATGATCTTGAGGATAGATTTCGATTAGAAGAGAAGACAGTTGAGGATTATCAATTGGTCGTGTAAAGGAATAAAAATGATATTGATTGATTGGATACCAATTGGTTTAATACTGATGGTATCTTTTTTTAATTCACAGTTTCTGAGGTGCTATAACTAACCGAACAAAATATTATGAATAAGTGGACTAAAGAAAAGAAAGGGAATAGACTTCAGTCCACAAATCATATTTATGCTGGTAAATGGCGCAATTACCATGAAAATTGGGGACAATTTGTTCCCTTTTTGTTCTGGTTGCCATGGGGAATATCTTTAGGGATAGCAATTCTAGCCTATTATTTAAAAAGGCGGGGACGATGCAAGCATTGTGGTAAACTTTAACTCATCATTTTAATGGTCATTTAACATAAATAAGACCAAATGTAGCGAATTCAGATTACTTATAGATTGTATACATGAGAGTTTTTAATTTCCCTCACTTTAATTTTCGTTTATGCGCATTTCTTTAGCAAGAAATGCGCTCTTCTTAATTAATTGGGCCACTTAATGGATAAGACCTCCAAACTGAACTGGAAATTTACGTTAATGTTGGTGTGAGATGTAAAGAAATGAACTTATATAAACTAGCAGTTATCTGCAAAGAATCAACGTAACTTTTGTATTGATTTAATGGTGTCAAACTCAGTAAAACCTGTAAAATCAAGCCCATTAGGAGGAATGTAGAGTGTCAAATGGACTTCGTGTAAAATATCAATTAACCAAACTAAATCACCGTAAATGAAGTGCCTTAAATCCTTGCCATTATTGGGTTTGAGGCGCTTTTTTATAATCTCAGTACTAATGGATAAGGAAAATTATCCGAACTATCTAGATTGGTCATAACGTTTAGCTAATCCAGGTGCACTTAGTTGACATTATTGTTAACTAGTTTTGTATAGAGTATTTATGTGATAATTTGGGATCTTGCTCAACTAACTAGCATAACCAGTTCGTACTTGGTAATAATAAACAAAAATGAGATTTCGATTTTAATTAATAGATTGTAATCCTTTATACTTGGGAGACGATAATGAATCAAGAAAACATAAGTAGGTTCCAACTTTTTTATTTAATGGTTGGATACGTATTAGGTACAGCCTTGATTTTAGGGTTAGGAGCGGAAGTAAATCAGGATGCTTGGATATTTATTATAGTGGGTATGATATGCGGTATGATCTTAATGGGAATTTACACGCAATTATCATCTTATTATCCTGATGATTCATTGGTTCAAATGATACCAAAAATTATTGGCAAGTATCTTTCATACCCAATAATTTTGCTTTATATTATGAATTTTACATATTCTGCGGCAAGAGGATGTAGAGAATTAGGAGACCTGCTTGTCTCAACAATGTTAGCAGATACCCCTCTTATTGTTATAATTGGAAGCTTTATGGTTTTAATGATCTATTGTCTAAGGGGTGGAGTTGAGACTTTTTATCGTATGGGGGAAGTATTGTTTCCTGTTTATGTTTTTGCTCTCATACTGATTTGGGTTCTTTTAATTAGCGTTAAAGGATTTGATGTTAATAATCTAGCTCCAATATTAGCAAATGGTGTGAAACCAGTTTTGAAAGAGGCATTTCCTAATGCTATAAACTTTCCATTTGGAGAAACAATTATTTTCATGATGATTTTTCCATATCTAAATAATAAGAAAAACATAAAAAAAATAGGAATTTCCTCCATTCTAATTGGGGGTTTACTGTTAACAGTTAATTCAATAATGATGATGTCCGTTTTGGGTCCAGAGATTTATAGCAATAATGTTTTTTCTCTTCTTACAGCTACCCGGATGGTATCTATTGCAGATTTTCTTGAACGTTTTGATGTACTTGTTATTTTAATGATGGTAGCTGGAGTGTTCTTTAAGGTTGGAGGGTTTACATTAGGAGCTGCTGTTGGAATTGCTCAATTATTTAAGTTAAAACAAACCCGTTCTGTCATACTTGGATTGGGGACAATTATTACTTCCTTATCACTCATAAGCGCAACAAGTTATGTAGAACATATAGAATTCGGATTTACGATATATGTTCCTTATATCCATACTTTATTGCAAATCATTATACCGATACTATTACTATGCATCGCCATTATTCGCAAAAAGTTCAATCCTAAAAACTCTTCTTATTGAAGCTCAAGC
This sequence comes from Metabacillus bambusae, assembly GCF_017497975.1. GTDB lineage: Bacteria > Bacillota > Bacilli > Bacillales > Bacillaceae > Metabacillus > Metabacillus bambusae. The sequence goes on along the minus strand of NZ_JAGDEL010000029.1, from coordinate 51,781 downwards.
TATCCGTAAAGCAGTAGAAATTCAAGATTCGAATCTAAGGGTGTTACGGTACTACTCTATGCCCATTTATATAACCAAGCTAGAAAAGAGAAGTACGATGAATGGATGTAATAAGAAATAGGATCGACTTCACGTAAAAATTTCAATTAACCAAATTAGATCAACGTAATTGAAGTGCTTCAATTCCTTGGTATTATTGGGTTTGAGGCGTTTTTTTATTAGCGCAGTACTCACGAATAGGAAAATTATCTGAACTTCCTAGATCGTTCAATTCGTTTAGCCAATCCGGTGCTTTAATTGTAAGCGATAACGTTTTACAAGGTGGACGGGTTTTTGACACCTCTCATGTTGATTTACGATCTGAAAACATGCGTGCGTTTTATCAACGCATGGCAAATGATTCTAATTTGGAATCTATTATTTTGCCAGTTGGGCATGGATTATCAATTGGCCGTGTAAAGGAATCAGTATAATATGGTTTAGGAAAGGGTTACCTTCAATTAGACATAATAGTTTATCCTGATAATTCCCTTAAGTTTGGGGAATATAGTAATACTCTTTATAAAGGATTGGTCTTATGTATATTTTAATTAACGCTTTCTATCTGATCGCAGGGTATAAATGGGGAGACTGGAGGAATTGGAAACAGTATTATCCGACCATACTTTTCTTCATCCTTGGAGACTTTTTATATAACTTTCTACTGTATGAAGAATCATTGTGGTTATTTCATGATTTAATCTTACCTAACCATACAACAATTACAATTTTAGCTATGGTCGTAGTTTACACTGCAACCGTATTAATTTATGTGGGAAGGTTTCCTAATGGATGGAAAAAACGATTATTATGGTTTTTGTTATGGACAGGAATATATTTAAGTGCAGAATATTTTAACTATAAGTTAGGGTTTATTACATACCATAATGGTTGGAATATTTGGTGGTCTGTTTTATTTACAGGTATAATTTTCTTTATTTTACCTGTTCACCACAAAAGACCTCTGTTAGCTTGGATATTTTCAATAATTATTATAGTATCATTGTTGAGTATTTTTAATGTTGAAATTAGTGAATTGAAATAGATTGTAGTGATAATTATTTTTAAGAAGAAATTTCACTAATGTGTGCGAGTGCGGCCGAGCTTAGGTCGAATATCAATCTAGAAAATGAATGGTAATCCATTAAACTTAAAATATGGAAAATAAATTACAAATAGCATTCTCCCTGATTTAATGGTAACAAGGGAGGATGCTATTTTATTCTTATTACATTTCTACATACTTAGTAGAGGTAGCACCTCAGACCCTTACCTCGAGTACCCTTTGACTTAATAAATTGTCTCTCCATTGGGTGTAGCCCACTGTATCTATCTTTTTCATTTAAATCAGTCCAAGTTATCTTTTAAAGTGTCCTTGTGTCGTCGTATGAAGTCTATTTGTTTCTCTAATTCTTCTCCTTTTTCAGCTGTCTCCACGATTCCTAACTGCACTAATTATTACGAAATAACAAGAAAACACAATGCGTGTGTATTGCTAATGAGTAATAAGGTAGAAGTAAATGCGTAAGCGCTTCCTATAACTTTAGGAAAAGAGTTAATTTTTATTCTGTAAAGAAGGGTTTTATAATAATTGTAGAGCAATACATGTTCTATCACTTGATAATAAGATAAGTAAAAAATCATTATTTAGCGTGTATACTACTATGAGATTGAGGGGGAAAAAATTGAAGATTACATCACTTATAAACGAAGATTTAATAGAACTTGAACTTGATGCTTCAAATCAAATAGAAGTAATCGAACATCTAGCTTCATTACTTGAAAATCAGGATCGAATTGATTCGAAGTCAGATTTTATTCAGGGGGTACTAGAAAGGGAAGCACAATTCACAACTGGCTTTGGAAATGGGATTGCAATTCCACATTGCAAAAGTCAAACGGTCAAAAACGCTAGCATTGTCATTGGGAAAATGATAAATGGAGTGGATTGGAAAGCAATGGATGATTGTGAAGTTTCATTTATCATTATGCTTGCAATACCAGAATCAGAAGGTGGATTGACTCATCTTCAAATTCTTTCAACTCTGTCAGGAAATTTAATAGACGAAGATTTTAGAACAAGCTTGATGAGTGCTTCAGATAAACAAGATGTATTATGTTTTTTAGAAGATTGTTTAAGTGAAAAATCCAATTCATAAAGGAGAGAGTATAATGAAAATCATCGCAATTACAGCATGTCCTGCAGGTGTTGCTCATACTTATATGGCCGCTGCAGCTTTAGAAGCTTCTGCTAAAAAAATGGGCGTCAAAATAAAAGTTGAAAAGCAAGGTGCTATGGGTATTGAGAACGCTATCAAAGAGAAAGAAATAGCTGAGGCAGGAGCACTTATTCTTGCAGTAGATACGGCCATTGCAAAGGCTGAACGTTTTAATAATATCCCGACAGTTAAAGTTTCGGTTGCTGAAGCGGTAAAAAACCCTCAAGGATTAATAAATCAAGCTATGGAATTAGCTAAGGAATAATGAATTAAGAAAAGGAGAGGGTCTCTTATGAAAAATTTTCTTGAAGAAGCAAAAAAACATCTAATGACAGGTGTTTCTTATATGCTACCTTTCGTCGTAGCAGGTGGATTGTTACTAACTATCGGTTTATTACTTGGTGGAGGAGAACAAGAAACGGGTTTTGCTAAAAAAACTGTCGAAATAGGAGTGCTGATTTTCTCATTAATGGTTCCTGTTATGGCGGGTTATATGGCCTACTCAATTGCTGATCGTCCAGGTATTGCACCAGGTATGGTTGGTGGCTTGGTCGCGAATGAGATTGGAGCAGGATTTTTAGGTGGTATTGTGGCCGGATTCATTGCTGGTTATATTGTGAATATTATTAAACAGCTTCCAATACATCGTTATTTTGTGCAATTAAAACCAATTATTATTATTCCATTATTAGGTGCTGGTGCTGTTGCATTACTAATGTACATTATTGGTCAGCCAATTGCTGCTCTTTCAGAAGGATTACAAGTATGGCTTAAATCTTTAAGTGGTGGAAACATAATTGTTCTTGGAATTATTATAGGTGCTATGATGGCATTTGATATGGGTGGCCCTGTTAATAAAGTAGCTTTTGCTTTCTGTGTAGGTATGTTAAATGAAGGGATATACGCTCCAATGGCTGCTTGTTGGATTGGAATTATGACTCCACCAATCGGTTTAGCACTAGCTACTAGACTGGCACCAAAGAAATTTACTTTAGCTGAAAGACAAAGTGCTTTACCAACAACGTTTATGGGTGCAACTGGAATAACTGAAGGTGCAATACCATTTGCGGCAAGTGATCCACTTCGTGTAATTCCTTCAATTGTAATAGGTTCAGCTGTAGGTGGAGCCTTGGCCCTGGCTTTAGGTGCAGAAGCTCCAGTTCCAAGTGGTGGAGTGTTCGTCCTACCATTCTTCATTAAGCCAATCATGTTTGTCATTGCTTTTGTAGTAGGTATTATCGTAACAGCTGTAACAACAGTTGTATTAAAGAAGAATGTAGAAGAAGAAATGGCGATTACTGAAGAAGCAGTATAAAAAATTAATCTTGTTGACATTGGGGACCTAATAATGGTTCCCTCATGTTTATTATGACCAAAATAGATTCTTACTGATGGAGGCTCAATATGAACTATCATGTCATTGCTCATACACATTGGGATCGAGAGTGGCACCAAACCTACCAGCAATACCGAGTAAAGCTTGTTCGGTTTATGGATGAGTTAATTCAACTACTAGAGACTAATCCTGCATATATATCATTTATGTTAGATGGACAGACGATTGTGTTAGAGGATTATTTAGAGATTAAACCTGATAATAGGGAAAAAATTGAGAAGCTAGTTCAAGATGAACGTTTATTAATTGGACCTTGGTATATTCAACCAGATGAGTTTATTCCAAGTGGGGAGTCTTTAATTAGAAACTTACTAATTGGACAACAAATTGCAGATGAGTTTGGACCAGCTATGCAAATTGGGTATCTGCCTGATTCATTTGGTCAAGCTGCTCAGATTCCTCAAGTATTACATGGATTTGGAATCAAGAATGCACTTTTTTGGCGTGGTATTACAGATGAGGAGACAAATAAAACTGATTTTTGGTGGGAAGGTCCAGATGGATCAAAAGTATTAACTACCCATTTGCCATTAGGGTATGGAAATGGAAGAATGCTTTCAACCGATCTTGAACAGAATTTAAAAGTTATTGAAGAAAATAATAAAGAATTAAAAGATATGGTTAACTCAACAAGTATGTTATTAATGTGTGGTTTTGACCAAAAAAGTGCTACAAAAGAGCTACCAGAAATTGTTGAGGAGCTCAATAGCCATTATTCTACCATTGGTAGTAACTCTTCAGTGAAAATTAGCAAATTAAAAGATTATTTTGATTCTGTACAGGAAGAGCCTCAAAACTTGGAAACAATCCAAGGCGAATTTAGAAAAGGAAAAAACATGCGTGTGCATGTAAGTATCGCCTCTACTCGTTTAGACTTGAAGAAGAAGAACTTTGAAGTTCAAAATTTATATGAAAAATACATTGAACCGCTTAATACGATGTCTCTTCTTTTAGGAAACAACTATGACAAAGATATAATTAACAAGGGTTGGAAATACATGCTACAAAATCATGCTCATGATTCCATTTGCAATGTTTGTACAGATGCTACACACAAGGAAATGGAAATGAGGTATGAATTCGCAAAGCAAATTGGTCAAACCGTTCAGAATGATGTAACAACTGATTTAATTAATAAAATCAAATTCGACTACAACAAAGGTATCCCCCTAATTGTGTTTAACACATTAGGTCACAAAAGAACGAATATTGTAGAGGCTACCCTTCATTTGAAGTCAAAGGAATTTGCCATCGTGGACCCAAAAGGTAATCATATTCCATATCAAATCATTGAAACGAAAAAAGAAAACTTAAATGATAAACAAATTGAGATTGGTGTTAAAAATGAAGATCAATTCGTTTGGACGACCAACATTAAATTCCTTGCAGAAATAAATGGTCTTGGTTATAAAACATTTTATATTAAAGAGAATCGATCAACGAATCATGATTCAACTCACATATACCAAGACGGTGTTTTTTCTAATGACTATTTTCAAGTAAAAGTTCAATCAAATGGTTCGATATCTGTTAAAGAACGTTTAACAGGTAAAAAATATTCCAATCTCAATGTTTTTGAAGAAGGTGGAAATGCTGGAGATGAATATGATTTTTCTCCACCGAGAGAAGATATGATCATCACAACGAAGGATTCTACGCCTGAGATCGTAGTCATTCATAACGGTCCTATTTTTGCAACTGTAAAAATAGTTCATACTCTACAATTTCCTGAAGATACAGATGTTAATGGACGATCGAAAGAAACTAAATCATCCACGATTGAAACATTGGCTACGATAAATCGTCATGAGAACAGAATTGATATTAGAACGGTTATTGATAATACAGTGAAAAACCACAGAATTCGGGCCCTTTTTGAAAGTGGACTTAAAGCAAGTACTCATACTGCTGATCAACAATTTGGAACGATATGCCGTGAAAATTTCCTTCCACAAGTGGAGTATTGGGAAGAAGAAAAATGGGAAGAAAAATATTATCCAATCTATCCACAACAAAAATTTGTCAATGTTTCTGATGAAGAACAAGGACTTACTATTTTTAATAAAGGATTGCCGCAATATGAGATTCTGAATGGACAAGAACCAACTATTGCATTGACCTTATTATGTGGAACTGACTATATGGGTAAACAAGATTTAGTTGATCGACCTGGAAGAAGATCAGGTCTCCATGTTGAAACCCCAGATAGCATACTTTATGGTAACCATGAGATGGAATATTCTATTATGCCACATTCCGGCAATCTTAACGATGCGAAAATTGGAGTAACATCTAACGAATATACTGCTCCAATGGTAGCTATTCCGGTCTATCATCAATCAGAAGCTGGGAAGTTCAAAGATGTGAATCATTTCTTTGCATTGGATAACTCTCAAATGGCTATTAGCGCTGTGAAAAAATGTGAAAATGATGATAGTATTATTGTGCGAATTTACAATACAACGAATCAGGAATTACCTATTGCAATGGCTTCTGTCAATACAGAATTCTTTAACAAAATTGAGGTTGTTGATTTTAATGAAATCCTTCATCCTGAAGCAGATGAGCGTATTCAATTAAATGAAAGCGAAATAGTGCTGAACGATCTTAAAAGTAATGAAATAATTAGCTTTAAATTAAGTAGATAAAGTTCATCGAAAAGGGGGATACCTTGATGCAGAGTTAGACTGTCTACTCTTTTCAAGTACCCTCTTTTTTGTTAAATGACAATCTGGATTGATAATCATTGAATTTGCTATACTAAGAAGGTTTAATCTTAAGGCTGACTCGCCAAACTTTGTTGCTATTTACCAAGTAGTGCGGTGTGGTTGATTGCAGCGAGAGATGCTCGCTTTCCGCGGGGCGGGCGGTGAGCCTCCTCGGCGTAAACGCTACATGAGTCTCGCAATCCGTTCCAATCAACCTTAAAAAGTTTTCGTTTTAAAAGCAACAATCTCTTAGAAAAGAGCCAATCTTAATGAAGGGAGGTTATGGGATTGTTAAACAACCGTTTAATAGAAATAATAAAAGAATTGCTAGCTTACGAAGTGCCTATCACAAGCGAATACTTATCAAAACTGGTAGGTGTCACTTCACGTACGATAAGAAATGATATTTCCACTCTAAACCTAGAGCTGAAAAAAATCGGCGTAAAAATTGATGCACAAAGAGGAGTAGGTTATTTTTTAGAACCTAAACCTAATAAAGAAATCAGGGAATTAATAGAAGAATTGTTCCAAATACATGAAACATTTGGAAATCAAGACCTTCCAATTTTACCCGAAGAAAGAGTTCTTTATATTTTGAAAAGAATCATTATGGCTGATGATTATATAACAATTGAACAAATAGCCAATGAATTATTTGTCAGTAAATCGACGGTGGACAACGATTTAAAGATAGTAGAAAAGCTATTGAGTAAATTCGATGTTTCTCTTTATAAAAAGCCTAACTATGGTATAAAACTAGTCGGTATTGAGATGAACATTCGCTTTTGTTTGTCTGATTGTTTGTCAAATATGAAAAGTGAGCAATCACGTGATGCGATGAATAATAGTGATCCTTCATTTGTAGAAGGGATAGACGTGAATTTAATTAAAGCGATTACTAATAATCATATTCAGCACCTACCGATTAATATTGCTGAAATGCCTGTTAATAATTTAATTATGCACATTGCTATTGGGATCCAACGCATAAAAAAGGGAAAGAATATTGAACCTAATACATTAGAAATTAAAGATATTGAAGAACAGAGAGAATACCATGTGGCAACCAATATCGTAAAGGCATTGGAAAAGGAATTTTCTATAAAAATCCCTAAAGAGGAAATTGCGTATATAACGATTCATCTACTCGGAGCAAAGCAGTTTCAAGGCGGAAATCTGTTGCATGATGATTTTATTGAATTAATTGGAGAAAGTAATTATCAATTAGTAATAGATATTCTTTCTGAAATAAATAGAGAGTATCGTATTGAGCTTTTGGAAGATAAAGAACTAGTGTATGGACTAGGATTGCATTTAAGGTCAGCAATGAATCGAATGAGATATAAAATGAATCTTCGAAATCCGATGTTGCAAGAAATAAAAAACAGCTACCCGTTTCCTTTTGAACTAGCTATCGTTGCTTCTAATATCATTCTGCGTGAACAACAAATTAGTATAAATGAAGATGAAATTGGATATATCGCTGTTCATTTAGCTGCTTCAATTGAACGGATAAAAAATAAGAAAAAACGTGAAGTAAGGCGGGTAGCCATTGTTTGTGCATCAGGTATGGGTACAGCAAAACTTCTTGCTGCTAGTATTGAAAGTAAATTTCCTGGATTAAATATTGTTGGAACATACCCATCCTATTCCATTAAAGACATTGAAAATGAGGATGTCGATTTAATATTAAGTACCGTTTCAGTAAAAGAAGAAAGAACGATTCCGATACTGCATATTAATGCTTTATTGACTGATAAAGACGTAGATATGGTAAATGACTATATTTCACGAAAGTATTTGAATGATGACAAAGAAAAATCATTTGAAAAACTCCAAAATTTATTTAGTGAAGATTTATTTTTTTCACAAATTGACAAAAGAGACCCTGCCGAAACTATTAAAACGATGGCTTCCACGTTAAACAGTAAAGGATATGTAGATGATTCATACGTAGATTCTGTACTTGAGCGTGAACAAATATCACCAACTTCGATTGGCAATTTAGTAGCCATTCCACATCCATTAAAACCAAATGCTCTTGATTCATGCATTGCAATTGGAATCTTAAAGAAACCGATAAACTGGGGAGGATCAAATGTCCAATTAGTGTTACTGCTAGCATTAAATGAAAGGGATAAGGAAGAATTCAGCACCTTATTTAATAGACTATGGAAGTTAGTAGAGGATAAGAAATTAGTAGCGGAGCTTTGCAAAACCGCTAGCTTTTCAGAAATAGTGTCTAAATTAGAAAAGACTAAATAATCAACTATAAAAATGAGGTATTTTATGAGAGTTTTAATCGCTCCAGATTCATTTAAAGAATGCCTTAATGCAAGTGAAGTAGGGCAAAGTATTAGAAATGGAATTCTAGCCGAAATTCCTGACGCTCACATCGATGTTTTGCCGATGGCTGATGGCGGTGAAGGGACCATTGAAGCTCTTGTTCATGCTACAAATGGTCGAACAATTGAACTTAAAGCAACTGATCCATTTGGAAAACGAGTAACAACATGCTATGGAATTTTAGGTGATAACAAAACCGCAGTCATTGAAACGGCAAAAATAGCAGGATTGCAGATTGTTTCCAAAAGAAACCCTCTATCTGCCTCCACTTTTGGGGTAGGAGAGCTTATCAATCATGCGATAGATTCCGGTTATCGAAAGATTATTATTGGACTTGGCGGAAGTGCAACCAATGATGGTGGCTTTGGTATGCTTCAGGCATTAGGTGTGAAGTTTCTTGGTGCAGAAGGGCAACAAATACGCCAAGGTCGAGGATTTTTTTCAAAGATTGCTTCAGTTGATTTATCCTCAATTTGTCCTTCCATTCATGAATGTGAAATCATTATTGCAAGCGATGTGGAGAATGAACTTTGTGGCCCTAATGGAGCAACCTATGTCTTCTGACCTCAAAAAGGAGTAAAAGAGATAGATCTTGAACCACTAGATAAGGGCTTAGGTCACTATGCGAGCCTTATTGAAACCGTTATGGGTAAAAGTATAAAAAAAACACCAGGAGCTGGTGCAGCAGGTGGATTAGGTTTTGGGTTGCTAGTATTGGGGGGACAGATTCAATCGGGAGCGAAAATTGTTTCTGAAGCAATTAACTTAGAGAAGTATATTCAGGTCTCGGATTGGGTCATTACAGGAGAAGGGAAAAGCGATTTTCAATCAGCCTTCGGAAAAGTCCCTGTTCATGTAGCGAAAATTGCAAGGAAGAATAATATTCATACGATCTTACTTTCTGGTTCACTAGGAAAAGGTTATCAAGAACTGTATGAATATTTTATAAGCTGTCATTCTATTTCAAGTGGACCTATGAGTTTGGAACAATCGATGCAAAATGCAGCGCAATTGCTAAATGATTCATCTCGTAATATAGCCCGCTTAATAAGAATGATTAATAGGTAGTTACGTATATTAATATGTTAAAAGAGATGGAGGCAAGTGCTATGGTTAAAATAGCGATAGGACAAATTACACCAGAAACGGGTCAGAAAAACAAGAATCTCGAAAAAATGAAACGATACACAATAGATGCAGCGGAACAGGGAGCAAAATTAGTTGTTTTTCCTGAATTAGCATTGACTGGTTACAACTGTGGGGATGATTTTTTTGATGTAGCCGAGCCTATTCCTGGAGATGCTGTAACATTTTTTAAAGAAATAGCTACTCAACATGACATTTATATTATTTGGGGGATGCCAGAAAAAAGTATAAACGGTATTCTATACAATGCAGCTGTCCTTGTTGGTCCAGAAGGTTACATTGGCTCTTGTAGAAAGAATACACTTCCAGGACATGCAACAGACCAAACTGGTCCTGGCGCATTTCCAGACAGAAGATACTTTAAGGCAGGAGAAAATCTCCCTGTATTTGATACGGCAATAGGAAAAATTGGGATACTTATTTGTTATGATATCTTCTTCCCAGAATTAGCACGCTTGCTTACATTAAAGGGAGCCGATATCATCGTAGGCATTTCAGGTTCACCAACATTTGAAAAGGACATTTTTGAACCTATTGTAAAAGCAAGAGCGATGGAGAATACAATTAACTTTGTATACACAAATCTTGTAGGACAAGAAGGAGAAACCACATACTGGGGTGGTGGATGTATTATAGGAGCCGGTGAAAAAGAAACAAAAGTACCTGGAACACCGGTCGTATGTAAAGCTCCATACGAAGGCGAAGGAATAACAATCGGTGATATAGATATACAGCACCTTAACAAAATACGTCCATATTTCCCTGTCTTAAGAGATATTACCACACGAATGTACGAACAACTGGCAGATGCTCATAGAAAGTTGACTTAACTGCTTGAAATTGATCCTAATTGAGAATCGATCATTTTGCCAGTTGGACAGTGGTTATCAATTGGTCGTGTAAAAGAAAATGAAATTTATGGAAGGGACACCAATTGGTTTATTGCCGATGGTATCCTTTTTTATTTTTATATATTTGTAGTTTCTGAGGCTGCTATAACTAACTGAACAAAAAATTATGAATAAGTAGACTAAAGGGGAAAATGGGGAATACACAATTCAATTCTTTTTCATCAAAAGGGCCGTTTGCTGAATTAATAAAGTATTTATAATCTATTAACATTAGCTAAATAAAATTATGTTAACTTTAAATTGTAACGATGAGGACAACTATTCTATTGAGTATAGGGTGTGTTAGATAAAATGGTTACTAGAGTGGGCATAAGTTTTTTACTTATAATGGTACACTTCTACTTGGTTTGAGTAGATCTAATTTTTTTTATTTTAATATAATAATTGAACCATAGAATTAGATGTCAGCAAAAATAATGCTGATTTTTTTTATTGTGCAGAACTGGGCGGAACTACTCAGTAACGTAACGAATTCTTATTGAAGCTCTCGTTTTTCATTTTAAGGGAAGTTTAATTAAAAAAGCTTATTGAGCTAAATGGGAAGGTAGTCAAAAAAAGATAAGGAAAAGTTATTACTTTTAACAAATAATTTGTAATACTCCATCAAAGAGGGAAGTGTCATTATTTTCCTATTAAGGGAGTGGTGAGTATGATGTTTACCATAAATCCTATTGGAGTAGTTTACAATGACCGTAAAGCACCAGAAGATGATTTTTGGGGGGAAGTTCTTTTAGAAATAAAGTTAGAAAAAGATTAGGATATGAGTTGTATGTTGGGTATTCACAACTAGAAACTCAATATCTTTAGCCTCTAGTAAATTCACATTGTGGTGAAGCACTGATTTTGGTGCTTAACTGAAGCTCAAGCTATCCGTAAAGCAGTAGAAATTCAAGATTCGAATCTAAGGGTGTTCCGGTACTACTCTATGCCCGTTTATATAACCAAGCTAGAAATGAGAAGTACGATAAATGGATGTAATAAGAAATAGGATCGAGTTCACGTAAAAATATCAATTAACCAATTAAATCAACGTAAATGAAGTGCCTTAATTCCTTGGTATTATTGGGTTTGAGGCGTTTTTTATAAGCACAGTACTCACAAAAGGAAAATTATCCGAACTTCTTAGATCGTTCAATTCGTATAGCCAATCCTGTTGCTTTAATTGTAAGCGATAACGTTTTGCTAGGTGGACGGGTTATGACGCCTCTCATGTTGATTTACGATCTGAAAACATGCGTGCGTTTTATCAACGCATGACGAATGATTCTAATTTAGAATTTATTATTTTGCCAGTTGGGCAGGGATTATCAATTGGTTGTGTAAAGGAATCAGTATAATATGGTTTAGTAAGGGTTACATATTGGTTTATCGCCGATAGTACCCTTTTTTGTTTTCGTTTAGGAAATAATAAAATTCTTGAACTGTGGATAAGCGCACGACATCCAGCTCCAGCGCCTAACCCCTCTAGGGTCTAGATAATTTAGAATTGAAGGCAAAGAACGCCTTCTATTCTAAATCATCTTATTTGCCCGAGGCTGATCAGGGCGCTTGCGCTTTTGTTCTTATATTCGTAGTTTCTGAGTCTTTTATAACTAACTGAACAAAAAATTATGAATGAGTAGACTTAAGGAAAAGATGGGGGATACTCGATTCTTTTTCAACAAAAGGCCATATAATTGAAGATCACATTCTCCAATTAAAGAATAGATGAAACCTTTAAAGGGTAGTTAACGTAGAACCTAAATAGAAGGTTATATTTGGAATATGAATCGAGGTGTTTTATGAGGGAAACATCAATTTACAAAAGTACAGAAGGAAAAAGAAAAATTGCTCAGTACTATGAAAATTATATAAAGACTTTCACATACGATATTGAAAGATTTTATATTGATACAAGTTACGGAAAAACACATATGCTTGTTGCAGGTCCGACTGAAGGTAAACCTTTGTTTATACTTCAAGGTGGCAATTGTATTAATCCAATGACATTATCCTGGTTTTCACCTCTTATAGATAAGTATAGAATCTATGCACCAGATACTATTGGACACCCTGGATACAGTGAACAAAAAAGGATTTCAGCAAAAGACGATAGTTTTGCTCAATGGATAACAGAGCAAATGAATTATTTCAATATTGAAAAATGTGCATTTATAGGTCCATCTTATGGTGCTGGAATTATTCTTAGATTAGCAGCATTTATGCCAGATAAGATTGATTGTTCAATTTTAGTCTCTCCAGCAGGAATACAGTTGGGATCTAAGTTTAAAATGAGTAAGAATATTTTACTTCCATTAATCCTATTCAATATCACTTCTTCTGAAAAATATCTCAATAATATTACAAACGTAATGTCGTCTAATAGCATGAAAGAAATTGATAAACGCATTATTGGAGATATTTTTAAATTTATTAAACTTGAACAAGAAATGCCTAAATTAACAAAAAAGGAGGAATTAATGCGGTATAACTCTCCTACTTTGATTATTACAGGAGAAAAAGACATCTTTTTTCCAGCCAATCGGTTAAACAAAGTAGCAAGAGAAATCATATCAAATTTAATAGAAGCCAAAACAATTGATATGGGACATTTCCCTTCAGAAGAACATTTAATAGAAATTAACAATGAAATTAAGGAATTCTTAAATACACACTACTAATAATATATATTTAATTCAGGTGCAAAATTTATAAATATTATAAGCCTATTCCAGAAAAGGGCGCGATTGCTCACCAAGGGCAGTCGCTTTTTTGTGCTAATGTGGAGTTTAGTATAACAAACAAGGAACTTCAATAGAAATAAAAAATCACATGGAAAAAAGTAAAAAAAAGATATGAGATTTTCTTAAATTGTTGTAATAGATAAGAATAGAGTAATCGGTAAAGAGAATGACATCTCCTGGAGAATTCCAATAGATTGGGAGTATGTTAAAGATATTACAAAGGGACATCCAATCATATTAGGTAGAAAGATCCTTGAGTCAATTTGAAGGACTTTAAACGAAAAAAAAGGAAACTATAGCAGAGAATGAAATTATAGTGAAAAATCAAGAGAATTAAACGAACTTAAAAAAACACTTATTATAAATATCTTCTCATTTTGCATCAGGTGTGAAATTTGAAGACATCGTAGAAATGCCTAAAGAATCATCTGATGAAGTAGTGGAAGAAGTTTAAAAAGAATAGGTTTGGAATTAATTAGTTTACTATTGATCAGAAGTTGATTAATGTCTCAGTTCGCAGATAATACGAATTTGAAGAAAATAGAATATTAATAATTCTCATGATGTAAAATCAATTATCATTTTTCCTATCCACACTCCAAGTGAAATCCAAATTAAAATAAAGAGAATACCAACAAACCAATTTTTTGGTTTTTCATTCTTCTTCAACTCTTCAGCCATAAACCGATTTTCCTCTATAATATAAGTAGGTATTAATTTTATGGCAAGGGAGATTCCTAGAGGAATGAGAATGAGGTCATCCAAATACCCTAAAATAGGAATAAAATCAGGGATTAAATCAACTGGACTAAAGGCGTAGGCCACAACACAGATTGCGACTGCTTTAGCATACCAAGGTGTTCTGTTGTCTTTGTATGATAGGTAAAGAACGAATAAATCCTGTTTTAATTTTCTTGCATAATTTTTTAATCTAATTATATTGTCATTTTTCATTATTAAATTACCCCCATTCACAACAATTATAAATAACTTAATGGGGTAGGTAAACTACTGAAGTTAATGAACATTTCTCACTTATTCCGAACCATAATGTAAACTATTCGAGATTTAATGGCCAGGATTTTTATTTCGAACAAAATAAAAGTGCCAACGAGTAATTAGACAAGCAATTAAGAATTAGATAGGAGTCCACCAAAGCTTCCACCCCTTATAAACAATGTACCCAAAATAGCTGGATATAAGTTCAAAAAGTGTCGAGAAAATAACCCAAAACAATAGATAATAGATAAACCGTTTTTTGCTTTTGGGCATGAAGTTTAGATAAAGAATCCCAAATGTTGCTGGCAAGGTAATCTGAACAAATAAATCATATGTTTGAGGTCCTGGGTCCATTAAATCGTATAAATCAAGTATATCGCCAAAAATTAGATCAGCCGTAAGTGCATTTAGAGTAACAAACATCCATGTTATATAAATTTCTTGTCGTGTTAGTTTAATGGGTACCAACAGAATTATTAGTATGTTAATAACTAATGAGGAAATGGTAAAAATGTAGACCAATGTAAGTCTCCTAGTTATGGAATATAGTGACAAACTTACAATAAAACTTAGTGAGTACCACATAATTCTAACTTATTTTGCAAATTCTTTTTTTTCTGTAGCAATTGAGGGATTGTGAATTTTTTTATCCAAGAAACGAATTCCCTCAATGCATCCTTTAACAAGCAAAAAAGTAAACGAAAGAACAATAAATGTAATATAGCTATTCCAGCCCTTATTATATTTCACTAATTTGGTATTATTTTCAAGCCAATTCTCAAAAAGTGTCATTGGTCCGCTAAAAAGGAAAACACTCACGATTGATTTTAACGGATTCATTTTATAAGTAAATTGATTATATATGACACATGATAAAGGAAATAATATATATAAAAACACAATGTTTGAGTCAAATAATTTAGGAAAATAGCGGTGTGGATATTGCACATATTTTGTCTTTATTACTGGTCCATCAAATACAGTAGAAACTAAAGTTTTAATAAAATAAATAAGAAACCAGTCCTTCAAATCACCTTTTCTTCGTAATAAAAAAAATATGCTTCCACCTATTCCAAATATAGTCAATAAGTTCAAAATTGCCTTGTCCTTCATATTTGCACCTCCTATAAATAATATATCCTTTTTAAAAAATATTATCAGGAAAACAAATTCTTGTTTCACTAACAGGGGCGATTCTCTTAAAGATTAAGACTCCAATGTCTTTTCTTCAAAAAGTAATATTCGCTTGTATAAAATGTGTAATAAAGAAGGAATTAAGATTGTAATGTAACCCCAAAATAGACAAAGGACCAATATCTTATCCATATGTGAGCCCTACAATAGGTGGCTCCCATGTATTAGGACGAAATTCAATTCCTGAAACAGATATTTTATCTACAGCCTGTGCAATTCAAAATATGTGGTTAACATCTTGTGCAGAAGGATTGGCGTTGGGGTGGGTAAGTTTTTACAAAAAGAATGATATTCGAGATATTTTAGAAATACCACCACATATTGACCCTATTGATCTTATATCTATTTGTTATACTGATAACTACCCAGAAAAACCTATTTTGGAATTAGTTAATTGGGAAAAAAGGCGTGCTTTAGAACACCTTATTTTCGAAAATAAATGGGGAAGAAACTAAAGGTTTATTAAACAAACGGGGGTGAAATAGCAGAAGATGAAGGCGATTTGATTCAATTTTTGCATCAATATATCCCTGATATTCGGCAATAGAAGTATGTAAAAACCTGTTTGTATACACTTAAGTCTGATGAAAAAATTTATCATAGATCTACATCCTAAGTACTTCAAAGTTGCGATTACAGCAGGATTCTTAGGACATGGGTTCAAATTTTGTAGTGCAGTTGGACAAGCCCTAAGTAACTTGATTATTTCAGGTAAGAATGACATAGATATTTCTCAGTTTTCAATCAATAGATTTAAAAGGGAGTAGCTAAGGTGAGATAATGAAGATATATAAGCTAAAGAATAATTTTAAAGGTATAAAAAAGGGAACACAATTCTATTTGATTGCTGAATCTGAATTTATAGGTGTCAAAGATTTTGTTTTACGAACTAAAGACTTGGCAATTAGGATATCAATTAATGAAAGGGAGCTGCAAAACAATTTTACTTTATTGAGAGATGGACGAACGGTTTGACCAGTTAATTCAATATTGAAGTAACTGGGTGCTTTACTTTAACAAGGATAGAGCTTATTTCAATATACTTAAATAAGTAGCCTTACATTTTCTACCTGATTTTTAATGATTTTCTCATTATCCTTTAAATTTTTTATAGTACTTTAAAAAGAAATAAAAGTACTTTTGGAGGGATATTAAGTTGAAAATCGTAATAGTGCCGTCCGTGATATCCGTTGCATTCGATAATCCGCTTTTTAATGAGTAAAGATAAAATAGGAATTTAATTATCAAAGAGATCAATTTGCTTAGCCCTTAATTATAATTTGGGCTTTTTTATATGGGGAAAAGCAGGAGTTTTGTACTAAAAAGACAACGAATGAGAGAAAAGACCAAAAGAACTCGGATTTTGTCGGATAGAAGTACTTTCCCACTATTTAGTGACCTAAAATAGTACCATTTATGGAAAATGCTGTTGAATTTTGGAAGACTATCAAACTATTATTATTGTTGTGCCGACGCGTTAGGTATATTAGAAGAATATTAAAGGAGTGGGAATGTGAAAAAGCAATTATTTGGTAAAGTAGTTAAACTGGGAATGGTTTTATCAATTGCTGCAACTGTTACATTATCTGGATTTGGAGGAGTTGCCTCAGCGGAAGAACAACAGAGCAATACTCCATCTCCAATACCAAATATTCAAGAATCAGTGGAACAGTATGTAGACACTACAAAAAGCTTTAGTGCAAAAGAAGAAAAGGAATTAACTAAAATTGCTAAGTCCAACTTAAATGAATTAGAAATGATTAAAAAGGGGGATCTAGATACTAATAATCCTGTAATCAAAGCTCTAAATGACGGGACTACTTTTGTGCAATTCTTGATAAAAGATTCTAGTAAATTAGAAGATATTAGTGGTGTTTCCTTTGTAATTGATGAGAATAACTCTGTAGCTTCAGTAAATGAGATTTATGTAAAACTGTTAGATGAAGAGAGTGCTGAATTACGTTTATTTACAAATGGTGAAGAAGTAATTTCTGAAATCTTGGAAAAACCGGATGTAATGCCACAGTGGTCTTGGAGTGTATTAAACAACTGTTTAGCATCTCAAGGTATTTCTTGGACTGTTATAGCGGTTGTTGGAGTTGTTTGTGGGGGGATCTGCTTAGTAACAGCTGGAGCAGGCTGTGTATGGTGCATTATGGTTGAGGCTTCTGCAACAGGTTCAGTTGCAGCGATGTGTGTGAAAAAAGCAGCCGAAGCCTAAATTAACCTAAATTAAAAAGGGAGACTAAAAACCAAAGGGTCAGACCCCTCCAACACAATATATAGCACCTTAAACGTTAAAGGCTACTATATATTAGTAATGTTGGGAGGTGTCAGACCCTTTTGAGTCAGCCTCTTTAATTCCTCTTTGTAATTATAACTAAAGAGACAAAATAAGTAGTTAAAATAAGAAAAACATATAGGAGCATACCGTTAAGAATATCTTCGAGAACACCTAGCTTTATAGATAGAAATATGAGGATAAAATAGATTAAAGCCAGGATGATGGTAGAAAAGGCAGTTTTCTTTTTTATGTCGTTAGCTCGCTCATCATTGTTTCTTAAATGTGGTTGTAAGTAATACAAACAAAACGAAATAATCGCAAACGATAAAATAATGAGTGAGTTGAAATTTATGCTAGTCGATTTTGCCATAAAAGTAACAAATGTCATAAAGAGAAAAATTAAAGTAAAGAGTATTCCTAAATACAAGTACAATTTTCTTGAATTCATTATTTTTCATCCTCCAAATCTAAAATGAATATATCCTCAACAGTTGTGTTAAATGTTCTTGCTATTTTGATAGCTAGAATCAATGAAGGGTTGTATTTCTGTTTTTCGATTGAAATAATGGTTTGGCGGCTTACACTTAACATGTTGGCTAGTTTTTCTTGAGAATACTTATGTTTCTTTCTTATTTCCTCTAATTTATTTTGCATCCAATATGTTAACCTCCTGTTTTAATGATATTTCAATTTTAATGTAAAGGAAACTTTACGTAAAGGACCCTTTACAATTAAGGTACGAAAGGACTACATAATTATGAAAAAAGTACTCTATTTACTTTTAGCGGCATCCATTTTATTTCTATCTGGATTTGGAGTTTATAAAGGAATCGAAAGAAAATCACAAATTGGTTTATATAACAAGCCTTTAGAAATTATTAATGCTAGGGATATTTTACCTTATCAAGATAAAACACCGAAAATAGCTATTATCGATACAGGAGTTGATTTGGGTAATAAATATTTATCAGAGAGCAATATCTCACAAGAATCTTTAAATTTATTGACTTCTAGTTCTCAACAACTCCATGGAACAATGGTAAGTGGAATTTTAGTAAGTGATGGTAATGGCCATTCACAACCAGGAGGTTTAGTACCAAATGCTCAAGTATTATCAATACAAGCTGGTACAGATATGGGGTTAACTTCAAAGGATTTAGCAGAGGCAATAGAAGTTGCTATTGAAAATGATTGCAAAGTGATTAATATCAGTCTTGCGACGAAGAAGAATACGGATATATTAAAGGCAGCAGTTGATAAAGCTCTAGCTAAAGGAATAATTATTGTTGCTTCTTCAGGGAATGAAGGTGAGTCAGAAGACTATTATCCAGCTGCATATGACGGTGTGATTGGTGTCGGAAGTGTAGATCTAGATGGTAATATCATGGGAAAGCCTAACCTAGATAATATTGAAATTTTTGCACCTGGAGAGGATATTTTAACATCGACAGTCAGTGAATCAGAAAAGGGGTTATTCGAAGGTAGCTCTGCGTCTACTCCTATTGTATCTGCTGCTTTTATAACATTAATTACAATGTATCCAAATTTAAGCTCTGAAGAATTAAAGGATCTCGTTATTTCTAATGGAGATTTAGAGGAATTTGATAAGGGAACCTATAATGTTCTAAATTTACAAAAAGCCGTTGAAGCGGCTGATGGAGTTTATGATAAAGACAATAATGAAATAAGGTGTTGGATTTTATTCATTGGGGATAACGTTTTACAAGGTGGACGGGTTTATGACGATTCCAATATTGATTTCCGGACTGAAAAGATGCTGTTTTTTAATGAACGAATGGCGAGTAATCCTAATTTGGTAACTATCAATTTATTTGTAAAAGGATTATCGATTGGTCGTGTAAAGGAATCAATATAATATGGTTGAGGAAGGGTTACCTATTGGTTTTCGCTGAAGGTATCCTTTTTTATTTTTATATTCGTAAACATTATTAAACAATCAGGCCGTGATACTTTAAAAACGAAAGATCTAAATTTTTGGCTGTTTTCGCAAACTTTGTTGCTATTTACCAAGTGAGGTGTGGTTGATTGCAGCGAGAGGATGCTCGCTTTCCGCGGATCGGGCGGTGAGTCTCCTCGGAGTAAAACGCCTGCATGAGTCTCACCTGTACCGCTGCTCTAAGCATGAGTCTCGCAATCCGCTCCAATCAACCTGAATTAGTTGTTGCTTTAAAAGCAACAATCTCTTAGACATGAGCCGAATTTTTTAACAGCTGAGATACTCCTTTAATATTTTCAATCCGATTTCTAACTCTGTGAATGTATTTGTAGTAGAAAGTGCAATTCGTAAATACTTCTCAGGAGTGGTCTGCCCGCTTAGAAAACGATCGGAATGAAAAACTCGAATTCCATGCTCCTTTAAATCAGTTTCTAACTTCCATGCGTCATTTTGCCCGTCAATTGGTAGCCAACGATAAAAACTTAGAGGGTGTCCTGCATTCTTTCTTAAAGGAAAATATTCAAAATAAATATCATTTGCAGTTTGTGCTAGCTGTTTCTTGAAAGAGATAATTTCATGGGCCTTTCCTGATAGAATGAGTTCTGTGATGACCTCTGCATCAAAAGAAGAAGTTTTTACATTGATGTTAAAAATAGCCCTTAAAATTTTCTCACGTAAAGCATCTCCAAATACCATAAAGGCAACTCTTAATCCAGAACAAATTGACTTAGAGGTGCTACAAATATAAACGCTCTGTTCTGGCAGTAAATTGAACATTGGTTGTTGATAATCAGAGATTATACCTGCCGTTAGAAATGCATGAATATCATCCTCGATTAATAGTAAACGATGCTTTCGGATGACTTCAGCTAGTTCTTGCTTTCGAAAATCTGAAATCATAACAGTAGTAGGATTAGAACAAGAAGGCATTAGGAAAATGCCGTGAATATTTATTTGACTGCATTGCTTTTCAAGTTCGTCTGGTAACATACCAAATTGGTCCCCAGGAATAGGCACTAACTGAATATGGAACATTTTTGCCAATTCGATAAAGTTTGAATACGTGTATAAGTCAGTTGCAATTTTATTACCAGGCTCAAATAAAGCAGCTAAGGCAATAGACAATGCATTTTGAGCACCAGAAACTATCGCTATTTGCTCTTGGTTCGCTTGAATACCAAATCCTTTTATCCAGTTTAGGGCAGCCGCTTTTTGATGTGGGATACCTGTTGGATCGTTGTAATTTAAAAGTTGCTCCAAATAACTTTTATTCGCAACGGTTCGAATAATGTCTGTTACTGCACTATTGGTTTGCTCAAAAGATGCTACAAAGCCAAGGTCAATACCGTTTGACATTTTATCCGTGGAAATGGTTATAGAACGAGTAGCATTAGGAGCCACAAAGGTACCACTTCCCGTAATGGCATAAATTAATCCCTTTACCTCGCATATTTTGTAGGCTCGTGTAATCGTGGTGAAGTTTAAGTCAAGAAAATCTGCTAATTCCCGTTGCGGAGGTAATTTTGTTCCAGGTGCTAAGTAACCATTTGTAATATGCTGTTCAAGTAAGGAAGCCAGAGATTTATAAAAAGGGCGATTTAATTCCTGCTTATCAGGTTTCCAAGACATTGGATAATGATCAAATGAATTTACTGGCATACTCCACCTCTATGATAATATTCCATACAATTACATTGTATATTGTATGTATTTTAAACGATATTGTATGAATATAAAAGCTACCTAAAAAGATCAAATATAATAAGGAATTTTACATCATTCACTCGCATTCTATCAATCTAAGTAAGCATTGAAATTGTAATCCATACAATTATTTAATTTATTGTATGGATTTTGTGTGTTAAAAATAATATAAAGTAAAACATCAGGATGTGAATCATATGAAAAACGAAAATCAAATATGGATAGCATTTCGTTCGGCCTTTCCATATACAGTGCCAATATTGGCGGGATTTGTATTTTTAGGAATTGCTTATGGAATCTTTATGAATTCATTAGGTTTTGGTGCAATTTACCCAATTCTGATGAGTCTATTAATATTTGCAGGATCAATGGAGTTTGTGGCAGCCAATTTATTGCTTGTTGCTTTCAATCCGATTAACGCACTACTTCTAACTTTAATGGTGAATGCACGTCATTTGTTTTATGGTATTTCTATGCTCGATAAGTATAGAAAAACTGGAAAGAAAAAATGGTATCTAATATTTGGTCTATGTGATGAGTCGTTTTCAATCAATTGTACTGTTGATATTCCAAAGAATGTAGACAAGGGGTGGTTTATGTTCTTTGTGACATTGCTCAATCATTCCTATTGGGTAGTAGGATCAGCAATTGGGGGTATTTTTGGCTCACTTGTCAGGTTCAATACAGAAGGTCTTGAATTTGTTATGACCGCTCTTTTTGTTGTGATTTTCATTGAACAGTGGTTGAAAGAGAAAAGGCACCATAGTGCTCTTGTAGGGCTAGGACTTTCAACATTTAGTCTTATTGTTTTTGGAGGAATCAATTTCATTATCCCTGCGATGCTAGCGATTCTAGGGATACTTACCATTCTTAGAAAACCATTGGAGAAAGTTGAGGTTAGCGTATGACGATGAGTATAACTCAGCAAGTGATCACAATCGCCATGGTTGTGTTGGGGACAATGCTTACAAGATTTCTTCCCTTCATTATTTTCCCATCGGGTAAGCCCACACCGAAGTATGTACAGTATCTCGGTGAAGTATTGCCTTCTGCGGTAATAGGACTTCTAGTTGTTTATTGTTTTAAAGATGTGAGTTTGTTATCTGGAAGTCATGGTATCCCTGAAATAATTGGAGTAGCAGTAGTTGCACTGCTTCATTTTTGGAAGAAACAGATGCTTCTCTCTATAGCTGGGGGGACAATTGTTTATATGTTATTGGTGCAATTGCTTTTTTAAACACTGTAGTAATGACAAGAATATGTCCAATTACTATACTGCTATGAATGGTAATTGAAATAAACTAAAAAGGGGGCAGTATTTGTGAAGAAGAAAATTGATGAAAATCAAATTTTCGAAAAACACTACGAATAAATTTACAATCAAGTAAAAAACGATCCTATGCTCAGTCGTTAGGAATTAAGTTAACAAAATTTGACTCAGGTTTTGCAGAAACAATACTAGAAGTGCAAAGCCATATGGTAAATGCATATGGAACTGTTCATGGGGCAGTTATTTATGCTTTAGCAGATCATGCTTTTTCAGTAGCCTGTAATGCATATGGAAAAACTTCTTTAGGACTATCAACAACAATCCAGTTTATTGAATCAGCCCAACCTGGAGACAAGATAGTTGCCTGTGCGACAGAAGTAAAACGAAACTATCGTACAGGATTCTATCGAATTGACGTCTTACATGAGCAAAATCTGATAGCAACCATGGAGGCAGTGTCTTATCGTAAGGATCAATATTTTATTAAATTTTGATGAACAAGGTTAAATGTAGAAATACAACATTTTTCAAAATGAATAGAAAATGACGGAATTATAATAATAGATTTGCTTTTAAAAGGAGTTTTATGGAAAAGTTTATAAAGAGCTTTAAAAATTAGGATTTTCGCAATATGAATTCCAAGTATATAAAGAAGTTTTAAGGGACTTTCCTATAACAGGATATGAGATCAGTATAAGGTCAGGCATTCCTAGGTCAAAGATATATGGAACATTAGTTTCACACTGAATTTATTAAACTTGAACAAGAAATGCCTAAATTAACAAAAAAGGATGGAATTAATGCAGTATAACTCTCCAACATTGATTAATACAGGAGAAAAAGACATCTTTTTTCCAGCCAATCGGTTAAACAAAGTAGCAAGAGAAATCATATCAAATTTAATAGATGTTAAAACAATTGATATGGGACATTTTCCTTCAGAAGAGCATTTAATCGAAATTAACAATGAAATTAAGGGATTCTTAAATACACACTACTGATACAATAAATTTAATTCGGGTACAAAGTTTATAAATATTATGAACCTTTTCCAGAAAATGGTGCGAATGCACAACAAGGAAAAATAGCCTGCAGAAAATCCCCTACAGGCTCGATATCAAAAAGTTATTTCTTCATCTCTTTATAAGACGAACTGAATTCTTCGATTATTTTATCTCCACCTTGTTTTTTCCACTCTTCTACTGCTGCTTCGAATCCTTTTTTATCTAGGTCTCCAATAATATATTTGTATGTGGCGTCATCAATGATTTTTTGTAAAGAAACACTTTTTTCTAAGAAGGTAGGTGAATCAAGCCCAATTGTCGGGTCTTTAATTAAATATTGTTCGTTATCGGTAAATAACTCTTCTGCTTTATTTTGTGGTTCATAAGTGAAATAACCTTTTAATCTACCATTGGTTTCTTCCTCGGTGATCTCTAATGTTTGTATTGGTAGTACTTCTCGATCAAATAAATTTTGATCTTTTATTTCTGCCATCCCATCCTTTATTGTATAATGTTCACCTTCGATACCCCAATAAATTAAATTTGCACCTTCAGGAGTCATAAGGTAATCATAGAAAGCTAGGATTTTCTTTAACTCTTCTTCTGATTCAACAGATGATTTAGGGAATAATATAGCATTTCCATATCCCGGTAAAGACCAGACTGTAAATTTATCATCTGGACCTGCAACTTTATTGTGTACATCTAACTCAACATCAGGGTTAATGGCAGCTGCATCGGTGTATAGAGATTGAACATCTCCCATAGACCCAACATAAACGCCTGCTGTCCCATTTTTTAACATCGCTTGCTGATCGGTTTTACTTGTTACTGGGAAATCTTTGTTTATATAGCCTTTTTCATGTAGGTCTCTAAAAAAGTCCAATGTCTCCATATATTCAGGGAACATAAATTCTGGTTCGATTTTATCGTTCTTCACGCCAAAGTTGTTAGGCGTATGGAACCAAGATGCAACTGTTTTGAATGCTCCGAATATTAATTCATTTCGGTCTGTTAAGCCAATGGTATCATCTTTTCCATTTCCGTCGGGATCGTCCTCAGTAAATGCTCTTACCATTTCATAAAACTCATCTGTATTTGTTGGAGCAGAAAGTCCAAGTTTTTCCGCCCAATCTTTTCGATAAATCATACCTTGACGAGATGCTGGCTTTCCTTCATAGATCATATAAATTTTCCCATCAACCTTCGTGTTTTCAACGACTTCTTCCTTCATTTTACTTAAATTTTCAAACTCATCTAAATAAGGACCTATTTCCCAAAATTGTCCATCACGAATTGCCTCTTTGTATTGTGTTAACATTTCTAAGTCTAAAACAACGGAGTCAGGAAATGATCCTGTGGCAAATAAGGTATTCACTTTTTCTGGATAAGTAGTAGCAGGCACAAATTGAATATCTAATTCCATATTCGTTTCTTTTGCAAGGATGTCTAACACCTTTTTATCAGGAACCTCTGGAGTATGTAGTTTAACCATGGCTGAAAATTCAGATGGTTCTTTAGAACTTTCGTTTGAAGCGCTTTCATTACTGCATGCTGTAAGTGAACCAATACCTAAAGAAAGTGAAAAAATGATAGAAAAAACCTTTCCTGATTTATTCATTTTTATTAAACCCCCATTGTCGTGATATTTGATATTTGATATATCAACACTTTTTATATTAAACGACGACCATTTATAAGTAAACAGTTTTTTGAATTTTTAATATTTTTTAAATTTATCTGATAACTAACATTAATTAGAAGTCTTTTAGTGAAGAGTATCCTAATATATTTATTTACACACAAGGTTAGTCTAGCAGGATATAAAATTGTTCAGTTGAAATGCTTCTTGTTGACAACGCTTTCAACATACTTTTAAATATAAGGAAATATTGATTCCATTTTCATTTTTGGTGAAAAATGGTTTTTTTAACATTTTAAAAGAAAGCTAGGAGGGAATGTACAATGGATTATGAATTAGTAGGAAAGTTGAAAACGCAATATATGAATGGGTGTGGTAAATGGTATTCGTCAAGATGGCACTACATTGAAGGTTGTATCCTAAAGTCATACTTAGATAGCTATCAATACACAGGTAATGAGGATGATTATCTTTTTGTAAAGAACTTTGTTGACAATCTCTTTAATGAGTATGGAGATATTGATGCGATTAAGATCCAGTATTACAATATTGACCAAATTCGAATGACATCCATATTATTTACGCTTTTCAAGAAGGAAGGAGATCTAAAATATAAAAGAATACTAGATTTAATTTATAACCAATTAGAAAGCTACCCAAGGACAGATAGTGGAAGTTTTTGGCATAAAACAAATTATGAAAATCAAGTTTGGTTGGATGGTCTTTATATGGGGCAACCATTTTATGTTCAATATATAAAGGAGTTCAAAGAGAAAAAGGATTACTCTGATATACTACAGCAATTTAGAAATGTACGTAAGTTTCTATTTGATGAGAAAACTCAACTTTATGCCCATGCATATGATGAAAGTCGCGAGATGTTTTGGTGTGATAAGAAAACGGGTCGTTCACCACATGTATGGGGACGTGCTGTTGGTTGGTATGTGATGGCCTTAGTTGACATACTTGAAATTTTAGAAGGTGAGGAAGGAATTAGCGAGGAATTAAAAAGCCTTTTAGAAGAAACAGTAGATGGGATGCTGAAATATCAGCATGACAATGGTATGTGGTATCAAGTTGTTGATCACATTGGTGAAGAAGGAAACTACCTGGAAACAAGCGGAACATCAATGCTGTCTTATGCCATCTTAAAAGGAGTGCGTCTTGGTTATTTGCCCAAAAAGTATAAAGATAAAGGTGTAGCCGCATTTGAAGGTACAGTAAAAAGGTATATTCGTGAGGAAAATGGTGAAGTTTTGCTCGGTGGTATATGCAGAAGTGCAGGTTTGGGAACAAATCCAGATACAGGGATCGTTCGTGATGGTAGTTATGAGTATTATGTTTATCGTGAAAAAGTCGTAGAAAACAATGGGCATGGAGTAGCTCCTTTGCTAATGGCATATAATGAGATGCTGATGCTTAAATAGATAATCATATGTTTTAGATTACTAAACGGTAATTACCAATTGCATCTAACCCTAAACCGTTATCTGATAATTCGTTATTTACATAAAAAAACGCTTATGCTAAAATGTGATATATCAGATATCAGAACTACAAGAAACACAAAATGGGGGAGTTTTATGAGTGAACAATCAATAAGCAGGGACTTATTTTCAATGAAAACCGAACAAGTAAAATCACTAAGAGATATCGTCATTGAATCCCTTCGAGAAGCAATAGTAACTGGTCGATTTCAGCCTGGAGAACATTTAAAAGAACGGGAGCTCTCAGAAATAATGGGAGTGAGTACTACCCCTATAAAAGAAGCATTTCGAATGCTTGGTTATGAAGGGTTAGTTGTAACAGTCCCAAGAAAAGGTACATATGTTTCCGATTTGGCGGAGACTAGTATTCAGGAGGTGCAAATGCTAAGGGCTGCAGTTGAAGGAGTATGTGCAAAACTTGCTGCGATGAAATTAACGAAAAAAAACGAATTAGCCTTGAAGCAGCAGATTGAAAAAATGGAACTTCTGTTAAATAATAATGAAATTGATCAATTGGTAGAGGAAAACACAAAGTTTCACCGTTTGATTAATGAGATAGCTGGTAATCCGATGATGCTGCAAATTACTGATAATATTTCGAGTTTTGACAAAGCCTTTCGGAAAAGAGCTTTAAAGGAAGAAAGCGAATTACGAGCGGGTTTCTCCGAACATAAAGAAATATATGAAGCAATTGTTTCAAAAGATCCAGAGCTTTCTGAAAAGGTAATGAAACAACATATTTTAAGAACGGCCCAAGATGTTTTAAAAGTATCGCAAGAAAAGTAGATCATTCTTAAAGTACTTGTTCTGTATGGGAAAAAGCAGCGATATTGCTTCTATAGAGGATGCCCCTTCTGAACAAGTACTTTATTTCACTGGTGTTCCATTTTAGTTACTTTTGAAAGCGCTAACTAATCGAGTCTGTTCTCTTATTGAAGAATATAAGCTATAAAAGTCTTAGATCCATAGAGATCTTTGTACTTAGCATAAAGGAGGAAATGATGTATTACGCTGAATTTAGGAAAAAATTCGAAACTATATCGGGAATTACAATTACACCTTTTAAAAAAGATACGAAAGAAGTAGATTGGCGTGGCGTGCAAGAGAATGTTGAGTTTCTCATAAATAAAGGTGTAAAAGTCATAGTACCTTGTGGGAACACAAGTGAATTCTATTCCTTAACAATTGAGGAAGCAAAAGAAGAGATTAAAAGAGTTGTAGAATATGTGAATGGTCGTGCAATAGTTGTAGCAGGCATCGGCTACTCAGTTGATACAGCCATTGAAATGGGTAATTACGCCAAAAAAGTAGGCGCTGATAGTATCATGATTCATATGCCTATTCACCCTTATATTACAGATGAAGGTGCTTTCGATTACTTTGAAACGATTATTGAAGCAGTTGATTTACCTTCCGTCATTTATTTCAAAGATCCTAATTTAAGTGATGATATCCTTTTCAAACTAGCCCCCTTAGAAAAACTTGTAGCTGTTAAATATGCTATTAATGACCTTCCTAGATTTGCAAACACAGTTCAATCAGTACCTAAAGAATTTAATATTGCCTGGATATGTGGGACGGCAGAGAAATGGGCGCCATTTTTCTATCACGCAGGGGCAATTGGGTTTACTTCAGGACTAGTAAACTTATATCCTGAAAAATCATTTGAAATGCTTGAAGCACTGCAGTCCAAAAATGAAGATAAAATATGGAAAGTATGGAGAGAGGTTGTACCTTTTGAAAATTTGCGAGCTAAATATAATAACGGAAATAATGTTGTCGTTATAAAGGAAGCTATGGAGCATATTGGATTAAACGCTGGTATTACAAGACAACCAGTTGCAGAGCTAAAGGAAAATGATCGTCAAGAATTACGAAATCTTATTCATTCCTGGGGATTTACTCCACATTCAGTCAAGTAAAGATCCAATTAGAAGGGGAAATGATAGAAAATGAGTAAATTATATGCGAATTTCATTAATGGAAATTGGTGTCAATCTAGTAATGACGAAACG
This sequence comes from Metabacillus bambusae, assembly GCF_017497975.1. Lineage (GTDB taxonomy): Bacteria > Bacillota > Bacilli > Bacillales > Bacillaceae > Metabacillus > Metabacillus bambusae. The sequence continues at coordinate 22,737 of NZ_JAGDEL010000029.1, read as the reverse complement.
CTGGAAAGCAAAAATCCTGCAAATACTTCTGAAATTGTAGGATTATTCCCTAGTGCTACCTCTATGGAAGTAGACCGTGCTGTTCAATCAGCAAAACATGCTTTATCATCTTGGAGAAATCTCTCAGCTCTGGAGAGAGGCAACTTTCTACATAAAACAGCTGATATTTTAGCTGGTAAATTGGAAGACATTGCTTATACAGCGACGATGGAAATGGGTAAGACCTTAGCAGAAACAAAAGGTGAGGTTGCTAGGGCGGTTCAAATATTAAGATATTATGCACAAGAAGGATATCGCAAAATTGGAGATAATATTCCATCTGGTGAGAGTCAAAACCTATTATTTACAACAAGAGTACCAGTAGGCGTCGTTGGAATTATTTCTCCGTGGAATTTCCCAATTGCGATACCAGTTTGGAAAATTGCGCCAGCACTAGTGTATGGGAATACAGTCATATTGAAGCCAGCGTCTGAAACGTCTATCACAGCGATTAAAATTATTGAGGCATTTGCAGAAGCTGAGTTCCCAACTGGTGTTGTCAATATTGTAACAGGTAAAGGTTCTGTTGTAGGTGGAAATTTAATTAATAATCCAGATGTAAATGCAATCAGTTTTACTGGTTCAAATGAGATCGGCAAAGCTGTTGCCATGGGATGCATAGAGCGAGAGGCTAAATATCAGTTAGAAATGGGTGGGAAAAACCCAGCAATAATACTTGATGATGCAGATTTGAACCTTGCAGCAGAGCTGACAGTGAATGGGGCAATGAAACATACCGGACAAAAATGCACAGCAACTAGTAAAGCATATGTACATGAATCAATATATGAAGAATTTAAAGCGAAGGTACTTGAGAGAGTAGCAGCAATAAAAGTTGGCCCTGGTTTAGATGAATCGACTTATATGGGACCTGTAGCTTCTAAGGCTCAGCTCGAGAATGTCTTAAATTATATTGAAGAAGGGAAAAAATCAGGAGCAACATTGCTTACTGGTGGTAAAGTTCCAAAAGGAAATGAGTTCAAAGATGGATACTATGTAGAACCTACAGTGTTTGAGAATGTAGATAACAAAAGTGCTATTGCCCAAGAGGAAATTTTCGGCCCTGTTTTATGCTTATTTAAAGTTAATAGTTTAAAAGATGCACTTAAACAAGCAAATGACAATAAGTTTGGTCTATCTGCCTCCTTATTTACAAGAGATTTAGCTAAATCATTTACGTATATTAATGAAATAGATGCAGGATTAATCAAAGTAAACGGTGAAAGTGCAGGAGTTGAATTGCAGGCACCGTTTGGAGGAATGAAAGCATCAAGCTCTCATTCAAGAGAACAAGGTGAGGCTGCAAAGGAATTTTTCACTTCAATTAAAACAGTCACAATCACCCCAGTTCCGTAAAATGCTACAACAAATATTCTACTAGAATCTACATAACAATCATATTTTGCATGAAAAATAAGTCTCTTTTCTAAAAGAGTGTTGTTTTTGAACAAAACTGATTAGGTTGATTGGAGCGGATATGCGAGACTCCTGTGGGAGTAGCGGGATAGATGAGACCCCGCAGGCGCTTCGCGCTGAGGAGGCTCATTGCCCGCCCCACGGAAAGCGAGCATCCTGGAGTGTCAATCAATCAACCCAATACTATTTTCAAAGCAACAAAGTTTGCGAAAATAGCCAAAAATAAAAGTGTAAGGATGATGGTAATTGAAGATCACAGATATTAAGTTAACGGTAGTTGGTGTTCCGCGTCATACAGGTTTTATAAATAAACATATTATCGTAAAGATTTATTCAGATGAAGGAGTAACTGGGATCGGGGAAATGTCTGATTTTTCTCATCTACCGCGCTATGCACCAGATGTTGAGGATTTAACGAATGTAATCAAGTCAGTTCTCGTTGGTGAAAATCCATTTGATATTATGAAGCTAAACAAAGAGCTCGTCGGAAATTTTCCTGAAGCTATGTACTATTATGAAAAAGGTAGTTTCATTCGTAATGGAATCGACGCAGCACTTTATGACCTTTGTGCAAAATACTTAGGAATTTCAGTTGCGGATATGTTGGGTGGTAGAGTAAGAGAAAAAATAAAGGTCTGCTATCCAATTTTTAGAATGAGGTTTATGGATGAAGTAGAGGAGAATATTGAAGTTGTTCGAAAGCGTTTAAATCAAGGTTTTGATGTGTTTAGATTATATGTTGGGAAAAATATAGATGCAGATGAGGCATTTTTAGATGCTGTACAACGTGAATTTGGTCAGAAAGTAAAAATAAAGTCATTAGATTTTAGTCACTTACATGATTGGAAAACGACTCTACAAGCAGTTAAAAGATTAACCAAGTATGATTTAGGATTGGAAATGATCGAAAGTCCGGCCCTTGCAAATGATCATGAAGGCCTTAATCATATTCGAATGAGAACAGATTATCCAATTAGTGAACATGTGTGGAGTACTAGACAGCAATACGAAATGATTAAGCATGATTCAGTCGATATCTTTAATATCTCTCCAGTGTTTATTGGTGGCTTAACCGCAGCGAAAAGAGCAGCCGCAGTGGCAGAAGTTGCTGCAAAAGGTGTTATACTAGGAACCACACAGGAACTATCAATTGGAACAGCGGCAATGGCGCATTTAGGAGCAGCACTTACGAATTTAACTTATACATCTGATCCAACAGGTCCAGAGTTATATATAGGGGATGTAGTAAAAAATAGAGTTCAATATAAAGATGGTTACCTCCATTTACCAGATCGAGGAGTAACAGGTTTAGGTATTGAATTGGATGAAGAATTGATAGAAAAATACCGAGTAAATGATTTGAGCTGGGGAGAAGTTTCTGTCCATCAATTGCAAGACCGAACAGCGCAAACGAAAGTCTAAGAACCGTATGAGTATTTTATAGAAGAGGAATGAAGATCATATTAAAAAGTATCTGTGAAGTATGAGCGCAGATGCTTTTTTTTGAGGGATTTTTTCATAGAGATGGAGATATACCGAACAGTCTCCATCTCTATTTTATTCGAAATGTTGTCTGAACCCCTGACGCTACCCATTAAACAGCTTATTTTGTAATTCTATTAACCTCACAAGGATTGGAACCAGTTTTCGACTAAACTTTCTTATTTTCTAACAAAAACTAGTAAAAATTCCAAAAAATATGTAACATTCCCTTACAAATATGTACAAATATTCCGAAAAATGCATTAAATTAAAATCTATTAACAGGAGGTGTAAAGAAAGATGACAAGTAATCAAGAAAAAGGTATGACGAGAAGGGATTTTTTGGATCAAGTCGGAAAAGTTGGGGGAGCAGTTGCGGTTTGGGGTGCAATGGAATCACTTGGTTTATTAGGTAAGCCATTAATGGCAAGTGCAAAGGAATTTACTAGTCCTAAGAAAAGCGATTTAGCAATGGCGAATAAAAATGGCAAAAAAATCATTATTTTGGGAGCGGGCATTGCTGGAATGACTGCAGCTTATGAATTAGGAAAGGCAGGTTATGATTGTAAAATACTTGAAGCAAGGGAGCGCACTGGTGGTCGCAACTGGACAGTAAGAAAAGGTACAGCAGAAAGTGAAATAAATGGGGTAAAACAAATTGCGAAATTTGATAAAGGGCTATACTTTAATGCCGGTCCAGCGCGTATACCTCAGCATCATGTAACAATTGATTATTGCAGAGAGCTTGGTGTTGAACTTGAAGTATTCTGTAATGCCAATGAATTCTCATACTATTATCAAGAAAACACCGGGCCACTATCTAGCCAGAAAATACGAAAGGGCACTGTAAAAGCAGATACTCGCGGTTATATTTCAGAGTTGTTAGCGAAGGTTTCAGATAAAACCTTACTAGATCGCCCTCTTTCGAAAGAGGATATTGAACGGTTAACAGCCTATCTTAAAGGTGAAGGAGATTTATCTTCAGATTATACATATAAAGGTTCAACTCGTCGTGGATATAAAGAGTTGCCGGGGGCTGGTCTTAAGCCTGGTACAATCGATTCGCCATTAGCCCTTACAGAGCTGCTGCAATCAGGAATGATGAACAGCATCAGCGGTGATTATGATTTCAATCAACAACCGATGGTGTTCCAACCTGTAGGAGGGATGGATCAAATTCCAAAAGCTCTTGAAAGTAAGTTGTCGGGAAAAATCACTTTCGGAGCTGAAGTACAAGAAATTAGACAATCAGCGGAGGGAGTTCGAATTGTATACAAAACAAATAAGAATGGTAAAACAAGTGAAATAACAGGAGACTATTGTATTTGTACTATTCCCCTTCCTGTATTAAAAAATATTTCAGCTGATTTTACACCACAAATGAAAAATGCAATTAAAAATATAAATTATGCAACGACTGGAAAAATTGGTCTTCAGTTTAAAAACAGATTCTGGGAAAAAGATGATCGTATCCTTGGCGGAATTACAACAACGAATATGGATATTTCACAAATTTGGTACCCATCCAATGACTTTTTATCTCAAAAAGGAGTGTTAGTTGGCTATTATAATTTTGGTCAAAATGCAGTGGATTATGGGAATCTACCAATCTCGCAGAGACAAGCTCGTGCGATATCTCAAGGTGCGAAAATTCATCCTCAATATGCGCAAGAATTTGAAACTTCTTTTTCACTGGCTTGGCATAAAATCAAATATAGTGAAGGCGGATGGGCTTCATACTCTGCATCTGATCGTACGAACTACTATCCTATCCTAAATGAACCACAAGGGCGAATTCATCTTGCTGGTGAACATCTAAGTTATTTAACTGGATGGATGGCAGGTGCTTTTGAGTCAGCAAGAATTGCCGTTAGCAGAATTCATGAAGAAGTACTCAAAGAAAGTAAGGTTACTTCTAAAGTAGGCTAAACAGATCTTCAATATTCATAGGTAGAAGGAGATGGAATGATGAAAAAAACGATTAAATCTATGGTAATAACCACTGTACTTGGGACAAGCCTAATTGCTGGATTCTCTGCTTCTGCAGGAAGTGAAAGTTCAGCACTGAAATCAAATAAAGTAACCTTCTTTGGATCTCCAACATCTTCGATTTCTAGTTCAGTTGCTGTGCCGCACAATTATAATCGATTATCGTATAGTGGGACAGTCCCTCCATTATTAAATAGGGATGGAAAAACGACATATGAACGATATGGAGATACAGAAACGCAAGCCATTGGAATATTAAAGACCTTTAAAGCTGATCTTGAAGCAAAAGGACTTTCTATGGCAGATATCACATATTTAAGAGTGTATCTTACTCCAGACCCTAGCAAAGGGAATAAGCAGGATTACCAAGGATGGTTCAATGCTTATGCCAAGTTCTTTAATACAAAAGAAAATTCAGTAAAGACTGCACGTTCAACGGTAGGTGTCGATAGTTTAGTAAATTCAGATTGGTTAATTGAGATTGAGGCGGAGGTAGCCTATAAAGCTAAATGAAGGAAAGAAAGCAGTAAACTTACGACAGCGGGTTCTGTACCCTTTCCTTCATATAAAAAATAAATTATAGACAAGGGAGAGAATCATTATGCTTCAGAATATCGGTGTTCCAGGGTTAGTCTTAATTCTTATCATTGCACTTGTCATTTTCGGGCCTTCAAAATTACCTGAGATTGGGCGTGCATTTGGTAACACTCTCAAAGAATTCAAAAAGGCAACAAACGATCTTGTGAATGGAGACAATGAATTGAATGAAACACAAGAAGAAACAAAAAAACTACAAGCAGTGGAATCGACTAAACAAAGTAACACTGGTAGTTAACATATTTAAAAAGATGTAGGTAGGTGATCCTGCTTACATCTTTCTTATGTAGAAGGATCTTTTTACATGATAGTGTTTAAACGTCAATAAGGGTTTTCGTTAGGGGGCTTACATTTGGATAAAACCAAAATGAATCTAGTTGAACATTTAGGAGAATTGCGAAAACGAATCATTATCGTTTTAATTGCTTTTATCGTATTCCTTTGTCTATCCTTCATTTTTGTGCAAGATATTCACCAGTTTTTAGTGAAAGATTTAGATGATAAATTAGCATTACTAGGTCCTGGTGATATCTTATGGATTTATATGATGATTGCTGGAGTTGTTGCAATTGCGGCAACAATTCCGATTGCAGCTTTTCAAGTTTGGAAATTTGTAAAACCTGCTCTCAAAAAAGAAGAACAAAAAGCAACAATAGCATTTATACCAGGTATATTTCTTTTATTTTTGTTGGGGATTTCCTTCGGCTACTTTATCCTTTTTCCAATTGTCCTATCATTTTTAGAAAATTTAGCAGGAGAACAGTTCGAAGCGTTCTTTACAGTCGATAAGTATTTCAGTTTCATGATCAATTTAACGTTGCCTTTTGGATTTTTATTTGAAATGCCTGCTGTTATTATGTTTTTAACAAAACTAGGCATCATAAATCCTCATAGACTTGTAAAAGCAAGAAAAATATCCTATTTTGTTTTAATGATTATTTCAGTGGTCATTTCTCCCCCCGATTTGGTTTCCGATGTTCTAGTCATCGTACCTTTACTCATCTTATATGAGTTTAGCATTACATTATCTAAAATAGTATTTAGGAAAAAAACAGAAATACTAAAAGAAGCAAGTTAATAATGGAAGTTTTTTCTCTTTCTCTTTTTCGGTGCCTGTGCCACCCGCAATGAAGGTTGTGGCCGCACTGATAAGGAATTTACAAAAAGATGATGCACTCACCATAGAAAAAATGGTGAAAATCGCAAAATTGTCATTTCAAATTCGATTGTACTTGGTTTTATTGGCTTTCTAACGATGGCAATTATGGTTTTGCTGAGGTAAGCGAGAATTCTCGCTTACCTTTTTGAATCTTGACATGAATATTACATTTATGCTTTTTGACATTAAAACCTTTGGAAAGGAATGGTCGCTCCTCATCATTATAAGGTTCTAATTAGTTAACAAAACATGGGCACCCTGTATTGAATTGTTGAAAAATAGGCATAGGAAAAAAGAATAAAGTATAATTCTAAAGGATTTGAACCAGAAGAATTTTTCTCACATAAAAGTCATCAACAAATCCGTCTAAAGGTTAAAAACTAATCTTCAGACGAATAAATACGAGTGCTAAATTGCCACCATAAACCGATAATCATTGTATTAGATTCTCAGATTCGAACAGCTTGAAACGCAGTGTTTTCAAGGGGATATGAGGAAGTGATTATTTACGATATGATTTTCGTGAATTAGTCTGTAGATGTGATTCACGAAAAAACAATTAGATAATGGAGGATAGGAGAATGACTAGATCATGAAAGATTGTTAGTACTGCTCTTACACTAAGGATAACCACATTTGTCACTCGGCTAAATGAAAGCGCTTAAAAATATCTTCGGATTCACCTGCACATATTAAGAAAAGAAGAAAGCTTGAACCAGCTATTTTAAGACAGCATTTATAAATATATGCTAGGCAAATTCGATAAAGGTTGATTTGATCGTGCTGTAGATGAGTGGAATAAGCAAGATGGATATTAGCTCTATTATGAGGTTAATAGTTTCTTAAAAGTATATCTATACAAAAAAATTTTGTGCTGGATATAAGAAGATTGACGGTTTTCCATGTGAGGTGCATTGGCAGGGGGCGTACCCTTCATACATTCTATTCTAGAAAGGATGATGGCAATGAATAGTGAGGTAGCTGTAAACACAGATCCTATCGTTTTGAAAGAAGCTCGACGGAAAGAACTTATGGGGAAAATTAAGAAGAATAAGTGGATCTACTTAATGCTTTTACCAGGTATCTTGTATTTCATTATTTATAAGTACATTCCTATGTATGGACTAATCATTGCGTTTCAAGATTATAAACCGTATTTAGGAATCTCCGGCAGTGAATGGGTAGGTTTGGAACATTTCGAAAGGTTATTTACAGATCCTGATTTTTGGATGATCTTTGGAAACACGCTTATGTTATTTGCGTTAAATTTAATCCTCTTCTTTCCAATTCCAATCATTTTAGCACTCATGCTTAATGAAGTAAGGTTTATGGCATTTAAACGAACCGTTCAAACATTGATTTATATACCGCATTTTATGTCTTGGGTCATCATTGTTTCAATTGGATACGTCATGCTGACACTTGATGGTGGAGCCATTAATGGATTATTGACTGCTGTAGGTTTGGAAAAAATTAATTTCCTTTTGAATCCTGACTGGTTCCGTCCTATTTATATCACCCAGGTAATTTGGCGTGAAGCAGGATGGGGGACGATTATTTATCTAGCTGCAATGGCAGCGATTAATCCTCAATTATATGAGGCTGCGAGAATGGATGGAGCAAGTCGACTCCAGCAAATGTGGCATATTACACTGCCAGCCATTAAGGGTGTTATTATCATTTTGGTTATTTTGAAAATTGGTGATGTTCTTGAACTTGGATTTGAACATGTCTTCCTTTTATTAAACGCAGCAAACCGAGAGGTAGCAGAAATCTTCGATACGTATGTATATACTGCAGGATTAAAGCAAGGTCAATTTAGCTACAGTACAGCTGTTGGTTTCTTTAAAGGAATTGTTGGACTGATTCTTGTTATCTTTGCTAATTGGTTAGCTAAGAAAAGTGGAGAAGAAGGAATTTATTAATTCTATAGGGGGAAAACAGAATGGTTGAAGACAAGTCTTTAGGGAGCCGTATATTTACGATTACGAATATCCTGCTACTATCCATTATTGCATTGGTGACTGTACTGCCGTTTATCCACGTGATAGCAAGTTCTTTTACGACAAGCGCTGAATTAGCAGAGAAACAATTTGTTCTTTTTCCAACGGAATGGAGCTTAGCAGCCTATAAATATATCTTTTCAACTGATACAATTTTCCGATCGCTGTTAGTATCAATTGTTGTCACAGCAGGCGGAACTTTGTGGAGTATGTTTCTTTCTGTCTTAACAGCCTATGGTCTTTCAAGAAAAGATTTAGTTGGTCGGAGATTTATTATGTTTTTTTTCGTCTTCACTATGCTGTTCAATGGTGGAATGATACCAACTTTCTTAGCCGTAAAATATACAGGGTTGCTCGATTCTTTACTAGCGTTAATTATCCCAGTTTCAATCAATGTATTTAATATGATTATCTTAAAAAGCTTTTTCCAGGGCTTGCCTGACTCATTAGAAGATGCCGCAAAGATTGATGGTTGTAGTGACTTTGGAATACTATTTCGAATCATTATTCCTTGCTCAATGCCGGCAATTGCTACCATTTCCTTGTTTTATGCGGTAACGTATTGGAACACATATATGCATGCCATTTTGTATATTAATAATGCCGATCTATGGCCTGTCCAGGTGCTTTTGCGACAAATTGTTGTGTTGGCAAGTGGCCTAAACTATGACGGAGCAGAGTTTACTGATGCTCCTCCACCAGAATTGACAGTTAAAATGGCTGTAATTGTAGTAGCTACACTACCGATATTATTGGTTTATCCTTTCCTACAAAAGCATTTTACGAAAGGTGCCTTGCTAGGATCCATTAAAGAGTAAGCGATCAATATGGAACATTAAAAATAGGAGCGATCTCAAATCGAGAGAGCTCCTATTGTTTCTTTACTGGAAGCTATTTGCGTTATTTTGCTTTCTTTACCTCGCGGTATTTCCCTGGTGTTGTCCCCTCATTTTTACGGAACGAACGAATAAAGTTTTGTGAGTTATTATATTTAAGCTTTTCGGAAATTTCTTTTACAGACATATTTGTTTCCAATAACCATTTTTTAGCCATATTTATACGATACAACGATAAGTAATCACTGAACGAAATATTTGTCTCTTTGCTAAAGATGGTGCTTAAATAATTCGTATTATAGTGAAGCCTTGCTGCAATTGATTCTAATGTGATATCTGAATCAAATTCCTGTTGAACAATATGGATAATCTTATCAGATAGGTTTTTATATTGAGACTCTGTTCGTTCTTCTATTTTATTCATTAAAGGATAAATAATGATGTCCCTAAACCAATATTGGATTTCTGTTAATGTTTTTAATTCATACAAATGATCAAAAAGCGATTTCTTATTATCAAATTCAAAAATTTCGATACCCAATGTTTGCATTAATTCTATTAGATCATTTAGTAGTCGAACAATGGAAATTTGATAATGAGTATGATTTAATTCCTTTTCCACGATTTTTGATAAGAGAGTATGTAGTAGTTTATCAATTTTCGGTTTATCACAGACTTTAATGGCATCAAATAATTCATTTTCAATTTGTTTTGGAAAGAAAGTATGAAACGTTTTACTTCTTTGTAAATTTTCAAAAAAGATAATGGATTCTTTATCGAATTTTATAGTGTATTTCAGTGCTTCACTGCCCTCTTTGTACGCGTGAATTGTAGAAGTTAAATTGGTAAAAGGTAAACTTATTCCAATGCTTACAGGGATATTCAACTCATCTTTAACCTTTGTTTGAATCGTTTGAGCAGTGTTGGTGATAAACTGTGTGTATTCCCAGTCAGAATCATGGTCGCTTAAAAAGATGGTAACCTGGTAATAATTCATGACAATCGGCGTCATTCTTATGTCGCTTGGAAAAAGATCCTCAATCATTGTATTAATTGCAAATAGTAATAAATCCTCTTCCTTACTGTTATAGCCTGTCCCTTCAAACGAATCAATTTGGAGCGTAAATACACAAAGTCTTTTCCAGTGCTGATTAAAGCCAAAGGAAACTAGCTTTGTTTGTAGCTCATCTGTACTTACCTTTCCTTGCAACAGCTTAACCATAAAAAACTGCTTTAATTGTGTCACCTGACCTTGTACCTTCTGTTCTAGTTGAACATTTTGGTCTAACATATGTTGAATTTGATGCTCAATTAAGTCAAATTCATTTCGATGCTCGAGCTCGGGTTTATTATGAAACTTACTTGAAATGAAAGATTGAAGCTGGTGAATTGGTCTATACATTCGGTTTGAACCTATGAAAGAAATAATCAAAGACAGAATAAGCAATAATGTACAAATAAAGAAGGTAAACCAACCGATGGAACTCGATTGTTTGTTCAAGTCTTTTATTTTTATTAACGATAGATAGGTCCAACCATTATAATCTGATTTTCGAAACGTAATTTTGTAATCGGTTTCATTAATATCCATGTTAAATTGTCCTGATTGCTGCTTGATCCCCTGCAAGTTTTGAATCAATTTATGGTTGGAATAGTTTTTTCCGATATTTTTGTTTTTACTATGGCCAACGACCTCGAATTTTTCATTTAATATTACCGTCTCTTCCAGGTCAAGATTTTGTGATGTAATGCTTGAAAATTCACAAATAGGTATGGTTGCCACAGCAACTCCAGTTTTCCGTACATTATTAATAGGTAATTGTTTAACGAGATTCATATGATACATACAGGATTCGTTTGCATCTTGATTAAATAATAGCTCGTTTTTCTTTTCCAAAACCCACATCGATTTCGTTGGTAAAGAGAGGTAATTACGATGAATCTCCTTTGCTTGTTCATTATTAAGTCTACGAAGACCACTGTTGTTTATGATCCAATTTTCATAAAAACTGACTAATAACACATCTTTCAATCCAGTATCATAGGTTTGAAGATGGCTTAATTCTTCTCTTACCTGATTATATATCTGAAATTGATTTGGAGTTAATGGTTGTTTTAAAGTTTCATTAAGTTGCGAAGAAGAAACAAAATTAGTAAATGAATGATCGACGGTTTTCATCACTTGTTCAATATTTGTTTGAACTTGGTAAATACTATGTTGTTTTTCTTTCGCTACATTCGATTGAATAACCTCAGAAGATTTTAAATAAGAAAATAATCCAACAATAATAACAGGAACAGTCGTTAAAATGATGATAAAGGTCATTAATCGAAAATAGTAGTTTGTTGAATTTTTCTTCATAAGAACCCCCTTACATATCTTTTTTGAAAATTTGCATTATAGTAATTTAATTATATCTTAAAACACGACAATATGGGTATAATCATTATCTTATGTCACATTCAGTATCTCAGTTTTTTGATTGAGGGACACCTATAAATATTGGAAACCATTCACTTAACTGTGGATATGATTATAGATGTCATATCAATTTTCAGGTAATTTAGAGTCAAGAACTTGGATAAGGGGGAGAGGATCGTACATTTCAATAAAATGGTATCGTTTACAAACTCTAGACACATTTTGATTCGATATGTATTTTTTATTTCTATTTCTTCACTCATCGTATTGCTTATGACTGGCTGTCAGCAGAAAAGCGATGATTTTCAGCTACTCATTTTTACAAGCTTACTTGAAAAAACAAAAAAACAAATACAAACAATCATTAATGATCGTTCAAAAGGAGATCAAAATATTGCTGTTGAGTTTCATAATCCAATGCCTGAAAAATTGATTGTAGAGTTCGTGGACCACTCAGGAGATCTCATACTTATGGAAAAGGAGTTATTGTCATCCATTTTCGATCCGGTTGGTTTACATGCTTTGGATGAAATCAAAAATACAAATGATAAAAACGATCTTAAAGAATATCAGTTGAAAGATGAAGATGGAAATATTCATCTTTATGCGTTACCTATACCACTAGAGTCACCCTTATTAAAGAAGCTTAATTACAAAGGCTCTGCTGAAATGGTAGGGATTATTCCAAAGTACACAAACTATCAGGATGAAGCTTATAACATTTTATCTGAATTGGTAACTACAAATAATTAAGAGGTGATATAAATTGAGGAAATATGCGATATGTGGATTAAGCAATAGAGCAATGAAAATGTTTATTAAACCTTTATTAAACGAGTTCTCTTCTACCAACGAAATTGTTGCGCTACTAGATTTTGATGATTATAGAGTTACTGCATGTAAGGAAGAGTATCCACAATTAATCAATGTTCCTACATATGGACCAGAGCAATTTCAACAAATGATTAAAGATACAAAACCGGATACATTAATTGTAGCAAGTAGAGATGATACACATATAGATTATATTCTAAATGGACTTGCTCATGACTTGGATGTAATTACAGAAAAACCTATGGTCACAAATGTTGAAGATGTCAAAAAAGTACTAAAAGCAGAGGCAAACAGCAAAGGCAAAGTGACAGTTACATTCAATTATCGTTATAGTCCATTTCACAGAAAAATCAAAGAACTACTACTAGAAGGAAAGATTGGAAGAATTACATCTGTCGATTTAAACTGGTATATCGACACATATCATGGAGCAAGCTATTTCAAACGTTGGAATCGGATGCGGAAGTATTCTGGTGGACTATCAATTCATAAATCAACTCATCATTTTGACTTAGTCAATTGGTGGCTGGATCAAAATCCAGTTGAAGTATTTGCATTTGGTGCTCTAAATTATTATGGACCAGAGGGTGAACACAATCCTGAAATCGGAGATAATCGCTTTTGTGGTACATGTCATGTAAAACATAAATGTGATTATTTTATGAGATGGAGTACGCGAAGCGAGACGGCAAATGTTGAAGATGATCATTATACGATGAAAGATATGAGTGCTAGTAATTATACAGGCTATCGTCCTGATGCTTGTATTTTTGATTCGGAGATTGACATCGAGGACACATATGCTGCAACTGTAAAGTATGACAAAGGAGCGCTGTTAAGCTACTCTATTAATTTTTCTTCACCGTATGAAGGCTATCGCCTAGCCATTAATGGTACAAAAGGAAGAATTGAAACAACGGAATTCCATGCACCAAGTAGAGTGCCATTTCCAGTACCTGAACAAACAATTGACTATTATCCGTTATTTGGATCGAAGGAAATAATTCATGTTGTTCAAACACCAGGAGGACATGGTGGAGGAGACCCGATTCTCTTAGAGGACATTTTCTTAGGTCCTGATCCAAGAAGGTCCTATGAGATAATGGCAGGAACTGTTGCAGGAGCTTATTCTATCGCTATTGGGGAAGCCGTATGGAGATCGGTAAAGGAAAAAGCGCCAATCAACATCAAAAGTATGTTAAAGCATGAAAATAAGGTGAATAGTTAGATTTTCTTCTAATCTAAGGAGGCGGCAAATATGAGATTAGGTGGGCTATCTGGCGGATTTTTCAAAATAAGTGAATGGATCTCAAGGCTTGCATATGTAAACTTCCTTTGGATTGTTTTTACATTGGCAGGGATTGTATTCTTAGGGTTTATGCCCGCAACAGTTTCCCTATTTACAGTCATCCGCAAATGGGTATTAAAACAAACCGATGTTCCTGTATTTTCGACATTTTGGAAAACCTATCGTAAAGAATTTGTGAAATCAAATATACTTGGTGTGATCTTAGTTATTTTCGGCTACATTTTATACGTTGATTTAACATTAATCCCAACCGAAGGAATACTCTACACCATTCTAAGATATAGCGTTTTAGTCATTAGCTTCTTGTTTCTCATCGTCTTACTTTATATTTTTCCTATTTATGCTCATTATGATTGGAAAATAAGCAAATACTTAAAATATGCCTTTATTTTAGGTGCTTCATATCCACACTTTACCTTTGGAATGATCTTCTGCTTGTTTCTGTTATATTTCCTATTAACGATTGTACCTGGGTTTATACCATTTTTCAGTGTTAGTTTATTAGCCTATCTCGTCATGTGGATAGCGAATCAAGTATTTGTAAAAGCAGAGAGCTTAGTAGTAAACAAAGACGCTAAGCTTAAGAATGAAAATAGGGAACTCGTATTAATCGAAACAAGCAATAACACTAAGAATAACTAGTGACTGAACTTGGAACGCTTCTACCGAGTAGCTCATGTAGTAGAGGTATTAGACAGTATTTTAGAATAAATAAACTAACATTGTTAACAAGAAAGAAAACAACCTTCGATGAAACGTTGTTTTCTTTTTTTTCGTCTAGGAAATTATAAAATTCTTGTACTGTGGATAAGCGTTTGGCATCCAGCTCCAGCGCCTAGCCCCTCTTGGGTCTACAGCCACTTAAGAATTGAAGGTAAAGAACACCTTCTATTCTTAAGCTTCTTATTTGCCCGAGGCTGTTCAAGGCGCTTGCGCTTTTGTTCATATCTTGGTTTGCTTATTCGAAGGAGTTTTTCCAGGATCTCATATTTTCAAAAACTGACAGGAATATTTCATTTATGTCGAAATTTGATTTCTATTAATCTTTGTATTTGAAAGCGTTTTCAATTATAATGATAATGGGTTGGATGGCACGCGTGGCTGTCATAGTATTTGGCGTAGGTGGGGCCGATACTAGGAACGAGGTCTAGAAGTTAAAGGAGATTTTCCTTGTTCCATTAGGAAGTTTAGATGTATAAAAGAATGATAGATTGGGAATCATAAGGATAATGAAGTACATACAGGAGGTAAATAATGAGAAAAAGCAAATTAACGTTGACTGATTTTGTTTATAAAGATCGATTTGAATTAAATTCTTACCTTACATATTTGGTTCATCAATTTAATGATACTGTTCCTAATCAGTCAGGAGATAAAATGGTAAAATAATAGATTTCCATATAAAGGAGACTGAAAGGGATGAAAATAGTCATAAGTGTGAAAGTAGACTAAGCGACCTTGTTATTCTAAATTAGAATTAACGGGGTCGCTTATTGTTGTTATTAACCTTTATCAATCTGTTTAGTAAGGTATCATGAAGATAAAGATTTAAATATAATTGCAACCCTACATTCCTTAGGAATTGTAGGGTTTTTGTTATTTTATTGGATTAACAATTGCATTATTTCTGAACGACAGGGATAAGAAACACATATTTTTTCGATGGATATTTGATTTGTAGATTGATTTTTTTTAAAACTGTTAACGCTTACATTTTTGCAAATTGAAGTTGCAATAAGATGTACTAAACTATTTGAATATTAGAAATTATAATCAAATTATGAAAGGAGTTACTATCATGAAAGAACGAACTCAACGAGTACTTACCAGATTTTTGACAGTAAATACCTTTTTGACTTGTGAGGATTTAAGTAAAGAGTTCAATATTAGTGAGCGTACTTTTCGAAACGAATTGGTCCTAATTAATAAATACCTAGCAGAAAATAATTATCCGTCCATTACGACGACAAGAGGCAAAGGGTTGAAATTAGAGCTGTCAGAGATGGATTGCGAAAAGCTCCTGTCTAAAATTGGGGATGACAGAGAATCAGATTATTATAGGCCCAATGAACGTTTTCTTGCCTTACTCTTAGATATTGCCGATACTACAAAAACGACATTGCTTTTTGAAATGGAAGAAAAACTGCAGGTATCGAAAAGTACATTGGATGAGGATATGAGAAAACTACGTCAGTTTTTAAAGGAGTATGGTATTTCTGTAGTGAGTTTAACGAAGCAAGGTATTGTATTAAAAGGTGATGAACGATCAATACGCACTATGTTGTATGACGTGATTAATAGTATGACAGATATTGCTAATCTCTTGGGGTACCGAGATATTGATACAGTGAATACCTTTGCAGATCGATTTGTCCTTGATTATTTGGATGCAAGTGCACTGAGGGTCATTGGAGAACATTATGACGACGTCTTTGAAAAGTCCAGAGTAGAGATTAATCATGTATATCGAAATCAAAGCATTCTATTTTTAGGTTTATGGGTAAGGCGGTTGCAAGAAGGAAATACCCTTAGGGAATTAGCCAAAGTAAGAGCCGAGATAAAAGAAGATCCTGTCAGAAACTTTGTCGATTCCATCTGTATAGAGTTTGGTTTATATCCATCATTAAATGAAATCAAATATACCACCTTTACAATCGAATCGTTTAATCCAAAAGATATGAATAATTCATTCGATTGGGTTACCGCACAATTATTAGCTATTCAATTAATTGAGCATGTAGAAAAGGTAACAAGAATCCCCTTTTCTCAGAGAGAAGAAGATTTGTATGAAGGTTTGTATAAGCATATCACTGGGTTGTTAAGCAGGGCGAAGAATGATTTACAGGTATTTAATCCGTTAAAAGACACTATTAAGGAATCCTATGCAGAGATTTATCAGGCAGTCACTTGCTTTAGTAAGCAAATAGAAGACTATATTAAAAAGCCATTATCAGAAGATGAGATCGGGTTTTTGACCGTTTATTTTTCAACTTCTGCCAGCCAGATAAAGCAGAAAGAACAATATGTTTATCAGGCGGTTGTGCTTTGTAATCATGGGATCTCAACTGGAAAGCTATTGGCTGCGAATTTGAAAGAGCAATTCAATATCGAGATTGTAGCTGTATTGAGTTCGTATGAATTAGCCTTTATTGACAAGTTAGATGTTGATTTAGTTTTTACGACCATTTCAATTGATTATCCAAGAAAACCTGTATTATTGCTTAATCCGATTTTAAGAGAAAGTGATAAGAAGGAAATTAAAGAATTTTTACTCAAAAATAAGAATAAGAGAAGAATCGTGTCCAAGAGGTTAGACGCCACAAAGCTAATGCAGGATATTCTGATGTTAATTGTTGAAAGCGGCGGGAAGGTAACACAGGAAAGCTATCACAAAGTAGAAGACACTTTTAAAGAACATCATTTGAAAATTAATACAAGGGAGATACAGCCGATGTTGCAGGATATTTTGAGGGATTCCAACATTCTACTGAAGCAAGAATGCAAAGACTGGAAAGAGGCGATTACGAAGTCTGCCCAGGTCTTGTTAACAGAAGAGGTCATTGAAGAACGATATATAAATGCCATGATTAAATCTGTGGAAGAGTATGGGCCTTATATAGTAGTAGGGAAGCATTTAGCGTTAGCACACGCAAGGCCGGAAGATGGAGTAAATAAATTAGGTATTAGTGTCATGACGTTAAAGGAACCGGTGAATTTCGGAAATCCTGATAATGATCCGGTGAAAATTGTTTTTTGTTTAGCCGCAGTGGATTCTTATTCACATCTAAATGTGATGAAAAATCTGATTGAGTTAATCAATGATGAAGAGAAATTAGACCAATTAATTACAGCACAAGATGTAAACATGTTTAAGCAGGTGTTATATGGAATTGAAGTAATGGAGTGAGGAATGCTGTGGTTATTAAAATTGATGTAGAAGAATTTTATAAAGGCTCTTTTCTAAAAGATTGTTTTTGAACAAAACTGATTAGGTTGATTGGTACGGAAGGTGCGAGACTCCTGTGGGAGTAGCGGGACAGATGAGACCCCGCAGGCGCTTTCTGCTTTAGGAGGCTCATCGCCCGCCCCACGGAAAGCGAGCATCCTGGAGTGCCAATCAATCAACCCAATACTATTTTCAAAGCAACAAAGTTTGCGAAAACAGCCTTTATAAAACAAATGATTTTCCTAGTAACAAATAAATAGATAACCCAAAAAGTGTATAGGAGTGAGTGAAATGAAAAAAGTAAATATCTTATTTGTATGTGGAGCAGGTCTAGGAAGCAGTTTTGCTTGTCAAATGGCGGCAGAGGATGTATTAAGCAAATTAGGTGTCAATGCCAAGCTAGATCATAGTGATATCTCGTCTGCTGTTTCAGTAAAACCCGATATTATTATTACGGCACAGAATTTCAAATCCCAATTTGAAAAATTTTCAGTTGATCCTAAACAAACGACAATTGTTTATTTGAGAAATATTGTATCTAAGCCAGAGATTGAAGAAAAAATCACCCCAGTATTAAGGGAAAAAGGAGTATTAGCTTAAAAATAAATAGAGATAGCTAGAAATGGGGGTAAAAAAATGGGTGTAGTTAACTTTATTATCGAGAATATTTTGACACAGGCATCAGTCACAATTGCGTTGATTGCTATGTTGGGGTTGATTTTGCAAAAGAAATCAACAGGGCAAGTTATTTCTGGTTCGTTAAAGACGATGTTAGGGTTTATGGTATTGTCAGCTGGTTCTAGCATTATTGTTGGTAGTTTAATATATTTCGGTCATATTTTTACAGAAGGTTTCCATATGCAAGGGATTATTCCTTCGATTGAAGCTATTAACGGTCAAGCAATGAATGAGTTAGGCTTGGGTCGTGATATCGCACTAACCTTCTTAGCTATCTTTGTTTTTAATATCATCATTGCACGGTTCACTAAATGGAAATACATCTTTTTAACTGGTCAGGCAATTCTTTGGATGGCTACTATGACAACAGTATTTGGTTACTTTGCAGGTTTACGTGGTCTTGCCTTGATTTTAGTAGGCGGTTTCATTGGGGGTGTCTTTGCGGTAGCAATGCCTGCTATTGCACAACCTTTTGTTCGTAAAATTACTGGTATGGATGATATTGCTTTAGGCCACTTTTGTACAGTTGGGTATGTGTTTGAAGCAGGTGTAGCGAAACTAGTTGGGGGAAAAGGCGAAAAGAAAAAATCTGTTGAAGATTTGAAATTACCAGCTCAATTTGAATTCTTACAAGATACCTATCTATCTTTGATGGTGGTAATGACTCCACTTTACATTATTACAGCAGCGTTTGCAGGTGAAGAGTTCGCTTCTACATTATCAGGAAATACCCACTATTTAATGTTTGCATTCTTACAATCTATCCAATTCGTAGTTGGGGTGTATGTATTATTAGCTGGGGTTCGCTTATTACTAGGTGAAATTGTTCCGGCATTTAGAGGGATTGCAATGCGATTGGTTCCAAATGCAAAGCCTGCATTAGATTGTCCAGTCCTATTCCCATTTAGCCCCAATGCAGTCATTGTAGGGTTTATCACAACTACTATAGGCTCGATTATTGCAATGTTTGTATTACCTGTCTTTGGGTTGGCAATGATCTTACCAGGTATGCTTACAGCTTTCTTCGCGGGTGGTACTGCCGGTATATTCGGTAACTTAACAGGTGGTATTCGCGGAGCAATTATTGGTGGTATTGTACATGGTTTCTTCATTACATTATTACCAGCACTGTTAGTAACGACTTTCAATTCTATGGGATTTGTCAATGCAACAGCTACAGATGTTGATACAGTAACAGCTGCTTTACTATATGCATGGCTCATTGGTCCACTTTTAAAAGCATTCTAGAATGTGGGAAGAGAAAAGGAGGTTTTAAGTAATGTTTGGATTTGGTAAGAAAAAAACGAAAGAACCGAAAAAAGAAACAACCGAAGAGGTAGTGTTAACAGCAGAACGAAAAGAAGTATTATTACGTACCATCTCCATTAAAAAAGAAGACGTAAATCAAACATCTGGAGAAGAACAAGCAAAAATTTATGAGGAGATTGGCTTAGCATTTAATGAACTTGGCGATGAAGATAATGCTATTGATTCGTTAGAAAAAAGTATTCAGGCCAAAAAGTCATTAGGAAATGGTTACAAAACGTTATTAAAACTTTATAACAAGAAGCGTGCAGAAGCAGCAAAAGTGAATAATGAAGAATTATTACAGATATATCTAAAGAAAATGGATGAAATGATGCAAGTTTCTAAAGAGGTTACGCGTGGTGTTCGATAAGGAAGAAAATAAAAGATTAGTATAAAGGGAGAGTAATTGACCATGTATACAACATTAAAAGAAGTAACACTTAGGGCTGAAGAATTGAATTATACAGTTGGTTCATTTAATGCACATAATTTAGAGATGTTACCGGATATGATCCGTGCTGCAAAAGAGCAAGGAGCACCAATTATTATTCAAACAAGTATAGATACTGCGAAATATATTGGTCATGAAAATATAGTTGCTGTATGTAAAACGATGGCCACAAATGAAATGGTGGATGTGGTATTGCATTTAGACCATGCAAGGGATTTTGATGATATTAAAGAGGCAATCAATAAAGGATATACATCAGTAATGTTTGATGGTTCTCATTTACCATTCAAAGAGAACATTATGAAAACAAGTGCAGTAGTAGAATATGCACACAAATATGGTGTTTCAGTAGAGGGCGAACTAGGAACTATTGGCGGTACGGAAGAAGGGATTCATGTAGATGAGAATGATAAGGTTTTTACGGACCCAAAAGATGCAGAAGAGTTTGTTAAAGCAACAGGGGTAGATGCTTTGGCCATTGCAATTGGTACTAATCATGGTCAATACAAATCCAAAACAGAAGTAAATCTACCACTATTAAAAGAAATCAACGCTGTAGTAAATGTACCTTTAGTTATTCATGGAGGTACAGGTGTTAATGAAATGGATATACATGAATTAATTAATAACGGAATTCGTAAATTTAATGTAGGTACTGAGTTGTTAGTAGCATGGACGAAAACAGCGAAAGAAACATTCGGAGAAACAAAAGTAACTAAATCATTACGACATAATATTATTCCGTGTAACCAGGCAGTCAAAGAAATTGTCAAACATAAAATCGGAATCTTCATGAATAAAGAAGACCGTACCCTTCAAGTAAAATAATTACAAAAAAAGCTCAAAGTCTTTTTCATAAGGATTGGAGAAGATGTGGCTAATAAAGAGAGTACGGGGAATTCCTTGTACTCTCTCTTTATTCGTTAGATTATGAGGTGGTAAGATGGATAAAGTCTTAATCTTATTAGCGGGTTTACCAGGAACAGGAAAAACCTACTTGAGTAATATCATCAATAGTACATTAGGGGCATTTTATAATCTTTCTCAGGATAACTTGAAAGAATATTATTGTGATATGTATGGTTATCGTAATTTAGAAGAAAAGCAGAAGATTGAAAAAATAGCATGGGCGAAGTACTATGAACTAATGGAACAGCAAATGCAAGTAGGTAGCAATATTATGTCTGATTATCCTTTTAGTCAGAAACAAAAACCTCATATTCAGCAATTAATAGAAAGTTATGGTTATGAGGTTGTTACTATTCGATTAATTGCAGATTTAGATGTTTTATTTGAACGACAAAAAAAACGAGATTTAGATCCGACAAGGCATTTGAGTCATATCGTATCTTCCTACAAAAAAGGGGATCAATTAGCTGATAGAAGTAATGCTGATAACTTATTAAACTATGAGGAATTTATAAAAAGATGTACAACAAGAGGATATGACACGTTTGAATTAGGTAAGTTATTTGAAGTGGATGTTTCAGATTATACAAAAGTGAATTATTCTAGGTTGTTGGATGATCTTTTAAAGATGGAGGATTAAAATGGTTGAAAAAATATATACAATAATTAGCGATTCTGGAATTCATGCAAGACCTGGAACCTTTTAAGTTTGGGTTAAGGCTACCAGTGATCAATAACTTTGGCTCTTTTCTAAGAGATTGTTGCTTTTAAAACAAAAACTAATTCAGGTTGATTGGAGCGGAAGTGCGAGACTCCTGCGGGAACAGCGGGACAGGTGAGACCCCACAGGCGTTTACGCCGAGGAGGCTCACCGCCCGCCCCGCGGAAAGCGAGCATCTGGAGCAGAAATCAACCACACCGCTTTACTTGGTTAATAGCAACAAAGTTTGCGAAAACAGCCATAACTTTAAAAGGAAGTAGCTAGGTAAGAAAATGAAGATATATAAGCTGAAAAATGATTTTAAAGGTATAAAAAAGGGAACACAATTCTATTTGATTGCTGAATCTGAATTTATAGGTGTCAAAGATTTTGTTTTACGAACTAAAGACTTGGCAATTAGGATATCGATTAATGAAAGGGAGCTGCATAACAATTTTACTTTATTGAGTGATGGACGTACGGTTTGACCAGTTAATAAGGGTCTTCAACATGTTATTATCCCCTTATAGAAGACAGTAAAAAGAAAGGATTGTACTGTCTTCTATGGAGGGGATTTTTTCATGGGGAAAATTAGAACAACCTATACAAAAGAAATTAAGCTAAAAGCGATTAATTTATACCAAAAGGAAGATATGGGT
>NZ_JAGDEL010000028.1 GCF_017497975.1 Metabacillus bambusae | reverse complement strand
TCCTGAGCCAGGATCAAACTCTCCAATAAAGTGTTTGATATAGCTCATAAGTTTGTACTATATAGTACGTTGTTTTGTTAATTAAAAATTAACGTTGGCACGCTTGGTTTTGTTTAGTTTTCAAAGAACTTTTTATTTATCTGCCCAAAAGCGACTTCTTTAATATAACATTTAACTCTATTAAAAGTCAAGAATTAATTTGTTATTTTAAAATTCAGTAGCTCTGATTGGCTGACTTTAAGAAGTATATCAGCATTACTGAATGGAGTCAACACAAACAGAGCATTTTTTTATAATAATTCCTCGATAAAGAGTTCACTTTTATTTTTCAAGGCAATAATCTCCCCAGTTTGTGCAGACCTTATTATCGGTCTAGTTGGATATTGTTCATCGACAAATACGATTTCCGCTTCTAACCCATTCGAAAGTTTCACTTTTGTACCTGCTGAAAATTTGATAAGTGCCTTTTTTAACTCATTTACCACTTTTAAATCGAATTTCCCAAAGTCATCTTGAATGATTTGTTCTAATACTTTAAATGGAGATTGTTTACTACGATAAGGTCTAACAGATACCATTGCTTGATATGTATCTGCAAGAGCAACAATATTGCTATATGGATGTAATTGTTCTCCTTTAACACCTAGAGGATAACCACTGCTATCAATTCTTTCATGATGCTGTAAAACCCCCATCTTCACCCCTTCTTTTATTGAAGTAATATTTTTCAATAGATTATAGCTATGAATAGGGTGTTGTTTAATATCTTTATATTCACGCTCAGTTAATGTCACCTTTTTTGTCATAATATTTGGGCTTATTTTTGCCATCCCACAATCACATAATAGACCAGTTAATGCAATTTGGTTTATATCCCCCTGTTTGTACTCTAACTTCTTAGCCAAAAATGCACTCAGCAAGGCGACTGAAACAGAATGATGATAAATGTATTCCTCTTGTTTACTATAAAGATATAATTTAAGTATTTCCTCTTCATGATCCCCCAGCTTACTTACTAATGGAAGTATAACTTGTCTCACTTTTGTTATATCTATTAAGGCACCAGATTGCCATCCTATATAGAGTTGTTTGTAGGATAGGACTGTGTCGTTATAAAGTTGATAGAATGATTTATTATGTTCTATTTCTACCTTTTCTTCTTCTTTTACTTTTTGTTTTTCATCCAGCATATAGGATGGTTGAAAAACTTTACCATCTTCAAGAATACTTTCTACTTCAACCTCATTAATTAAAAAGGCTTGTAAAGCTTCTTTAATATGCTTTGAAACTACTGTATTTTTGCAAGCCAAAAGTTTATTTGAAGCTGATACTATATTTTTTGAAAGAATACAACCCTCTTTTAATTGATCAATATAAATTTTCACCGGTATCCCCCCTCTGTTTATTATATATTTAAATAGGAGCAAATGTTTATAAAAAATGTAAGATTATAGTGATTTTTCTACTATTATTTTCTAATATATGGTTATTTTATAGTTATTTGGTTATACAAAGTACTTTATTTTTCACAAAAAAAGACTAACCCGTTTTAATGAGTTAGTCTTTTGCACCTTATTCTTATTCTGGTGTTTCTGGTGTTTCTGGTGTTTCTGGTGTTTCTGGTGTTTCTGGTGTTTCTGGTGTTTCTGGTGTTTCTGGTGTTTCTGTTAATTCTCCTTCTTCTACTTCCTCTGTCTCTTGATCTTCTTTTTCAACAAGAGCGACTGTAGATACAACTACATTTTCATCCAATTTAATTAACTTAACACCTTGTGTATTTCTTCCCATAGTGGAAATAGTAGCTACATCCATACGGATTAAAACACCACTTGCTGTAATAAGCATTAAATCTTTTTCACCTGTAGCAGCTTTAACAGAAACAACAGGACCGTTTTTCTCTGTAATATTACATGTCTTTAATCCTTTACCACCACGGCTTTGAACTCTATACTCTTCAGAAGGCGTACGTTTTCCATATCCATTGCTTGTAACAATTAATACGTCAACACCTTCTTCGAGAATCTCCATACCTACTACTTCATCATCTTCATCGAGAGATATCCCTTTAACACCAGTAGCTGTACGACCCATAGAACGAACATCTGTTTCAGGGAATCGGATAAGCATACCTTTTTTGGTTCCAATGATAATATTCTTAGAACCATCAGTTAGTTTAACCGATATTAGTTCATCCGCTTCTCGTAAACTCACTGCAATTAAACCATTATTTCTTATATTGGCAAATTGAGATAATGGGGAACGTTTAGAGACTCCCTCTTTTGTTGTAAAGAATAAGAACCAATCATCTACAAACTCAGATACAGGTATTATTGCATTTACCCATTCACCTTTTTCAACACTTAAAAGGTTAATGATTGGGAGACCTTTAGCTGTCCTGCTATATTCAGGAATTTCATAGCCCTTTGCTCGATAAACCTTTCCTTTGTTCGTAAAGAAAAGAATAGTATCGTGCGTTGAAGTCGTAAGGAGCTGTGCAACGAAGTCATCTTCATTCGTCCCCATTCCTTGAATACCTCTTCCTCCGCGTTTTTGACTACGGTATGTTGATACTGGAAGACGTTTAATATATCCATTATGTGTTAACGTAATGACGATATTCTCAACAGGTATTAAATCTTCATCTTCTATATTTTCAATTCCACCTGCTAATATTTCAGTACGACGTTCATCATTGAATCGTTCCTTAATTTCAGTAAGTTCTTCTCTGATAATCATAAGTACTTTTTCTTCATCGGCCAGAATTGCTTTTAATTCTGCAATTAATTTTACTAGTGACTGATATTCTTCTTCAATTTTTTCTCTCTCTAAGCCTGTTAATCTTTGAAGCCTCATATCTAAAATTGCTTGTGCTTGCTTCTCACTTAGTGAAAATTGCTCCATTAATCCATTTCGAGCAATTTCCGTTGTTTGTGAACTACGGATAAGTGCAATAACTGCATCTAAATGATCCAGTGCAATTCGTAATCCTTCAAGAATATGAGCACGCGCTTCAGCTTTTCTTAATTCAAAAGCTGTTCTACGCTTAATCACAACTTTTTGATGTTCTAAGTAATAATAAAGCATTTGCTTAACATTAAGAACCTTTGGATGACCATCAACTAGCGATAACATATTAATACCAAAACTAGTCTGTAAGGCTGTCTGCTTGAAAAGGTTGTTCAAAAGGACGTTTGCATTTGCATCCTTCCTTACCTCGATAACAACTCGCATACCATTACGGTCTGATTCATCACGTAAATCTGTTATACCATCAATTTTTTTATCTCGAACAAGTTCTGCTATCTTTTCAACAAGCTTTGCCTTGTTTACTTGATAAGGTAATTCCTTAACTATGATCACTTGTTTGCCTGATGGTTTTTCTTCAATCTCAACCTTGGCTCTAATCGTGATTGATCCACGACCAGTTTCATAAGCCTTTCGTATCCCACTTCTTCCAATAATTTGTCCACCTGTTGGGAAATCAGGGCCTGGAATAATTTCCATTAATTCAGGTATTGATATATCTGGTTCCTTACTAAGTGCAAGGACACCATCAATAACTTCACCCAATTGGTGTGGTGGAATATTTGTTGCCATACCTACAGCGATTCCAGTAGCACCGTTAACAAGTAAGTTCGGAAATCGAGCTGGAAGTACAATTGGTTCTCTTTCTGAGCCATCATAGTTATCCTGGTAATCAATCGTGTCTTTGTTTATGTCACGAATTAATTCCATTGAAATTTTAGACATACGGGCCTCAGTGTAACGCATTGCTGCTGCTGAATCTCCATCAACAGAACCAAAGTTACCATGTCCATCAACTAACATGTAACGGAAATTGAAATCTTGAGCCATACGTACCATTGTTTCATAAACAGCTGAATCACCATGTGGATGATACTTACCAATTACTTCACCAACGATACGTGCTGATTTTTTAAATGGTTTATCTGACGTCATACCTAAATCATTCATTGCATAGAGAATACGACGATGTACAGGCTTTAACCCATCCCGAACATCTGGTAAAGCACGTGAAACAATAACACTCATCGCATAACCTAAAAAGGACTCACGCATTTCGGTACTAATATTTCTATCTATGACGTGTGAGTTTTGATTTTCCGACATACTAAGATAACCTCCCTTAGTTCTATTCGCATTTTAAATTGGGAGAGCCAAATAAATGTATAAAACGTATTAATAATTACTACCCAATTGAAGATAAATCCATCTAATAGTCTACTCTCCATTATATCAATGTTAGAGAGAGATTACACATCAATTTCCTAGAATAATAATAGTTAGTAGGATTTACTTAAAATATTTAGAACTCCACTCACTATCTGATCGTAAATTATCAAATAGTGGGAATCGTAATATGATTATCAAAAAACACCTCACCGTATAATGAGGTGCTTCTTAAATTAAATATCTAGATTTTTAACATATTGTGCATTTTCTTCAATAAAGTTTCGGCGAGGTTCTACCTTATCACCCATTAATGTATCAAATGTTTCATCAGCATCAATAGCATCTTCTAAAGTGACTTGGAGTAATGTACGTGTTCCTGGATCCATTGTTGTTTCCCATAACTGTCCAGGATTCATCTCTCCTAAACCTTTATAGCGCTGAATACCAGGCTTAGGCTGCTGTGGCATATCTGCAAGATACTCATCAAGCTGGCGATCATTATATGCATACTCAATTCGCTTACCTTGTTGTATCTTGTATAGTGGCGGTTGAGCAATATAGATAAAACCTTGTTCAATAATCTGTCGCATATAACGATAAAAGAAGGTAAGTAATAATGTACGAATATGTGCACCATCTACATCGGCATCAGTCATGATGACAACTTTATGATAGCGTGCTTTCGTAATATCAAAATCCTCACCAATTCCAGTACCTAGTGCAGTAATAATCGCTCTAATTTCATTGTTGGAGAGAATTTTATCCAGTCGAGCCTTTTCGACATTAATAATTTTTCCCCTTAATGGGAGGATTGCTTGGAAATGTCTATCCCTACCTTGCTTAGCAGAACCTCCTGCTGAATCTCCCTCAACGACGTATATTTCACTAATAGTTGGATCCTTTGAAGAGCAGTCTGCTAGTTTCCCTGGGAGATTTGAAATTTCCAGTGCACTTTTTCTTCTCGTTAATTCACGTGCCTTTTTAGCGGCAAGACGGGCTCTAGCTGCCATTAAACCTTTTTCAACAATTTTTCTAGCTGTAGAAGGGTTTTCTAGTAAAAACTTATCAAATGCCTCTGAAAATACAGAATCTGTAACGGTTCTAACTTCTGAATTTCCTAGCTTTGTCTTTGTTTGCCCTTCAAATTGAGGATCAGGATGTTTTATAGAGATAATTGCTGTAATTCCTTCACGAACATCTTCACCAGAAAGATTATCATCATTTTCCTTGAAGATCTTATTTTTCCTAGCATAATCATTAATAACACGAGTTAAAGCAGTTTTAAATCCTGCTTCATGTGTTCCACCCTCATAGGTGTGAATATTATTAGCAAAAGAATATATATTACTTGTATAGCTATCATTATACTGAATGGCTACCTCAGTTGTAATCCCGTCTTTTTCACCTTCAATATACACTGGCTCATCATGGATTACTTCACGAGTACGATTTAAATGCTCAACGTAGGATTTAATTCCACCCTCATAGTAATATTCATTTTGACGTTTACTTTCACGTTTGTCTTCAATTGTTATTTTTAATCCACGATTTAAGAAAGCTAACTCTCTTATTCGATTCGCAAGGATTTCATACTCATATTCTGTTGTTTCAGTAAAAATTTCTGGATCTGGTTTAAAATGAGTAATTGTACCAGTAACATCAGATTCACCAATTACTTTTAAATCAGCTGCAGGAACACCCTTTTCAAATTTTTGAAAATGAACCTTACCTTCACGATGTACGGTAACATTTAATTCAGTTGAAAGAGCATTAACTACAGATGCACCAACACCATGAAGCCCACCAGATACCTTGTAGCCTCCACCACCGAACTTCCCTCCGGCATGTAAAACCGTCATAATGACTTCAACTGCTGGACGTCCCATTTTCTCATGAATACCTACTGGAATACCACGTCCATTATCCTTAACAGTTATACTATTATCTTCTTCAATAATTACATTAATCTCATTACAAAATCCAGCTAACGCTTCATCTATACTATTATCAACAATTTCCCATACAAGATGATGGAGCCCTTTTGAACTAGTAGATCCGATATACATACCAGGGCGTTTTCGTACCGCCTCTAAACCCTCTAATACTTGAATCTGATTTTCATCGTATGTTTGCTGTTGAACTTTATTTTCTTCCATCGTCACACTGATCACCTACACTTTTCCTAAAGCAGTCTTTTACCATGAGAACTTTTAGTTAATTATCTATATCAAAAGCAACTTGTGCTCGTTTTTTTAACGTGTTTGACGACAACGGGGAAAAATAGATCTTATCCATCGTTACAATCACTGATTTTGCTTCACCATTTGTAAGTTGAACAATTTTACTCTCTTGTTTATTAAAAAACTCAGAAACAATTGTTGAAGCCTGTGAAGATTGACGATCTAATATCATGACAACCTCTTTGGAAGGGACAACAAAATTGTCACCTAGATGAATATACACGTTAATCACCTCATTTATCGTCTGAAAGCTTTCCTGTTTTGACATGGAAAGTAGCTGCCTCTTTTAACGTTTGATGGTCAATCCCTTCGACACTAGTAGTCGTGACAAAGGTTTGTACCTTTCCTTGGATCGTATTCAATAAGTGAGATTGCCTAAAGTCATCTAACTCAGATAATACGTCATCAAGCAAAAGGATTGGATATTCTCCAATCTCATTGTGGATCAAATCTATTTCAGCTAACTTCAACGATAGAGCAGTGGTTCTTTGTTGACCTTGTGAACCATACGTTTGGACATCATGATCATTTACATAAAAAACTAGGTCATCTCTGTGAGGTCCAGCTAACGTAGCACCCCGTTCGATTTCCTTCTCTCTTATTTTAGCAAATTTTTGTTCATATGCTTCTATCATTTTCGTCAAATCATTGTCTTCTGATACGTCAATAGACGGTTTATATTTAATAACTAACGTTTCTAATCCTCTACTAATTCCCGAATGAATAGGTTGTGCCCATTTTTGTAGTTCTGAAATAAACTGTAATCGTTTATAAATAATCTTTGCTGCTGCTTCACTCAGTTGAGCTGTTAATACATCCAGCATCGTTCGATCTGTTTGCTTTCGCATCTGCAACAACTTTAAATAATGATTACGTTGCTGCATGATCTTTTGATAACGACTTAAATCATGAAGATAAATGGCTGACATTTGACCAATTTCCATATCTATAAATCTTCTTCTCACTTGAGGGCTGCCTTTTACTAAATTTAAATCCTCAGGTGCAAACATAATGACATTCATTGCCCCAATATATTGACTCAACTTTTCTTGTTCAAGATGATTCAATTTAGCCTTTTTACCTTTTTTTGAAATAACTAATTGGAGAGCAGTTGATCGATTATACTTTTCAACACTACCCTCTATTTTAGCATATTCTTCGTCCCAACGAATTAATTCTTTATCATTTGACGTTCGATGTGATTTCGCCATGGCTAATACAAAGATTGATTCCATTACATTTGTTTTCCCTTGTGCATTTTCACCAAGGATAACATTGACTTTATTTTCAAACTGGATCGTCAAGTCTTCATAATTACGGTAATTTTTTAAATTCAGCTCTTTTATATACAAATTTTGTACACCAACTTTAGTTTTTCACGATATATGTGCCAAAATCAGGAATATAAACCATGTCACCATCTCTTAGTTTTTTCCCTCGACGGTTTTCCGGTTCATTATTTACAAAGATCTCATACTCCCCTAAAAACCATTTTGCCATTCCGCCCGATTGTATCACTTCTGCTAGTTTTAAAAATTGTCCTAGTGTAATAAACTCTGTTTCAATCTTTACTGGCTTCGCCATAGTGAACCACCTTTCTTCAGTAGTCTCTAACTTTATATTTTACTAAAAACTTAACTAAAAATACAACTCTCCTAGTACTTTGAACTCTATGTCCATTCCACACGTACAAAATATTATACATTTTTAATAGTGCAGTTCTGAATACCCATACAACTTTCCTGCCTTCTAAAACAGAAAAGAGGCTGACATAAGTCAGTCCTCTTAAATCCATATTTTTTTATAAGATTAATACGTTCTTACAGGTAAGATAAGTTGCAGCATAGAATCATCCTGTGTTGTTCGTATAACAAAAGGTCTCATTGCTCCTGTAAAATTGATAATAATTTCAGTTCCTTCAAGAGCTTTTAATGCATCCATAACATATTTAGCACTGAAGGAAATCTTTAATTCCTCACCTTGAATTTCTGATGATTGAATTTCCTCACTAACCTTACCGATTTCTGGTGAGTTAGATGATATTTCAATCATTCCATCTGTAATTGTAGAAAGCTTAACAACATTATTTCTAGCTTCTTTGGCTAGTAATGATGCACGATCAATTGCTTGTAAAAATTCCTTCGAATTAATTGTCATATTTGTTTTACTTTCTGAAGGGATTAAGCGTGAAGTGTCAGGATAATTTCCGTCTAGTAAACGTGAGAAAAATAATAGATTCTTTGCTTTAAATAAAACTTGATTTTCTGTAATAACAATTTCAACTAAATCACTTGTGTCATCTAAGATTTTACTCAGTTCGCTTAAGCTTTTTCCTGGAATAACAACATTATATAAACTTTGACTTTCTGTATTGATTGCCGCTTTTCTTAAAGCTAAACGATGACTATCTGTTGCGATGCATATTAGCTCACTGTTTTCCAATTTCCAATTAACACCTGTTAAAATCGGTCTAGTTTCTGATGTTGATACAGCAAATACTGTTTGACGTATCATCGCCTTTAACAAATCAGTAGGTATCTTGAACATATTTTCTTCTTCAATTTGTGGTAAATGAGGATATTCTTCAGCATCTAATCCGTTTAAGCTAAATTCTGCTTTTCCTGACCGAATCATTGTTGAGTGCTGGTTACCTACTTCAATTTCGACAATATCCATTGGTAACTTCTTAACAATTTCACTAAAGAATCTAGCTTGTAAAACAACACTACCACTTTGTTGGATTTCTACAATTTCATTCCCATCTTCCTCAACAGGAATAAAAGATTCTATTGAGATATCAGAGTCACTACCTGTTAAAGTAACTCCCTCTGAATTAGCAACAATTTTTATACCCGTCAAAATAGGAATTGTTGTTCTTGATGATACGGCCTTCATTACGTCTTGAACACTTTGAACTAATTGATCACGTTGAATAATGAATTTCATGGAAGAATTCCTCCTTTTTTTAAAATTAGGTTATATATTTATTTTTTAAAAATATAGTAGAAGTACTAGTAGGGCCTGTGGAAATGTGGATAACTAGTATAAACGAAAGGAAACACAGCCTATCCACATGTGGACAGACTGTGTATATATCTGCATTAGTTATTCACACTATTCAGGTTCATTTATTCTTTTTAGGAGCCTTTAATTAATCCTGTTATATCTTTTAATTGTCTTTGTAGCTGTTCATCACTCTGAAGCATTTTAGAAATTTTTTCATGAGCATGGATCACTGTAGTATGATCTCGACCACCAAATTCTTCTCCGATTTTAGGAAGAGATGAATCTGTTAATTCCCTCGATAAATACATAGCAATCTGACGTGGGAAAGCTACGGATTTTGTCCGCTTTTTAGCTTTGAAATCCTCTAATTTCACCTGGAATTCTTGACCAACTATTCGTTGAATATCACTAATTGAAATCATTTTCGGCTTAGAATTTGGAATAATATCTTTTAATGCCTCCGCAGCTAAATCCGCATTGATATCTTTATTAATCAAAGATGAATAAGCAACAACTCGAATAAGAGCTCCTTCTAATTCTCGAATGTTTGAATCAATTTGATTTGCAATATAAAGCATGACTTCATTTGGTATATCTAGTCCTTCAGCTTTTGCTTTTTTTCTTAAAATAGCAATTCTTGTTTCTAAATCTGGAGGGGTAATGTCAGTAATTAAGCCCCACTCAAACCGTGACCGAAGTCTGTCCTCGAGAGTAGGTATTTCCTTTGGTGGACGGTCACTGGAAATGATAATTTGTTTGCTTTCCTCATGCAAAGTATTGAATGTATGGAAAAATTCTTCTTGTGTTGATTCTTTTCCAGCAAGGAATTGAATATCATCAATTAAAAGAACATCAACACTTCTATATTTATTCCTAAAGTCAACCGCTTTATTGTCACGGATCGAGTTTATGAATTCATTTGTAAATTTTTCAGAGGATAGGTAAACGATTTTTGCAGAAGGATTATGATTCATTACATAATGTCCAATGGCATGCATTAAGTGAGTTTTACCTAATCCAACTCCTCCATAAATAAACAAAGGATTATATGCTTTTGCAGGTGCCTCAGCTACTGCTAATGATGCAGCGTGAGCAAATCTGTTACCTGATCCAATAACAAATGTATCAAACGTATACTTAGGATTAAGCATACTTTGTGGTATTTCATTTTGTTCATCGTTATTGTTATTTATTTGTTTAATTGGAGAATTCGGCACAAATTCATCATCCCTTTGATTTTGGGGAATAATAAATTTTATAAGGAACTCTTCACCCGTTAGTTGGTAGATGGTATCAGCAATTAAATGTAGGTACCTGGATTCCAACCAATCTCTTGCAAACTCATTTGGAGCCGTAATGGTTAGGGTGTCACCTTTAATAGTATGTGCCTTTGTTGACTTAAGCCATGTTTCATAGCTAGGCTTACTTATTTTCTTTTCTATCTCTCCAAGAGCTTTACTCCAAAGTTCGGAAATGTTCTCCATGTAATGGTTTGTCCCTCCTTTACCTAAGCACCATTGCTGTTTGTATAACCTTTGTACAAGGTGCGAATATTCATGTATAAACATACAAACGTAAAAAATGTGCATAAATATATAATATAGTAAAAAAACGTCTTTTCGACAAAACCCAAGTAATGTGGACAACAATTTACACAGGGTGTTTATAAACTATTCACATGTTATCCACAGATTGTGGATAACGTAAATTTGGATATTAGTTATTAAGAGTGAAAACACAAATATAATATCAGAATAAAGCTAGAGATGCAACGGTTTTTACAAACTTATCCACATAACTAATCATTTGTTGAAGGAAATTGTCCACAATAGGCTAAGTTGTGAAAAACTTGTCGATAACATATGTGGATACTGCAGAAACGTGTCGAATTGTTATCCACA
Organism: Metabacillus bambusae; assembly: GCF_017497975.1. GTDB lineage: Bacteria > Bacillota > Bacilli > Bacillales > Bacillaceae > Metabacillus > Metabacillus bambusae. The sequence continues at coordinate 54,561 of NZ_JAGDEL010000028.1, read as the reverse complement.
GATCATTGAAACTATACAAAGGATTTAATTTCTTTGTTAAACTCGGTTGTTGATTTCCACTGCAGGTTCACGTAACCGTTCCAATCAAGAAATAGTTTTTGTTTTAAAAGCAACAATCTTTTAGAAAAGAGACAATAAGAATGAGTGGTTGACAATTCATACATTCACTCACTATAATTAGTAAGACTGTCTTTAACTGTTATTCCTCAGGGAGGTGTCATATATGAAACGTACTTATCAACCAAATAAACGTAAACGTAGTAAAGTTCATGGTTTCCGTAGCCGTATGAGCACAGCTAATGGACGTAAAGTTCTTGCTCGCCGTCGTCGCAGAGGAAGAAAAGTATTATCAGCATAGGCCACTGAAAAATCAGTGGTCTTTTTTTGCAGATAAGAAAGTTTAAGTTTTTAAGCTTAGTTTGAGCGTCTTATTTGCCTGATTTTTGAACAAGGCGCTTGATCTTTTCTTAACAAATAAAAAACCACCACATCTTTTAGTGGAAATGAAAGAGAAGGAACGATTTTACTTGAAAGATGAACAATATCTAAAAGTTTGTTTAAATCGTTTTTATTTCAGACATAATGATGGTGAGAATTCTGCTAGTGGGAAAGTGGGAGCAGAACATACCGGAGTGAAACAAAATGAGAAGGAAATATAGAATTAAAAAGAATAAAGATTTTCAAACTGTGTTTAAGCAGGGGAAATCGATAGCAAACAGACAATTTGTTATTTATATATTACAAAGATCGGAAGAACAAGAATTTCGAATTGGATTATCTGTTAGTAAAAAAATTGGAAATGCAGTGACGAGAAATCGAGTAAAGCGCTTAATTCGACAATTTTTTTTAGAAGAGAAGCACCGTATTGCAAGTGGTAGAGAGTATATTATTATTGCAAGAAAACCTGCTGCAGACATGGGTTACCATGAAGTGAAAAGTAGTTTAAACCACTTGTTCAGAAAAGCAAAAAGCTATCAGACTAAATGAGTGTAGAAATTTGTAGAAATGATCTTAGTGAAAACTTTTTTATATAAAAGAAAAATCATTATAAAAATGATAAGATATAAATTATGTGAAACTTTTTCTTTTCTTTAACGTATGAATTGTATCTATCTATTGGTTAGGAGGAAAAAAGGTTTGAAAAGGCGCGTACTTTTAATATTGGGGTTAGTAAGTGTTTTAACCCTGTTAACTGGATGTACAGAGGTAAATGTTCCGATTACATCTGAAAGTGAAGGATTTTGGAATTCGTATATCGTATATCCTTTATCTCAATTAATTACATATTTTGCTGAAATAACTGGTGATAATTATGGAATAGCAATTGTCTTAGTAACAATCATTATTCGTTTAGCAATTTTACCGTTAATGATTAAACAAACAAAGAGCTCTAAAGCAATGCAAGCAATCCAGCCTGAAATGCAAAAGTTGAAAGAGAAATATAGTTCAAAGGATCAACAAACACAACAAAAGCTACAGCAGGAGACAATGGCTTTATTTCAAAAGCATGGTGTTAATCCACTTGCTGGTTGTTTCCCATTAGTTGTTCAAATGCCTATCTTGATCGGTTTTTACCATGCAATTATGAGAACAGAAGCAATAGCTGAACATACATTCCTTTGGTTTGATTTAGGTGAGAGAGATCCATTCTTTATCCTTCCACTTGTTGCAGGTGCAACAACATTCATCCAACAAAAGATGATGATGGCGGGAACAGCAAATCAAAATCCACAAATGGCAATGATGCTTTATATTATGCCGATTATGATTATTGTTTTTGCGATTAGTTTCCCGGCAGCACTTTCGTTGTATTGGGTAGTTGGTAACCTATTTATGATTGTACAAACTTATTTTGTAAAAGGGCCTGAACTAAAAGCAGCAAAAGATGGAGGAAATAAGAAGTGAAAGAGATAACTGCTAATGGACTTACCGTCAATGAAGCAGTAGAAGTAGCATTAAAGCAATTAGAAGCAACAAGAGAAGAAGTAGAAATTACAGTTTTAGATGAAGGTAAAAAGGGCATTTTCGGCATTTTTGGAAAAAGGTCTGCTAGTGTTAAAGTTAAGATTATTAATGATCCTGTAAAGGAAGCTCATCTATTTCTTTCTAATGTAACGAAGAAAATGGGAATTGATGCTGAAATTAAGATAAAACGGGCAGGTAAAGTTGTCACTTTTCAACTATCAGGTGACAAAATGGCTGTTTTAATCGGAAAAAGAGGACAAACATTAAATTCCCTTCAGTATTTAACACAATTAGTTGCAAATCGTTATTCTAATTATTATTTGCAAATTGTCATTGATGCTGAGAATTACCGAGAAAGAAGAAAAGATACCCTTAACCAATTAGCAGCTCGATTAGCTCGGCAAGTTATTCGTACATCAAAGAATGTTTCGTTAGAACCAATGCCTTCTTATGAACGGAAAATTATTCATGCTGCATTATCTGAATTTAAAGAATTAAAAACATATTCTGTTGGAGAGGAACCAAATCGCCATTTGGTTATTTCTCTAAAAGCAAAGACTGACTCTAAATAGAGTTGGTCTTTTTTTGGGCTGTTTTCGTACACTTTGTTGCTATTTACCATGAAATGCGTGTGGTTGATTGCAGCGAGAGATGCTCGCTTTCCGCGGGGCGGGCGGTGAGCCTCCTCGACGTAAACGCCTGCGGGGTCCCACCTGTCCCGCTGCTCCCGGAGGAGTCTCGCAATCCGTTCCAATCAACCTTCAACAGTTTTCGTTTTAAAAGCAACAATCTCTTAGAAAAGAGCCTTTTTTTTTCTATAGAAATCTTTGCAATTTTTTAATTCGGCTAAGTGCTCCATTTTGGATCCAGGATTATGTCGAAAAATGTTGATTATTGATAAGTTTATACCGAATAGGAGAATTTTCATCTCAATTTTAAAGGCAAATTTCGCTTTATGTTAATAACTCAACAAAGTGGAATTTACTATTAAGAGCAAATATTGTTATTAACATGTGGATAAGTTAAAATAAAGAAAGGAATGTTTAGATTAGAATGAATTGTGGATAACAATAAGGTGATTTTGCTTTCTTATCAAAGTGAAATATGCTATCTTAAAATTTTGGTCAAAGCTTATGAGGAAAAAGGAAAGTATTCATATAGATAATTGAAATAAGAGAGGTGATCGTAAAAATGGAGTTAGATACAATCGCAGCGATATCTACGCCCTTAGGTGAAGGAGCAATAGCAATTGTAAGATTAAGTGGAGATGAAGCAATTGACATTGCAGACAAGCTATTCAAAGCTCCTTCAAATAAGAGGCTAACAGAGGTAGACTCCCATACGATCCATTACGGTCATATGATAGATCCGACGACAGGTGATGTTGTTGAGGAAGTTATGGTTTCTTTGATGAAGGGACCAAAGACGTTTACTAGAGAAGATGTTATTGAAATAAACTGTCATGGTGGGTTAGTGACTGTAAACCGGGTTTTGCAATTGGTTGTTAAAAATGGTGCAAGACTAGCAGAACCTGGAGAGTTTACAAAGCGGGCATTTTTAAATGGACGTATTGATTTATCTCAAGCAGAGGCAGTAATGGATTTAATTCGTGCAAAAACAGATCGAGCGATGAATGTTGCCTTAGGACAAATGGAAGGTAGGCTTTCAAAGCTTGTTCAAAAGCTAAGACAAGAGATTTTAGAAACATTAGCACATGTTGAGGTTAATATTGATTATCCTGAGTATGATGATGTAGAAGAAATGACACATAAAATGCTGGTTGAAAAAGCAACTTATGTCCAAAGTGAAATTAATAAACTTTTGCAGACATCTGGGCAAGGGAAAATTTTAAGAGAAGGTTTATCAACGGTTATTATCGGTCGACCGAATGTTGGAAAATCATCCTTACTTAATAGCCTTGTTCATGAAAATAAGGCTATTGTAACAGATATCCCTGGAACAACTAGAGATGTAATAGAAGAATATGTGAACGTTAGAGGAGTTCCGCTTCGGTTAGTAGATACAGCAGGTATTCGCGAGACTGAGGATATTGTTGAACGAATTGGTGTAGAACGATCAAGAAAGGTATTAAAGGAAGCAGATCTAATCCTTCTTGTATTAAATTATCATGAGGAGCTTTCCCATGAAGATGTTCAACTATTTGAAGCAGTAAAAGGGATGGATATTATCGTTATTGTTAATAAAACTGATCTTGAACAAAGCATAGATCTAGAGCAAGTAAAAGATCTAGCCTCTGGAAGACCTGTTGTTACAACCTCATTACTAGAGGAAAAGGGAATAGATGAATTAGAGGAAGCGATAGGTTCACTATTTTTTCAAGGCAATCTACAAAGCAATGATTTAACATATGTATCAAATTCACGCCATATCGCATTATTAACATCTGCACAAACATCTATTAACGAAGCATTAATAGGAATTGAAGAAGGCATTCCTATTGATATTGTTCAAATAGATTTAACACGTTGCTGGGAGCAGCTTGGTGAAATAATTGGAGATTCTGTTCACGAAAGCCTAATTGATCAGCTATTTTCGCAATTTTGTTTAGGGAAGTAGAAAAACGGAAGCACCTGCTTAGCGACGAATGGACTGGAGCGCTCCCAATGAGATAAAGGAAACACGAAGAGCGAAAGCGATTCGATGTTGACTTAGCGTATAAGGAGAGCGAAGTCCATAAGTCGTTGGGTGCTGTAGCTAGACAAAATAAAATAAAAGCGGAAGCGTACGTTTAGCGTTGTAGCTAAATACTGACACTAAGTATTAAATAGATAAATATTTATTTTAAAAAGGAGGTTATTAAATGTCTTATCATGCCGGGGATTATGATGTGATTGTCGTTGGTGCAGGTCATGCTGGTTGTGAATCTGCGCTTGCTTCTGCAAGAATGGGAGCAAAAACACTTGTAATCACAATAAATTTAGACATGGTGGCATTTATGCCATGTAACCCATCCGTCGGTGGACCTGCAAAAGGGATTGTCGTTCGGGAAATAGACGCCTTAGGCGGCGAAATGGGTAAAAATATAGATAAAACACATATTCAAATGAGAATGTTAAACACAGGAAAGGGTCCAGCAGTAAGAGCCCTACGTGCACAAGCAGATAAATTTGCTTATCAGCACGAGATGAAGAAAACGTTGGAAAATGAAAAAAATCTAACGTTACTTCAAGGAATGGTTGATCGTTTAGTTGTTGAGGACGGAATATGTAAGGGGATTGTTACACAAACGGGTGCAGAGTATTCTGCGAAAGCAATAGTTTTAACGACAGGTACTTTCTTAAGAGGAGAAATCATTTTAGGAGAGCTTAAATATTCAAGTGGCCCAAATAATCAGCAGCCTTCCATCAAGTTATCTGAACACTTGCAAGAGCTAGGCTTTGATCTAGTAAGATTTAAAACAGGAACACCACCGCGTGTTAATAGTCATTCAATTGATTACAGTAAAACAGAAATTCAACCAGGTGATGAAGTTCCGCGTGCTTTTTCTTATGAAACGACAAAATACATTACAGATCAGCTTCCATGCTGGTTAACGTATACGAGTACAGAAACACATCAAATAATTGATAATAATTTGCATCGGTCACCTATGTATTCAGGGATGATTAAAGGAACCGGTCCGCGTTATTGTCCATCTATTGAAGATAAAGTAGTCCGGTTCAATGATAAACCTCGTCACCAAATATTTTTAGAGCCTGAAGGAAGAAATACTCAAGAGGTTTATGTTCAAGGTCTTTCAACAAGCTTGCCAGAGGATGTACAACAACAAATATTAAAAACAATACCTGGTCTTGAAAAAGTTCAAATGATGAGAGCTGGCTATGCAATTGAATATGATGCAATCGTTCCAACACAGCTTTGGCCGACTTTAGAAACAAAAAATATTTCATCATTATTTACAGCAGGACAAATTAATGGTACATCAGGATATGAAGAAGCTGCAGGCCAAGGATTGATGGCAGGGATTAATGCTGCTCAAAAAGCGTTAGGTAAAGAAGAAGTAATATTAGGCAGATCTGACGCTTATATTGGGGTTCTAATTGATGATTTAGTAACGAAAGGGACAAATGAGCCTTATCGTCTATTAACGTCAAGAGCAGAATATCGCTTGTTGCTTCGTCATGATAATGCTGATTTACGTCTAACTGACGTTGGTAAAAAGATTGGATTAATATCTAAAGAGCGCTTTGAAAAATTCACAAATAAAAAACATGCGATTGAGCAAGAAAAACTTCGATTGAATTCAGTAATTATTAAACCAAATCAGGAAACTCAACAATTAATTCTTTCAGTTGGTGGAAGTGAATTAAAGGATGGAATTAGAGCTTCTGATTTACTAAAACGACCAGAGATGACGTATGAACATATAAACCAGCTTGTTCCATCAGAAGTAGAGATCGATGCAGATGTTGCAGAACAGGTAGAGATCCAAATAAAGTATGAAGGCTATATCGAAAAATCTTTACAACAAGTTGAAAAGCTAAAAAAGATGGAGAACAAAAAAATCCCGGAAAATATTGATTATGATGCAATTAACGGTTTAGCAACGGAAGCAAGACAAAAACTAAAAGAAGTAACACCATTATCTGTTGCACAGGCATCACGTATAGCAGGGGTTAACCCAGCAGATGTATCAATTCTGTTGGTATACCTAGAGCAAGGTCGAATTGCACGAGTTTCTAATCAATAAATAGAAAGGTTTTGATTATGGATACAGAATTATTTCAGTCAAGTTTAGCGGAGAAAGGAATTGTCCTTTCTCCGCAGCAAATGGATCAATTTGATTTATATTTCAATTTGCTAGTAGAATGGAACGAAAAAATGAACTTAACGTCGATCACAGAAAAAAAGGAAGTGTACCTAAAACACTTCTATGATTCGATATCGGCTGCTTTTTATTTTGATTTTTCAAAACCACTTTCTATTTGTGATGTCGGAGCGGGTGCGGGTTTTCCAAGTATACCAATTAACATTTGCTTTCCACATTTACGTGTATCTATTGTAGACTCACTACAAAAAAGAATTAATTTCTTATTTCACTTAGCACAAGAATTAGGTTTAAAAGATGTTCAACTATTTCATGACCGAGCTGAAACTTTTGGTCAAAATAAAGAGCATAGAGAGTCATTTGATATTGTAACTGCTAGAGCTGTTGCTAGGCTATCTGTACTAAGTGAATTGTGTATACCGTTGGTTAAAAAGGATGGTTTCTTTATTGCCATGAAAGCTGCAGCAGCAAAGGATGAACTAGAGGCTGGTGAAAAGGCACTTAAAGTTTTAGGTGGGAAAGTTCAAGAAATTCACTCATTTGAACTACCTATAGAAAATAGTGAACGTACAATCTTAGTTATTGAAAAAATAAAAGGGACGCCTAAAAAATATCCTAGAAAACCTGGAACACCAAATAAGCTTCCTATAGAGTAAATGTTTCACATGAAACATTTACTGGAACTTTTAAGTATTTTGCAGGAAATAATGAAAGAAAAAGAGAATATTAAAATTGGTAGTTTTTAAAGGTGGTGTAGGCTCATGAAGCATCCATTTTCTCGCTTTTTCGGTTTGGGAGAAAAAGAAGCAGAACAAGTTGTAGTTGATGAAATAAAAGATGAAATAATAGAGGAAGAACAACAACATAGGGAAGAGGTTAAGAAAATCCTAATACAGGATATTGTTCCTAATCGCTTCCAGCCACGTACCGTTTTTTCTAATGAAAAGATAGAGGAATTAGCGTTAACTATTCGTACACATGGGATTATTCAGCCAATAGTCGTTCGAGAAATAGATGGGAAATTTGAGATCATTGCTGGTGAGAGACGCTTTCGAGCTGTACAAACCCTCGGTTGGGATGATATTCCTGCGATTGTAAAGGAATTTAATGATACAGAAACAGCAAGTGTTGCATTGATTGAGAATCTCCAAAGGGAAGAGTTATCTTCAATAGAAGAAGCAGTTGCCTATGCTAAACTGCTTGAATTGCATAATCTCACACAAGAAGCTTTAGCTCAGCGACTTGGTAAAGGCCAATCTACAATAGCGAATAAGCTACGCTTACTAAAACTTCCCCAAGACGTACAGGATGCTTTATTGCAAAAGGTAATAACTGAGCGCCATGCACGTGCTCTTATTCCATTAAAGGATCCTGAGTTGCAAACAAAATTGTTAACAGAGATAATCGAGAGGCAACTAAATGTTAAACAAACAGAGGATCGCGTAGTTAAGCTCCTTGAAAAAAATAATGTTAAGCCGAAACCAAAACGTAAAGCATTTAGTAGAGATACAAGAATTGCAATGAATACAATTCGCCAATCGTTAACAATGGTTGCTGATAGTGGCGTTAAGTTAAATACAGAAGAAGAAGAGTTTGAAGAATACATTCAGTTTACGATAAAGATACCTAAATAGTATTTAGTTTTGATTTATACTTTTATTAGATGGTTTTATATATTGATTTTTAATAAATGTAAGTACGAAGGACTGGCTTGGTGTCAGGCCTTTTTTTCTATTGTCTATAAAACTATAAAATTGTTGAAATGTGGATAATCATTTTGACATCCAGCTCCTGCGGGAGAGTGGGACAGGTGAGGTCCCACAGGCGCTGTGTGCCGAGGATGTTCACCGCGCGCCCCGCAGAAAGCAACCATCCTCTCACTGCAGTCAACCAATCACCAATACTTGTATTATAGCAACAAAGTTTGTGAAAACAGACTAATTATTTCACTCATCATTCAATTTTCTCCTATGTAGAAAATACTAATATAGAAGAAATCAGAAAAAAGACAAACCTTTCTAGTCGTTTCATGATAAAATAAAAAAATGATAAAGAAAGATTAACGAATAAGATAGTAAGCTCTTTTTACTTAGTTTTTTGGTGTTTATCATCAGCAGTCTGACTTTGTGAAAAGTCGGATATCTGGACTCTCTAGGATTAGGTCACTTATGAGTAGAAGGTAAAGAATACCTTCTATTCATGTGCGTCTTATTCTCCTGAGGTTGTATAAGGAACTTACACTTTTGAACGTATAACATCTTTGTGTCTAGATCTGAAGTATAGGACGTGCAAGTGCAGTCAGTGCGATTGAACGTCGCGTTAATTGACTGCCAGCTACGTATGAACTTCATACTCCACTAACGATAAGTCAACATCGAATCGCTTTGCTCTTCGTGTTTCCTTCATCTCTCATAGGGAGTGCTCAAGTTCATACGTTGCTAACGGCGCTTGCGCTTTTCTTATTAGAGATGAAAGCAGGTGACATCGTGGGAAAGATTATTGCCATCGCAAACCAAAAAGGTGGAGTCGGTAAAACAACGACCTCTGTAAATTTAGGTGCTTGCTTAGCATACATCGGTAAACGAGTGCTTCTCGTCGATGTTGACCCACAAGGTAATGCAACTAGCGGTATTGGTATTGAAAAAGCCGATGTCGAGCATTGCATTTATGATATTTTAGTAGATGATGTAGATGTAAAGGAAGTTATTAAGCAAACTGCAGTAGAAAATTTAGATATAATTCCAGCTACTATTCAGTTAGCGGGAGCAGAAATAGAGCTTGTGCCAACTATTTCCCGAGAAGTAAGATTAAAAAGAGCACTAGAGTCAGTTAAACACCAATATGATTATATGGTAATTGATTGTCCTCCTTCATTAGGCTTGCTCACGATAAATGCATTAACTGCATCAGATGCAGTTTTAATTCCAGTGCAATGTGAATATTACGCATTAGAAGGTTTAAGCCAGTTACTTAACACTGTTCGTCTTGTTCAGAAGCACTTAAATACAGAGTTAATGATTGAAGGAGTTCTATTAACAATGCTTGATGCCAGAACAAACTTAGGTATTCAGGTTATTGATGAAGTAAAGAAATATTTTCAGGATAAGGTTTATAAAACGATTATTCCAAGAAATATTCGTTTAAGCGAAGCACCAAGTCATGGCCAACCAATTATCATTTACGATCCAAGGTCTAGAGGAGCAGAAGTTTATTTAGATTTGGCAAAGGAAGTGGTTGTTAATGGCTAGAGGTTTAGGTAAAGGGCTTAATGTAGGAAAGGGACTCAATGCTTTTTTTCCAGAAATGAAGGTAGGACAGGAAGAAACGATTCAAGAAATTAAGCTAAAAGAAATACGTCCTAACCCATATCAGCCGCGTAAAACCTTTGAACAGGAAGCAATCAATGAATTAAAGGAATCCATTTTACAGCACGGTATTTTACAACCAATTGTTGTACGTAAAAGTATAAAGGGTTATGAAATCGTAGTTGGTGAGCGACGTTTTCGTGCTGCAACAGAGGCCAAATTAACTGCTATACCAGCTGTAATAAGAGACTTATCAGAGCAACAAATGATGGAGTTGGCTCTATTAGAGAACTTACAGCGTGAGGACCTAACACCAATTGAAGAGGCCCAAGCATATCAGACGTTAATGGAGCAGCTAAACTTTACTCAAGAGGCACTAGCTAAACGTCTGGGGAAAAGCCGACCACATATTGCTAACCATATTAGACTTCTTAGCTTACCAAAACCAATTCAACAACTTATATCAGAGGGTAAGCTGTCAATGGGGCATGGACGGACGCTTCTTGGACTTAAGAATAAAGACAAGCTTAACGCACTTGTAGAAAAAATCATTCGTGAGCATATGAATGTTCGGCAATTAGAATTAATTGTCCAACAATTAAATAATGTTTCACGTGAAACCAAAAAGAAAAAGCCAGAAAAAGATGTTTTTATAAAGGAACGGGAATCCTATTTACAAGAATATTTTGGAACATCTGTTACGATTAAGAAACAAAAGAAAAAAGGGAAAATTGAAATTGAATTTTTCTCTCAGGATGATTTAGACCGCATATTAGAATTATTGCAGGCACAACAGTCATCCTAAGAGACTTTTCTTTTTATAAGCTGGCTCTTAAATGAGTCAGTCTTTTTTTGTCTAGGAAATGACCATTCCTGTAAAATGGAAAGACGCTCGTCAACTAGCCCATACTTACACAAGACATTGTAAGTTAATTCCCCATAAATTTTCCAAGTAGTTCTCCCAACTCACATTAGCTGTTTACATATAAAGAAAGGTGGAGTCTTTTTGGTGTTATTTGGAAGTATTGTAAATGCAGTAGGAATAATAGTAGGAACAATTATTGGTTTATTACTTAGAAAAATACCTGATCAAATGAAACAAACTGTTATGATTGCAATCGGCCTTTCCGTTGTAGTCCTTGGGATTGATATGGCATTAAAAAGTGACAATTTTTTCATTGTAATTGTTAGTTTAGTAGTAGGTACAATAGTAGGTGAGTGGCTAAGGATTGAGGATTACCTACATCGAATAGGAAATGCTCTTGAACTAAAAATAGGTAAGTCTCAAAGTGGAAATATCGCACAAGGCTTTGTTACAGCAACGTTAATCTTTGTTGTTGGTGCAATGGCTATAGTTGGAGCACTTGATAGTGGCCTAAGACAAGATCATTCTGTTCTTTTAACTAAGTCGATGATTGATGGATTCACGAGTATCGTGTTAGCAAGCACGCTTGGAATCGGTGTGTTATTTTCAGCTCTTCCTGTCTTTTTATATCAAGGAGGCATAGCGTTATTTGCAAATGTCATTCACCAATTTCTATCAGACTCTCTTTTGAATTTGTTAATTGCTGAGCTCACTGCAACAGGTGGTGTGTTAATTTTGGCAATAGGTATTAATATGCTAGGAATTAAACAAATCAAAGTGGCAAATTTACTTCCAAGTATTTTAGTTGTTACAATAATTGTTTTATTTCAATACCATTATTAAAGAACTATATTTACACTGCATAAGAAAAGTGCAGTGTTTTTTTATTTAGGTAATATGTCAATTGTTTCTGTACGATTTAGTTAATCGCAGAATCTTGATCAGATAACCAGTCACGACGTATGGAGAGTCGCTTTTCTAGGTATTGCTTCTCCGCTTCAATTAATCCCTTTGAAATAATATCAGCCATACTCATGACTAGATGTAAGCGAGTATTTTGCAAAACAAAGAATTCCATAAAACCACTAACATTAACAATGCCTGTTATATGCATATTACCTACAGCTGGTAACTCCTTATTTACGCCAGCACCAGGCTTTATTGACCCTTCAGCAACTTGAACATAGCCAACGCTTTTTAATCGTCCTAAGCATGCATCAATGGCAATAATAAACGGATTTCTATGTTTTTCTTTAATAAACTCCAATGTTTCTTCTAAATTAACAGCATGTACAGGGTCTTTCAATGTACCGTAGACGTGGAAATGTGATAATTCACTTTGTATGTTAAAACCTACAAGAGGACCTAAACAATCTCCGGTAGATCGATCTGTTCCTATACATACAATAACAATAGGTTTTATAAATAGTTTCGGAAGGTTATCGATAATCTGATTTGATAAGATTTGAGCTGCTTGCTGTTCTTCATAATAAACGCGATCAAACTTATTATCTGATTGAAAAAGTCCTGTTTTTAGATTCATAGATTTCACTCCCGCATCATAGTAGTAACAGTATACGGAAGAATGTTCATTTCTATACATCTTCGTTGCAATTAGGACAGCCTTATGAGGTGATGGGAAAATGAAGTCAGGCTTAAAATGGATGTTTTTGATTTTAGGAACTATTATTGGAGCAGGGTATGCATCAGGGAGAGAAATATGGCAATTTTTTGGATTTGAAAGCGGACTAGCTATCTGTATTTTTGCCGTTATTTTTATCATAGCTGTCTATGTCATTATGAAAATTAGTTATGAAGAGAAGACACATCATTTTTTTCCAGTTCTAGAAAAATTAGTAGGTAGAAAACTTTCGTACGTTTATGATGTTTTAATTGTGGTCTACCTCTTTAGTACAACAATTGTTATGATTGCAGGCGGTGGTGCTACACTCGAAGCCTTTTTAGTCCCATATTGGGGAGGAGTCATCTTCTTTTCAGTACTATTAGTGCTTCTATTTGTTGGTAATATAAATGGCATTATTAGGCTGAATGTTGTGATCATTCCTTTATTAGTATTGGGGTTATTTTATGCATTGTTGTCGTTTAATCACTATAATCATCATTCATGGGTTTTAGATTTAACTAAGCAATATAATTGGCCTTCAGCCTTTACCTTTACTTCGCTAAATATATTACCGCTAATTGCCGTTTTATCTGCAATTGGAAAAGAAATTAAGAGTCTGAAGGAAGCAAAAATAGCTAGTATAGGAAGTGGAGTTGTTTTGGGAGGAATTTCATTTATTTACAATGAAACATTAGTTCAAATGGCTGATTATCTAGCTGAATATGAAATACCATTATTTGCAATATTAAAAGGGTCACCATTTGCAATTTTTCTTTTTATGTCTGTCATGCTTTGGTTTGCAATTTATACCACTGCGGTTTCAGGGATATTTGGTATTGCTTCACGATTTAAGGAAGTTACAAATTTACCGTACTGGTTGATGGCACTAATCTTAGTCTTGCTTATGATTCCATTTACAAGCTTTGGTTTTGCAAATCTCGTTGCCATTTTGTATCCTTTATACGGATTAATTAACCTTTATCTCCTTATAACAATTTTGCTTTTTCCAATACTGAACCGTTATAAAACAGAATAGATTTTACAAATATAAATTGAGGCTGACTCATATAGATATCCCGGTTATTGATTGATTGAACAAAGGGATAATCTTTGCCAGAGTCGGCCTCTTTTTGGTATAAAATAAACTTATAGAGAATGTAGCTATTATAAATTCCGGAATAATCAGTACCATTTGGAAGAAGTTTATTGGGAATTTAGGCTATTCCCCACTTCTTAAGTTGTTTAGACATAGAGTATAATAAGCTATGAAAGTTATCTATTTTAGGTGTAAATCGTACTTATAATTAGAAAAAGGTGATAAGGTTGAATTCTATTGGGAAAATGTGGAATCAGGTATTAGAGTATATTACAAATGCTCAACTATGGATTACGATAGGAGAAGGTCTATTAAAAATTGTTTTAATTAGCATTGTCTCAACAATTTTTATCCGGATTGGAAAACTTGCGATAAGTAAGATCTTTTTATTCCGCGGGAAATCACCAATTCGTATTTCAGAGAGAAGAGAAAATACACTTTCAAAGCTATTAGAAAATATCCTAACATATGTTGTTTATTTCATTACCATCATTATGATCTTGGAGGCAGTAAATATTAATGTGGGTGCATTGCTTGCTGGTGCTGGGATTGTAGGACTTGCAGTAGGTTTTGGCGCACAAAGTCTTGTAAAAGATATTATTACAGGATTTTTTATTATATTTGAGGATCAATTTTCTGTTGGTGACCATATTAGAGTTGCTTCTTTTGAGGGGACTGTTGAAGAAATTGGACTTAGAACAACGAAAATTAAGAACTGGACAGGGGAACTTCATATAATACCAAATGGTAGTATTGTTGAAGTAACGAACTTCTCTATTCATAATAGTATGGCTGTCGTTGATGTAAGCATCTCGTTTGAGACTGATATACCAGAAGCGGAACGTGTTATTCAAGAACTTTTAGCAGAAATTCCAGATAAATATGAGAACATTGTTACTCCTCCTGAACTACTTGGTATTCAAACCTTGGGTGCATCAGAGATTATTTTACGTGTCGTTTGTGAAGTTGAACCAATGCGCCATTTCCATATTGCAAGAATGCTTCGAAAAGATATTAAAATGCGTTTAGATGAACATGGTATTGAAATTCCATATCCTCGAATGGTTATGTATAGCAGAAAAGAACAAGTAAGTTAAGAGTGGAGGCTAAAACATGATTGAAAAGGAATTTGGTTTAAAGGATATTGTAGAAATGAAGAAGCAGCATCCATGTGGGACGAACCGCTGGAAAATCATTCGAATGGGAATGGATGTAAGAATTAAATGTGAGGGCTGTGAGCATAGTGTTTTAATCCCTCGAAAAGAATTCTCTAGAAAAATGAAAAAGATACTTGTTAAACACGAAGAGTCGAATGAGTAAGTTGAGGGGAATGGGAAATGAAGCAAGTATTTAAATCATCATGTCCTTTAAACTGCTGGGATAGCTGTGGTTTAGAGGTAACTGTCGAGAATGGAAGAGTGACTAAGGTTGATGGTGATAAAGATCATCCAATTACTCAAGGGAAAATTTGTGGTAGAGGAAGAATGCTAGAAACAAAAACCAATTCAAAGGAACGGTTAACAGTACCATTAAAAAAGGTTAATGGTCAGTTTATCGAAGTTCCATGGGAGCAAGCTCTCAAAGAAATAGCAGAAAAAATGAATGAGATCAAGGAGATCTATGGCTCAACTGCTGTACTGCATAGTCATGATTATGCAAATAACGGCTTGCTGAAAAATCTTGATCAGCGTTTCTTTCATTGTTATGGCGGTGTCACAAATTTAGTTGGTAGTATCTGCTGGGGATCTGGTATTGAAGCTCAAACATGGGATTTTGGTAGTTCTTATAGTCATGCCCCTGATGATATTTTTCATAGCAAGCATATTGTCATTTGGGGAAGAAATGTAGCTAGAACAAATATGCATTTATTTCATTACTTACAAGAAGCTAAAAAAAGAGGCTCAACTATTACGGTTATTGATCCCATTTACAATGCAACTGCTAAAATAGCGGATAAATATATTTCAGTAAAGCCAGGAATGGATGGGTTAGTAGCGATAGGTATTATGAAGTATTTAATAGATGAAAATAAGCATGATGTACAGTTTATTGAGGACTACACAGTTGGATTTTCTGATCTTTTGTGTTTACTGGATAGTATTGAGATGGAGGTTGTTTTAGCAAAGGCGGAAATTTCCTATGAAGACATTAGACACTTAGCTTCAGTTTATTTTGATGGTCCAACTACTACGTATTTAGGCCTCGGAATGCAAAGATATGCAAATGGTGGAAATACAATTAGATTAATTGATGCACTAGCTGCGATAAGTGGAAATGTAGGAGTCCCAGGTGGTGGAGTTAACTTTGGGAATCTGCAAGTGGGTAACAGCTTTAATAAGAGTGCACTTACCTTGCCACATAAAAAAACGTTAACAAGGCACTTTTCAATGATGGAACAGGCTGAAGGAATTTTAAGTGCTGAAAATCCAGGAATTAAAATGATTTTTGTGACTTGTGGGAATCCTCTTGCACAGGTCCCAAATTCTGCAAAGGTAAAGAAAGCCTTCGAGTCGGTTGATTTACTTGTGGTTGTTGACCACTTTTTAACAGACACTGCTGAACTGGCTGACTATGTACTCCCAACAACAACCGTATTTGAGGAAGAAGATATCTATTATTCGTCAATGTACCATCATTATGTAAATTATGGAGATCAGTTAGTTAAACCACCAGGAGAAGCAAAATCGGATTTGTGGATTTGGACTCAATTAGCAAATCGTTTAGGCTTTGGGGAAGAGTTTCAGTTTACTAGAACAGAGTTTTTAGAGATGGGACTATCACATTTAAAACAGCAGGGGATAACAGTTGAGCGGCTGAAAGAGGAAAAGAGACTGCCTTTACCTGTTAGCTATGTACCTTGGGAGACAAAGGGGTTTTTGACCCCAAGTGGTAAATTTGAGTTTACTTCATCAATTGCTGAGAAAAAGGGATATGTGGGAAAACCACAATATTTTCCTCCAAAAGAATCTAGCCTTACAAACCCATCATTAGCAAAAAAGTATCCATATCAGCTCTTAACAATTCATCCGTTACGCTCTAATCATTCACAGCATTATATTCTGATTAAAGCTTTACAAATTGTTAAAATTGAAATATCAGAAGATATCGCAAGTGAGAAGGAAATGATAGATGGCGATTCTGTCAGAATTTTTAATGACAGAGGAAGTCTTTCAGGAACTGTAAGGATCTTGAAAAGGGCTCATCCTAGAACAATAAATGTTGATGAAGGACAGTGGCATAAGTTTGGTGGTTCAGTAAACATGCTTACACCTGATGATAATTCTGATAATGGATTAGGTAGTGTTTTATATGACTGTTTAGTGAACATTGAGAAAGTGAATGATGTTTGATGTAAAGGAGAGCCGTTTATAGGTTCTCCTTTTTAGGTAATATCAGAATTTATAACTTTTCTTACTCAGTTTTTGTGTCTAGCTCCAGCGCCTAGCCCCTCGAGGTCATAAGCCACAAATGAATTGAAGACAAAGAACGTCTTCTATTCATTTGCGTCTTATGCTTGTCGGGGCTGAACAAGGCGCTTGCGCTTTTCTTATATTGTTTCACTATAAATGAGAGACCTGCTTGTTTTTTATGTGTTTACTATCTATAATTGTTGAAGATTGGTTAGAATTCGGACAAATTTTTTTGTTTAATGATAGAGGAGTGGAAATATGGCATTAACTGCAGGAATTGTAGGTCTTCCAAACGTCGGGAAATCAACATTATTTAACGCAATTACACAAGCTGGTGCTGAGTCAGCAAACTATCCATTTTGTACAATTGATCCTAATGTAGGGATTGTAGAGGTACCTGATGAGCGTTTACAAAAGCTGACTGAGCTTGTAAAACCTAAAAAAACGGTACCAACTGCATTTGAATTTACTGATATTGCTGGAATTGTTAAAGGTGCAAGTAAAGGAGAGGGTTTAGGTAATAAGTTTCTTTCCCATATTCGTCAGGTAGATGCAATTTGTCATGTTGTGCGTTGTTTTGCAGATGATAATATTACGCATGTATCTGGTAAAGTTGACCCAATTTCAGATATTGAAACAATTAATTTAGAGTTGATTTTAGCGGATTTGGAAACAGTTGATAAACGTATTGATCGTGTAGCAAAGTTAGCAAAGCAAAAAGAAAAAACAGCTGTCTTTGAACATGAGATCCTAGTGAAGCTTAAAGATGCGTTTGAAAATGAAAAGCCAGCTCGTTCTGTGGAATTAACAGAAGAGCAATTAAAATATGTAAAGCAACTACATTTATTAACATTTAAACCTATTCTATATGTAGCAAATGTTAGTGAGGAGGAAGTTGCAGATCCTTCAGACAATGAATATGTAGGACAGGTTCGTGAATTTGCAGCAGCTGAAAATGCTGAAGTAATTGTTGTATGTGCAAAAATTGAATCAGAGATTGCTGAACTTGAAGGTGAAGAAAAGGAAATGTTTCTTGAAGAGCTTGGAATTGAAGAGTCTGGACTTGATCAGTTAATAAAAGCCTCTTACAATCTTCTTGGTCTGGCTACTTATTTTACAGCAGGTGAGCAAGAGGTTCGTGCTTGGACATTTAAAAAGGGAATGAAGGCTCCTCAATGTGCTGCTATTATCCATACAGACTTTGAAAGAGGGTTTATCCGTGCTGAAACAGTCTCATATGATGACCTATTAGCTGCAAAGACTATGGGTGCTGCACGTGAAGCTGGAAAAGTCCGTCTTGAAGGTAAAGAATATATTGTACAAGATGGAGATGTCATTCATTTCCGCTTTAATGTATAAAATTTCTTGGTAATGCTATTTATCTGAAATTATTTATGTAATATTTAGTATTGTGTCTAGCGCAAGCTCCTGATCAAGGCGCTTGCGCATTTGTTTGTGTCCAGCTCCAGCGCCTAGCTCCTCGAGTCATAAGCCACTCTGGAATTGAAGGTAAAGAACACCTTCTATTCCAGAGCGTCTTATGCTTGTCGGAGCTGATCAAGGCGCTTGCGCATTTCTAAATCATTTGGTATAATACCTAATTGTGAGTAATTTATTTTAATTGCTCCTTGCCCTATAATGGGCCGTTTAGACCAAAAGGAGGTGTAAGATGATGAAAAAGTACGAGGTTATGTACATCATCCGCCCAAATATTGAAGATGAAGCTAAGAAAGCTCTAGTTGAGCGTTTCAACAACGTTTTATCTGATAATGGTGCGGAATTAAACGAATCAAAAGAGTGGGGCAAACGCCGTTTGGCTTACGAAATCAATGATTTCCGTGATGGCTACTACATGCTTCTTCAAGTTAACTCTGAAGCTGCTGCTGTTCAAGAATTTGATCGTTTAGCGAAAATCAGCGAAGATATCATTCGCCATATCGTTATTAAAAAAGAAGATAAATAATTAATGTTTGAAAAGATATTCAAAAAAGGATGGTTCTGATGTTGAATCGAGTTGTACTAGTCGGAAGACTAACAAAAGATCCAGATTTGCGTTACACACCAAGCGGAGTAGCTGTTGCTACATTTACTTTAGCAGTAAACCGTACGTTTACAAACCAACAAGGTGAAAGAGAAGCTGACTTTCTTAACTGTGTGATTTGGCGAAAGCAAGCCGAAAATGTTGCAAACTTTCTTAAAAAAGGAAGCTTAGCAGGAGTTGACGGTCGTTTGCAATCACGTAGCTATGAGGATCAAAGTGGGAAACGTGTATATGTAACAGAGGTTGTTGCAGAAAGTGTCCAATTCCTTGAGCCTAGAGGTGCGAGCGGCGGAGGCAACAATAACTACAACAACAATAACAATAATAACAATTTTGGTGGGTACTCAGAAAACTCTGGTAATCAAAACCCATTCGGTTCAGATCAAAATCAACGTAATCAAGGTCGTACAAGCTTTGATGACGATCCATTTGCAAACGATGGAAAGCCTATTGATATATCTGATGATGACTTACCGTTTTAATTATAAATATATGACCGTAATATAATCAGAAGGGAGGAACTAAACAATGGCAGGTGGACGTAAAGGTGGACGTGCGAAACGTCGTAAGGTGTGTTTCTTCACATCTAACGGAATCACACACATCGATTATAAAGATGTTGATTTACTTAAAAAATTCGTATCTGAGCGTGGTAAAATCTTACCTCGTCGTGTAACAGGTACAAGTGCAAAATACCAACGTAAATTGACTGTAGCTATTAAAAGAGCTCGTCAAATGGCATTATTACCATACGTTTCTGGTGAATAATAAATGAAAAAGCACAGATAAGGATCGTATCCTTTCTGTGCTTTTTTTATCTATTAACATACCCAGGTTGTCTGCCCTACTAAAAATGCCTCCTTTAATCGTGTATATGACCACTATTTATAGCTAAAATAAAACCTGAAAAAAAGTGTTAAGATAGTCGTTTTAGAAGTTTGATTCCGTGATGAAGGTAGTCTAAAATATAGTATGAGCTCTTTAAAGAGGTGAAAATGTGAGGAAAGTTCATGTAATAACAGAAGGTGCACTTATTTTAGCAATTTTCTTGGTTTTAATGCTTTTTGCTCTATATGCACCAATCATAGGGACGATCTTACACCTAGTCCTCCCATTACCCTTTATCCTATTTACAATTAGACATGGTATCCCCCTATCGATCATGATGTTAATCGCGGGTAGTATTCTATCGATCCTCTTTGGGTCAGCAACAAATATCTTAATCGCGTTCATTTTTGGTTTGAGTGGCTTAACCATGGGTTATTTTTATAAAAGGAAAAGTCCAATGGGTGCATTAATAGGAGGAAGCTTAGCTTATACATTTAGTTTTGTTATAACTTATATAGGAGCTATACTATTCCTTAAGCTTGATTTTATAAAAGTTTCTATCGGTTTACTAGAAGAATCAATAGAGCAATCAAAGTCAATCATTACTGCTCTTGACGCTAATACAAATGTAGAGCAACAATTTGAACAAATGGAAAAGGGTTTGGAACTGATACATACATTAACACCAACTATTTTTGTAACCTTAGGTATCCTATTTGCTCTCTTTAGCCACCTTGTAGCAATACCAGTACTTAAGCGCTTGAAGGTTGAAGTATCTCCTTTAAAACCATTTAGGGATTTGCGTTTGCCAATAAGCTTAATCTGGTATTATTTAATCGTATCAGTGTTAATTATGATAAAACTTGATAAAGATAGCTTCTATTTTATGGCGTTGATAAACTTATATTATATTTTACAATTCTGTGTCCTAATTCAAGGCTACTCGTTCATATATTATTATTCATATAAGAAGGGCTTATCAAAGGCTATACCAGTTATCGCTGTAATTGCTTCATTTCTCTTACCAATATTTCTTTATCTTGTTAGAATCTTAGGTATAATTGATTTATGCTTCCCTCTCCGTGACAAAATAACTAAAAAGTAAAATAGGATTCACTGCCTGAGAGGAGTTGATGAGAAACGAATGCCAAATTTAAATGAAAAGCCATTAATCCGATATTCTATATATTCTTTAATTGGCTTAACAGTTATAGCTGTCCTGATTCTATTTTTTTATAATTGGATAGTCGGTATCCTGGTTTCCATTATCTTAAGTGTTGCACTTTACTTTCTAAGGAAAGCTGTTTTAGACTTTCAATTAGAAATGGAAGGCTATATTACAACACTTTCATATCGATTGAAAAAGGTCGGCGAAGAAGCATTAATGGAGATGCCGATTGGGATTATGTTATTTAATGATCAATATCATATAGAGTGGACGAATCCGTTTTTAACTTCTTGCTTTGACGTAGATACATTAGTTGGCAGGTCCCTCTTTGATGTAGCTGATGCATTAGTCCCATTAATAAAACAAGAAGTTGAATCAGAAACGATTACCCTACATGATCGAAAGTTTAAAGTTATTATTAAACGAAATGAACGTTTATTATATTTCTTTGATGTTACAGAACAAATAGAAATTGAGCGGCAGTATGAGAATGAGCGTACAGCCTTGGCATTTATCTTTTTAGATAATTATGATGAAGTGACACAAGGGATGGATGATCAGGCTAGGAGTGCAATAAATAGTGAAGTAACAGCCTTATTAAATAAGTGGGCTAAGGATTATGGTGTATTTTTAAAAAGAGTCTCCTCAGAACGTTTTTTAGGTGTGTTAAATGAAAGTATTTTAACCAAGTTAGAAAAAACGAAATTTTCTATTTTAGATGAAGTGAGAGAGAAAACAACGATCCATAATGTATCATTAACATTAAGTATAGGGATTGGTACAGGTGTATCTTCGTTGCAGGAGCTAGCTGATTTAGCCCAATCTGGTCAAGATTTAGCCCTTGGACGTGGTGGAGACCAGGTTGCTATAAAACAAATAAGCGGTAAAGTTAAGTTCTTCGGTGGTAAAACAAATCCAATGGAAAAACGCACGAGAGTACGTGCCCGTGTCATATCCCATGCACTAAAAGAAATTGTCTCTGAAAGTAATAAAGTGATGATAATGGGACATAAGTTTCCCGATATGGATGCCATTGGTTCTGCTATCGGAATCTTAAAAGTTGCACAAGTAAATGGAAAAGAGGGGTTTATCGTCTTAGACCCTGATGCACTTGATTCAGGTGTAGAACAATTACTGATTGAGCTCAGGCAGCATCCAGATCTCTGGTCGAGATTTATAACACCAGAGCAAGCACTAGAGATCATGACAGATGAAACACTACTTATTGTCGTAGATACCCATAAGCCGTCAATGGTCATTGATGAAAGGTTACTGTCCAGAAGTGAGCATGTTATTGTCATTGATCATCATAGACGTGGTGAGGAGTTTATTAAGGATCCAATTCTTGTTTATATGGAGCCATACGCATCTTCTACAGCTGAATTAGTGACAGAGCTATTAGAGTACCAGCCTAAGAGTCTAAAAATGAACATGGTCGAAGCTACTGCGTTATTAGCGGGTATTATTGTTGATACAAAAAGTTTTACTCTTCGTACAGGTTCACGTACGTTTGACGCAGCCTCTTACTTAAGAGCAAAGGGCGCTGATACAGTATTAGTTCAAAAATTTATGAAGGAAGATATCGAGAACTATGTGAAGCGTGCTAGACTTATTCAAAATGCGTCAATTTATAAAGAAGGAATTGCGATTACAATTGCTGATGATAATGAATTTTTTGAACAGGTTATAATTGCTCAAACGGCTGATACGCTTTTAACAATGAATGGAGTTTCAGCTTCTTTTGTTATTGCAAGGCGAAATGAAGCTTGTATTAGCATTAGTGCAAGGTCACTAGGTGATATTAATGTTCAGCTCATTATGGAAGCCCTTGGTGGCGGAGGTCATTTAACAAATGCTGCGACACAGCTCCAGAATCACACACTTAAAGAAACAGAAGAAAGACTGAAATTAGCACTAGAAGATTATCTTGAAGGAGGAACCAAATCATGAAGGTAATATTTTTAAAAGATGTAAAAGGAAAAGGGAAAAAAGGTGAAGTCAAAAATGTTGCAGATGGCTACGCGCAAAACTTTTTACTTAAACAAGGACTTGCTGTTGAAGCATCAAATGCTAATGTAAGCTCTTTAAATGCACAAAAGAAGAAACAAGAGAAAGAAGCGATTGAAGAATTAGAGCAAATGCAAGAGCTTAAAAAAGTGTTAGAGGAATTAACTGTACAATTAAGTGCTAAATCAGGCGAAGGTGGGCGTCTATTTGGTTCAATTACAAGTAAGCAAATAGCAGATGAACTAAAAAAGAGCCATAGTATCAAGCTGGATAAGCGCAAAATCGACCTACCTGATGCGATTCGTGCCCTTGGATTTACAAATGTACCTGTTAAGCTGCACCCTGAAGTATCAGCAACAGTAAAGGTACATGTAACTGAACAGTAAATGTTGGAAGAATAAGTGGTTTTGTGGAAAGAGTGAAATTTATCTTGAAGCTTAGCCACATTTTTTTTATGCTTAGTACTTAAGAGTTTTTAATTATATGAGATTGAATCATTGATAGCTTCCTAGCAATTATTAAAATAAAAGGACGGTGGTCATCATAAACGAAGTAATTGGTGATCGTATTCCACCACAAAATATAGAAGCAGAGCAGGCCGTATTAGGTGCAATATTTCTGCAACCATCTTCTTTAACATTAGCATCAGAACTTTTAATTCCTGAAGATTTTTATCGTGCATCACATCAAAAAATTTATAATGCAATGCTTGAGTTATCCGATAAAGGTGAGCCAGTTGATTTAGTAACGGTAACCTCAGAATTAGCAGATGCCAATCTTTTAGAAGAAGTGGGCGGGGTTTCATATTTAAGTGATTTAGCAAATTCAGTACCTACTGCAGCTAATATTGAATATTACGGAAAATTAGTTGAAGAAAAGTCAATTTTACGCCGCCTGATCCGTACTGCGACTGGAATTGCCCAGGATGGATATAGCCGTGAAGATGAAGTTGAAGTTCTTTTAAATGAGGCTGAAAAAACAATTATGGAGGTTGCTCAGCGTAAAAACGCTGGAGCCTTTCAGAATATTAAAGATGTTCTTGTTCAAACATATGATAACATTGAATTGCTTCATGACCGAAAAGGGGATGTTACTGGTATCCCAACAGGTTTCATGGAGCTAGATAAAATGACAGCAGGTTTCCAACGAAATGACCTCATTATTGTAGCAGCACGTCCATCTGTTGGTAAAACAGCATTTGCATTGAATATTGCGCAAAACGTTGCTACAAAAACTGACGAAAACGTTGCAATCTTTAGTCTGGAGATGGGTGCAGATCAGCTTGTCATGAGGATGCTTTGTGCGGAAGGTAATATAGATGCCCAACGACTTAGAACAGGTTCATTAACCCCTGAGGATTGGGGTAAATTAACAATGGCAATGGGGAGCCTTTCAAATTCTGGAATATACATTGATGATACACCTGGTATACGTGTAAGTGAAATCCGTGCAAAATGTCGCCGTTTAAAACAAGAGGCTGGATTAGGTATGGTATTGATCGATTACTTACAATTAATCCAAGGTAGTGGTCGTAGTGATAACCGCCAACAAGAAGTATCGGAAATTTCTAGAACTCTTAAGGAATTAGCTCGTGAGCTAAAGGTTCCTGTTATTGCCTTATCTCAGCTATCACGTGGAGTGGAACAACGTCAAGATAAACGGCCAATGATGTCAGATATCCGTGAATCTGGAAGTATTGAGCAGGATGCTGATATTGTAGCCTTCCTATATCGTGATGACTATTATGATAAAGAATCTGAGAATAAAAATATCATTGAAATTATAATTGCTAAACAGCGTAATGGTCCTGTTGGTACGGTATCATTAGCATTTGTAAAAGAATATAACAAATTCGTTAATCTAGAGCGTCGTTTTGATGACGAAGGTGTACCACAGGGTGCATAAAGAGAGGATCGTTTCCGTGCGATCTTCTTTTTTTTTATGTTCCTTTTAGAGTTAATCATTCTATATTGGGATATGATAAAAGTAATCGTAAATAAAGAGGATTGAAGGAACATATTGTTTTTTATCACAATAAACAAAGAGGAATATACGAACGAACACATCTGTGGGAATTATAAATGTTCGTATTTTCATTGACTTTCTTCATGGTGATTGATAAAATAAACATGTTTGATTAGTGCGAAATTTAGTGCGAAATTACGGAGGTGCACGGAATGTCTTCAGTAGTAGTTGTTGGAACTCAATGGGGAGATGAAGGGAAAGGAAAGATTACAGATTTCCTTTCTGAAAATGCAGAGGTTATTGCTCGTTATCAAGGTGGAAATAACGCAGGTCATACAATTAAATTTGGTGGAGAGACTTATAAGCTTCACTTAATTCCATCTGGGATTTTTTATAAAGATAAAATCTGTGTGATTGGTAATGGTATGGTTGTTGATCCAAAAGCACTTGTTACAGAACTTGCTTACTTACATGAGCGTGGAATAACAACAGATAATTTACGTATTAGCAATCGTGCGCATGTCATTTTACCTTACCATCTTAAATTAGATGAGGTAGAGGAAGAACGTAAAGGCGCAAATAAAATTGGTACAACTAAAAAAGGAATTGGACCAGCCTACATGGATAAGGCAGCTCGCGTAGGGATCCGTATTTCTGATTTACTTGAGCGTGATGTTTTTGAAGAGAAGCTTGTTCGTGCTTTAGAAGAAAAGAACCGCATGTTAGAAAAGTTTTATGAAGTTGAAGGCTTCACAGTGGAAGAAATTTTAGATGAGTACTATGAATATGGCCAACAATTTAAAAAGTATGTTATAGATACATCAGTTGTTCTAAATGATGCTTTGGATGAGGGTCGTCGTGTTCTTTTTGAAGGTGCTCAAGGTGTAATGCTTGATATTGATCAAGGTACATATCCTTTTGTTACATCTTCCAACCCTGTTGCTGGAGGGGTTACAATTGGTTCTGGAGTAGGCCCAACTAAGATTAACCATGTTGTTGGTGTATCTAAAGCATATACAACACGTGTAGGTGACGGTCCTTTTCCTACTGAATTAAACAATGAAATTGGTAACCAAATTCGTGAAGTTGGACGTGAATATGGTACAACAACTGGACGTCCACGTCGTGTTGGATGGTTCGATAGTGTTGTTGTTCGTCATGCAAGAAGAGTAAGTGGATTAACAGACCTTTCACTAAACTCAATTGATGTATTAACAGGTATTGAAACATTAAAAATTTGCGTAGCATATAAGCATAATGGTGAGACAATTAACGAGTATCCTGCTAGTTTAAAAGTTCTTGCTGAATGTGAACCAGTATACGAAGAGCTTCCAGGCTGGACAGAAGATATCACAGGTGTACGCAACCTAAGTGAACTGCCTGCTAATGCTAGACATTATATCGAGCGTATTTCACAGCTTACTGGTATCCCATTATCGATCTTCTCTGTGGGACCAGACAGAACACAAACGAATGTTATTCGCAGTGTATATAGCTAAATAGAGTTTTGTCATTGGATAGGGGGAATCGAAGAATATCGATTCCCTTTTAACATCGAAAAAAATATTTCAAATAAAATAAAAAAATGTATTGTATTATTGAGAAATGATATGGTATGATAGATCACGTCCTGTTAGAAGATTTAACATCTTACTCATTGAAAAATGAGCCATTAGCTCAGTTGGTAGAGCATCTGACTTTTAATCAGAGGGTCGAAGGTTCGAGTCCTTCATGGCTCACCATTTTTACTACATGTTTTACTATGGCCCGTTGGTCAAGCGGTTAAGACACCGCCCTTTCACGGCGGTAACACGGGTTCGAATCCCGTACGGGTCACTTTATATATAGTAAAATTACAATTAGGTCCGGTAGTTCAGTTGGTTAGAATGCCTGCCTGTCACGCAGGAGGTCGCGGGTTCGAGTCCCGTCCGGACCGCCATTTCTAAAGATTCCTTGTCTCAAGGAAAAGGGTTTCAATAAGCGAGAAGGTCGAGGAAGCGACTGAGCGAACACCGGAGCGTATGTCAATACGTGAGGATGTGAGCGATGGAGCTGACGAAGAGATTCGAAGCTTAGTGGAAGCCGAAAACTATATGGCTCGGTAGCTCAGTTGGTAGAGCAATGGACTGAAAATCCATGTGTCGGCGGTTCGATTCCGTCCCGAGCCACTCCTAAAGCATGATTCAATAGAATCATGCTTTTATTTTTTTATAAAGGCTGTTTTCGCAAACTTTGTTGCTATTTACCAAGTAATGCGGTGTGGTTGATTGCAGCGAGAGTTGCTCGCTTTCCGCGGGGCGGGCGGTGAGCCTCCTCGGCGTAAACGCCTGCATGAGTCTCACCTGTCCCGCTACTCTCGCAAGAGTCTCGCAATCCTCTCCAATCAACCTGAATTAATTTTGGTTATAAAAGCAACACTCTCTTAGAAAAGAGCCTTTATAAAAGAAGTATTTAGTTAAAGAACAAAATATAGGAACAAGCATATTTTAAGGTTTCCATAATAATTGGAAGAAAGTATGCCCATATCCTTCCTTCAAATCTACAGGAAATGACAGAAATAAGTAAAATATGTATGTAATAATACAATATTGTTACAATTTGTCGGATTTTAAGGCTGTTATCAAATAATATGTTACCTTAGTAAGGTGGATAATGACGAGAATTTTGTCGATTTAGAACAAAATTCCTATTTAAGGGGCTTCCTGAGTTTCTTGTAGTAAAGATTTAGGAGGAAAAATCAGTGTTTAAGCGTTCTAATAGATTAGTAGGAAATCATCTCATAAAAAAAAATTCATTTATAAATAAATTCACAATGGGGATTGCTTTAGCAACTACCCTAACTTTAGGAGTAGAATCTGCTTCTGCTGAAACATCTTTATCAACTGTTTATCACATATACTTAGGTGAAGACTACATGGGCACTGTTGATAATGAAGTGTTGATCGACAATCTCTCTAATAAAAAATTAGAAGAGCAAAAGGCCACATATGAGAATTTAAATTTAACAGTTGAAGATATAGAAATTATACCTGAACAAATGTTTCGCCCAGTCTTTAATAATAATGAGACATTATTAAACTTAGATAAAGAGCTTGATGTTGTTGTTGAATCTACTGAATTATTGATTAACGATCAGTCTGTTGCTAATTTTAATAGTAAAGCAGATGCTGAAGCTGTATTAACTGAGTATAAGCTGCAATATGTATCTAAAGACGTACTTAGTGAAATTGAAGCGAGACAAGCTGCTAATCTTCCTTTAGGTTCATTGAAAGAAGGGCAGTCACGTATATTAGACGTAACATTTTCTAAGAAAGTTTCACTTGAAACGAAAAAAGTTTCTCCAGACAAAGTATTAACTGTTGATCAAGGTGTTAATCTATTAAAAAAAGGTACACTTGAGGAAAAGAAATACAAGATTCAGGAGAAAGATGTTTTAGGTAGTATTGCATCTAAACATGATTTAACGTTAGAGCAACTATTAGACTTAAATCCTGGACTTAAGGAAGATACATTAATTAAACCTGGTGAAGAGCTAACCGTAACGGTTTTGAAGCCATTCGTTAAAGTGAGCGAAAAGCAAGAGATGTTAAAGAAAGAAAGCATTTCTTTTGAAATAGAGGTTAAAGAAGACTCCTCACTGCCAAAGGGTGAACAAAAGATCACCCAAAAAGGTGTAGATGGTGAGAGACTGGTAAACTATGTTATTTACAAAGAAAATGGCTCAGAAGTAAAACGTGAAATAGCTAGTGAAGAAATCTTAAAGGAACCTGTTAAAGAAATTATTTTAAAGGGTACAAAGATTATTCCTTCTAGAGGTACTGGTAGTCTTGCGTGGCCAGCAGTTGGTGGCTATATATCTAGTGGATTAGGCCAACGCTGGGGAAAGCTTCATAAAGGAATAGATATAGCTAGACCAAGTGATCGTACAATTAAAGCAGCAGATAATGGTACAGTTGAATCTGCAGGCTTCAATGGCGGTTATGGAAACAAAGTGGTTATTAACCATAATAACGGTTTAAAAACGATTTATGCACACTTAGATTCAATTTCTGTCTCAGTAGGACAAGTTGTAGCTCAAGGACAAAAAATTGGAGTAATGGGTACAACCGGTCATTCAACTGGTGTGCATCTTCACTTTGAAGTTTATAATAATGGTAATTTAAAAAATCCAATGGATTACCTAAAGAATTGATACAAAGGGACTGACAATTTTTAGTCAGTCCCTTTTTTCATTAAAACAAGTATTACTTACCTTCTACCCATAAAAATCTTTTATAAACACGAAGTAATCTATAACGTACTTTTAGCTACTATTTTTATCAAATGCTCTGTTAAAACTTATTGTTGTTTTATATATGTAGCTGAAAGGAAATACTTCATTTCATTGGACTAACTGCCTTCACTGCGAAGTCTTGGTAGCCGGTTCTCCCGCAGGAGTGTCGCAGTTTTCCTTTTTTATCAACAATGTTGTTTAACGGAGCCTTATCCTAAATAAAATATATTAACGTTTTTCTACTATTTGTCACATGGTTCACAGTATCGTCTTTAAAAAAGATGAATCTCTTCTGTGAAAATGTTACATTTAAATTATGTAGATTTCATGTAACTTAAAGGGGCGAGAGCATTGGAAAAGAAGATTTTAGTCGTTGACGATGAAAAACCAATTGCTGATATTTTGCAATTTAACTTAAAAAAAGAAGGATATACCGTATATTGTGCCTATGATGGCAACCAAGCGTTAGAAATGGTTGAGGAAATAAATCCAGATCTTTTACTATTAGATATTATGCTTCCTAATCGAGATGGTATGGAGGTTTGTAGAGAGGTTAGAAAGAAGCATGACATGCCAATTATAATGTTAACCGCAAAGGATTCAGAAATAGATAAGGTTCTTGGTCTTGAGCTAGGTGCAGATGATTATGTAACAAAACCATTTAGTACGCGGGAGTTACTAGCGCGTGTTAAAGCTAATTTACGCCGCCAGCAGACGATTGAGAATACTGAACCTAAAGGGGCAACAAATGAAATAAGTATTGGTTCTCTTGTCATCCACCCTGATGCCTATGTTGTGTCAAAGCGTGGAGAAACAATTGAATTAACTCATCGAGAATTTGAACTCCTACATTATTTAGCACAACATACTGGTCAGGTTATGACTCGGGAACATTTACTACAAACAGTTTGGGGCTATGATTATTTCGGTGACGTCAGAACAGTAGACGTTACAGTAAGACGTTTAAGAGAAAAAATAGAAGATAATCCAAGTCATCCAACATGGATCGTAACTAGACGTGGAGTGGGCTATTATTTACGAAACTCCGAACAGGATTAATGAAATGAAGAAGGTAGGTTTTTTTCGCTCGATTCATTTCAAATTTGTTATGGTTTACGTTCTCCTTATTATGCTGGCAATGCAAATTATCGGCATTTATTTCGTTAAAGAACTAGAGTCCTCATTAAAGGAAAATTTTAATGCCTCTTTAACAAAACGCGTAAGTTTACTTGTTTATAATATTGAACAGGAAATGTCTCGAGATCCAAAGGAATACGAGGATGGAAGGACACCAGCTGATGAAATCACAACAATCATTAATGACTTTGAGACAGATGAAATCCTTGAGGTGCGTGTCATTGATAAAAATAAAAATGTTATTGCCACCTCAAGTATAAATCAAGATATTGTAGGAAAAAAAACAACAGAGGCTATGGTACTTCGTACTTTAGTTGGGATTGAGGATAGTAATAGTAGCTTCCATTTTGATCAAGAAACACGTCAACGTGTTGTTGTCATGACTTTTCCTATTAAAGAAAATAACTTTAGTGATAAAACGGTTGGTGCCATTTATATGGTTGCTTCAATGGAAGAAGTATTTGCCCAAATGCGAATTATTAATAAAATTTTTGCAACGGGTACAGGGTTATCCTTATGTATAACGGCTGCATTAGGGATTTTTCTTGCCAGAACGATTACAAGACCAATGACAGATATGCGAAAACAGGCAATCGAATTGGCAAATGGTAACTATTCTCGTAAAGTTAAAGTGTATGGAGAAGATGAAATTGGTCAATTAGCGGCTACTTTTAATTACTTAACAGAAAAACTTGAAGAAGCTCAAGCGATGACTGAGGGAGAAAGAAAAAAACTCGCATCTGTTATTGCTCATATGACAGACGGGGTTATTGCAACAGATCGCAACGGACAAGTGATTCTTATAAACAATCCTGCATTAGAAATGTTAAATGTTTCACGTGGAACGTTAAAAAATGTCAACATTACTGACTTATTAAGGATTGAAGACAATTATTCTTTTGAAAGTCTTATCGATGAGCAAGAGTCATTAATTCTAGATTCAAGTACAAAGGAAAGACCATTTATATTACGGGTAAGTTTTTCTGTGATCCAAAAAGAATCAGGAAGAGTAGATGGACTTATTGCTGTTTTATATGATATTACGGAGCAGGAAAAGATTGAACAGGAAAGAAGAGAATTTGTTGCAAATGTGTCCCATGAGCTGCGAACACCACTAACAACTATGAGAAGTTATTTGGAGGCATTAGCTGACGGGGCATGGAAGGACAAAGAAATTGCACCTCAGTTTCTAAATGTCACGCAAACAGAGACAGAGCGAATGATCAGACTAGTAAATGACCTGCTACAATTATCAAAACTTGACCGTACAGATTATCGTTTAAATAAGGATTGGATCAATTTTACGGATTTCTTTAATAAAATTATCGATCGTTTTGAAATGACGAAATCTGGGCACGTTTCATTTGTTAGAAATATCCCACAGGATGAACTTTATGTCGATATTGATACCGATAAAATTACCCAGGTTTTAGATAATATAATTTCCAACGCACTGAAGTACTCACCTGAAGGTGGGAAAGTTACCTTTACTA
The DNA here is from genome assembly GCF_017497975.1 of Metabacillus bambusae. GTDB lineage: Bacteria > Bacillota > Bacilli > Bacillales > Bacillaceae > Metabacillus > Metabacillus bambusae. The sequence continues at coordinate 22,595 of NZ_JAGDEL010000028.1, read as the reverse complement.
TTGATGTATTACCATCTGAACTTCAAATACGTGTGAAAGATGAGGGTGTAGGAATACCCCAGGAAAGCGTAAATAAAATCTTTGATCGGTTTTACCGTGTTGATAAAGCCAGAACTCGTAAGCTAGGTGGAACCGGCTTAGGCTTAGCGATTGCAAAAGAAATGGTATTTGCACATGGTGGCGATATTTGGGCGTTAAGTAAGGAAGGACAAGGTACAACGGTATACTTTACATTACCTTATGACCCGGAACAAGAGGATGAGTGGGAATGAATAAAGAATCGATAAAAAGTGCCGGATTGATTGCATTAATAGTTATCAGTTTATTTTTCACTTGGAACATATGGAGTCTTCAACCTTCTTACGATAACTTTCAAAATAATGGTTTTTATGAGAGCGTACCGATTAGTGAAGGAACAAGAGATTTTTATGAGGTAATCAAACCACAACAATTATTTTTTCACGGAGCGGAAAATCATTACAGTACGATTACTGATACTAATAGTATGCAAAGTCTTTGGAAGGAAATGCAAGACTGGGAATACAGCAATGAAAGAAACCAGTCTACAACCTATACGAAGGAAAAACTTCAAAGTCTAATCCATGGAAATGGAGAAGCTAAGCTAGAACTTAGATTCTATGATGAAATCCCAATGGCAACCTTTCAATCAATGGTAGATTGGGATAAAGATATAAACCAGACCATCGAATTTGATCGTATTTTATTAAATGTAGAGAAAGATAGTGAAGTTCAAAAGGTTTATTTCGTTTCTTATGATAAAATGAAAGTTGTTGAAACAACAGTTAATCAATCTGAAGCAAGTCTTTTTGTTGGTGAGCTATATAATAAAAGGGAAGAGTTTCAGCCATATTTTTCTTTTCAAACAGGACAAGGTAACGAAATTATGCTTCCTGAAAATCAAGTGGAATTAGAAAGCTATCAATATTTCACCGAAGAAATAGAAGGGGAAAAATTTAAAGATGCCCTGTTTGTTAACCCGCAAATTGTAAAACAAGATGTTAGTATTTCTAAAAATAGATATACCGATGGAATTAGGGAGCTTACTATTTTTCCAACAACACATATGGTTAAATATGTGAATCCAACACTAAAGGATACAAATCCTGTTGGGGCAAATTTCCTTATTGAGCAAAGTATTAAATTTTTAAATGATCATGGTGGGTGGACAGATAATTATGTATTATTTGACATACAAGAAAGTGATCAGGAAGTAAAATTTATTATGTCTATTCAGTCAATACCTGTAATTAATTCAATGGAAAATCAGTATGGACCTACAATGATTTCGCAAAGATGGGGCCAAAATGAGATTGCGATTTACGAGCGCCCTTTGTATGAGCTAATGACACCTCTTTCAAGTAATACAGTAACGTTAATGTCGGGAAGAAAAGTAGAAGAAATTATAAACAAAAATCAACAGCTAGATAAGACACAAATTAATAATATTTTTATTGCATATGAGCTTGGAGGATCAGATAGTCAGCAAACAGTAAAAGTAACCCCTGTCTGGTGTATAGAAATGATGGATGGAACGCTAATGAAAATGACTGAAGTCGTAGAACAGCCTGGGGGGGATGAAAATGGATTGGAGTAAAACTAAAACCATTTTTATTCTTGCATTTCTTATATTAGATATCTTTTTGGCGATTGAGTTCTATGAATTACGTGGTAAAAGAGATTATGCGGTTATTCAAAAGACATCAATAGAGGATCAGTTAGCTGCAGAAGATATAGTATATAATAAGTTGCCAGAAGATGTAGATAAGGGTTTTTATATTACTGGTAAAAGTAAGGACTTTACTCTAGAAGAGATCAGCAAACTTAAAAACCAATCATTAATTTTAACAAATAGTAATTTAAGTGGAGAGTCTTTTAGAACATTAAATATGCAGCTTAAGGATCCTTTTTCTTTACCAGAAGTAAATCTAAAGAGTAAAGTAAATCAGTTCTTAAAAGAAAACATTCTCTCAGGAGAGCTTTATTACTACTGGTATAGGGATGAAATATCAAATACAATTATCTGTATTCAACAGTACAAAGGTAAAAATATTTTTCAGAATAAAGATGATGATCACATTGCAATGGTGATCCTTTATGTAAATGAGGAAAATGAGATTTTCGCATATGAGCAGTCCATGCTTGTAGATATAAAAGAGGTTGAAGAAAAGGAAGCTGCTGTGCCTGCAATAAAAGCAATTGAAGCTTTATATAACAAAAACTATTTAAAATCTAAAAGTAAAATCATACAAATGCAATATGGTTATTACACAAATACTCCACTTACAAATCAACAAATATTAGCACCAACTTGGCATATTATTATTGAAACAGATGAAGAAAAGAGAGAAGAGTATTACGTTAATGCCTTAGAGGGAGAAGTTTTACAATCGACAGAATAGGCAATAAAGGAGTGAATACTTATGAGCTTGCAGTTTAGTGTACTTGCAAGCGGAAGTACGGGGAATGCAATCTATGTTGAAACTGAAAATCAATCATTTTTAGTGGATGCAGGATTAAGTGGTAAACAAATGCAAAACTTATTTGAGCAAATAGGACGAGACATTAAAAAGCTTTCAGGCATTTTAGTGACACATGAGCATAGTGATCATATAAAGGGTCTGGGCGTACTTGCTAGGAAACATAAGTTGCCAATATATGCAAATGAAAAAACATGGCAAGCTATGGATGGTTTAGTCGGTGAAATTGCAACAGAGCAAAAATTTGTATTCCAGACAGGAACAGTTAAAACATTTGGTTCACTGGATATTGAGTCCTTTGGTGTATCACATGATGCAGCTGAACCAATGTTTTTTGCTTTTAATCATCAAGGGAAAAAGCTAGCTTTAATTACCGATACTGGCTATGTAAGTGACAAGATGAAGGGGACAATCCGAAATGCTGATGCTTTTGTTTTTGAAAGCAATCATGACGTTTCCATGCTCCAAATGGGTCATTATCCTTGGAGTATAAAACGACGGATTTTAAGCGACGTTGGCCACGTATCGAACGAGGATGCTGCAATAGCGATGATGGATGTAATCGGAGATGCAACCAAGCGAATTTATTTAGCTCATTTAAGTAAAGATAACAATATGAAGGATTTAGCTCGAATGTCTGTTCAGCAAACATTAGCAAGCAAAGGCTTTATTACAGGAGAGCAATTTGATTTATACGACACAGATCCAACTACCCCGACACCGCTTGTAGCAATATAAGAATGATTGTTAAGATAATGATTAGTAGTAAATTGAATAGTAATAATAAATTTTGGAAAGATGGACACCTTTTCAGTGTGCCTCTGTCTAATTTTTGAGCAATAAAATAAAATCATCTTGGTTAATTTTAATTAGACAAGAGAATAATGTTGATTAGGTATACACACTATTCATGCAGCAGTATGGAAAGGGATGGTGATAGTTGTGGGCTATTATGATCAAGATTATGAAAACTATAATTCTAAAAGACAAAAAGGAAATCGCGGCGGATGGTTTTTAGCAGGATTGGTAGGAGCAATTTTAGGTGGCTTACTAATGTTATTTGCTTTACCTACTTTATCAAATTTCAATTTTCTACCTTATGATATGGATCTAGGCGGAGAAGTGAATCAACAAGAAGATGGTATAGCTTCAACTGGTGAGGTTAAAAATGTATCTGTTGAGGTAAACACGGCCATTACAGGTATAGTTGATGAGGTCTCAGATGCAGTTGTTGGAGTTGTGAATCTTCAAGAGGCAGGCTTTTGGAATGAAACGGGTGAAGCAGGAACAGGATCAGGTGTCATTTACAAAAAAGACGGCAAAAATGCTTTTGTTGTAACGAATCACCATGTTATTGCAGGTGCATCACAAGTTGAGATTAGTTTAAGTGATGGCACAAGGGTTCCCGCTGAGATCCTCGGAAGTGATGAATTAACTGATTTAGCTGTATTACGAGTAGATAGTGAAAAGATCAAACAAGTCGCTCAATTTGGAGACTCGGATAAGGTAAAACCAGGTGAACCAGTCATTGCCATAGGAAATCCATTAGGCTTACAATTTTCTGGATCTGTTACACAAGGGATTATCTCTGGTACAGAAAGAGCCATTCCAATCGATTCAAACGGTGATGGCCAAGTGGATTGGAATGCAGAGGTTATCCAAACAGATGCTGCCATTAACCCAGGTAATAGCGGTGGTGCACTTATTAATATCGATGGGAAAGTGATCGGGATTAACTCAATGAAAATTGCCCAATCAGCAGTAGAAGGAATTGGCCTAGCAATTCCAGCAAATCTTGCAATCCCGATTATTGAGGACCTTGAAACATACAGTGAAGTAAGACGCCCATATATGGGAATTGCGATGAGATCATTAAATGAAGTTTCGAGTTATCATTGGGAGCAAACATTAAAGCTACCTAAAGATATTGAATCAGGAATCGTTGTTATGAGTGTTGAACCAATTTCGCCAGCAGCTCAAGCTGGTCTACAGGAGCTTGATGTGATAACTGAATTCGCCGGTCAAGAAGTGAAAGACATTATTGAGCTAAGAAAAATCCTATATAAGCAAGAGGTAGGAAACACGGTTGAATTCACGTATTATCGAGGCGGAGAAAAGCAAACTGGAAAAATGAAATTAGGGGAACAAGATATACTAGGGAGCTAATCATTAGCTCTCTTTTTTAAGTTGTGGATAAATGATATAAGAGAATAGAATTTAGTTTGTGGATAAAATAAAAACATGGTAAAACTATAACAGAAACATCCACATGTGGATAAGGAGGAAATGACATGTATTGTTGTGAAGATCATATTGAATTAGCGATTGATATGTATGTAGATGAAAAGGAATTAGCACCAGAAATCGAAAAAATAGATAATAATAGCAAGTTATCCACAAGTTGTGAAATGTGTGCAAACCCAGCTATATATATAGTGGGGAACTAATATTCGGTTGTTGATTGTGGATAACCTGATCGTGAATGTGGATAACTATATTAGGACGAACTAGCTTGAAATGGGGAACATATGTGAATATCTCAATTGTGACAATTGGAAAGCTGAAAGAAAAGTATTTAAAGCAAGGAATTGATGAATACCTAAAACGCCTTTCAGCCTATGCAAAGATAGAAGTGATAGAACTACCTGATGAAAAGGCTCCTGAAAACCTAAGTGAAACGGAAATGGAACAAGTAAAGGAAAAAGAGGGAGAGAGAATACTAAGCAAAATAAGTGATGACACACATGTCATTGCTCTAGCAATAGAAGGGAAAATGAAATCCTCAGAACAACTAGCAAAAGATCTCGATCAGCTAGCTACATATGGAAAAAGTAAAATTGCCTTTGTCATCGGCGGCTCACTTGGTTTAAGCAGTACTGTTATGAAACGAGCGAATGACACACTATCTTTTTCAAAGATGACGTTTCCACATCAACTGATGAGGTTGATTTTGGTGGAGCAGGTTTATCGGGCGTTTAGGATTAATCGGGGTGAACCGTACCATAAATAGAACAAAGTATAATGAGGTAGAATAGAAAAACCGTCACTAATAATGACGGTTTTTCTATTTTTAATGGTACTATAGAATTTGCTTTTAAAATACTATTATTACATAGAGTAGTAAGGGGGAATGACATTGAGGATTACAAAAGTTTTGTTGTACGTTTTTGTTTTGCTTAATATTTTAGGGTTGCTCTATTGGATAGCCACAATGTTAAAAGACATTTTAACTAAAGGTACAAATTAGGAATTATTAAAAATTTTTTCTTTACCAGAAAGTCTGGATGCAGTTATCTTTCCTGCTTTGTCATTGATGACCAATAGAGTATCTAATTTAAAATATTTATCGAGACTGAAGTGATATATATTTGACCTAAAAATAATTAGTGAAAATGCACTTGTATAAAGGATAAGGCTAATTAAATTTATATTTCCAGAAAGGATAAAGTTTATGTGCATAAATAGACAAAAAAAGATAGAAGGTATGGTAAATAAACCTGCTATAAGAAATATGCCAAGTATAATTTGGACCATTGGGATAACGTAGTTCAAAACCATTACATGTTCTAAAGCTATATTCTCTATGAAAATCTTATAAAAGGTTGGGACACTGGTATTTTGTAATGAATTTATTAGATAATTCTTCAAAAATAAACCAGGTTCGTTAAACCATAACTTTTCAGTAATTTTAGTCACTCCAGCTAATAACCAACCTACTCCAAAAAGAATACGCATTAAAACAATAAGTGATGGGAATAATCTTACACTTCTCTTTATTTTCATAAAATTTCGCCTCCTTTTTTTAATTTCACCTAAGGAATATATGTTTCCCTAAGGAAACTTTTTAGTCAAAAAAATTTATTAAAAGTTATTTAGGTATTTTCTCTAAAGATAATATGCTTTATTAGCCAAAAAGTTTCCTATATACATAAAAGTTTACCATACGCAAAATCTACGGTAAATATATATTTATTATAATTGGAACTTACTTTTAATAAGGTTATATAGTAATAAACACTTTATTTTTAAAATTAACTATGTCCTTATATGATATGTAGGGAACCGTACCATAAGTAAATGAGGTTTTTAAGTAAGGGTGTCTCCTAAGACTGCACATAAATTGGAATACACTATATAGTGAAACATTTTTGGTTAAAAATTCAACAATATGTTAGTTACCTAATCGTACGCTAACATGTGAAGACAATTAGAGAAAATTCTCTGATGGTTTTCTTTTATTATTTAAACAGTACAAGTGAAGGAATTCCTGAAGTAGATAGTAGTAGGATAAATAATAGAAAATACAAGTGTATTCTATTAAACAGAAAAATGGTAACGGTAGTTTCCTTGAATAACCTTGTTTTCATTAATGAACAAATATGCTCTAATAGTGATAGAATAATAGTTCATACTGTTCTAAGTAGTCAAAGAAGTGAGGAATTGATGGTGAAAAAATTTAAGAAGTTTTACTTAGAGATTACAAGTGTATGTAATCTTGCCTGCAGCTTTTGTCCGCCAACAGAACGACAGAAGCAATTCATTTCTGTGGAGGATTTTTCTAAGAGATTAGACCAAATTAAACCGCACACAGACTACATTTATTTACATGTAAAGGGTGAGCCATTGCTCCATCCTAAAATAGACCAATTGTTAGACTTAAGTCATGAAAAAGGGTTTAAAGTTAATATCACAACCAATGGAACATTAATTAATAAAAAGAGGGAAAAATTATTAAATAAGCCTGCACTAAGACAAATGAATTTCTCACTCCACAGCTTTGATGGCCATATTGGTTCTAAAGATAAGGAAGGGTATGTGAGAAGTATCCTTTCTTTTATTAAAGAAGCAACGAGCCAATCAGAAATGATTGTTTCCCTGAGACTATGGAACCTTACACAAGACAATACGACGAATATTGAAAGAAAACGAAACAGAGAATTACTAGAAATTATTGAGAAAGAATTTGATTTAGACTATAAAATTGAAGAGAAGGTCGTACCAGGAAGCGGAGTGAAAATTGCGGACAACATCTTCATTAATCAAGATTACGAATTTCAGTGGCCAGCGTTACATGAAGAAGAAGATGATGGGAAGGGCTTCTGCTATGGGATGCGAAATCAAGCAGGTATATTAGCAAACGGAACTGTTATTCCTTGTTGTCTAGATGGTGAGGGAGTTATCAACCTTGGAAATATTAATGATAATTCATTTTCTGATATTATCGAGATGGATAGAGCAAAAAACCTTGTAGATGGTTTTTCACGAAGAGTGGCAGTGGAGGAACTATGTAGAAAATGCGGATATCGCAAAAGGTTTGGAAAATAGATAGGCAAGTGGCTAGGATTTAGTAAGTTAGATAGACATTCCAACTCATTACCTCATTTAGATATAACGTGGTGAACCGTAACATAAGTAAATGAGGCTTTTAAGGTTTTATATTAGAAAATATCATAAGTTGAACTATGGTGCCTAATACTTTTTTTTGACTAATGTCGATTTACGGGTGCGGTCTGGCGAGTGGCAGGCGCCTATTGTTAGAGGTTTCCTTAAGGGGGACTCCGAGAAGGTATATGTCGATTTGGAATTGTGGAATTAGCCCGCGACATACTAAAAGTAGCAGGCATCCGCCAGCTTCTTTTAAAGGAAATTCAAAGTAATACAAAAGCAAGTGGAGAAAAATGATCTGTTTTTCTCCACTTGCTTCATTTTAGGGGTTTATCAGACAGCCCTAATTGGAATACATAATGGTGTTCGATCTACTGGATTTTCAATAATACAGCATTCAAGTCCAAATACTTCTTTAATCATGTTTTTTGTAAATACTTTTTCTGGTGGGCCTTCTTTATACACTGTTCCCTTAACAATGCTAATTAGATGATCGGCATATTGAGCTGCTTGGTTTAAATCATGTAAAACCATTACAATGGTTCGGCCATATGTTACGTTTAAATGTCGTAACAATTCTAATATCTCAATTTGGTGTGCTAAATCTAAATAGGTCGTTGGTTCATCTAATAATAATAGGTCGGTGTCTTGCGCTAATGCCATTGATATCCACGCTCTTTGTCTTTGTCCCCCTGATAACTCATCCAATGTACGGTCTATAAAATCATTCATTTTCGTTGCCGATAATGCACGCTCAACAATTGCGTGATCTTCCGGAGAGTTTCTGGAAAACAAACCTCTATGTGGATGTCTGCCATAGTAGCATAGATCTTTAACCGTTATATCTTCTGGAGCTTCTGGTGATTGAGGCAAAATCGCCAATTTTCTCGCAATTTCTTTGGAAGATTGATGATGAATTGCTTTCCCATCTAAATAAACAGTCCCTTTTTGAGGTGTTAATAATCTGGCTAATGACCGTAAAATCGTTGATTTACCACATCCATTAGAACCAATAATTACACTAATCTTACCATTAGGAATGACTAAATCAATATGATCAAGGATTTGCGTGGATCCGTATGAGAGGGATAGTTTCTCCGCTGATAATGTTGTCATCATTGCTCACCTTTCTTATACTTTTTTTCGTTCAGAACGTAATAAATATAAAAAATAGGGTGCTCCAATTACGGCTGTAATAATTCCCGCAGGTATTTCAATTGGCGGAAATAATCCTCTACCTAGGCTATCGGCTATTAACAGCAAGATCGAACCGAAGAGAGCTGAAGCAGGAAGTAATGCTTTAAATTTAGATCCTACAACTCTTCTGGCAATATGAGGAGCAATTAAACCGATAAATCCGATAGAACCTACGGTTGCAACACATACACCAATTAATACAACCGAAACACCTATTAAAATATATCTTAAAACTTTCGCTTTTTCACCAAGACCTGTAGCTAAATCGTCACCAAGGCTAAGGATATCCAATTTAGACGTTAATCCAATAACGATTGGGATAAGAAGAAGACTTGGAAGTAGAATGAACACTTGATCCCATCCTCTTCCCCATAGACTCCCTGTCAACCACAAAAGGGTCATATTGACATTGTCTGGAAACTTAATCATAAAATACTCTATCCCTGCTTGGCATATGGCCCCTAGTGCTATTCCTACTAAAGCAATTGTTGTAGGTTGAGCACCTTTTTTATAAACAAATACCATCAAAATGACCGCGATTAAAGCTGCTCCAATAAATGCGGAAAGAGGGAGAAAAATCATTGAAGACATTGGGAATAGCACAATTACGATAACAGCTCCCAATCCAGCTCCCTTTGTAACACCAATTACATCAGGGGAAGCTAATGGATTACGCAGAACTCCTTGTAGAATAGCTCCAGCTACTGCCAGACCTGCTCCGACAATGATTGCGATAATAATGCGAGGAATCCGGTAATTATGCAGGATAAATGTTTGATTTTGTATCCCATTACCTAATAAGTTTCGCATGATGTCAGAAGGTGACATATAAATAGCCCCAATGCCTAAACTTATGATTGATAATATAAGCATAAAAATGAATAAGGCAAGAAGAATGGTGTTTAGATGGAATAGCTGTTTTTTCTTCATTGTTTAATATTCCTCCCTTTCCTTGCTAAATAAAGGAAGAATGGTGCCCCAATTAAAGCTGTGACAATTCCTACTGGCGATTCAAAAGGATAAGCGATAAACCGAGCGAGAATATCTGCGTACACTAAGAGCAAAGCTCCGAATAAAGCGGAAAAAGGGATTATTCTTCTATAATCGCCTCCCACTAGCTTCCTTGCAATATGAGGAACAATTAATCCAATAAAACCTACTGGTCCTGCGACAGCAACCGAAGACCCTGCCAGAATGATGACCAGTAGTCCCGCTAAAATACGGATTCGACCTACTTGCTGTCCAAGTCCCTGTGCGGTACTTTCTCCTAAGACGAGAATGGAAATAGATCGGGAGAACAAGATTGCAACGAATAGTCCTGTTAGAGACCACGGAAGAATAAGGGAAACATGGGTCCATGTTTTTCCATTTACAGCTCCAACTAACCAATACAGAACATCTTTTGCTTGTTCACTAAAAATAATCACGCTTTGGGTTAAGGAAGATAAAAGAAAATGTACGGCGATTCCAGCTAACGCCAGCTTTACGTGTGTCATTCCTCCTCCCGAAGCAAAGGAATAGACGGTTATTCCTCCTGCTGCAGCACCAATAAATGCAGCGATAACTAGAAAAGAGGGAGAGAGATTAGGTAAAAAAGCAAACACCATAACAATAAAAAGTGAGGCACCGGCATTTACACCAAAAACTTGTGGTGATGCTAATGAATTTCGAGTAATCGCCTGCATAAGAGCACCGGCCACAGCTAGATTAGCTCCTACTAATACGCCAATGATAGCTCGAGGTAAGCGAAGGGTCTGTATGATTAACTGCTCTTTGGAGGGATTCGTCTCAAAAAGGGACTTCAACACTAGGCCTGCGTCTATATCTGCTGCTCCTACCGAAATACTGATGATGATTCCACAAAATAATAATATTATTGCAGTTATTGCAGTACCATATATTTTTACGTTATTTTTAACTACGGTTTTCATTAACTACAACACACTTTCTAATAGAAAGAGAAGTAAGAATAGCGTTCCCTTACTTCTCCGTTACTCCTTTTATTTTCCATTCAACATATTTAAAGTGTCTTTAGCCATAATTTCTGCAGATTCTACTCCACGGAATCTTGTCCATAAATCCCGATCAATGCTATAAACTTGATTATTTTTGACAGCTTTTAGATTTTTCCAAAGAGGATTTTCTTTCCATTCATCAGTCAGTAATTTTCCCTCATTATTCGCTAAAAGCAATACGTCAGGATCAATCTCAACAAGCTGTTCTAAATTCATTTCAGCATATGGCTGTGTTTGATCTTCAATCGCAACCTGTAATCCTATGTGTTTAAGTAATTCACCATCGTAGGAAGAAGAAGTATGAGCTTGGAAGGATGTGTCGCGAACAACCGCAGGTAAAATAGTCATTTGTTCGTCCACACTTAAACTTGATTTTAATTCTTCAATTGTTTTTTTATGTTGACTTAATCTTTTTTCACCAGCTGCTTTTAGATTTGCTGCTTCTGCAATTGTTTTAAAAGAATCTAGGTTTTCTTCATATGTTGATTCACGGCTCTTTAAGACAATTGTAGGGGCTATCTTTTTTAAATCTTCATAAATTCCACTATGACGTTCAGCATCTGCAATAATTAAATCTGGTTGTAAAGAACTGATCAACTCTAAACTAGGCTGTTCACGTGTTCCTAAAGATGTATATTCAATTTCACTGCCTACAAGCTTTGCAATCATTTCCGGTTTGTTGTCATCTGCAATTCCTACAGGAGTAATTCCTAAGGCATTTAAAGCATCCACAAAAGATAGTTCTAAGGTGACGATTTTTTGGGGAGTATTTTTTAGTTCTGTTTCTCCCATTTCATGTGTAATTGTTCTACCTTTTGCTTCAGCAGTCGTCTGTTCTTTTTTCTCTGCTTCTGTATTTTTTTGAGAGGCGTTGCAGCCTGTTAATGCTAACATAATCGTTAACAACAGGATTACCGTTGTTCCACTTAACTTTCTTACTTTATTAAATACACGCATTTTGTTCATCCCTTTCTTAACTGCGCAATTGATAATGATAATCATTACTTGTTTTATGATAAGATGAACAATGCTCTGCGTCAATGCAATGAAATTATTGTAATATAAAAACAAAACGAACAAAATAATCATTTTGTTCGTTTTGTTCATTTTATTTACAAGAAATATATATATATTTTCTATCCCTATACTAATGAGAGTAAATAGTAGGCTAAAAGAGTTGTTGTTTGGTTGTCACCGTAATATAAAAAATTGGTTATTTTTAATAGATTATTAAATATTTATGAAAAACTAATGATTTTAGATAAATACTAAAAAACTCATTTAGATACGTTAGGGGAACCATATCATAAGTAAATGAGGTTTTTGCGAAAAAAGTAACAGCACCCTCTAATTTGATGGAGAGGTGCTGTTTTGTTATTTGAATGCCTAGATGAACATTTGTTACATGAATGGTTGTTTTTGCTCTTGCAATGAATTAAATTTTTTTGTTCAATCAGGATTTTCTTATCAAAATGAAGAAAATCCTGATTGAACAAATACAAAAAATGGCTGAATTCCTTAATATGTGCTTTTGCTTAATTTAATATTCTCCTTTAATTACAAAAAACGAGCCACGAATTGTTCCAGCTAGTTTAGACTTCTGCCTAGCAAACTTAAATTTCCCTTCTAACTCCTTTGGTACCTCCATCCCCTCAGAAAGCTTAAAACCAACGGCCCGCTTCTTAGGGTCATCAACCGTATACATGACGTTGACCTCAAGACCATCCTCATAAAAGACGTAGGTAAATTGGATATTTTCCACTTGAAAACGCGAAGTTTCTAAAGGTTTGGCCGCAAACTCAATATCACGTTCTTCTTTCAAAATTCGGTTCACATAATCAAGGGTCTCCTGGCTTTCGCTAGTTGGTGCAACCGTAAATTCATGCTTATATTTGTTCATAAAGTAACGGGCTTCATTAGCACGTAAACCAGCAAGCGCTTCTGCCTCTGGTGAAGAATCTAAACCAAACGTAGACACATTTTTAAAATCAACGATATAGGACATTTCCATCCCACCTTTTATCTCTTTATTTCCTAACAACAGGAATCCACATTTCACCAAATACTAAGCCGTTTTGCTGCCCCATCTCAACCGTTGCATTTGGTCCACCAACATAGGCAAAATTCTTTGCTTCTGGCAAGACCTGACCAAAAGCAATGCCAGTAAGCTTATTACTCAACTCATCAGCCGTCCTCGCTTCCCCTTTAACAACTAGATATTCCCCCTTAGGAAATTGGATAACTCTGGATTCTTCTTCTGGTAATGTTGCCTCTGTCATGACGCCAGCATAATGCATCATCTTGTTATTCACTGCTTCGTTCACGGCAAAAATGTAGTCATTTGCGGCAAGAGTTTTTAAAGTGTCAAGCCTTCCATCTTGTTTGACGGCCTGCCAAAAGTCTGACTTTTCCTTGGTTATGCCAACAAAGTCTGTGTAATCGCTCTTAAGCTCAGTTCCCAAACCTAAAACGGTAAAGCTGTCTTTTTCTTCTAGGATATAATCTGCCATATTCAAAACCTTCCTCTTTTTTAAATTTATCAAATGATTTGTATTTTCACTTGATAGGTATATAATAGCCTTAAATCATGTCAAAAAATGATACTGTTTAGGAGGTCCCGATGAAAAAAGTTGAACGGATTAATATCATCATGCGGTATATCAACAACCGCGCCCACTTTACAATTTCTGAAATCATGCAAGAATTTAACATCTCTCGTTCAACAGCTATTAGAGATATCAGAGAAATTGAAGCTATGGGGATGCCGCTCGTCGCTGAAGTTGGAAGGGATGGGGGTTATTTTGTCATGAACAACTCTGTCCTGCCCAATGTTCGCTTTACCGATAATGAGATCAAAGCACTTTTTATTGCCTTTATGGCCACAAGAAATCAACAACTCCCTTATCTAAAGAGTCGTCAGTCTTTAACTGAAAAATTACTAGGACTCATCTCAGAAAACCAGCAAGATAACCTTGTTCTTTTAAATCAAATCTTAATTTTTGAAGGGACTAATCCCATAAATCCCGACCTACTTGATCTGTCAGATCTCCCTCATCCTATGTTAGAAAAACTCATTCAAATCCTTCTTTTGGATAGATATTTATTAATTACCACTGAAGAAGAGAAGGTAATAAAGTCTTATCCAATTTATCTCTTGCACCTTTATCGTGAAAAAAGCTTTTGGCTAATTGAAGGCTTTGACCTAAAGGAAGAAAAGAGGCGGATTTTTCCTGTCGACAATCTCACTAATGTAAAACCAGACCCTACGAAAAAAAGAGTAAGTAAGGAAAAGATTTTAGAAAAACTAAGTAAGCAGGAAGAAGTAATCAACCTTGTCCTTGAACTTGGTCCAAAGGCGATTGCCCAGTTCAAAAAATACCATCCTTTAAAAGTTTCAATTTCCTATACGAATCCTTACCAAAGCACAGCCATTCTAAAGACTTTTATCAATGTTAATAATTCAGAAGAATTAACCGAATTAACTAATTGGCTACTTTTTCTAGGTGGGGATATCAAGGTCAGGGAAGTGCCAGAAGAAGTCTTAGAAGGTTTACAAGAGAGATTATGCTTATACTGCCCATAAGCAGTGCCAGTTAAAACCTAAATAATTTTGAGCTTGGCCAGTTGCCAGCTAACCCCCGAATTTCTAGTAAATTCATTTTTGGAAAACAAAGGTTAAACCTCATTTAGATACATCATGGTGAACCGTATCATAAGTAAGTGAGGTTTTTAGAGAGGGTAAGTTCCCAAATAGTGAGTGTCTATGTATTAACATATATCTAAATATTCGATTAAAACAGTTAAAATCGAAATAATGAAGTAATCAAAGAAGTTAAATTTAAGACCTAGAACTGTTAGAAGGCAGGATAGTAAATAAAAATGAGACAAGGTTACTATGATATGGATGAAATGATATTATTCATTGTTCATATAATAAGAGGATTTACCGTGCCCTTTTATTTTAAAGTTAGATAATAATTTATTATAAGTTTGTGCAATAAATAAGCAGAAAGTAAGGAATAAACAATTTTCTCCTAAACTAAACATATTGTGTAACAAAATGATTAATAAAAAGATTTTTAATATTAATTATTTAAAATGGAGGTTAAATAAAATACTCTTTTTAAGAATGTTAGAATTGGTTCCTACTAATTAAATTAGTATATAACAATAGGGACCTAATAACACCTGACTGAGAATAACTGGGCATAGCAAATCCTCTTGGACGACCTCTGCTATACAATAATTCAGGCATAAGGCCACAAAAGGAACTATTTTTATAATTATGATTAAAGTACTTCCAGGCTTGGTTTACATTATTGTTAACTAAGAATGCTTCACCTAACCAAAAAGTTGGCCCAGTCCACGGTTTTAAATCTCCCTCTTCTGTTGTTAGACTTTCATGTCTCCAAATACCTCCAATAAAGGGATCTTCTAATCTTTGTTGAATTGCCTTTAGTGTTGGTTCTAACCATTCTTTTGGAAATATAGGAAATTCAGAGAAGAATAAAGTGACAGATGCATCCAATAATTTTGTTTCCATAGACCGGGTTACGACCCCCTTATGGACGTTATGTTTATAAATGGCGTGTATTAATTCATTTGCTCCCTGTCTAAATTCATTGGCTTTGTCATTTTCATAGATAGCTTCAGCCATTTCGGCAGCCCTAATTAATCCAAATGCCGAAATAGCAGAGCTCCATGTCATATGTTCAAAATTTTCTCCTAAGTGTGGACCAAAAGTTTCCCAAATTCCTGCATCTGGGAAGATCAATCCACTTGAATCACGGTTTTCTAAAATCCATCTGGTCGAGTGGTTTATTATTGGCCACAAATCTAATAGAATCGTATGGTCTTTAACCAAGGACCAAACTTGCCATATTCCATATAATATGAGGCCTGTCGTATCGTTTTCAAATGCATGTTCGTTAGGTAAACGTGTAACAACATTATATGCATAGTAATAGTTTCCATCTGGACGCTCTATTAAATAACTAAGTGTTGCATATAAGGCCTTTACAGCATCGTCTAGGTGACCTGCTAGTGCCAAAGTAGATGCAATCCATAAACTATCACGAATCCAAACGTTTCCTTGGTACGGTTTAAAACCAATAATTATAGGAGTACCGTCTTTTTGTAAACTCATTTTTGTGATTGTGTTACTAACTCTCCAGAAATATTCAAGCTCTGGAGGGAGCTTATCGATTTTTATTGTTTCGTTATACCAAGCTTGCCATGATTGAAGTGTATGTGTTTCACTTTGTCTAATCTGATCTAATGTTTTCTCTAGCTCTTGAAGTGCCTCCTCTTTAGAAGCCCCTGCTGCAAATACTTGAAAGACGGGCTTGCTATATTCTGGCCCTGGTATTGTTTGGGCAGGGATCTTAAAGACTAAGGGAGTGGGTTGCAAACTGTGTTCAAAGATGGTTACCTGGCCTCCAGTTACAGCTTTAGCAATATTTCCTGTTATACCTTCAGCAGATGGAGAAACAGTCGTAGCTAGCCATTGATTTTCTGAAATTCGAGATATAAAGGTATTACGTATTCTTTGTACGATGTTTTTTAAATGTACGACAGGATAGATAGATGCCTTAGAAGGATTGTTGCGTAGAGTTTGGACTTCAATCGATCGAATGAAAGAATTCCTGTTTTGCGGGGCCCATGTTTTTGTCCTTACTACAGTATTGCCTTTATGAGAGACTACTTCATATATTCCATAACCATTCATATATTGAGTACTATTTAATGAAATAATTTCCCCAATTTGGCCCAACCTCACTTGAACTATTCCGTATGGATCATACCAAATTTTCTCATTGTGATCTTTTACTAGTACATATGATCCAGGGTTTTCCAAGAGTGAACTTGACATGTCAAAGTTTTTGAAAAAAAGTTGACTTATTTTATCAACTGGACGACAACATATATCATATTGTTGAAGCCAAGCTAAAACATTGCCATTAGAAATAGGAGCATGATTATCTTGATTTTTACCAATAAAATAATTCATTTGTTTCACTCCTTCAATGAGGAAAATTAGGCCATCAATAATAATATTAAAACTTAGTGAAATTTATGTTTTTGATTTAGGCTGAAGGGTTAAAAGAAATTTTTCTTTTTGTAAAATCTAAAATGTCAGGAGAGGGATATCCTGGATTATAAAGCTACATGTCCATAAATGTTTTAGTTTAAAAACCTCATTTAGAAACATCACGGAGAAACGTATCATAAGTGATTACATAGTTATAATTTTTTGAAGAGTAAAGTACTACTCAACGTCACTGAAGTTTTCTTTTTCTGATTTATATCAGTAGCGAAGGAACAAGTAAAACCTTTATTTAGATAGACCTAATTTTTGAATTTAAGCACAATATCCTTGCCTTACCAATTTAGAGTAATGAAGTTTATTTAACTTGTAGATCGGCGGATTTACGAGGAATATTTTGTGTCAATATCAAACCCAAATTGACGAACAGACTCAATGTCTTTTTTTGTAAAAATGCTTAAGTCCTGCTGTTTATATCTCCCCATGGTTTCAGGTTTTATTATTAAACTACACAGTTCATCAATGTTAATATTTTCAAGGCTCGTGTCTACGAAATTTATAAGTCTATTAATCTCCCTTTGTGGATTTTCACAAAGGTCTTCATACTTTATTACAAGAAATCTTTCTCCAAGTAGCGTATTGCCTAAATTTATGGCTCTTTGATTCGCCTTTATCCAATATTCCAAGCTTGCTTTTGGTTGAAGAATAGGCGACTTTGGCATAGAAACATTAAAAAAACTTCCCCAATTAATAAGTTGGTTTTGATTTTTACTATAAGCCATATCAAGCCCATTACGGATGACAAATATATACTTTAAATTTTTAAAGTATTGACTTAAAAAATCAAGGTATATATGAGACGGAGGATTTTTCCAACCCCAACCAATATAGTTTGATAACTTTAATTGGTCTGAATTAAATATTAATTGTTCAAATTTACTTAATTTTTGAAAGGTTATATTTTTATTACTTATTATGTTCCTAAATGTTCCCTCGTTGTAGTTGAAAAATAAATTAGCGAATTCCATATTATCATTAGCTGAATTAATTTTACTCCCCATAAAAAATCCAATCTGCTTCAGTAATTCTGCAACAATTCTAGTACCGCTTCCTCCAACTCCCCCAATCACAACTGGTCCATCTATTTCTTTCTGGTTGTTTATAAAGAATCCTCCTTTTATATCAATTGGTATACTGTATTATTATTTTTGAAAAATGGTTGTGCTAAAGTTTACTGAAGACAACCTATTTTTATCTTAATTTTAATGATGTTTAGTAAGTAGAAAGACTGTTATACTAGCTTTTCTTAATTCTATTGGGATAAATAGTAAGTTGTCAGACACTCACAAGAATTAATACAACAAATTCCTAAATAAATAGGTGCAATTAAACTAAATGATTGTTCCACGTACACTCGATATGAGTGGGCATACTGTTTTTATACAAAGATATAAATCTTATGCTCAACATTAACCTTGCGCTTAAGTGATATTCGTTGAACCGTACCATAAGTAAATGAGGTTTTTCTTTAGTAATAAATATAATTTCCACTGAATCAACAAGGTACAAGGAAATAAGGTAGTTACATAAGCTTATTTAATGATGAGTTTATAGAGAACATAGACTTTAGAAAGTGAAGCACATTATAGCTTCACTTTTTTTGTTTTAAAAGACAGACCATAAGAGCAAGAATGAGGACGAAATGGAGGTCGATTACTTGTTAAAATGAGTCCAATAAACATTAGGAGGAAATAAAATGAACAAGATTCAGGAATTCAATGAGATGCATTTTTCAAAGGATATATTATTTCTAGGAAACGCCTGGGATTTACTTTCAGCCTTAATGCTTGAAAAAGCAGGATTCAAAGCAATTGGTACGACGAGTTGGGGTATCGCTAACTCACTAGGATTTGCAGATGGAGAATTGATTGATTTTGATAAACATTTAGGAATCATTAAAACCATAGCAAAGAATGTAAAAATTCCAGTTTCTGCTGATATTGAAGCAGGGTATGGGGAAGATATGCAAACAATTGTTGAGAATGTGTTAAAGACGGCAGATGTAGGGGTTGCTGGCATCAATATTGAGGATTCACTCAAAAAACAAAAAGGGTTAAAAGAGATATCTAAGCATTGTGACCTTTTAAGTAATATAAGAACAGCGTTAGAAAACAATGGTTATAAAAATTTTTATATTAACGCAAGAACTGATACTTACTTTCTAAAGCAAAATCCTCTATTGGAAACAATTGAACGAGCAAAGGCATACGTTGAGAGTGGTGCTAGTGGGATTTTTATTCCTGGTTTAATTGAAGAGGATGAGATTAACGAAATAACAATGAATATTAGTGCTCCACTAAATGTATTATCTTTACCTGGACTAACAAATTGTAATAAGCTTAAAGAATTAGGTGTGAGACGATTTAGTTTTGGAAATGCCCTATCTGATAAAGTAATTGCTTATTTAGAAAAGAATGCTGGTGAATTACTAGAGTTTATGGATACTTCTCATTTGTATGAGAACTAGTACAAGTGCAGAAAGGATAGTGGAGTGACATGGTGACTAATATCAATCTTTCATTTGAAGAGATGTGGGACAAAATCATCGCTTGTGATCGTAAATACGATGGTCTATTTTTTACGGCAGTAAAAACAACTAAAATATACTGCCGTCCTTCATGCAGATCAAGGAAGCCCAAAAAAATGAATGTAGAATTTTACCATGATATTAATGAAGTTGAAGAAGCTGGTTTTCGTCCTTGCAAAAGATGTCAGCCAGAAGTTGAACAATCCCCGCATATTGAGATTGTCAGAAGGATCATTACCTTCCTAGTCAACCATTATAAACAAAATTTGATATTAAAAGATATAGCGGATCAAGTCGGCTTAAGTTCCTTTTATCTGGAACGCTTATTTAAACAAGAAACCTCTGAGACTCCGCGTACTTATTTAGAAAAAATACGCATCGATAAAGCAGCCCATCTTCTTAAATGCACAGCTATGACAAACTTAGAGATTTGTTATGAGGTAGGATTCCAGAGTCCTTCCAACTTTTATAAAGTATTTCGAAGCTTAAAAAACTGTTCACCTAGTGAATATCGAAAGGAATTCCTAAATGAATTGGATTGACCATGAATCTTATTTGGAGATTTATCCCCCTAAGGAATTTAATTTTGAAGAGTGTTTAATTTTTTTAGGAAGGTCTAATCAGGAAGTGCTTCATCAAATTAAAGATGGCGCTGTATATAAACTAATAAAAATTAAAGACTCTTTGATCTTATGTAAAATAGGATATATCAATAATTGCATAAAGGTTGAATTCCCAATCAGGACTCCATCTATTCTCGTTCGTAAAAAAGTGGGAGAGTATATTTGGGAATTGTTTGATTTGGATCAGGATTTAGGGGAATTTTATCAAATGGCTAGTAGGGATAAAATTTTAAAGAATCTTGCGCATAAATATTTTGGCTTACGGATTATGTGCATTCCAGATTTATTTGAAGCGCTAGTATGGGCAATAATGGGACAGCAAATTAATTTACCTTTTGCTTACACATTAAAGCAACGGTTTGTTGAACAATTTGGCGAATTTATAACTTTCGAAGGAGAAAGGTTTTGGTTATTCCCTTCATTTGAAAAAATTGCTTCCTTGAATGTAGATGATTTAAGGAAACTTCAATTTACTACTAGGAAGGCTGAATATATTATTGGTATTGCTAAAGATATGAAGTGTGGCAAATTAACAAAAGAATTATTGCTACAACAAGATTATCATCAAGTACAAACATCATTAATGTTGATAAGAGGTATCGGAGCATGGACAGCAGATTATGTGATGATGAAATGCTTACACCAAACCTCCTCCTTTCCAATTGCAGATGTCGGTCTTCATAATGCCTTAAGGAATCTATTAAGTCTTAAGGAGAAACCGACTATGAATCACCAATTGGCGTGATAGAAATAATCGGTACTCATGAAGCCATCAGTTCTATACTGTTTTCTGAAGAGAATAAAAAAGAGAATTTACTACAAGCTGAAACCCCTCCGGTTTTAATAGAATGCTACAACCAACTTGACGAATATTTTAAGGGCCATCGTCAAGAATTTACATTTCCATATCAAATTGAAGGGACTGACTTTCAAAAAACAGTATGGAACGCTTTAACAAAAATACCTTATGCTAAAACGGGATCTTATAAGAATATAGCTGTTTCCATCGGAAATGAAAAGGCGATCAGAGCAGTAGGGAGTGCAAATGGGAAAAACAAGTTAAGCATTGTGATCCCTTGTCACAGAATAATCGGTTCAAATGGGAAATTAACCGGTTATGCAGGAGGTCTATGGAGGAAGGAATGGCTGCTTCAACATGAGGAGAAATCTCATAACATATAAAAACTTTAAAGTACCTCATTTAGATTCGTTAGGATGAACCGTATCATAAGTAAATGACAAAGACCCCAAAAATTCTGTTTTTTATACCCCCATAATATTTTTAGGTTTGATCGTATTCTTTTAAGACGAACATACATAAAACACAAGGGGAAAAATATGACCACAATCACCAAGGGAGCCCTTGCTATGGTATTAGCGGGAGCTGTTACGTTTTCTGTCACCAATGCTTTGTTAGACGAGCAATCTTCAAAACAAGTTATAAAAGAAATAGCTTTAACTCAATCTGGAGACCAAAAAAAGGCGGATGCAATCAACCAAGCAAAAAAAACGGTAGAAGATCCGACACCAATAACGAATGTAAAAGAGGTTGAAACCAAGCTTTCTCATGATAACCCTGCTATCCAAGCGGCTAAAAATAGTAATAAAAGTGATATCGCTATAACAGCCATTCCACTGAATAAGAAACAATTCAGCAAGAGTACTACATCAAATTCTGCTAGTACGAATGAGACAACAACTACAACGCCTACTGTAATAACGAAACCTGCAACCAGCACCAAAGCACCAACGACTGTATCGGCGCGTACGGGAACTAATAAAACAAGTGCGTCCACAACGCCTGCTGTAACAACGAAACCTACGACAAGCGCCAAAGCACCAACCACAACGCCTGCATCAAAGCCTACAGAAACTAATAAAACAAGTGCATCCACAACGCCTGCGGTAACAACGAAACCTACGGCAAGTGCAAAAACACCAACGGTAACTACTGCACCTACGCCGACTGGGACGAATACAACAAGTACAACCACAACGACAACCAATCGTGGACAACAAGTTTCTCAAGACGCAAAGGAAAAGGCTGCCAGCCTTCGGGATCAACAGGAAAACAACGGAAAGAAAATGTAATTGTTTTAAAAGGGATCACTAAAAAATGTTATTATCCCCTTATAGTGGACAGTAAAAAGAAAGGATTGTACTGTCTTCTATGGAGGGGATTTTTTCATGGGGAAAATTAGAACAACCTATACAAAAGAAATTAAGCTAAAAGCGATTAATTTA
>NZ_JAGDEL010000027.1 GCF_017497975.1 Metabacillus bambusae | reverse complement strand
TATTAAGTTTTATAACAATAAACGTTTTCAAAAAAAATTAAATAACCTTAGCCCTACTGAATATAGAGCTAAGGCTGCCTAATAAGTGAACCTTTTATTAATTGTCTACTTGACGGGGATAAGACCACTTTATGGAAGATCCTTTTAGTTGATTATTGAATATTAATAAGTACTAGTTACTTAAAAAACTGTAGTTATTTATTTTTAATTTCCTCCAATAGAGAAATAATCTTTTCATTTTGTTCAATTATTGTTTGGTTTTGCTTTCTTAATTTTGTGAAATCAAATAAGAATACTAATAAGATTGCTATTACAAGGAAGCCCATAAGTTATCCCTAACCTTCTATTTTTCTCAAATTATACTATTTTTCAAAAATTAACTACACTGTTAGTTTAAGAAGGTCTCAAAGGAAGTAGTCTATGAAGAAAAGCGGATTTAAAATTATATTTCTAGCATCTATAGATAGAAGCACATACGCAGTATTAATAAAATCATATATTATAATAGGATTTATTTTAAAAATATCTCATTAATATATTCAAAAAAAGGAGCGTGTTGAAAATACTCAATAAGACAAGACCATTATCCGTTTCTTTATTGGGCAGTAGCGGAGGTGTTGCTAGAGCAATATTAGCCATTTTAAACAAATCCTTTCAAGATAAAAATGACCCCCTATACCCCATCATTAGCAAATCTCACCTTCACCTAATTGATATCAATCAAAAAGATAAAAAGTACTACGATCAATTATTCCCAAACCTTGCAGGTAACATTAAGCTCCACCAGCTAGATCTCAAAGATACAACTATCTTTAAAGAACATCTAAAAAAGTCAAATACAAAAATAGTCATAGATGTATCATGGGCCGATACACTTGAAATGCTTAATTGCTGTAACGAATTAGGCGTGTATTATCTCAATTCAGCTCTAGAGAACACAGAGGTTGATGAGGACGAGAAGTTATATGGTTTCCCACTAACAGAGCGATATATTAGATTTGAAGATAATAAAGACGATTTTACCAATACAAAGGCTATTGTTTGTTCTGGTATGAATCCCGGCGTCGTTCAATGGATGGCTTTAAAACTGATGAAGGAAAATCCGGACAAAAAGCCTTTAGCCTGCTACATTGTGGAGCATGACGATTCTTTTTTTAAAGACAAAAAATTAATTATACCTAACACCCTCTATACTTCATGGTCTGTTGAATGCTTCCTGGATGAAGCTATATTAAGCTATCCAATGTTTGTCGATCATCATTTACAGCACTATTTTTATGAAGAGGTATATGCAATGGAGTTTAAAGTAAGATTAGGGGAAAAAGAATTTTACGGTTGTCTGATGCCGCATGAAGAAGTAGTTACATTAGGTAAAATATTTGATATGGAGATTGGCTTTATTTATCGTGTCAATGAATATACTACGAAATTGATTCGGGACCATTTGGATGATGTGGATGTTCTTTGGGATTGGAATCAGCAAGTGATTGATCCCGATATAGGTGAAGTTGAGGGTGAAGATCTAATTGGTGTGCTTTTGGTATACGAGGGTATGGAAAAGTTCATATATAACGTGATGAAAAGTAGTGAAATTTATCCAAAATTCAAAACAAATGCGACATACTTTCAAGTAGCGTGCGGCATTTATGCAGGCTTAGCCAGCTTAATCCTTGATGATGTTCCTTTAGGTATCTATTATGTTGATGATCTTTTGCTTAACACTGAAAGCAAGTATGGAGATTATCTAACCTACTATATGACTGATTTTGTCACAGGAGAAAATAAAGCCTCCGACGGGTTGTTGCATCAAAGACTGAAATGGATTGAATAGAGTGATCTTATCAGTTGATAGACTACACTCTTTCATTAAAAAATCTTTTGATAGGAGATGCAAAGTTGGGAAAAGCACTTATTATTGGTTGTGGTGGAGTGGCATCAGTAGCCATCCATAAATGTGTTCAAAACAGTGAAGTATTTGAAGAGATTTGTATCGCAAGTCGGACAAAATCAAAGTGTGATGAGTTAAAAGCCAAACTAGATGGTGGAAAAACAAAAATTACAACTGCTCAAGTTGACGCAAATAATGTGGATGAATTAATCGCATTAATCGAAGAAGTAAAGCCTGACATCGTAATAAACTTAGCTTTACCATATCAAGATTTACCAATCATGGATGCTTGCCTAGCAACAAAAACACACTATATGGATACAGCAAACTATGAACCAGAAGATACAGCAAAATTTGAATACAAATGGCAGTGGGAATATCACGAACGTTTTGAAAAGGCTGGCATTACTGCTCTTTTAGGTAGCGGCTTTGACCCTGGTGTTACGGGTGTATTTTCTGCTTATGCACTGAAGCATCATTTTGATGAAATTGAACAAATCGATATTCTGGACTGCAATGCTGGTGATCATGGCTATCCGTTTGCTACCAATTTTAATCCTGAAATCAATATTCGTGAAGTTTCTGCGAACGGGAGATATTGGGAAAATGGCGAATGGATTGAAACGAAACCAATGGAAATTAAACGCGTTTATAACTTCCCTGAAGTGGGAGAAAAAGATATGTACTTGTTATACCACGAAGAGCTTGAATCCCTTGCAAAAAACATTCTAGGACTTAAACGTATCCGTTTCTTCATGACATTTGGCCAAAGTTACCTTACACATCTAAAATGTCTTGAAAATGTCGGAATGACTTCCATTGAGCCAATCGAATTCGAAGGAAACCAAATTATTCCCCTTAAGTTCTTAAAAGCTGTCCTACCAGACCCTGCCTCCCTCGGACCACGCACAAAGGGTAAAACCAACATTGGCTGTATCTTCAAAGGAAAAAAAGACGGGAAAGATAAAACATATTATGTATACAATGTATGTGATCATGAAGAATGCTATAAAGAAGTAGATTCTCAGGCGGTGTCTTATACAACAGGTGTCCCAGCAATGATTGGAGCGATGATGCTGATGACTGGAACGTGGAATAAATCAGGTGTATACAATATTGAAGAATTTGATCCTGACCCATTCATGGAAGCATTAAATAAATGGGGACTGCCATGGAAAGAAAACTTCGATCCAGAGCTTGTCGATTCTGATTCTATTAAACTCTCAGAACCGAAGAAAGGCAGTAGTTAATATGCGGATTGAGGAATTACCATCCCCTTGTTATGTAATCGATGAAGGTCTTCTGGAAAAAAATCTAAAAATCTTGAACGGAGTCATGGAACGGACCGGAAGCAAGATTCTTTTGGCACAAAAAGCATTTTCCATGTTTAAGATGTATCCTCTAATTGGGAAATATTTAAGCGGTGCGACTGCAAGCGGCTTATATGAGGCTCGTCTAGGTCACGAGGAAATGGGGAAAGAGAATCATATCTTTTCCCCTGTCTATCGAGAAGACGAAATCGATGAGATTATATCTATTTGTGACCATATCGTCTTTAATTCCTTTTCACAGTTGGAGAAATTTAAAGATAAAGCTCTTGCAGCTGGTAGAAGTGTGGGCTTGCGCATTAATCCGGAATGCTCGACACAGGTTAGCCATGCCATCTATGACCCTTGCACGCCAGGTTCACGATTCGGTGTAACAATAGCTAATTTTCGTCAGGATTTGCTTGATGGTGTTTCAGGCTTACACTTCCATACCCTTTGTCAGCAAAACTCCAACGATTTGGAAACAACTCTAATGGCTGTTGAAGAAAAGTTTGGACCATGGCTATCTCAAATGAAATGGATCAACTTTGGAGGCGGCCACTACATTACAGAGGAAGACTATAACATTCAATTACTAGAAAATTGTATTAAGAGAATGAAAGATAAATACGGATTAAAAGTATATCTTGAGCCAGGCGAAGCTGTTGCTTACAATGCAGGATATCTGGTTACGACCGTACTTGATACACTTCAAAACGGAATCGATATTGCTATTCTTGACACTTCTGCAACCTGTCATATGCCTGATGTACTGGAAATGCCTTATCGACCTCCTCTTCTTGGCTCAGGAGCAGCAGGTGAAAAGTCATTTTTGTATCGTCTTGGTGGGCAAACTTGCCTTACTGGTGATACAATTGGAGATTATTCTTTTGACCAGCCATTAAAGAGTGGAGATCGTTTAGTTTTTGAGAATATGGCAGTCTACACGATGGTGAAAAACACTTCTTTTAACGGCATGCCTTTACCAGCAATCGTTGTTTTAGATCAAGCGGGAGAATATCATATCGTACGCGAATTTGACTATAAAGATTTTAAAATGAGACTTTCATAGAAGAGGAATATAAATATGTTATTTATCAGTAAAGGGCTGGAAAGCATCATATGTATTGTACACACAAACTTAATCATTTAGAAAAACCTGCAAAAATCTTTTGCGGATTTAATAAACGAGGTGTAATTTTGAAAAGTAATTCATACACAGAGATTCTATCACAACTCGAATCAAACGAAAGAAGTTTTCAAAGAAAGTTTCCTATGGCTATTCAAAAGGTCAAGGGGATGCGATTAGAACCTAAATGCTTAGTAACGGCGAAGCGTCACTATGTTCTGGAAGTCGTCAGTGCATGAAATTTACTATGTTGAATACGCATAATACTTCCCAAGATATTCGAATAATCTTAGCTACAATTTATGAAATTGTAGAATTGGTAGAAGAATGTTCAAGGATTTAAAGTTTGTTTCGCTAGGGATTCGTGCCCTGTTTATGATTTCCGGATCTTTTGTAATTGCGGTGGGCTCGGTTTTTATGATTAATGTAGAATATCTTGGGTTACATCCATTTGATGTACTAGAGTATGCACTAACAGAGTCTTTAGGGTTAACATTTGGTGCTTGGCATTGGATTGTTGGCTTGTTCATGATTTTTCTTTCTTATATCATAACAAAACGATTACCCAAGCTAGGAGTATTCCTTGAATTTTTTTTAGTAGGTGCTTTTATCGACTTATTGATTTTAACTGAATTAATACCAGACACAAGTAATATGATCATAGCTGTTTTTTTTATGCTGTTCGGCATTGTTTTAGTAAGTTTTGGTACTGCCTTATATATGTCAGCTAAAATGGGAGCAGGGCCTACAGATTGGTTTAGTTTAGTAGTCAGCGAAAAATGGGGAATATCATTTGGTAGAATGTCAATTTTTACTGAAGGAGGAGCTGTGCTCATTGGATTTCTATTGAGTGGTCCAGTGCAAATTGGGACACTTGTGTTTTGCCTAATCTATGGACCAATAACAGATTATTTTTTGCAATACTTGCAAAAATATAAAATGATTTAATCTTTTTAATAACCTGTTCTATGTGAAAAGTAACATAACTCCTTTTTTATTCATAAGATAGCAAGAATGTTTGGATTTCAATAATGATATGAAACTCATAAAAGAAAAAATAATGAATGAAGTGGGAGCTAAATGTGAAAAATGGAAAGCATTTTTTACATCTGAATCGGTTACCGAAGGACATCCCGATAAAAAGTATTAGCTATTGACTTGCCTAAATCCGAGAAGGACATTATAAGGCGGTATGTCGCATTGTTGGAATATATATCTGAATTTCCATATTCAGTAGATTCATACGGATTAATTCATGCGGATTTTCATTACGGCAATTTTTATATAGATGAGGATTCTATTTGCCTTTTTGCGACATAAAATCAGGATAAAACTCGAACAATTTTCTTGATGATGATTTTTCGTCCTTCCTCCTAGGAGGGCGTTTTTGTTTTTTGGAGCTTCCGAAAAGGGGTTTAATCGAGTCTTAATAAGACCCCTAAAGTAGTATGCATACAAATCCAGTCAACATAAGCAACGTAAAACATTAATTAAATAAGCTACACATGCAACGATTTATCATATATTAATGTTAGATGGTTAAAACCAGTGAACAAACTACCTAAATTACGTCTATCTACACTCCAAAACCCCTTGTTATAAGGGGTTTTTATTGAATTTAAAGGTGAATTTTTTGTTTTAGCTAATATTGTATGCCATATTCACTTTTAGTTTACATAAAGTCAACTATCAGAAGTAAGCCAAAGACAAACCCAGTAGTATCAAGGGTTTGGCTCTTGTTCATTTTTTATCGATTATGCATGATTTTATGCATCGTTGATAAATCAACGTTTTGGGCTTCTGAAGAAGCCTGGCAGCTGCATAAAAAAGTGGGGTTTTATGCAATTACTTTTTTTATTAAAGCCCCCTTTACTTTAAGTGCACTTCTTCACAAACTAACCTGCCAATCCACGTACCTCTAACTCGCGTCTCGATAAAAAGCCGCCTAGTAAGGCAGCAGATTTGATTATTTTACTGTTCTTTTCTTGAAAGATGAGATTCAAATAAATCTATAATTTCCAAAAATCTTTCAGCTTCTCTAAACGTATGATCTGCCAGGAGTGGATGAATATTGCTCTTAATACGACAAGCCTCTATTAAATCTCTTGCTGTTTTCTTAAAATCCCTTAACGAAGCTACTGAAACTCTGTTTTGATCCAAGAACTGATCCAGAATTGGTACAGTTTCAGATTGTGGGCGCATAGAATCCAAATCAACTGCCTGAAAAACCAATTGATCAAAATCATGGCTAAATTCTCTCGCCTGTTCCACTAACTTTCTTTCAGAAGGATCAAGAAGGTGTCCGATAAATTTGGCATGATCAGCCATAATCCTAAGAAAAAATAGATTTTCTTGAATAATCATGTCAGGTTGGGGTGCAAGTTTTCCTTCATTGAGGTCTTTTAATCTGTTAGCAAAATAAGCTGCTTCTCTGCTGATATGGTCAACTAATAATGGAAAGTTATTTGTACGGATTTCACAGCGTAAAGTTAAACCTAATACTTTTCTCTTATAACTCCAGATAGCAAAAGCTGCTTGATAAACCTCAGTGTTAAAAGCTTGTATTTGGCGTATATCCGAGTTTACATTAAATCTTGCCAACTTTTCCTCTATTCGTTCGAAAAGAGTAATGAACTGTTTGGCTTCTGCAATCAATTGCGTCTGTTCATGAGTAAATCCCAAGCTTAAAAATAAAGCATGTTCCTTCATGATCCTAGACCAAAAACGAATTTCGTCCAATGATCGCATGACAATTGGATTAGCCATAATACCCCCTCCTTATTACACTCTATCCTCCCATATATATGCCAGATTATTTACAGTAATTCATACTATTATTGAACTAAACTGCTTCGTTAGCACAATAAGAAAAAAGCGACTATTCTTATTGAATAATCGCACCCCGTTTGTTTAAGTACAATCCTTCACAAACTAACTTTGGAATAAGAAGAAGAGATGCCGTAGCACCTCCCGTTCTTAAACATAGGCCTCCGTTTGTTGAAAAAGAAACATTCTGTATTTCAAGTGAATTTTTTGATCAGACTTTTTTACAAACAGTACATCTTTTTTTACAAACGGTGCGAATTTCTTTTAAATTTATATAAAATAACAATAAAAAAACCGCTATCCTTAAATTAAAAGGATTAGCGGTTATCATTTATATAGCTAAACTTTTTGGAAACACAGGCTCATACCCCAATGTCCCTCTTTTGCGGACCAACATATTCAGCACGAGGATAAATTAAACGATTATTCTCATAGTGTTCTAAAATGTGAGCCATCCGAATGTGCAGCTAATCGCAAAGATTGGGGTAAATAGCTCCCTTTTAATCCCCAAGCCTTGATACACAGAAGCTGAGTATAATAATCCTTTTTCCCTTGTTATATTTTAATAGACATTACATAAAGCTTTTTTGTCCCGTCAAATGAGTTAGTTAGCAGTAGAATCCAACTTATTATATAGATAGGGTACCAAATAAAACAGCAACAATTGTCATGACCAGCCCTGTGCCGATGGCATATTTGGCAGTGAATCGGATGTGATCATTTAATCCAATTCCGAGAAGTCCGATTAATACATAAATAGATCCTTGAAGTGGACTTAACAAATGCAGTGGTTGCCCCAATAGTGAAGCATGACCAATTTCATTTGGATTAATCCCAAAACCACTTGCAGTTTCTGCAATAATGGGGACAATTCCAAAATAATACGGGTCATTTGCCAAAACAAATGTAAAAGGTAAACTAGTTACAGCAACAATTACTGGTAAAAGCGCTCCGAAAGATTCCGGAATAATTGCAACTAATGAATCAGCCATTGCGGTATCCATTTTGGTTCCCTCTAAAATACCAGTGAAAATACCAGCACCAAAAATCATTGAAACAACAGTTAAGATATTACCTGCATGACCTTCTAGACGTTCCTTCTGGTCTGTTAAGCTTGGATAATTGACAGATATTACGATAACAAAAGCAAGCATAAACAAACCAGGTAATGGCAACAATCCCATAACTAAAGTAACAAGTAATAATAGTGTTAAGACTAAATTAAACCAAAATAATTTAGGACGTTTCAATGTTACGTCTTTCTGCTCCGCAACAGTAGCAGCAATCTCTTGAATAAATGTTTCATTGATATCATTATTAACGCCTAATCGTTTTCGTTCTTTCAAGCCCATAAAATATGCTACAGCAAAAACCCATATTCCACCTGCAATCATAGATGGAATAATTGGTCCAATAGCTCCCATTGCATCCATATCGAAGATCGTCATTACCCTTGCTGTTGGGCCTCCCCAAGGTAGAAGATTCATAATCCCCATCGCTAATGCAGGTAAGCACGCCAAAATAAGTCGATTCATACCTAAGCGGTCATAAAGAGGTAACATGGCCGTCACGACAATAAGATAGGTAATCGTTCCATCACCGTCCAAAGCAACTACCATGGCTAATGCTGCCGTACCAAGTGAAATTTTCAGCGGATCACCTTTTACTAGTTTTAAAATTTTAGACACAAGTGGATCAAAAAAACCAGAATCAATCAATATCCCAAAGTAAAGAATTGCAAATACAACCATGATAGCAGTTGGTGCAATGCTCTCAAGCCCACTCATTATCATAGGTCCTAAATCAGTAAATCCTCCAATTAGTGCAAATATGACAGGTATAGCTATCAGAGAATTGAGTGCAGAAAAGCGCTTACTCATAATTAAATACATAAAAACGGATATCATCGCAAATCCTAAAAATGTTAACATCTTTATACCCTCCCCTAAATTGAATGCGGTTTCATTTATCTGAGGAAACTGATCTTTCTGATAATGTATTAGAGACAATGCCCACTTTTATTGTTAATTTCAATGGGCATAGTTCTCATTTTTATAAGTTGTCCAAATATCTTATTCTCTAAATAGTTATTTTCACTAGTGATAATCAACAATACATGAAGTACGAAACGTATATCTTCATTAACCCTCATTAAAAAATAAGATGAAATAATCTCATAACTTGTTCCGAATTCGTTCTATATTCATCTAGTATCTTCCTAAACTTTTCAGCTTTTTACATTTTCTTTTCTAGTACTAGCAATCATATCTATAACATTGGTCCAATGATCTGGTCTTTTCCCCTGAAACTTGTCTTTAATATTCAAATCAGTCAAAAATAAGAGTTTTTCTCTTGATGCGTTAGACATAGATGAATGGATATTTAGTTCCTCTAACATTTCTATTGATCCTTCTAATTCTTTTGATCTTCTATAAGCATGAATCGAAGTACCAGTGACCAGTTGATTCATAACTTTTTCAAAAATTTCACTTCCCATCGTCTCTTTTATTGATGCGATAACCCGATCTTCCACATTTAACACGCGAGCAGCTTCCAACATTTCAATAAATAAAGCTGCAGTCCCCTTCATGAATATACTTCGGGTGAGCTTTACTGCAGAAGCATCTCCTGGGTTTTGACTAATATGATCAAGATTCATGCCGAATTTACTCATCTGTAAAATAAACTGATTTGAACCAGAACCGCTTATAATCATAGGAACTTTATGTTGATAAACTGTTAAAGGACCAAGCATAGCAGCATCTACGAAAGCAGCTCCTGTCTCTTTGAGATTTTCCCAAATATCTTTCTTTACTGTAGGAGAGGAAGCAGATACATCAACATAAATAATCTCTTTATTTAATTGCGGTTTCAATTTCACACTTACTTCAAAAGCTTTATCTGCTGGAACTGCAACAATAACAAGATTTACTCTTTGTATGACGGTTTCCATTAAATCCAACAGCTCCACTTTTGCTTGTCCTGCTCTTTCTTTGATTAGCGATCCGTAAGTTTCATGGTCTGCAAGAGGATCAAAAGCAACTATTTCTCCAAAACCTTCTCCTTTTAGACCTTTTGCCATTTCAAAAGCAGCTTCTCCAAACCCAATAAACCCTAAATTCATTTTAAGTTCCACCAATCTTATAGTCTGAATGTTGCCATCTTTGCTTTTAACCAAGATGGTTCAATGGTTCCGTCTGTCATGCCTTGCTTGCGATTTTTTTCGTATTCTGCGATAACTTCCATGCGATCCTTCTCATAAGCTAGCTTTTTCTCTGCCTTTGCAAATGCATCGTCAATTTTGTCTTTTGGAACAACAATGACACCATCATCATCACCAAGTATTAAATCTCCTGGATGTACGGACACTCCTCCACAAGAGATAGGGGTATTAAACTCACCTGGACCATCTTTGAAAGGACCGTTAGGAATAAACCCTTTTGCAAAGATAGGGAGATTCAACTCGCTAAGTGCTTCCTTATCTCGTACCAATCCGTCAATGATTATACCTTCAAGTCCAACTGCTTTTGCGGCTCCTGCCATTAATTCTCCAAGATAAGCATTTTCCGTATGGCCCTTTCCATCTGCAACTATTACATAACCTTCTTCTCCAGAATAAATCGCTTGATGAAGAAATAGATTATCTCCAGGTCTCATATTCACTGTCATAGCAGTTCCTACAACCCTCATACCTGCAGCTACTGGTTTTATTTTGTAATCCATTGCACCAGTACATCCCATTGCATCCGATAAGAGCGTGGTGTTAAGACGTTTTGCTCTTTGAATAACTTCTTCAGGTAAAAGTGCTGGTTTTACATTATTTTTTAAAGTACTCATAGCTATACACCTCTTATTTGTTAAAATTTATTTAAATCACCCTTTAATTAAAGGAGTGACAAATCCCCTCTTTTTCTTAAATAGATCTCAATTTATAAGCTAATAATATTATCGAAACCCTTCTTTTTTCGTTTAAACACGATTATCAGAACAAAGGATTGGTTCACTAGACGAACCGTCGGTTCATATGCGGAATATAAGTTTTGGGTATCAATCTAGATACCCAAGTTGGTAAGAAATTTGTTTTGCAGTAGCAAGAATTTCATTTATATGATTTTCTATTTTTTCTTTGGTAAATCTAAATGCTGAGCCTGTTATACATAACGCAGCAATTGTCTGTCCTTTGTTATTATAAATAGGTGCAGATATAGAAGCCAGACCTTGTTCCCGTTCTTCAATACTTGCAGCAAATCCTTGATTGAAGATTTGTTGTATTTCTTCAGGATCAATGCTTTCTATAAACGGACTTATTTTTTGATAAACAACTAGAAGCTTACTAGCTGATCCTCGTTCTAGTGACACATGTTCCCCAATTCTTATAGCCGGTTGCAAAGTATGATGGCTTTCTACACGCTCTACACACATACGTTTGTTATCGCTTACAACAAAGAGCGCAACAGTCTCTTGAGTTTTATCACGTAGTCCCTTCATAAATGGTAAGGCAACTTTACGAAAATCAAGATTAGTCAGAAAGACATTGCTTAGCCCCAATACTTTTGAGCCTAAACGATATGTGTGATTTTCATCATTTTGAAATAGATAACCCTTACTTTGTAAAGTACGTGCCAAACGTAATACTGTAGCTTTAGGTAAGGCAAGAGAACGAGATAATTCCGACAACCCTATTTCCTCATGTACCTCTGAGAAGCATTCTAGTAACTCTAAAGCTCTTTCTACTGAGCGAACATTTTCCATATAAAAACTCCCTGGTTCACCATACGGTCCTTTGGTTCATTTTTCTTATAATTAGATTTTAACTTTAGATAGAACATCAGTCAATACTTAATTTATCTCCCATGGGTCTTCGTCCCATCATCTTGAATTCCTTCGGTTCATTATCCAGCTAAAGCACCTTATACAGCTATATTTGATATCCATATATTATAACTAATCTTCAACTATCCTGCCATTTAGTTCAATAAGAAAAAGCCGCCAAATGGCAGCTGGATCTTCAACATTAGCACCCGTTAGTTCAAGAAAAAATTATTTAAATGAAAACTCTATCTCCCATCTACCTGATTGATTTAAAATTTGATAAAATCCAAACTTAACATCATAGTTATTTGGGAGTTCGTATTCTGGGTTAATATGTATTAGACCTTTGTATTTATTTTCTCCTATTTTCTCTACATTCCAATTCATACTTTGATTAATCCATTTACCATTGATATAAATTTCTGGCTTTCCAAAAATGTCATCATTTTGAATGTTAATGTTTTGTTCAGTTTCTATAACATATTCAAGTGATATTCGTTCGTGTCCTTCTTTAACAGCATCACCAATTGTAAATGTAATTCCATTATCCGAAGCTGTTTTATTCACACGTACTAATTTTGTGTCTATCTTTTCGGCTGATATTTCTATATTAATCACTGTCAAACAACACATAAATATAGTAAATAAAACAAGAATTCCTATTACTTTTCTAATATGATGCTTATCCAAATAATTCACTCCTTTTTATTATAGAATAATACATAAGAAAACAATTTATTCTTCAACGATTTAATCCAACAAATCAAGTTCTTCTTAAATTATCCTGCACCGTTAGTGGAATAAAAAATGCCTTACTCCTTATTGAAGTAAAGCACCCGATAGTTTAAGCAGAATCCTTCACAATCTCTTCTACACCTTAATATAACTCCAATTTAAATGTGTTGCTCCAGAATCTGATTGATTAAAAAACGACGCCTTCTTATTAAAGAAAAGCGCCCGATTGTGGAAGACCAAAGAGTAACAAACACCTTATCAGATAAATTCTTAAAATGGATTCTCTGGTTCATCTTTTTTATAAACGGTGAATCTTATTATTAAATCCACATTATATTCACCAAGAAAATTGATATGCTCCTATCCTAACAAATTTTATTTTGGACTTATATGTATGCCTTCACTCTCTCGCCAATCTGCGTAGAATATACGCTTTACATTATCATATCCGTTGGTAGTTAATTGGTTATCTAACCACTGTTGATCAAATCCGAGTTCATGTAAATTATCCCATAAAATTTCCCCATCTAGAATTAACGATGTTGGGAGGTAAACTGGACTTTCTGGAAGATTGAGATCTTGCTTGTCTGGTTTTTGATACTTCGATTTTAATAATATACTTATTTGCCCATTAGTTTCCAATATACCGTATTTGACTTCGCGAACTGAAAAAACATTATTTTGTCGAAGTATACTCAAAACTTGATTTACATCCAATTTGTTCTTTTTAAGTAACTTTCGATCCATGAAACCATCCCTAATGATGATGTTGGGATCGCCTAATAAGAGAGAACGTGTCGATTTATTTTTTAGAGTCATAAACTCTATCCCCAACATGAGAAGCGTCCACAATCCGATGGCATATAAGAAGTGAAAAGTCCTTACCTTATCTTCATAAATGGTATTTCCTAAAAAATCTCCAAGTACTAACACAAAAACTAAGTGAAACGGGGTTAACTGAGAGATGGATGTTCTTCCTGTTATGATAATAATAAAAAATAAGGTGACAAAACCTACTATGACTTTGATCGTCAGTAAACCAATATTAACTTCTTCCAAAGTTTTTTCCTCCAATTTAAATTTTACTTAGTTGTAAGATCTTGAAGTTTAGATAAAGAGGCTAGTTTTAGTATTAAAGCTCGAGTTCCAATACCAACGATGATGTAATATATGAATGAATAACTATATCTCCACTCAAAATAATAAACAAGTTCGACCCACTCGGAAAAAGGTTCACCAATAAAGGCGTATGTTAGTGCCATAGTGATTTGTGCGATTATAAAAAATTTCCATGTTCTAAAATATTGATATAACAACATGTAAGCTACAGGTATCATTGAAAAATCAAAGGGAAAGGCCCTAGGAATAATAGGTAGGAATGCAATTGGATAATCCCAAAACCTATATTGTAAGCCAACTACATCTAATAAGGTTGTTGTTATGATAATTATGGTACCAAACAACAAAATTTCTAAAATAATGTCTCGTTTAACGAGTTTAGACCATATAATCCAAGGCACAACTAAAAAACCAACTAATATCCACCATTCCCAAGTTAAAAATTCATTCTTTAGCCAATTATTTAATTCTAAAAGGTACAGTTTATCCTCTAATAAACGTATTTCCTTAAAATTTTCAAATATATTATCTATTGATATCATCCCTTTTATTTAAATTAAAAAGTAACAGATATTTTTGAATTCAAACACTTTGAGCTGTCTTTTTAGGATTACCGTTTTTTAGTAATGAATTACCATCGTAAATAAAAAAAACCCACGATAGAAGTTCTTCTAACACGGGTTTTCGACTTTTTTCAAATAAATCAGAAATATTTTAAAGCCAATGAAATTTTTTAAATCTAGATTTAAGCTAGAACAATAAAAACAGGATACATCAACTTATAATAATGGAGAAAGCAGGCGAGCACCGTGTTCAATAATGCGCTCGGTCAGGGATCGTTGCAGCAAGTCTTCAATTCTTAATGGTAAAGAATCAGTAAGATCGCGTTCGAACTGCTCTGTGAGTTCCCTCGCCACATCAGCACTGTACATGACTTGACACACCTCATAATTCAGGCGAAAACTTCTCATATCATAGTTTGCTGAGCCTACTTCTGCAATCTCCTCATCTATGATTATCACCTTCGCATGTAACATTCCTTTGTCGTACTGGTAGATTTTGACTCCAGCTTCTATAAGTTCCCCGTAATAGGTACGGCTTGCAAAGCCCACGATTTTTTGATCAATGTGGTGAGGAACCAGCAATCTTACGTGCACACCACGGGCCACAGCTGTCTTTAATGCCATGATAATATCTGTTTCCGGTATAAAGTAGGGTGTTGTTATATCAATAGTCTTGGTCGCCTGTGTTATACATATAAAGTAAGCTTGACGAATAACTGGAGTAGGAATTCCAGGGTTTCCTTCCAACGTATGGATGTACGCTTTTTGCAATGTCCCTGTCTTTGGGTATACGTCCATCTCTTTATCATCTATGTTGCTCAACTCTGACCCCAATTCGGCCGACCATCTGGAAAGGTCTACTTTTCCGATTGGATTGATTTTCGTTACATTAGATTTTGTTTTCAGATTTGTTTTCGATTTTATTCGTTCCGGCACAGCAATATTCCAATGAATGTCAAAGACAGTCTGTAAATCGACTGATGCTTCTCCTATGATTTGCAAATGAGTGTCCCGCCAAAAGCCAACGACGGGCTTCAATCCTGTATATTCATATCCTACGTTCATGCCACCAGTAAAAGCTTTCTTTCCGTCGACCGTGACAATCTTACAATGATCCCGATAATTCCAATTGGACAAAATCCAGGGAAAGTGTAAAGGAAATATTGTTCGGCATTCTATCCCTGCTTCTACCATCTGAAGGATTTTTTGACGCGGAAATTTTTTACTCCCCCAACCATCTCTAATAAAACGAACCCGCACTCCGTTTACTGCTTTTTCGATCAGCAGCTCTGTGATGCAATTACCAATTTGGTCATTTCGATAGATGTAATATTCCAGATCAATGGTTTTTTGGGCTTTTTGTAAGGATTCGATGAGTTGTTCATACTTTGCTATTCCATTGTTCAGTACTTGGACTTGGCCGAATCGAAGCCCATGTACAGTGAAATGTCGTAAAGCATCGGCGATTACCGATGCTGAATCACTATATGTATCAGGTAATTTGTCAGACTCATTTTGAGAAGAAGTCAATCTTTTCCGATGAATAAGCTTAGGATTTGATATGCTAAGATATAGCCAGAAACCAATGACAGGTAAAATAAGGACGATTATTATCCAATTCAAAGCCTTGGCAGGCCGACGAACTTCCCAAATTGCAATGAATAACATAAATAGTGCATTAAATAGATATAGACCAAAAATCCACTCCAACTGAAATCCCTCCCTTGTTTTTCTCTTAACATGTACAAACTGTGTAGGGAGTATACGTTTTGAATACGAAGGAAATGTTTAGATATACATTACAGGCTCACCTTTGGGTGAACGATTATAAGTTGGGAAAATTTTAATGGACTTTCAAATTTATGCACGTGACTGGCTTGTTCCTCATGAAGAGGAGGAGTAAGCAGAGACTTTCAGTATGCAGGAAGCAATTAGGCGTGACATCCAATATAATGCAAAAATAAAATAAGCTGAGACAGCCCATTCACCGTATTATAGATACAAAGACAGTCATGGACACACATGAATTTTGATTTGAGGACGCACGCATGATGGAACCAAAAATTACGTGACAAAAAAAGTTGTTTACTAAATCCCTTTATTAAACTATATGGCCCGATTATTGAATAAGAGCTAAAGACGATTCTTCCACTAAACTGCCCTGTTAGTTGAAGAAGGATATATAATAATGGTACTCAAAACGGCACTGAAATTGACTGTAGGTTTGGCACTCTTTAATTGTACAATACTTATTGTCCATCATAAAAATACTGTCAAGTGTTATGTCAAAGTTAAAGAAATTCTGAACAAACCTTGATAAATAAAGAGAAAAGACGTATGCCAATTCACACGTCTTTTCTTGTGTCATTTATTAAGAAAGCACCCGAAAACGGAACCCTTTTGAATTTCCTCCTAGGCTCACATACTTTATTTTCACTAATCTACAAATACTATTTCCATCGCATTACTATTTGGACCGCTTAATTCCTTTTTATCAATCGGTCCAAAAACAAAAAAAATAAGTTAATCCTACTTTTGGCATACTATCACATCTCAAAACCTTGCTTTTTTCTATGCAACAAATACATTTTCAACACTAAAATACCAGTCACACTCTGGTAACATTTTGGTCACACATTATAGAAAACTAAGGGAAACCACAGTTCATATCAGAAGTATAATACCTTCAAAAACCTTGATATAAAGCCATTTCTGAACATTCTAGGATACTAGAGGAAATTATACATTCCACACTGGCAGCGGAGAGGTCAGGGGTTCGAGCCCCCTATGCTCCATACAATAAGAAACGGGAAAATCCTTGTCATATATAAGGGTTTTCCCGTTTTATTTGTTTCTGTCCAACAACCCCCAAAAAGGCGCCCCTTAAAGAAGCGTCGGGTAATACGTGATAAAAGCTGTCAGAACAGGTGAAGGACTTGAAAGAGCAAAAGCTGTTGGTAAGAGCATAAAGCCAAAAATCCCCACTACTTTAGCTATGAGATTTTCACCTAAACATATTAGGATATAATTTCACCATTGCTTCTGAGATGGTGTCCGCCATTTCCCTAGCTTGTTCTTCAATCTCATCATATATTTCAATATCTTTCTGATAATCCATCTTTATCATATATACAGCTTCCTGTTTTGTTAAATCCAAATGGCGGTAGAACATTGCTCTAACTTCTTCCTCAGGCAAAAATCGATTAATACTACTAAGAAATACTGCAATCTCATCCGCGTTGGCATACCATTTTTTTTCTGCAGTCATTGCTGCTTGCTCATCACCTGCTAGAGCTGCTTTTACAAGATCAGCAGCAAATATTAGATGTTCTTTAATCAAAGCAGCATATTTGTTAGCTGCAACAACCCCATACAATGGTCGAATCATTTCTCCCATATCCGTTGCATTTTGCAAAAGACGCGCGATAACAAAATCTATGTCTGGTAACTTAAAGGTTAGGCTTATAATTGTCATTCTTGTCCAAGCTACATGCTCTTCCCAAAGGCTTCGATTATTACTCATTAGATCAACTGCTGCCTGACTTATACAATGATTTTGTCGTGCATATTGAAAAGAAGGTTGTGAAACTGGTATGGTAATTTGTTGTCCTACACGAAGATAATATGGATTCACTCTAGGATTAACCGCAAAAATTTCCTCTATAGTTGTATGATAACGCTGTGCTAACAGCCAGTAATTATCACCTGGTTGAATAATATAGCCAAATCCTCCATTTGTAATATTGTTCATGACGTTTTTCCTTCTCTCCTCTGTTTTTTGTCCATCAATAACAGGTTATCTATATACGCCTATTACAGAGTATTCATTATGGATTGGTTGGGTGAGGGGCGGGCATTAGAGAGATAAACCTTATTTCAAATGGTATAATTCAGACCGTAAACTCTTGCACTCAAATATTAAGAAAAGTATTATTAATCAAAATCATTTTCCTCATCAATTTTTATGATTTTTCTTGATTTCGCAAAAATTCCCACTTGGATTATTCACCAGTTTCCAATTCCATTTCAACGTGTAGAATTTTCCCTAGTACACGTTTTATAGTTATTTTTAATTTAAGTTTCATTATCATGAAACACTTCTTCTTGTACATAATGCCCACTCCTTTTAATACCTATATGAATACTGTAATAAAAAATAAAAGGAGTTTTTTTAATGGAAATACCTATTTCAGGATTCATGCACCATTCTGATGAAACAGACCCTATGCATTCTCATTACCTCTATATAACATCATGGGATGGAAAGCCTGTTCATGTTCATGAATTTAAAGGAGTTACTTCTTTTGATGTAGGACATAATCACAGGTACACTGGAACTACTGAACCTGCTTCAAGTGGAGTACAACACACACACAATTATTTTACTTTTACTTCTGTTGATGACAAACATAGACATCAAATTCGTGGTAAAACAGGCCCCGCAATACCTCTTCCGAATGGTGGTCATTATCATGAATTTAATGGTGTTACCACTGTCGATGGAACTACACCACATAGACACAGATATAGTGGAAGAACAAGTCAATAATATACAAATAACTTAACTCAACGAATTTGGTGAATTTTCAATAAACCTTTTGAGGGAATATGTTGCACAATATGTGTCAAATACAACATAAAGAAGAGAAAGATTTTCATCTTTCATGTTCCACTAAACTGCACTTTACTTAAATTAGGAATAGGAGTTGCATCATCGACAACCCCTTTTTGAATTCAACCACTCTTTAGCTCATTAAGAAAAATTTTTTAGTAAGCTGGCACTCCGTTTTCAGTTTGAGTATCAAATCCCATTCCTCTTAGAAGCTGCTGGGTATATGCTAAACTTTGCTCTGTTTGCTGCTGCCAGCTGATAACAGAATCCATAAATTCTATATATTCACTTGGAGCGTTTTCCCTCATTACTCTTAACCATTTCTTTACTTCCTTATCTTGCTTTAACCCATTATTAACACATGCAACCAGAGCTTTAATAATGGATTCATGGTATTCACCACTTTGCAATCGCTTTGCGCATCCTAAAGCTGTAACTCGATGATAGGAGGCTGGAACTAGATGATTATGCATTTCTGCATTTCCTTTCAGATTTTTAGTGAGAGTAATATGAAATAATTGCGTCGTCATTGAACAAACCATTTGTTCGCCATTCAAACTGTAGTTTAAATACTCCAATACAGAAGACCAATCTTGCCGGTAAGGATAATAATAGTTCAATACAATCACCCACTTTTAATTATGATATAACATGTTATGTATCATTTAGACTTTTGCCCCTAAAGGTTGTCAATTGATCATATTTTTATAATAATTTGCTTTTACTTTTTATCATTAGAGTAAGGTGACCATTTCCGTGTACCATTAAAGGTATAAAAAAAACCTCGAAATTCTTACGAATTTCGAGGTTTAATGCTTTATCAAGCAAATTGTAGATTT
Organism: Metabacillus bambusae; assembly: GCF_017497975.1. GTDB lineage: Bacteria > Bacillota > Bacilli > Bacillales > Bacillaceae > Metabacillus > Metabacillus bambusae. The sequence goes on along the minus strand of NZ_JAGDEL010000027.1, from coordinate 77,872 downwards.
GCTCGTAGAACCCATGTACTTTTAATGAAAGTTCTGTATGCTTTATAAAACAATTTCATGAGCTATACTAAAAAATCAATTCATACTAAATGACTGTATTCCGAAAGGATTTGCCTACTTGTTAATAAAACTTGAACGCATTGAAACTAGTCACCATTTACTCTTCTTAATTTTTCATTGCCTTTTTTTAAAGCAAAGCGAAATTTCTCGCCTTTCTCTATTTGTGTTACCTGGGAATCATGAACAGTAATTTGTACTGTACCAAACTCTATATTTTCTAATAGACTGATAATTTTATCGATTACCTCTTGATCTATTTTATTTTTTGAAGACAACTTGATTCTCTCCCTTCATTAAACTAACCCGATTTAATAGCAAATCTCCAAGTGTTTGTACGTTCAATAACATATCAAATGGTATCTCTAACTAAAAACCAAAGTGGTTTTAAATTAAATGACAGCCTTCTTCTAAAGGACAAGGTTTATAATTTGTAATTGAAGCACATCCCAACTGTGACAATGGTCCATCAAGCTTACGAATTTTATGTCTGTTTAATAGTTGAATTCGCAAAACCAAGTATTACTATAGGATTTTACTGTTTTCATTTATCATATTATGTATCTCTTGTTTATTCAATCACTTTTTTGGAAATATTTTTTAAAAATTTAGCTCTGTTAAAGCTCACTGTTGTTTTTGGCACTTTGTTGATTGGAACGGATATGTGAGATTCCTACGGGAGTGCAAGTCCAAGGGAGACCCCACATGTGCAAAGCACCGAGGAGGCTCCTGGACCGCAGGAGTGTCGTCATTTAATTGGTTTATTCTTCTTCTATTTCTCTAAGTGCCTGTTCTACAAATTTATTTTCAATTATTTTGGAAGTATTAAGTTGCTTTTCAATGCCCCCTACGGAATATAAGAAGTCGGCTTGTTCTTGATGTGCTTTTGCAAATTCTTCTGTTGTTGGGGATAAAATAGCTTCAGAGTTTTCTAAAACGGATTGAATTATTTCGACATCTACCTTTTGTGTTTCCGCAATCTCCTTTGCTACTTCTTCGATATTTTCATCAAAGTGCTGACGTACCTGTTCATATATTTTTAAAAATTGGACAGCTAAATCTGGATGGTCTTCTGTAAACTTTGTTCTAGCAATAAGAAAGCTTGGAGCATTGATATTCAGGTCTTCTCCTGTTACTAATACTTTTGCCCCCGTCTGAAACACTGCTGTAGTAGCATAGGGCTCCCAGATTGACCAGGCATCAATTGAACCATTATCTAATGCTGGTCGTGCTTCGTCAGGCTGGAGTTGAATGATCTCAATATCGTTTTCTGATAAGTTAGCACGATCTAGTGCCATGTATAAGAAATTGTAAGCACTGCTGCCTTTGGCTACACCAATTTTCTTATCTTTTAAGTCTTTTAATTCCTTAATGGAGCTTCCTTTCGGTACGATTATGGAATTGCCCTTTTTTCCATCACTTGTAACTGCAATCGCCTTAAAATCAACATTTCCTGATTGACCCGCAAGAACTGGTGTACCACCGACTACTCCAAAATCTATTCTACCCGAAGCTAATGCTTCAAAATGAGGCGGTCCACTTGTAAACTCATTCCACTTTATCTTTACTCCTATTTTTTCAAACGCTTTTTCAAAGTATTTCTTCTCTCTTGCATATGGTAAAATTCCTGTTTTTCCCTGAACCCCTATATTCACGACAATCTCTTTTGTGGATGCTTCTGATGAAGACTCTTTATTTGAAGTACTTGCACAAGCACTAAGTAATAGTAAAAATATAAATAATGTAAAAACAAAAACTGACTTTATTTTTTTAGACATATGTTAAACTCTCCCTCTCATCTTTGATTTCTCATATAAGATTAGTCGGATTTAGGTTGCCAAAACTCGTTAATCTATCAATTGAATACTACCCTTGAAAATTGTCCTGCCATTTTAATAGTCTTCTTTCAAATACTCTTACTAAAGAATCAGATAATTTCCCAAATACCGCAAAAATGATAATCCCTACAAAAACAACTGATGTATTAGAAAATTGTCTCGCATCCATGATGAGATACCCCACCCCTTGACTAGATCCCATTAATTCTGCCGCGACCAATGCTAACCAAGCAACACCTAACGATAATCTCAACCCTAAAAGGATGTTTGGTAGTGCAGCTGGTAAAATCAATAAAGTAATTTGCTTCCACCTATTAAACTCTAATACTTTTGCTACTGCAAACAATTTAGAGTCGACACCACGAATTCCAAGAAACGTATTTACGTATAAGGGGAAAAATGCGCCCTTTGCAATTAATAATATTTTGGATACCTCTCCAAATCCAAACCATAAAATAAACAAAGGTATCACCGCCAAAGTAGGAATGGTTCTGAACATTTGTAAGGTCGGATCTACGGTTTGTTCAATATTCTGACTAAAACCGACAGCCAATCCAACTAATAGACCAAGAGTTCCTCCTAATAAAAAACCACCTATAGCCCTTAATAAGCTTATTTGAAAATGTCCGATTAATTCACCAGTTAATGCTAGATCAATAAATGTAGTAAAAATCACACTTGGTCTTGGGAGTAGTGTATCGGAAATAAGCCCCAATATCCCTGTAAGCTCCCAAAGGACTACGATGAATATTGGCAAGATAAATCCCTTTAATATAATACTTGTATGCCTTAACTCCCTTTTGCTTTTAACGATTTTTTTCTTTGAAGACTTTAATTTGTCTAAAGAAATGGTTGATTGATTATTCACATTTCACCCTCCTTTAAATTCCTGCGCCATTAATTAATTCTAACTCTTCGACTTTTTCAAATTCTCCTAACACTAGATGACGGAACTCTTGAAAAGCTTTTGTTGCTTTATTTCGTGGAAATGGTAAATCAATAGAAACAACTTTTTGTACAGTTCCAGGCCTCGCACTCATAATAATGATTTTATTCCCTAAATAAACCGCTTCATCAATGTCATGTGTGACAAATATCATTGACGTTTTCTCTTCCTTCCAAATATCTAGCAAGGCTTCCTGCATATGAGAACGAGTAAATGCATCTAAAGCGCCAAAGGGTTCATCTAAAAGGAGGATTTTTGGCTTTCTAAGCAATGCTCTAGCTATCGCTACTCGTTGAGCCATTCCTCCAGAAAGTTCTTTTGGATATGCTTTTTCAAACCCCTCTAACCTTACAAGCTTAATTAATTTATCTACTTTCTCTCTAATTTCAATATTGTTTAGTGTTAAATTTCCTGCTATATTCCTTTCAACGGTTAGCCAAGGAAACAATCGGGGCTCTTGAAAAATAAATCCTTGATTGATACTGGACCCAATCACCTTTACTCCATCCAACTTGATATCACCTGAGTATTCTATATCTAATCCTGCTATTGCTTTTAATAATGTACTTTTCCCACAGCCACTGGGACCAATAATTGTTATAAATTCACCTCTATCAACATGTAAGTCAATATCCATAAGTACATGCGATTTTTCCTTACCTTTTTCAAACGATTTATTAAGATCATTAATTTCTAGTAATGTCATTTTAGAACTCCTTCCTTTCTATTAAATTTTTATACATTTAACTTTTGAAATAGATTAATTGGTCGTGATAGACCAAGATGATCTCTTAAAGTATGACCTGTGTATTCTTCTCGAAATAGCCCACGGTTCTGTAATTCAGGGATGACTAGGTCCACGAAATCATCCAATCCACCAGGCATGTATGGAGGCATAATATTGAATCCATCTGCAGCACCATTTTCAAACCATTCCTGCATTTGGTCTGCAATTTGTAGTGGCGTTCCTTTTATTTCTCTATGACCTCTTGCACCTGCAACACGTTGATATAGCTGACGTATTGTTAAGTTTTCTCGATCTCCTAAATCCTTGATTAATTGGAACCTCGTTTTTGCTCCGTTTATATCTTTGATATCTGGTAACTCTGGAAGAGGCTTATCTACTGGGTACTCTGATAGATCATAGCTTATAAGGGAGGACAGCAGTCCAACGCCTACTTGTTCAGGGATTAATTCTACCAATTGTTGTTTCTTTTCATTTGCTTCTTTTTCTGTTCTTCCTATCACAGGGAATACACCTGGCATGATTTTCAATGATTCTTCCGTTCGTCCATATTTCTTTAATCGCCTCTTTACATCCTGATAAAACGACTGCGCCTCACTGATTGTTTGCCATGCTGTAAAGATAACTTCAGCAGTCTTAGCTGCAAGTTCTTTCCCTGATTCTGAAGAACCAGCCTGAATGATGACAGGGTGGCCTTGAATGGGTCTTGCCATATTCAATGGTCCCTTAACTGAAAACCAATTACCTTTATGATTTAAGTGATGCACCTGATTTGGATCTGCAAATCTTCCTGAATTCTTATTTACTAGCAAAGCATTATCTTCCCAGCTATCCCATAGCTTTTTGACAACTTCAACAAATTCCTCCGCTCGTTCATATCTAGCACTATGCTTTAGGTGTTGGTCCTTACTAAAATTTAGTGCCTCTGCTTCACTTGAAGATGTCACAACATTCCAAGCTGAACGTCCCCGACTTAGATGATCAATTGTCGCAAACTTCCTTGCAAGATGAAAAGGTTCATTATAAGTAGTTGAAGCAGTCGATGCTAATCCAATATGTTTAGTTACTACTGATAGTGCGGAAAGCAGGGTTAAAGGATCGGGTCTTACATTGACCGTTTGTTCAATTCCGATTCCATCATGATCATGAACTGCATATCCATCAGCAAAAAAGATCATATCAAATTTGCCACGCTCTGCTGTTTGTGCCAATTTTCTATATAAATCAAACGTTAGAATCTCATCTGTGTGACTTTCGGGATGTCTCCAAGAAGCTACATGATGACCTGGAATCATAAAAAATGCTCCTAATTTCATTTGAGGGTTTTCGTTTTTCATCTCATCGTCTCCCATGCTTTAATTTTTTTGATCAAACAACAAAAAAAAGCAACCTTTTCAATAGTGAAATAGTTGCTCCAGTTATCTGGTCACAATATTAATTAGAATGTAAATTATTAATTTTTATAAATTCCTTTAGTTTCATCGTCAGTCCACCATGGCCGAATTTCATAAATTTTTGAGAATCTGGAACAAAATCTTCTTCTTTCACAAATTCCAGGAATGTAAAATATAGATTCTTCTATATACAACATTTATCACTCCGTACTCATAAAACCAATTATCAATCGTATTAAATACCCCTCTATTTATATGAAATTGCTGATGACATTTATAATAAAAACCTAGATCAGGAAGATTTAAATACTCGTTTTCTAGTAAAGTGTATTTGTTTGTATGCTGTGATAAGTCCAATACTTTCAAAACGTTTCTTTGCATATGTGTCATCCTCCTGATATGCATTATTTTGTATTTTTCATTAAAAACGTGCCTACAAATATGGTTAGGTCTTAGGATTTTCAATCAACTTTACTCTTTTTCTTTCATTTTGATATTCAGTTTCAATTTCTGATAATGTTAATTCATAGAGGTGATGTTCTTCTTTTTTATATACGCCTAAATCTAAGAGCTTTTGAATTAGTTTTTCTTTCCTTTGAGATACTGCTTCACGCAACTGGGTCATTAATTTACCCTCCCTTAATTTGATAATGGAAGAGACAATCAAAAGTTGATTGCTGAATGTTTTAATAACTAGTACAAACCACTAGGTAACCAGCTGGATTTATTACAAGTAATCATTAGGCTAAGAAAAAAAATATCTATTTCTTAAGACTTCTTTATACTCCTAATAAACATATCAAGAGCATTTTTTAATCTTTGATGCGCTTCTTCATGTATTCTGAATTGGTTATTTTCAATACGTTCGATATGCTTATCAATTGTATATACACCATTGACAATATGATTTGCTCCTAATGCGGATAAAACTGGATTAAGTGCATACTCAATTGTTAACAAATGTCCAAATGACCCTCCTATGACAAGCGGTAAAATAACTTTATCTTCCAAGCCTCTCTGAGGTAATAAATCAAGATATGTTTTCAATATCCCTGAAAAGGATGCTTTATACACAGGTGTTAAAACAAGAAGTCCAGCAGAATTCTTTACAATCTCATTAGCATCAACGATTGCCTCACTATCAAACTTAGCTGTGATTAAATCTTCTGCTGGTAAGGAGTGAACTTTGATGATTTCAAAGGATACACTTTCTTCATTAAGTACTTTACTTGCATAATTTAAAATGCCATTAAGACGAGAATGATCATTAGGAACCCCAATAATAATTGCCACTTTGCCCATAGCCTTCCTCTCCTTATTATCAATATTTTTTATTTATAGCTAATATTGATGCTTTCGGCTTCCCGATCAGCAATACATTAATAAAAATGACTCCCGGATTAAGATATCAAAATAACTTAATTCGAGAGCCTCTAGTTTTCTAGTCAGCTTATGAATTTAATTCCGCTTGGTTAATATTCTTGTCGTTTCCAATTTTAGCTATCGTATAAAAAATCGCAACAATCCAGATGATTGCAATTCCTATATAGACATATGGATAAACAGTTGTATTCTCGATCCATGTATTTACTAGTGTTCTCGCATTAATAAGAATAATAAATCCACCAACAAGTACACCCATTAACTGAGCATGGATTTTCTGAACTAACCAGGCTGCAATTGGGGCAGCAATTATTCCTCCAACCATTAATGCACCAACCCAGAACCAATTTACTTCTTCCCAACCTAGAGAAATAAGGAATCCAAGTGTAGCTGAAACAGCGATAGCAAATTCACTGGTATCAACAGTACCAACAACTTTACGTGGACTCATGCCTTTTCGGGATAATAATACAGGTGTAGCGATTGGTCCCCACCCTCCACCACCAGTTGCATCTGCAAAACCTGCAATTAACCCTAAAGGAATCGATTGTTTTCGACTTAGAGCAATACCCTTCTTCTCCTCAGTTGGACGAAATATAAATAAAAATCTTATTAAAACATACGCTCCTAAAATAAGCAGAAATAAAGATATATAGGGTTTAGCCAAATCTCCAGGTAAATGACTAAGAAATGTCGCTCCTAAAAATGCACCAATTGAACCAGGAATGATCAGGCGATAAACTGTTTGTTTATCAACATTCCCAAATTTAATGTGTGAGGCACCAGAAGCAGCAGTGGTAACAACTTCCGCTAAGTGTACAGAAGCAGAAGCAACTGCAGGGGCAATACCGAAAGCTAATAAAAGGGAAGTAGATGTTACCCCATAAGCCATTCCTAATGCGCCGTCAATCAGTTGTGCAAGTAATCCAATAAAGGCAAAAATAATTAATTTCTTCATAAAAACACCTCTTTTAAGTTAAAAATGTAATAAAAAAAAGGCATAACCCTCTTAAGTAAAGGGTTATGCCTTCGGTGTACCGATCGGCTTTTTTATTTCATTTTCTAATTAATCAGATTATAATTCACATTATTCCTACCTGTCAACTAGTAATTAGAATAAATTATTATTCTCTTTGACCAAATAAATTTATCAAAAGGTGACTTTGTTACCTCGATCCTTTTTTAACTATTGGATTGAATTGTGGCAAGTAATAATTTTATCCTTGATTTACTCTGTTATCCTATTTATTCAAAAAAGGCAATATCGTAAATGGTTTGCCCCTAGTGTTTTGACTGCAATTCTCTTGTTTGGATTAGTATGGTTTTACAAACGAGCCATTTTAATTATCAAATTTGATTATTCCGGTTATAGAATAACGAGTAAATAAAATAACCGCAGTGCGTCAACTACGGCTATCTATCCAATGTCGATTGAAATGTAAGTTATTAGAATGAATCATGTTTTTTACTAGAAAGTAATCCACCCACTTCGCCAACTAGCAAGGTAGATTACTTTTTTACTTTCTCGATTAAAAGGACCATTAACGTTACTAATGCTATCATAAACATTGCTGTATTCATGTCCATCAGTTGCACCTACCTTATAAGAGGCTAGAACCATCCATCCTGTTATGCAATTGTCTTAACTTTCATAGCAGTAAAGTAGCCCTTCCTTATTCAAAACCACTTCCGTTGGTAGTTAGTTATGATATAGGATATTGAAAGAGGTGCATGTCTTATGACCTTTTTTTAAACATTTTTAATAAAAGTTGAAAATTTTTAACTTCGCTGCCAAAAAAAGAGATGCTTAAGCATCAAGAGCTTTTTTCTCTAAAGAGTATTTCGTTGAGGGGTGGATAATCTAGGGCATGCCAAATTCTAAGAAAGAATTCGATAGATGGTTGTGATTTGTTATTCATATAAATCGATAAATTACTTTTATCAATGCCTGTTATATCTGCAAGTTCCTTTTGAGTCATCTTTTGTTCCTTCATAATTTTCTTAATGTTATTTTTAATCAAGCCCTCATGATCATCAATAAGGGGTTCAACATTTTGCTTTGGAGTATTTCCTAATTGTTTAGCCGCTTCATTTAAGATGGGAAGGAATTCAGGAAGAGATTCATATAATTTTCTCGTTATTTCTTTAGGCTTATGCGCATCAATATTGTCTAGCATTGAATCAATAAAATACATCGTTGCCCCTTTAATAAAGTCTTCTGGAGTGTATTCTACATCAATTTTATCCATTTTCGCTTCCACATTAGCATATGTAGTATAGGACTTTATCTTTTCAAAATTATCCTTTTTAAAGCCTACTTTAACAAAAACATACTCATCATTTTCAAGTGTATCTTCTGATTCAGTTGTGTTATTGTCGCCAAAGCCAACATACACAACTTTAGTATGATCAGAATTATTTTTCTTACTCATGTATATCGCCTCCTTTACGTGGACAAGTTATGATTAACAAGATAAGTGAGGTGCTAAAATTGACAAAAGATGAAAGAAAAGATGTAACAAGAGATGTTGGCGGCACTGGAAAGCGTTCGTAAGCTTAAGTTTTATTTAAAGAATTTTGTTTTACCCATGCCGAACATTTGTGTATTAAAATTAGATAGAATTTTTCTTAAATGTACATATTAAAAGCGACACGATTTGAAGTCGCTTTTATTATATGTACGTTTCTAGGTTCTTATTATCCACAATTGAAAAACTTCAACTTTTGGTTAAAAAAATGCATTTTTAAAAATGGCACTTACTGAAGAAAAAAGTGGGTAATCTTCACCTACTTTTGACTGTAATCTATTTTGCTAATTGTTAAGCTGTGTAACGACACTTTGGGAAATTTAAACACCCTTTAAAATTTCCGTACTTTCCTTTACGTTCTATAAGTACCCCACCACTATTTGGACACACATTATTTTTGGATAATATAGCAAAAAATATAGATACAACTTATTTATCCCCCTATCAAACTCAACTCAATCTTATGAAATAAACTTTCTAGCTAATCCTATACTGATTCCCAATTAACACATGTAAGCACACCAACATTTTTGAATGATTACTCACGGTTAAAGCTACTCTTCTAATTTTAAGAGTTTCATCCATCATTAGTTTTTCACTTGTTAGTTGTATATAGTTCTATTTTACTGCGTTTTAGACCAGTGTGATCTTTATCTTTTTAGACTATTATTCAAAATGCATTTTTCAGCCTTATACTTTGGACCATTCTATTGACGAATTTAATTCTTCACAAAAAAGCAAAAGAAAAGGATATAACTTAAATTTGTCGAACTTGACTACTATAATTTATTTATATGAAGGTGAAAGGATGGTCAATTTGTCAGCGAATTACTGTTTGAAATGTGGTGCTCCTTTAGAAACACGTAATATAGATGGAACAGATAGAAGAGCTTGCCCAGGATGTGATTATGTATTTTGGGGTGACTATAGTATTGGTGTTGGAGCAATCGTAGTTAAAGACGACAAAATACTATTAGTAAAACGAGCACATAATCCTGGAAAAGGCTATTGGACAAATCCGGGCGGTTATATTGAACAATGGGAATCAATTGAGGAAACGATCGTCCGTGAAGTGGAGGAAGAGTCAGGAATTAAAGCAAAGGTACAAAGTATCGTCGCGATTCGAGATCTCCCACAACGAGTTCATAATTTATATGTTGCTTTTGCGATGGATTACATAAGTGGTACCCCAAGACCAGATGGTTTAGAATCCGATGATGCAGGTTTTTACAATTTGGAAGAAATAGAGTCGATGAATGTAGCAGGCTTCACAAAATGGCTTATTCAAATTGCCTTTCAAGGGAAAACAGAAGGTTTATTAAAGGATAATGATCCATTAGTTACCCTGAAAGACAATGTGCTCTTTCGAATTAACTAATTTATTGATCCTCGCTTTATATGAAAGAAAGAGTTGACTTAAAAGCAAAATAGACTTTTAAGGCAACTCTTTTTGTCTTACAGCTTTGTGCCAGATCAAATTATTAATCAATTTTTCTGCCAGGCTGTTTTAGCAAACTTTAAAGATGCATCATAAGAACACTAAATTGTAAGGTGCTCCTGTTTAGGTACTAATTGTATTTTTTCTTTTGTCTTGTTTAACAATACTATTAATCAAAAACCTAATTAGTATTTATGAATAAGTTTATTATAAGTTCCACTAAATATTATGGAGGACTACCATATATGGCTGCAAAGGATGAAGATAGAGTAGATCTATACAACAATTTCATTTCTGCATTAGATATCCTGCCTGACCTTATTATTTTAAAAGATGCTGAACGAAGGTGGGTAAAAGCAAATAAACGTGTACTCGAAGTTTTTGAGATTCATGAGAATCATTATAAAGGAAAAAGAGACGAGGATTTAGCTGAAATTTATCCTAATTTTGCTGAATTTCTTCCAGATTACATAGCCTCTGATTTACGGGCTTGGGAAACAAAGAACCAAGTAAAAGCAGAAGAAATTATCTTAGTTAATGGGAAAGAGCATTTATTTGAAGTCATCAAAACTCCTTTTTTTCATTCAAATGGGGAACGGAAAGGGATCATTGTAACATGTCGTGATATAACTGAACGTGAGAAAGCAAAAAGGACTCTAGCTGAGAGTGAGGAGAAATACAGGATTATTCTTGAGAATACAATTGATTTAATAGCCGTTTATAATGACAAGGCCCTTATTACATATGCTTCACCTTCCTATGAAACCATTTTAGGAATCAAGCCTGAACAGTTAATAGGTATAGATGGTACAGTCTTCATCCATCCTGATGATGTAAAACTAGTTGTAGAAACATTTAGGAAAGTATTTTCAGAGGGAAAATCATATTCAATCGTTTTTCGAGTTAGAGGTAAGGAAAATAATTTTTTATGGATCGAAGCAAAACTTCAGCCTGTTATTCATGAAGAAAGGGTCACATCATCCGTTATTATCTCTAGAGATATTACAGAACGAAAAATACTTGAAGAACAACTCAAACATATGGCGTACCACGATTTATTAACAGGGGTCGGCAATCGCCGTTTATTTATGGAACAACTCCAAGGGACAATATCTCTTTCGGAATCAAAAAATGAATCTTTTTCGATTATGTCTTTGGATTTTGATCGATTTAAATGGGTTAATGATACATTTGGTCATGATATCGGAGATAAACTACTCGTTCAATTTGTTAAACGCGTAAGCAAGTGTATTAGAAGCATTGACACGCTTGCACGGATTGGTGGGGACGAATTTGTTATATTATTACCTAATATCGATTCCCGTGAGGATGTTATCGGGATAGCAAACCGAATTCTCGCCTCACTTCAAGAACCATGGAAAATTAACAAGCATGAGTTCGTTACAACATCATCAATTGGAATTGCTGAGTTCCCACAATGTGGAGATGAGATTGATTCGATCATGAAATGTGCAGACCAAGCACTTTATAAGGCAAAACAAGCAGGAAGAAACAATTATCAGTTCTATAACGAAATGTGTTTGATTGACTCGGAAAAGGAACTAGTAAGCGGGATTAAAAAGGCACTTGAACAGAATGAATTTTTCATCGTTTATCAACCTAAATATAATCTTTCAACAAAAGAGGTTAACTCAGTTGAAGCATTAATAAGATGGGACCATCCAGAAAAAGGATTGATTTCACCAATTGATTTTATTTCATTTGCCGAAAATCATCACTTAATCATACCTATTACAAAATGGTTGTTAGAACAAGTATGTATACAATGTAAAGAGTGGATGGAGTTAGGCTATACGCCAGTACCTATATCAGTAAATATTTCTACTAAGCATTTCGAAGAAGGCACTTTAGTTGAGGATGTAAAAAAGATTCTTAGTAAAACAGGTTTCGATCCTACTAATCTAATTTTAGAAATTACTGAAAGTATTATGAATAAAAACGAGGAGCAGGCTATTCAGACAATCCATCAATTAAGAGAAATGGGGATAAAAATTGCCATCGATGATTTTGGAACTGGTTTTTCTTCCTTATCTTATCTAATAAAGCTGCCTATTGATTTAATAAACTTAGACAAAACCTTCCTTGACGAACTTACAGATAAAAAAAATATTTCTCTTATTAATTCTATTGTATCTTTAGCCCACAACCTTAATTTATTAGTAGTTGCAGAAGGGATTGAGACCGAAAATCAACATCAAGTGTTAGATCAAACTGGCTGTGACATTGGACAAGGCTACTTTTTTAGCAAACCGTTAATGGGTACTCAGCTACAACGAGCCTTTTTAGATACAAAAGAAAGAAATGAAAATTGAGGCCTACCTCCTTTATTGGAATCGTTCATTTTGCCATCATGTTTATCAATACATTGGTATATTGCTGCTGCAAAATATTCACAACATCCCTTCGGTTACCTAAACCAAAGGGATATTCTAGTTTAATTTCTTATTCTTTTCATCCTATTAGCACATCTCAAAATTCACCTTCTTTGTTTCATCTAATTTTCACCTTTCTTCATTAAAATCGTAAAAAGAAAACAATATTGGGCTTAGCCCATAATGAACCAAATTTTTTGAATAGGTGAAAATAATGAAAAATATAAGTACGAATAAAACAATTATTTCCGGGATGATGATCATGATGGTTTTTATTATGATCATTGGGTCTATTGCAATCTACACGACCACTTCTATCAATAGTGCTTCAACAGACATCATGAAAAAATATACGCAGTCTATCGAATTGATATATCATATGAAGTCTTTGACTGGGGAGGTGTTAACAGTAGATTTAATGATTAATGAAGAAACTGATCTTGATAAGAAGGTAAATCATGAGGAAGAATTAGAAAAATTAAAACAAGATGTCCAGAATAATTTTGCTGAAATTGAATTGATACATGGCGAGAATTTACATCCTCTTTATTCTGATTTTTATGATTCATGGGAAAAATATGTGGAGTTACAAGAATCTAGTGCAACGAAACCGGATGAGCAGCTAATTCAAAATAAAAAAGATCAATTTGATAAAGTTATGACTAGTCTAAATGAATTGTTAGATTATGAGAAAAACATGATAGATACCATGAAAAAGGAACAGAAAAAAGAATACACAGTTGCAACTAAGACCATTTGGTGCTCTCTATTTATCTTTTTGTTTTTAAGTTGTATCGCAACATTTTATTTAGGTAAGGTTTTACTAATCAATAAAAAAAATAAAGAGAAAATAAATTATTTAGCCTATCATGATTCACTAACAGGACTTTCTAACCGAAGCTTATTTAATGAAAAATTAAATAATCGTATTTCTTTAGCAAAAAAGGAGGATAAAAAACTTGCCGTCATGTTTCTTGACTTGGACCGCTTTAAAAACATTAACGATACCCTTGGTCATGAAAAAGGAGATTTGCTCATTAAATTAGTAGCAGAACGTTTAGTTAAATGTATAGGTGAAAATGGCATAGTGTCAAGACGTGGTGGAGATGAGTTTACGATTCTTATATTAAATGTAGAGACAGAAATTGAGGTTAAAAGGATCGCAAGTGACATAATAAACGTATTTAACGATCCCTTCCAATTAGAAGCAAGTAAAATAAACGTAACAGCAAGCATTGGCATTAGTACATATCCAAAGGATGGCGAGGATTCTGATACATTGTTAAGAATAGCTGATATGGCCATGTATCAAGTCAAAGGTAACGGGAAAAATAGTTTTAATTTTATAACCGAAGAAGATCAAGAGAAAATGGAAAAAGCGATAAGATTGGAGACTGATCTATTTCGGGCTGTTGAATTAGATTGTGAACAATTTCGGGTTTGTTACCAACCAAAAGTTAATCTATCGACAGAGAAGATTACTGGAGCGGAAGCACTTATCCGTTGGAAACATCCTGAGTTCGGTTTCATATCTCCAGTAAATTTCCTTTCAATAGCGGAAGAAACTGGGTTAATACTTCCTATTGGTGAGTGGGTTATTCGTCAAGCATGTAATCAAAATAGGTTGATCCAGCAGTTAGGCTATGAACCTATTAAAATTGCGATTAATCTATCAGTTGTTCAGTTTTTCCAACCAGATATCGTTCAAACAATTAAACGGATTATTACTGAAACGAAAGCAAACCCTCTGTATTTGGAATTTGAAATAACAGAAAGTGTGGCAATGTCTGACTTTAACTTGATTGAAAAAAGACTGAAGGAGCTAAAGAGTTTAGGAGTTACAATTGCAATGGATGATTTTGGGACCGGTTATTCATCTCTTAACTATTTGAAAAAACTGCCGATTGATACATTAAAAATAGATCAATCCTTCATTAAGGATATTCATGATGATCAACACGATCAAACATTAATTAAAACAATTATTTCAATGGCTAAAGGTCTTAATCTCCACGTAGTCGCAGAAGGGGTAGAAATGGCTTCTCACGCTGATTTACTCAAAAAAGAAAATTGTCAAGAAGCACAAGGCTATTTCTATAGCCGCCCACTTAAAAGCAAGAACTTTTTAAAGATTTTAGAAGACTCTCAGGCATTTAACTCTATATCCGAAGCTAATTGAAAATGTATGATAGATTCTTGTAAAAGTGATTGATTTCCAACAGAATCAGAGGTTATTCCAATAAATAATAACAAACCAAAGCCATCATACTAAAGACGGCTTTGGTTTGTTCCAATTATTCATTTAAAAAAACTGGCAATATCATGTATTTCTTGATCAGTTAAATGAACATTAAGTGTTTTCAAATTATCTAGTACTTGCTCCGCTCGCTTTGCACCTGGAATCACTACATCAATAGAATCGCGTGTTAAATACCATTTGTTCCAAATACACACAGGTTTCTTTAATACTGGAACGATTTCATAATTGCTTTTCTTTACTTTTTTGAAGATACTTTTAGCGTCTTTGATTGTTTGGTTCTTCACCGCACTCGGCAGGTTTACAGGAATATCCTTACTTGATTTCTTGGTACTTTTCCTTTCTCTTACTATTTCAGATACAAGATTATTAATCGTTGAAATATATGTTTTACTCATTTCATTCAAGATAGAAGCCTGTTCTTTTGTAGGTTTCAATTTAATTTTTTACGGTGATTGTCTGTGACATGATTCACCCTCTTGTCTTTTGTTGTTCAACATATCGCTTAATTGTTTGACTTGATACATTTCCCAGCAGTCGAATCAAAATAAGAACATGTCCATAAACTTGGCAAATGTTATAGTTGTGAAAACTCTTCACGCAGCTTTTTAGATGTCACTCCTTTAATTTTTGCCATTATATTCGCAGGACTTAATGTTGGTAGTCAATTTAGAAACATGTGTGCGTACTCTATGTCGCACTCTAAAGCAATAGAATTTCTAAACCTGCATTTCTCATTTTCAAGTTACCAATGGAATCGATTTATAACAAAAACAACAAGACTAAACTCAAGAGTGTTTCTACTTAAGTTTGGTCTTGTTATTTATAAAAAAATTGATTTTATATTTATTTTCCCTTTTTTACCTCATGAAGCAAATCTGGGAAATTAGTAAACATCCCTGTAACGCCCCAGTTAATCAGCTTATTCATTGTTTCTTTGTCATTTACAGTATAAGGGTGTATTTCAAGCCCGCTGTTTACCACCTTTTGTACATACTCTTCATTTAAATACGTATGGTTTGGTCCAACTCCCATTGCGTACTCTTTTATAGCTGCAATTTCAACATCAGTCACAACTGCATTTGTTTTATAAGAAAGTAATTGAACAAGCTTAATTGATGGATCAAGATTGTTCATTGTTTTTAAACTAAGAGCACTAAAAGACTGAACAAGAAGCGTATCCTTGTTAATATGATATTCATTAACTAGACGTAAAAGTTCTTTTTCCATACCGGGATAAACCTCAGGCGACTTTGTTTCAATATAATAATGTTTATTTTTCCCAAATCTTTGAAAAACCTCTTCAAGAGTAGGTACTTTTAATCCTACATATTCTGAGTTTGCGTATTGCGGGAATTTCTCATTATACCAACTACCTGCATCCAACTGCTTGATTTGGTCTAATGTATTATCTTTCACCAAACCAGTACCGTTTGTCGTCCGATCAACCCGCTCATCGTGCATAGCGATTAACTTTCCGTCTTTAGTCATTTGCAGATCTATTTCGATATAGTCGCCATGCATTTTTTCTCCCATTTCATAGGAAGCAATTGTATGCTCAGGAGCATATCCAGAAGCGCCGCGATGTGAAACATTGACAATCTCCTTATGTTTTTCCGTCGCTATTGCCGTTCCTCCACCTGCAGAAATACTGACTCCAATGACAAGAACACCAATAGCTGATATCCATTTACTTTTCAATTTACACATCTCCATCCTCTTCATAATCTACCATTAAGAATATCACTAGATTATTAATTTCCATTTACGCAATTGTAAAGACTGGTAAAATGATAGATTACAAGAAAGTAAAGGTGCAAGAGAGTTATTTCAAGGACTAAGCGAAATTTAGAGAGAAAAAAAGACCCTACCGAAATCTCTCGATAAGATCTAATAAACTATTAAATTTACTTATTTCCATTAAAATATGGTTCTTCACGGTCCAATACGACCTCAGCAGTGATTGGAAGATGATCGGAAGCAAAGGTTTCAATCACTTCTGTATGTACTGTTTCAATGTCGTCTGATGTAAAAATATAATCAATTCTCTTTGAAGGATTTTCTACAGGATACGTGTTGGCATCAGTTTGTTCCAAAAAAACATCATGATAAATAGAATACATTGGTTTCATTTCGCTACTTTCCGGAGTAGCATTTAAGTCACCTACAATCACTTTTGGTCCATTTGACTGGTTAGCTATTTCGATGATCTCCTTGATTTGAATCTCTCGTTCTGCAGATGTTAATGCTAGGTGCGTGTTATAGAAATGCACGTTATTTCCTTTTACATTAATGGTTACATCCAGCAGACCACGCTGTTCAGTATTTCCAATTTTCGATAGGAAATGATTTTCAGACTTTATGATAGGGTATTCGCTTAAAATCGCTGTTCCATATTGACGACGGTGATCGCCATCTGATAAAGGATCATGGTCAAGGTTTGCTGCATATGTATAAAACATTCCAAGGTGTTCTGCAAGCCATTTTGCCTGATCTTGAAAATCGCTACGGTCAGACCAATGGTTGTCCACCTCTTGTAAGCCAATAATATGAGCATTTGAATCCTCAATAATTGTCGCTATTCGTTCTAAGTCTAAAACACCGTCTACTCCTTCGGCATGATGAATGTTATAAGACATCACCTTTAAGTTAACAGATTGACCACGTTCTAAATTGATTTCTTGAGCAAACGTTTTGTTTCCCAAATCTGTAAGATACATAATCAAACATGCAATTAAGAAGATGAATAATCCTTTTCGAATACTTCTTTTTCTACTAATTTTCTTCCTATTAACCATTACAATAATCTCCTCCAATTATAGTAGTTCTATATAGGAGAATAGCAAATGAATGAGTAGTCTCTATTACTTTAATGTAAAAAGGGAGTTTAAGTTATGTTACATAAATGTTAACTCAATCCTTTTATCCTATGTATTTATTCACACACTAAGTGAATAAGCTAAACGCCTTTTTAACTTCTACTAGATAGGTTAAAAAATGCTCAATATGATAGTCTGATCAATTTTTCTCTTTCTGTATTGAAGGTCAATTTACAGGATCGAAACTTCACATTTTGACTAATTAGATAATTAGACTAATTAGAGTTATAATAAAAGAATCAGTTAAACTTGTTCTAAGGATGGTGACTTATTTGAAAAATCGTGATAAGAGGCAAAAACGTAAGCGTGACATGATTAAGGATTATTTGAAAAATAAATTAAAGAATTTATTACCTAAGCCTAATAAAAACCCTGCATCAAACCATAAACAAAATTAATGTGCTATTCCTTCACTTTAAATTGTATGTTACGTTTTTCACTTGATAAATCGTGCAAATAATTTCTTCTTTAATTTTAGTAAAATTTTACCAAACCAAAATATTCGTTTATTTTCCCATAACAATTAAAAGCTAATTTTTCCATCAATCTTCTTTCTCTTCAAATCGTTTACGAGAAAAATTTTAAAATTAAAAAATTCATGTTTCAGTTCCACTTTATCCTTAATGCCATATGCTTATGAATAAGGAGTGGAATAGTATGACAAAAGAACCGTTTGATATCGAAACACTTAAACTTATTAGTAATAAACTTGATTATATTTACTCAATAGCCAAATCTAATTACACAGATAATCCAGAATTAATGGACACGATTGAAAATCTAGCAAAAGCAGCAAACATGTTCGCCATTATTAAAATTCAAGAATTAAATGGTCATGTAGAAACATCTCACCCTCAAGGATTTATCCTGTTAAAGCTAGCAAATTCATACTCTAGGATGAAGGATTATGAGAAAAAGAAGGAGAATGACTTTCCTGCTTGGGAGCTTTGATGCTCTATTTTCATAAGGCGATACTTCAATCAGTGAGGGTTTTACTATCCGTTGGGATAAAAGAGTGTCTACGAAGAGATCAAGGGTACATAAACCCTTGATCTTTTTTTGGTCACTCATCTGGACAACCTCCTTTTAAATGACCGGAACGAACAACTTTTGTTTCTAAGTATTTTTCATTAAACTCAGATTTATCTCCCCATAACTGAACTCTGCCTGCAACATTGGCACCAGACTCCTGAAGAGCTTCTAGTTTTCTTGGATTATTAGTAATAAGTGTTACTGGATCTGAACGCAATGTTTTTAACACTTGAATGGCATCATCATAGTTCCGTGCATCATCCACAAATCCAAGCTCCAAATTCGCTTCTACCGTATCCAAACCTTGTTCTTGCAGCACATATGCCATGGCTTTACTGAATAATCCGATTCCTCTTCCTTCGTGATTTGCTAAATAAAATAAAGCACCTGAACCGTGATCGGCAATCATTTTCATTGCTTGTTTTAATTGAAATCCACAATCACAGCGCTTACTGCCAAAGATATCGCCTGTATGGCAAATGCTGTGCATTCGGATAAGGGCATTGGTGGAAGCTTGAAAATCACCATACACCAATACACTTGATTGCTGCATTTCCGCTAAATTAGAAGATGCTAATGTTTCAATGATACTTTCCGTATTATAAGAGCCATCATCACAAAAATGCCCGGCCATATTCTCACAACGCAACCAGCAATACCATTGGAATATCGTTGTTTCTCCATTTAAGTTAACGGGTAATTTTATAGGCCCAACTAAATAAATGGATTTCTCACCACTTTTAATGACATTAATTTTATCTTCTAATCGTAATGCCACATTTTCATTTCGCATGTCGTTTTCCTCCTGATACTTCTCGATTTGACTTTTTAATTTCTGAACGCATTTTACTGTTGTACGGTTATTGTATCCCATTTATTATGTTGTGAATCTAAGCAATAAAACGGAGTCATTAAGAAATGAACGCTAAGGAGAACCAGTTTAAACGCTAGTAATAAAAGAAAAATAAAGCAAATATATTATTTACTACTAATTTCTATTTGCTTTTCCAAAATTTATCTGTTAATCTAAAGAAGAATTATTTTTGTTCGGTCTGTAAGGATAGAATAAGTGTTTAAACTTTTCGCCTTTGATATCTAATTGAGCAACTATAGTAATAAAACGTGGATTAAATCCACACAGGAGGAAACAAACATGCAACAAGGTACAGTAAAATGGTTTAACGCAGAAAAAGGTTTCGGTTTCATCGAAGTTGAAGGTGGAGACGATGTATTCGTACATTTCTCAGCTATCCAAGGCGAAGGATTTAAATCATTAGATGAAGGCCAAAAAGTTACATTTGACACAGAACAAGGTCAACGTGGACTTCAAGCTACTAACGTAAACAAAGCGTAATTTCGGGAAGGACTCTATTATAGAGTCCTTTTTTATTTTGCGAAAAAAAATAAAAAAACATAAAAAACCCCCACTTATTAATAAGTGAGGGTAGACAACATGCTACAAGTGTTAAATGGTTAGGTACAGCATAACACATTAATTCAATAATACCTAAATAAATTTATAAACATTTCAAATTCATCCACTTTTGCATTGAAAATAGAGATTCAATTTAATGTTCTATTTCTTAGGAAAACAATCCTGTTATTAATATTTCAGTATCTATAGTTCTAGTGGTTCCTCCTGAATATATTTAAAATAATTTTATTCGTTAGTTCTCAACATCAGCAAGTATCACTCTCTTTTTCAAAAATAGCCCCCGCAATGTTTCAAAATTAACGAGAATCGTTCCAGTAATGATTGTTAAGGCTCCTATTCCTGTTAGCCATGAAAAATATTCATGATAGAAGACGACTCCAAGTCCAACAGCAATTAGTGGTGAGATATACAGCCAGGTTGATGGAAAAACCGGGTTTGTCTGTGAAACAAGCCAATAATAAAGGCTGTGGCCAACCATTGAACCGACGACAATTAAATAAAATAGTGAGCCTATAGAAGCTGCACTAAAAACTGTAGCTAGTTGAATGTTCTCGGTACAAAAGGATAACAAAATTAATAGAATCCCACCATGCATCATTTGCGCTGCATTTAGGGCAATTGGTGATGTGGTTTCAAATTTTTTAATGACATGCTTTGTATAAATTGACCCAGATGCGTAAAAGATTTCACCGATAATAATAGCGAAGCAACCAATCAGCCAGTATGAGCTAATCTCAATTGAAAAACTTGGTAAGATTAATAACATGACACCTATGACACCGATCACACAACCGATGAATGATGTCCGATTTGCTTTTTGCTTCAATACGATTATCTGAATGATGATAATCATCATTGGACCTGTTGCAGATAAGACAGCGGCAATTCCTGATGTTACGTATTGCTCTGCCAAGTATAATGTGGCAAACGTCCCGAAAGTTAAGCCAACTCCTGTCAAAAACATTTCTTTACGGAAGAATAATCTTATTGTCGTTTTTTTTCTCCAAATCATAAAGCTAAATAGCAACAGCCCAGCAATAAAAAAGCGTAATCCAGCTGATAAAAATGGGGGTACTCCTGCATCTACACCAATCTTTATTGCTAAAAATGTTGTACCAAAAATCAAACACATGAGAATGTAATGAATGATGACCATCTAAACTCCTCCTTTTTTTCCATCATAATCTGTAGTCACTAGAACAGATTGGAAAAAGCAGAACAGATTAGTCAGGATCGTGGTACAATCGTTTTGAATAGGGGGAGTCGATTTGAGCAAAGCGATTCAAAATGAAGATTATCTTTTTAAGCAAGTATATGATTATGTCATGCACCGAATTGAACGTAAAGAATGGAATGAGCATGACAAGCTTCCCTCTGTCCGTCAATTAGCAGCTGATATGAATGTCCATCGATTAACCGTATTAAAGGCTTATAAATTGCTGAAGCAAGATGGAAAAGTTTATGTAAAGGACAAATCAGGCTATTACGTACAAACAGGTATGAAGGAAAACAATGATCTTGGAGACATTCAAATTGTTTCCGCACATGTACAAAAAAATCATTTATCTGACATTCATCAAGCACCAGTCTCCTATCACTTTTCACAGGCGTTAATTGATCCAAATCTATTGCCTAATCACTATTTTTCAGATTACGTGAAAAAAGTGTTTGACCTTTATCCAAAGGTGCTTGCCACATACTCAACTGTGCAGGGTGATGAAGAGCTACGAGAATCACTTACTCATTATTTTATCAACCAATATAAAACACACCTCCATCCAGATGATCTGTTAATCACTTCTGGTTCACAACAAGCAATTCATTTACTCTCTCAAGCTTTCATTAAGCCAAGAGACACAGTTCTATTTGAACGACCAAGCTATAGTGCTGCCATTGATATTTTCAGAGCACAAGGAGCTAATATAATAACAGTAGATATTCACCCAGATGGGTATGATTTAGAGCAGGTTGAATCCTATATGAAACGATATAAACCACGTCTCTTTTATCTCAATCCTACATTCCATAACCCAACCGGCTATACAGTACCAGCCGATCAGCGCAAAAAATTAGTAGAATTGGCAGAACAATATCGCTGTCTATTAATTGAGGATGATGCTTATCATGATATCTATTTTAAAGAGGCGCCGCCACCTCCAATCTATACATATGATACGGTTGGGACAGTTATTTATATCCGAAGCTTTTGCAAATATATCTCACCTGGCTTGAGAATTGCGACGGTTATATGTCAACCGTCAGTAATGAAATCACTACTCTCGATGAAATCGTTAGCTGATAATGGCTCACCACTTCTCAATCAAAAGATTTTTCTACATTACTTTTCATCACTAAGAATGCAGCAACACTTGGAGAAACTTCGGATCGCTCTACAGATTCGCAAGGAAATCATGGAGGAGGAGCTAGCAGTAACGAATTGGCAATGGACCAGTCCACATGGTGGGCTGAATTTATGGGTTAAGCTACCTGATCACCTTTCATCTGAATTATTATTAACGAAAAGTATTCAGCAATCTATTTCCTTTGTGCCAGGCCAGCTTTGTGATCCATTAAACGAATTATCATCTTGGATTCGTTTGAGTTATTCTTATGTGAATGAAAAGCAATTAAGGGAAGGGGTAAGACGGTTTGTGGATGTTGCTGATACGCTTTAGAATTCGGGTGCCTGTCACCACCCGAATTCTGTTGATTTTTGTCAAATAACAAAAACATCTATTGTTAACTTGTAACTTTTTGCTCCAAATCCCAGCCTTCTAAATATTTTTGTGTATTCAGGAACATTTTACAAATAGTTCTTTTGCTTATTCGATGATTACCTTTTTACCGTAGCCTGATTTTTGTTTGTTTGAGATAACCATTTTTGTAATTTAATTGTTTCAATACCTGAGAGCAAGACTATCCCAATACCATGTGTATCATTTAATATCCATGTCAAATCATGTTTGTAATAATCAGCTGTAAATGAGTACCCTGATCCTTGACATACACCATATACATTTCCGTTTTGATCAATCGCTTTTTTTGAAAGACCTTCCCAGCCTCGAAATACTGCTTTTATGTATGTTTCTTGCTCTTTTAGCCATCCGTAGCGAATCCCTCTTGAAAATGCGTAAATAAACATAGATGTACAGGAAGATTCCTCGTAAGATTCTGGATCTGTCAACACCTGATGCCACAAACCATTTACGCCTTGCAATGCTAAATACCCCTCTGCTAACTCACAAAAGAACGTGAGAAGTTCTTCTCGTTTTTCGTGGTTAACTGGTAAAATTGCCAATAGTTCAGAAAGAGAAAAAATAACCCATCCATTTCCACGCCCCCATGGAACTTGAGTAGCCGTGTTAAATTTAAAGTCATAGACATGTGACATAATCTTTTTTTCCGGAATATACAAATACTCTTTGTATAGTAAAAATTGATTTACAGCGTCATCTAAATATTTCAGCTCTCCTGTTTTTTCATAATACCTACATAAAAACGGTGTGCTCATATATAGATCATCACACCAGATCGTATCCATCATCAGCTGAACACTACCAAATTTCCGATACAGAGTCTGATCTGGAAGTCGGTCTTGAATTTGAGTAATATAGTTTGCGATATCATTAGAAATCACATTAGTATCACGAAGCTCGCCCATAGTCTGTGCTACTAGCATGGTGGCGCCAAATGAACCACAATCATCTAGGCTGTCTATTGCTGATAATTGTGTATTCACACTAGCTGCTCCATATTGCTCGCGATCCCAAAGAGAATACTTATAAAAGGATGTGCATGTCTCGATATGCTTCAAGGCATAGTCAACAATATCCTTTCGATTTAGCTCCTCCCCTGTTTGTAAAAGCCCATATAAAGTAACACCAAGTGGATAATCCCATTTCCCAAACAGTGGATTTTCGAGATATGGACGAACCCATGAATCTGGCATGTCTAATCGCCAATATGTTTCACCGTTTTCCTGTTTAAATAATGTATCAACTCTTAACAGGTCTGACAGGTCAATCGATTTGTCCTTAGGAAAACTTCCTGCATACAGCCAATTGTCCCTAGCCCCTTCCACAGGTACAGGGAGCGAGAAGTGAATACCATCATCTTTTTTATCTTGAAACTGAAATCCCCACAAATTATCATGACAGACGCTTTTTACAACGAAATCATGTTCACCATATGGAAGTTCAACCTCCACTTGAAAAGAATCACTTTTTTTAGACTGATAAACACAAGCTTTATTAAGAAAAATTTCGATCTCACCATTATTTTCCCCATGGAGCGTATATGATTGAGTACCGGGATTTTGACTGGATATCTTTGTCCAAGCAATTGCTACTCTATCCCTTTGTTCACCAAACAAGCTTGTCAATTGTGAGGATTTAGAGGTTTCGATATGATCAAGATAAGGATACCACTTCACATCAAATGACGATTCACATGAATCCTCAGAAGGTAGCGTTTCCAATTCTATTTCAAGTGGCTCCGTATAAATCCAGCCCTCTTGACCTTGCCGTTCCTCTGAAGGTGATAAAAAGTGAAACGGAAAACGTTTAAATCTTCCTGTTCCGAAAATCCCTCCAAAACCTGAAGGTGTCTTTATAAATTGTAAAATCACATGATTCCAACCCTCTTGAAGCATGACATTTATATTCGTTTTTCTTTTTGAATCTAGTTCCTCCACTATGCTAGATTTAAAGGTCAACTCACTGTTTACATAAATACGAACAGGTCCGAAACAGGTTACATTTAACGTAACCTCCTTTTGTTTATCACTCCATAATTTTGCCCAAGTATAAACAAATTGACCATTCCGAGCTTTAGGAAACCGATCAGCAAGATCAAAGTAGTAACGGTAATCACTGCAACGTAAAAAACCCTTTTTACAAAAAGCTCTAAACGTAAATGGATGAGGCGGGTTACTGCCAATATAACGGCATGTAATGGTTTCTACGATTGGTTCTACATGATTACGAAACTTTGAATAGATACTTTCATTTTGATGAAAATAGGATGACAAGTGTTTCACTCCCTTTTATCTTTTCATTTTTCTTTTAGTTCTATTTTCAATTATTCTCCCTTACCCAATGTGGATAAAACCAAAAAGGATGAATGCGAAAGGCCGAGTCAGGATTCTTAAATCTATTAGGTTGAAAACTAGAATTTGTTAACATAACGCCCTCATTTGAACTATCGATTTCCTCCTTTCTTTTTTTCCTTAATATACTTTTTAAGAACGTTTCCAACAACAATACTTTTTTAATATGACTTTATTTTTTGATAATACTTTTTTGTTCATTTTTTACTTTTTTCTAAAATGAAAAAATAGTTATTCTTAAGTTAACAATACTCTCCTAATTTCCTGGGAAACCGCTTATATTAATAGCTAAAAGTCGAGTTACCTTTGAGGAACCCGACTTTTAATATACTTTTAATGGATCACTTGAATGGAATCTCTTCCGAAAAAG
Source organism: Metabacillus bambusae (assembly GCF_017497975.1). Lineage (GTDB taxonomy): Bacteria > Bacillota > Bacilli > Bacillales > Bacillaceae > Metabacillus > Metabacillus bambusae. The sequence goes on along the minus strand of NZ_JAGDEL010000027.1, from coordinate 52,070 downwards.
ACACTACCATTGTTTAAATAGACAAGGAGTTCTACTTCGATAGCTCCATTAAATGCTTCTTGCACTTGCTGTCTTTCAAAATTTAACGGTTAATGATTTACCATTGCATGGCCTACTTGTAGCAGATCCGAAGTGAAACTGTACCAAGTAATCCAGAAGTTAGACGCGCATCATCCATTTCATTTGCTCGATTGTTAGTGACATCCACAGTCAGTTTATTAACACCTTTTATAAGATAAGCTGGATTAACTTCAAGGCGATAAGGTGCCCACATTTTCACACCAACCTCATGTTCATTTACTGACACCTTTACGATTTCATACACTTCTCCAAGATCTAGGTAGACTCTTGTAATTGAATTCATTTCTTCTATAGTAAATTGATTCTCATAGATTACCGTTCCCGAGAAGGATTCCATGCCATCCCAATGAAGCCAGGATTCCAATGAGAGATTTCGCTTGTTATCAATTATCCAATTATGATTAAGCTCTAAGATTTCCGTTCTAAAGCTCGGAATAACTGCTTCGTTAATCAAAGGCATTTGATTAGTATCGACCCAATACACAATCGAAGATCTACGTTCGACAATCAATGGAGCAACTAATTCACTACTTTGACGTTGAAGGGTTACTTGTTCGATCTCCCCTGTCCATGCATCCCATTTTTCAACACTTCCTTCTTCTTTCAGGCGGAAAGTCCCTTCATAGTTTTCTTCACCTTCATTGACGAAAAAATAAAAAAGCTGACAATCTTTAACGATCTTACTAACTCTTATCCCCTTGCTGGCAGGTGAGATCGCCACTTCTTCACGGTGAATTTGAGATAGTGTATCAACGATATCTTCTGGCCTTTGAATAGCTTTTGCCCCATTAACCGGTAAAGGTTCATGTTCATCCGTCAGAACGACGACCTCACCTCCACTTTGAAGGAAATTTTCCAGCTTATCTATTACAGCGGATTCGAGTTTTGATGTATCCTCAATAACCATAGTTTGATAGGATTGACTCGCGATCTCTAGTTTCCCATCCCTTAGATAACTAGATGATAAAAACAAAGTTTCCTCAAGATAATTGAATTCAACTTGATTTTCAAATAGCGGTTTTACAATCTTCCATGGTAAATGATCTTCCACACACAAAATAGCTACAGCCGTTTGATTCGTGCTATCGGTCATTAACCAGCTAAGACGCTTCATGTATTGGGCAAATTGTTTGTAATACGGCCACCATAGGTTATTGGGACCAACATCTGGTGGGCGTTCGTGACTTCTCCGTTCTCCATCAATCGAATAATAAAAGGCGTGTGGACTAAGAAGGTTGACACCCCTGACTAGCAGCCAATCTATATACCACTTCATGTCTCCTGGAGTAAGTGCCCATGGACTTTCTTTACTACAAACTCCTAAAAATTCATTCAGGTTTCTTCGTCTTCCTCTATGCCTAGCTGCGTCGGCTGAGCACTTTCCGGCTGTAGAGTGTTCCCCTTCCAAAGCCTTTCCATCCTCTGGTGCAACCCAACGCCACACGACATCCTGACCAGGGATTTGAAAATGATCGAGTAAGCCAATGTCATCACTTCTCGCTGGATGACCTGTTAGGGCAATATCGTGGCTTGTACACCAGTCACTGATCTGCTTATAGTAAGCTTCGGTTAGTCTTTTATTGACGGTCTTTCGATAGTTTCTTCTATTTGTTTCTGTTTCATCTCCGGCATCAAACCACAAAGAGGCCAAATGCTCCTCCACATTTCCATGCTGTTTATAAAAGCTGAGAAAATCTCTGGTCCAAGGCTTCAAATCCCGTGCAGAACCTCTCCCCAAAATATCTGGCTCATCGGTGAACATAGCAATGACCGTATTTCCGAAATAGCTTTTTAACTTTTCGTAGTACCTATCATGTGTGATTCGAATAAATTTTGCCACTGCATCAGGATTTAGTAAATCAGCAGATGCTGGTGCATTCTCTTCACCATCGTCTTCACCAAAATGGATACCACGGATATTTCCACCCGAATACGTTTCGATGAACACGAGAATGGACCAGTTATCGTCATCTGGAGTGCGAAACGACACTCTTCCATTTACGCAATCTAACACCAGGGATGTCGATGAATCGATTGCTTCCAGTGATAGCTTTTTAACTGCTTGAGCCGAAACAAATGAGTCTCCCTCCAATAAATCTATATTTATTTCATTATCCCTGTTACAAGGATACTCGATCATTTTTAAGCCTCTACTTGCATATTCCGGATTATCCTTAACGACTAATCCTTTGGCTGACCCAGAAGGATACATTGCTTCATCGTATAAAATAACCAACATCCCCAACCGTTTTGCTTCTTCTACGGCCGTTTGGACCAATTCCATGAAATAATCCGATAAATAAACGATTTCCTCTGGAACCCCAATCCTTGGATGTAAAACAAATCCCGTTACACCTTTGTCATAGAAATCGTTAATTTGTCTAGTTATTTCCTCTTTCGTTAAGTCATCATTCCAAAACCAGAAAGGAATCGGAGTGAATTCTTCTGGAGGATGCAAGAATTGCTGTTGCAACGAGTCCATCACTTTTTCCACACCCCTCTAAATTGTGTTAATTCTGGAACATATCCCTTCTTGTCCAATCACCTAAGCTGCCTGAATCCGTGTCTCTTCTTTAAATCATCTTATAACTTAATTAGTTCGTCTACTTTTACTGCTTGACCTGTGTTTAGAGAGATGTTTCCTGCAATTCCAGTTAAAATGGACATCGCCCCATCAACATGAGAGGCTGCCCGTTTGAATTCGTCTTCAACTGGAGTCCCAAAAATATCTTGTAAAAGGACAGGATCTCCACCACCGTGTCCACCTTTTCCTTCGACAACATCAACTTCATAGGGCTGACCAAACATTGGCATAACAATGATTGATTTCTCTTTTACTTTTCCCTCGTCATCCTTGCTACCACCCGAATTTATGTAAGACTGTTCACGAATGCGAACTTCGATTCTTCCTTTTGTACCGTTAATGGAAACAATGTAGCCTTCCCATGGTAAATAAGCGTTTAGAGAATAGTTTAAGATTGCTTTGTTTTTGTAGGTTACCATAACACCAAGTGTATCTTCGATATTAATTCCATCTCCGAAAACACTTTGGTCACGTTGGTAACCATCTTCTTTTTCCGCATCCAAATATAACGACTTTAAGTGCTCATTACCTTCCAAGTCAATTGCGAATGGATCATCCTTCGCATACTCACTTCCATATGCACGTTGATAAAATTGCGTAACGCCTCTAGATTCGGCATTTTCTCTACCATAGAAACGGAGCCCTCCAGATGCATAAACCGTTTCTGGCTTTGTATCTAGCCAAAAGTTCACTAAGTCAAAGTGGTGCGTTGATTTGTGAACAAGTAATCCACCACTATTGCGCTTATCGCGGTGCCATCTACGGAAATAGTCTGCACCATGCTGCGTATCTAGCGCCCACTCAAAATTAACGGAATTTACTTGGCCAATCACATCATTCATAATTAGCTCACGAATTTTAGTATTGTGTGGTGCATATCGATAGTTGAAAGCAACGCGAACTTCTTTTCCAGTTCTGTTAGTCGCATCAATAATAGCTTGGCATTTTTCAGCGTCCACTGTCATTGGTTTTTCCGTAACAACATCACAGCCTAATTCCAATGCTTTAATAATGTACGTATGGTGTGTACGGTCAACAGTAGTAACGACTACCGTATCCGGTTTTTCTAAAGTAATCATTTTTTCAAAATCAGTGTGTAAGTATGTGTTAATTTTAGAATGATTGTATCTTTCTTCTAGTAAACGATTAGCATAATCCATTCTCGTTTGATTCAAATCACAGAAAGCCACTAGATTACAAGTTTCATTAAAATCTCTAACAATTGCTCCATAGAAAAATTCAGCTCTTCCACCAGTTCCAACTAATACATATTTCTTCATTATTTTCTCCCCTTTATTTTGAAGGAACAAAATCATTGTCCCATTTGATTTTTTATACCGGTCATTTGACAAATAAAGAACTGTCATCCCTTGTATAGCAAATAGAAAAGTGAAGGACATCTTTTTTAACCATTTCAACAATTTTGGGATGATATCTCTGATTCTTCCAATCAACAATTTTGATTTTTGAATTTTCCCATGTTACAGATTGTCTCACCTCTTTATCGTATTCATTAATTCAAAAATCACCAAAAGACGAGGTATAATAGATTTTCTCTCTTTTAAGTTAATACCTTCAGATATTTACAACAATAGTACATTTTTGACAAAGGAAGTGAGGGGATAATACTTTTTTAAATGAGTAATACTTTTTTAATAAAACCTCATTATTGGTGCCTGTCACCACCCGAAGTGTGCTGGAATTTGTCGAAATAAATCAAAAACAGCCCAGCACTCAATGGTACGAGTACTGGGCTGTAGAATTGTATTTTTGCAACTAAAATAAGTTAGTGGCCTATCTAGGCTGGCTACAGAAAGTTTTTTATACTAGTTTCTTTACCTTTATTATAGGTATATTGGTAAATTGGTCTCCCAATTGTTCCATAATGAACTTGTACAAAAAGGGCGTCTATATCGCTCAAAAATTTTAAATACTTTCTTACTGATACTCTTGAGATCCCAACACGAGCCGCAATATCTTCCGTTGAAAAAGGAGACTGTCCTATACTTTGAACTGTTTCCCATATTACTTGTAACGTACTTTTGGTTAATCCTTTTGGCAGCTCTTCTGCTATTACCTTTGATTCCTTGTAGAGGATTTGCCGATCTAACTCCTTCTGGCTTAATACCTGCTGATTTTTCATAAACATAAATTTCTCTCGATAGGCTGATAATGATTCATTAAATCGGTCATATTCAAAGGGCTTAATTAAGTAGTCAACCGCTCCGTATCGCAGAGCTGTTTGAATCCTATCCCTATCAGAAGCAGCTGTAATAAAAATCACATCAACTTTCTTCCCTGTTTCTCGAATATGTAGTAACAACTCTATCCCTGTTTTCCCAGGCATAAAGATATCTAGTAAAAGTAAATCGACTGTCTGTTTCTCCAATATCTGTAATGCAGCATTTGTAGAAGAAACAACAGAAACTAGCTGAAAGCCTCCTACTTGTTCTAGGTAGCGTTTATTAAACTCTGCTACCATCGGATCGTCCTCAACAATAAGAACATTAATCATTCTAATATCACCTGCAATCGTATGGTATATAAACAACAAATCTTGTTCCTTGAGATAGCTTTGAGGAAATTTCGATTTCTCCGCCAAGTTTTTCCAGGCTTTGATTAACTAAAAATAGACCTAGTCCCCGGTCTTCTCCCTTAGTGGAAAATCCTTTTTCAAACATGTGATTTAGTGTTTCCTTCTCGATCCCGACTCCGGTGTCTTTAACATCTATAGTTAAAATATCATCCCCATAGTCGAAATGCACTTCTATTTGCCTTCGTGGACAGGTGGATACTGATTCTAGGGCATTATCAATTAAATTCCCTAATATTGTAATTAACTCGTGAGATAAGTGGGAATGAAGAGGCTCTGGCACCTGCCGATCACTTGATATATGTAATTCTGCACCAGCTTCACGTGCATAGCTTAATTTCCCAATAAGAAATCCTGCTAATACAGGATCTTTTATATTTCTCGTTATTTCACCGATTTCATTGTTTCGATGACTGACCAACTCTTTTATATAATTTGTCATTTGGTCATAATACCCCATATGTGACATTCCCAGAATAACGTGCAGTTTATTCATAAATTCATGGGACTGTGCACGGAGCGCCTCTGCATACAAACGTACACCAGTTAATTGTTCAGCCAGTTGTTGAATTTCTGTTTTATCCCGAAATGTCGAAACAGCTCCGACTATCCTATCATTCAAAAAGACTGGTACACGGTTTACCACCAAAGTAATACCATTTAATACCAACTCTTCGTTCGGATTTGTTTTCCCAGTTTCTATTATCTGACCTAGGTTTGAATTAGATAGATATTCTTCCATTTTCATTCCGCGAGGTTCTTGTGTTAATCCAGCCTTTTGAAATAATCGTGAAGCCGCTTTGTTTACCAGTGTAATACGGGAATCTTGGTCAACAGCAATAATTCCCTCCCTTACTGATTGCAAGATCGCATCTCTCTCTTGAAGCAACTTAGCTATAGTAGAAGGCTCTAGTCCAAAAAGAACTTTCTTAATATACCTTGCCATGATTACAGCCCCAAAAATACCTGCTACTATTCCTAATAACGTTCCTACATAGATATTTTCACGGCCTTGACTTACTGCTTTTTCTACGTCATTTAAAGAGATTCCTACAGCTACTACGCCTATCTGTTTACCGGTACGATCAAAAATCGGTATTAGGGAACGAAGCGATGTTCCTAATGTGCCTTTTGATACAGAGACATGTTCGCTTCCTTTTAAAGCTATCTCCTTCCCCTCCCCGATAAACTGTTTTCCAATCTTTTTTGGATTGGGATGCGACTTCCGATTCCCGTTCATATCCATCACGACAACAAATTGAACATCAGTAAGACTGCGGGTTTTTTCCGCAAACTCTTGAATAGAACCCTCCTGTTTTTGTTTACCTAAAGCATCTATTACAATTTGTGAATGTGCTACAATACGTGCCACATTTGTTGCTTTTTCTTCCTGATTCTTTTCTATACTCGTAGCGATCGTTTTAGTTATTAGTAAATCCGTTACGAGCAAAGAAAGTGCTACGACACCACAAACCAAAACTGTAATGGTCGCTTGCAGGCTCCATTTCTTTCTCTTCATCATTCCTGCCTCCAATTTCACTGGAAACCCGTGATTTCATCATTATAGTATTCCAGTATTAGACCTTCCACATGCTGGTACTAATTTTTACAATACAATCATTTTATATTTTCCATTTATATATTTTATCACCTTTGCTTTTAGATCCAACCATACTCTCCAGCAGAAAAATAAGCTTGAGAGGGTAGGATTCATTAAAAGACAAGAGAAAACCCCTTGATTGTTATACAAGGGGTTTGAGTTGATTGTAAGAATTAAACAACCTAATTAGTGTATTAAACGGTTATCTCATCCAAAAACAGGTTGTTTTTCACCTGCTGATGCTAATAGGTGTTCTTTCATTTCTTCTACATTGACAGTTTTTTGCGAAACACCCGTTTCCATTGCGGCAGTAGCAACAGCTGATGCTACATGAGCCGCTACTCGGCGGTCAAATGGATCTGGAATCACATAATCCGCATGAAGATCTTCTGTTGAAATTAATCCTGCAATCGCATAAACTGCAGCCAGTTTCATTTCTTCATTTATCTCTTTCGCATGAACGTTTAAAGCACCACGGAAAATACCAGGGAATGCGAGCACATTATTTACCTGATTTGGGAAATCAGAGCGGCCTGTCCCTACTACGAGTGCTCCCGCTTCTTTTGCCTCTATCGGCATGATCTCTGGTACCGGATTAGCCATGGCAAAGATAATCGGATTCTGCTTCATAGAACGAACCATTTCTTTATTAACGGCAACTGCAGCTGATACTCCAACAAAAACATCAGCTCCAACAAGTGCATCTGCTAATGTCCCTTGCTTTTGTTCGTTGTTTGTGATGTTCGCCATTTCTTCTTTAAATTTATTCATTCCAACTGGACGACCTTTATAAATGATACCCTTTGTATCACATAAAATGACATCTTTTACCCCCATACGAAGCAACAGTTTGACAATTGCCACACCTGCTGCACCAGCACCGTTAGCCACAACACGAATATCCTCTATTTTTTTGTTCGCCAGTTTAAGGGCATTAATAAGCCCTGCTGCGGTCACAATGGCTGTTCCGTGTTGGTCATCATGAAAAATAGGGATATCGCATTCTTTTCGCAAACGATCTTCAATTTCAAAGCATTGTGGTGCAGCGATATCTTCTAAGTTTACCCCACCAAAAGTAGGTTCTAATAATTTGACAACCTCCACAATTTTATCAGGATCTGTCGTATTTAAGCATATAGGGAATGCATCCACACCAGCAAATGATTTGAATAACAATGCCTTCCCTTCCATAACAGGCATGGCTGCTTTCGGTCCAATATTTCCAAGACCAAGTACAGCTGTTCCGTTTGAAACAACAGCAACGAGATTTCCCTTCATTGTGTAATCATATACTTTGCTTTCGTCTTCGTGAATGTCCAGGCAAGGCTCTGCTACACCTGGTGAATAAGCAAGACTCAAATCGTTTGCATCACGTACTGGAACCTTAGAATAGACACCTAATTTCCCTTGGTTTTCCTTATGCATCTTTAATGCTTCATAACGTAAATTTGACATATTTTTATATCTCTCCATTTGTTGAATTTTTCTGATATCTAGTTGAAAGAAAGAAAACTTATGACTATATTTTCGGTAGCTCTTGTTTCTGTCTTTTTCTCTTTATTATGTTTGAAGAGTTTTTCTTACTCTTTTCGTATGTTTATACTAGTTTTTAACTTAATAATTTCATTAAAAGCGTTGCTAATATAACTGTTGAAGCACCGCCAAGTCTTGTTGCAACTTGTGCAAACGGCATTAATGACATACGGTTGGACGCTGATAAAATAGCTACATCACCTGTTCCGCCTAGTCCGCTGTGACAGCCTGTTACAATCGCCGAATCGACAGGAAACATATTCATCATTTTCCCAACAATATACCCCGTCCCTACCATGGCAATAACAACGACAGAACAAATGACTACATAGGCCGGCGTTACAATTTTCACCACATCTTCTAATGGGATATAGAGGATCCCTAAACCAACCATAAGAGGCCATGTTAAGCTGGTTGAAACAAATTTATATAAATGATAGGCCCCTTGTTCCATTTTTGCAGGCATCACTTTCAGACATTTGACTAATGTGGCAGCAACAATCATGAGTACTGGACCAGGTATACCAAGGAATTTATGTGCGAGACTGCCAAAGATGAAGAAACTACAGGCAATTAATAATCCGGCACCCATTAGCGAGAAATCGACGGGTTTATTAATATTTGTTTCCTGTGAAATCCCATCGCCACCTTTTGCTTTCACTAGTACACCATTTCCAGTTAGTTCAGGTTTTTTCTCCCCTAAACGTTTCATTAAACCTGCACAAATAATCGCAACAGTATTTCCAATTACAGCAGCAGGGATCATTTGGGATACAAAGCTTTCAGCAGATTCACCTAAAATTTGTGAGTATGCTAGGGAAAGCGGTAAGATTCCCTCTCCGATACCACCGCCAATAATTGGTACTACAATATAGAAAAATGTATGTTTCATGTCATACCCAAACAATAATCCAACTAAAACTCCCGCTACTACTGCAGCAAGCGTTCCTAATACGAGTGGAATAAACATACGCGTAAACCCTTGTACTAATACTTTTCGGTTCATCCCAAGGATACTTCCTGCAACTAAACAAGATATATACAGATAAAGGAAATTAGATGTTTTCATCAAGGTTGTGACCGCTTCCATTGCAGCCGGATTAATCAAATTATAAAATACCATAATAGACGGAATTAAGAGTGCTAGTATCGCCGGGCCGCCAATATCCTTCAATATAGGAATTTTTAATCCTATATCCCCAAGTAAAATCCCCATAACCATGATGACAGCAAAACCGCCAATCATATCAGGTGGGAGCTGATTATATACAGATGCTCCATAAATAATAAGTGCTAATGCTACATAAAGAGGTAAAGGAATAACTCCTACCTTCAATTCTTTAAGTTTAGATATAAAGCTTTGTTTTTCAGCTCTATCGTCTATATAATGAAGCGTTTGCAGTTTCTTTGCTGGTTCCATGTATTGCCCCTCCTTTTCTCTTATAATCTTAATATTATTAATTTTCAGTATAACTTGATAGATTTTGTAACTTTTTTCACTATTTTTGTAATTAAAAAAAGTAAACTGGTGCCTGTCACCACCCGAAGTGTGCTGATATTTGTCGAATAATAACAAAAAAAACAGCCCTGCACTCAATTAATGAGTACAGGGCTGTTTGATTCTATTTTATACCATTACTTTACATATATCATTTGTAAATTCAACTGGATCAATGATAGGCAAACCTTCAATTAGAAGTGCTTGGTTGTACAATAGATTTGTATATAAATTTAGCTTATCTTTATCTTTTTCAAAGGCATCTTGTAATGATTGGAATACCTCATGATTTACATTGATTTCTAGAATTTTATCTGCCTTTACATTTTGATTATCAGGCATTGCACTTAGAATTTTTTCCATTTCAATGGTTACTTCACCATCAGTTGATAAACATACAGGATGAGTTTTTAATCGTTTGGATACTCTTACATCCTTAACTTTGTCAGATAGGATGTTTTTCATGTGATCAAAGAGTTCTTTGTTTTCGTTTTGTTCAGCTTCTGTGTCATTTTGATTTCCATCTACGTCAATCCCTAGATCGCCACTTGATACAGATTTAAATTCTTTCTCTTTATAAGTCATGATCATTTTTATCGCAAACTCGTCAATGTCCTCAGTGAAATATAACATTTCATAGCCTTTTTCAGAAACGATTTCTGTTTGTGGAAGCTTTTCGATTCTTTCAATCGATTCTCCAGAAGCATAGTAAATATATTTTTGATCCTCAGGCATTCTTGATACATATTCATCTAAAGTGACAAGCTTCTTTTCTTTAGATGAGGAGAACATTAATAAGTCCTGTAAAACATCTTTATTACTTCCGAAGTCACTATAAATTCCATATTTTAACTGTCTGCCAAAGGATTTATAAAATTCTTCATATTTTTCACGTTCATTCTTTAATAAGCTTTGCAATTCGTTTTTGATTTTTTTGTTAATGTTTTTTGCGATTAATTTTAATTGGCGATCATGTTGAAGCATTTCTCTGGAAATATTAAGAGATAAATCTTCAGAATCGACCATTCCCTTAACAAAACTAAAGTAGTCAGGAAGCAGGTCTGCGCATTTGTTCATGATCAATACACCATTGGAATATAGCTCTAATCCCTTTTCATATTCTTTTGAATAATAGTCGTATGGCATTTTCTCTGGGATATATAAGATTGCATTATATCTTATTGTACCATCAACACTGATGTGAATATGTTTGATCGGCTTGTCGAAGCCATAGTGTTTTTCTGTATAAAACTTCTCGTAATCTTCTGCAGTAAGCTCATTTTTATTTTTTCTCCAAATTGGAACCATACTATTTATTGTCTGTTCTTCTTGATAATCTTCTAGCTCATTTTCGCTGCCTTCCTTAGGTCTTTGTCCAGTAACATCCATTTTGATTGGGTAGCGAATAAAGTCAGAGTATTTTTTGATGATTGCTTTTAATCGATACTCTTCTAAAAACTCATCATAGCTCTCATCTTCTGTATTTTCTTTGATTTTAAGCATGATCTCTGTACCAACGGAAGCTTTTTCTTGTGGTACAATCGTGTATCCATCTGCACCTTGAGATTCCCATTTATAAGCTTCATCACTGCCTAATGCCTTACTAGTAACAGTTACAACGTCAGCTACCATGAAAGCTGCATAAAATCCTACCCCGAATTGCCCAATAATATCATGTCCATCTTTTAATTCATTTTCATTTTTAAATGCTAAAGAACCACTTTTTGCTATAATTCCAAGATTATTTTCAAGCTCTTCTTTTGTCATTCCAATCCCAGTATCTGTGATTGTCAAGGTTCTGTTTTCTTTGTCAGCAGACACTTTTATGTAGTAACTATCTTGGTCAAAACTTAAAGCTTCATCGGTTAATGCTTTGTAATAGATTTTGTCAATTGCATCACTTGCATTCGAAATTAACTCTCTTAAAAACACCTCACGTTGAGAATAAATCGAGTTAATCATCATCTCTAATAATCTTTTGGATTCGGCTTTGAATTGTTTTTTAGCCATTTTAACCTCTCCTTTCGAATAAACACTACGTGACTCATTATAACGTAGTAATAGATTCTATAAGCTAGATTTCTCAAATAATTAGCACTCTATTTAACCGAGTGCTAGTATATATTTTTTAATATCATATCCGCTATTTCGTGTCAACATATTACAAGGATTTTCCCAATAAAATAAACGCTAAACTTAATAATTTTATTTAAAGTCAAGTTATTTCTTAGAACACTTAACAACATTGAATCCTTATTTTATGTCAGACATTATAAAGGTTAAATTAAAATGGATAAATGAGCAGGATAATATATGATCTATCTATCCTTTTTTGTGCTACAAATGACCTCATTTACTACAACAAAATAAGTAATGTTGTAGTGCTAGCGCACCCTTTAATTTAAGTACAATATTTCACAAACTTGAACCGTCAATTTAGCCAATATCTTGAAAAATACCCATATATAAAGCCAAATAAAATACTGTGCCCTTAAAGTGAGCACAGTATTTTAATAATTAATAAATATAATCATAAATATTTTTTGCTAACAATAAACAGGTTACTGCACAAATAATTAATCGCTTATATACATAAGCACAGAGTATTATGAGATCCGTGTTCCATTTCTAATAGGTTCATCAGGCTTTAAAAGAACAACATCCCCCTCTTCCGGAATCCCACCTACTACCAATACCTCAGATTTAAACCCTGCAATACGCATTGGTGGAAAATTAACTACTCCTACCACTTGACGTCCACAAAGTTGTTCAGGACTATATCTACGTGTAATTTGAGCAGAAGAATGTTTTATTCCAATCTCTTCACCAAAGTCAATTTCTAGTTTAATAGCAGGTTTTCTTGCTTCTGGAAAAGATGTTGCATTGATGACCGAGCCAACACGAATATCTAGTTTTAAAAAGTCTTCAATTTTTGCCATACTGATCTAACCACCCTTTATAATTTTCAATGTTACTCATTCTGAACTAGCTCAAGTTCCTTTTGGCTACCAGAATTTTTGGACGACCATATTAATATTCCTATTCCTAGCATTAAGAGGAAAATTCCTAACCAAGAAGTTCTGTTCAAGTATTCTCCTAATATGAAAACTCCTAATAATGCTGCTGTTAATGGTTCTGCTAACGCAAGTGTAACCGCAGTTGATGAAGAGACATGGATAAGACCTTTGGCAAAAAGTAAATATGCTATCCCAGTCGCCATAATCCCAAGTTGAAGACTTACACTCACACCTCGAAAACTCGTTATCCAAGACATATCAAAAATAAATAAAAACGGAGATAAAAAGATTGCACTAAGAGTGAAAACGACTGCTACTACTGATAATGACGAATGGTTTACAACCAAATTTCTACTTATAAGAGTGTAACTAGCAAAGGATAACCCAGCTCCAAGAGACATTATTATTCCAACAGGGTCTACATATACTGATTCTTTATTACCAAAGAGCATTAGACAACCTAAAATTGATAGGAAAGTAGAATACCACCAAACTTTAGATGGACGAATTTTTAAATATAGCCATTCTATGAGACCTGATAAAATAGGTGCACTCCCAATTGCTACCACTGTCCCAATGGCCACTCCTGTAATCGAAACTGCCGAGAAAAATAATGGTTGATACAATGCCATACTCATAGAAGCCAATATTGTTGTCTTGATTGGCCAATTTTTAAAGTTGAATTTTCCTATTATCAGAACAATCAATACTAAAAATATACCACCTACCGCTAAGCGAGTAGCCCCAATAGCAATCGGGTGTGCTGTTTCCGGTGCAAGTGCCTGAGTTGTACCTGTGGTCCCCCAAAGTATTGCTGCAAGTAATACTAAAAAAGGTGACAATTTCCCCTTCATTTTGCTCACCTCAATAAAAAAGATAAAAAGAATATTAAACTTATAATAGAAAATTTCTTGAAAATTTTCTTTACCAAGTTTAATATCCTTTTTATCCATTATTAAGAATTCTATATTTTTGTGGAGATATTCCCTCACAACTAACAAACCACCTTGTAAACGATGAAGAATTCTCAAAACCTAATTCCTCACTAATATTCGACATGGACCATCCTGTTGAAATTAATAGATGTTTAGCCTCTTTCAAACGAAGTTCAGATATATAAACTTTTGGGCTTTTCCCGGTTTTTTTCTTAAACCATGCTGAATAATATACTGGATGGTAATGCTCAATTTTTGCTAAAGTTTCTAATCTAATTGACTCCTTATAATGTTTATGAATATAGTCAATAGAAGGGGGTTTAGAGATTTGAAGTTTGTTGGTCACATATCTAGTCAAATCTACTATGGAGGATATGTTCTCCTGGCTCTTCGCCTCTTCCAATAGCAAATAACGGATAGCAGCCCATTGTTTATCCAACCGCATATACATGCTGCTTGTATCTTTTGGTAAATATTGCATTGGAATATCTAAGATTAAAAATTCATTCCTGTCGATGGAACGGTAGTTATGAACAAACTTTGGAGGAAGATAAAAACAATAATCTGAGTTAAGATTTATCTCTTGCCACTTCGTTTGTATATCTAAGGAGCCTTGTAATGGAAAAAGAAATTGCCCAAACTCATGTTGGTGAGATTTAAACTCTCTAGAATAGGACCTTTTCTCACAAGCTACTTGGTTTACACTCTCCATTTTACTCCCCCTTAACCTTACTTTAAGATATATTATAATCCTAAACAAAGATGTAATAAAGACTTTGAAATAGAGGGAGAACGAATTGATTTAAATCTTGTTTATAATTCTTTTACGATAACAGCTTCACCCTTGACCATTTTTGATTTGGTTTTATTATAACAGTAGCCAGGGTAAAACATCCCTGCCCGTGGGGCTTTGACTACGTCAGCAAAAGGTTAGCGTTTGAGTACTCTTTCTTCCATATCAATAATCTCCCAAAGATGTCTTTCGATATTCAACAATACAAATATATATTATATGAAGGCTTTTACATTAGTTCATCATCTGTTTTACAATCTCTTTATTGCGCTTTTTAAAAATTTCATTATGAGAAGAAACCATCCCATTTTTAGTAGCATCCGGTGGATATATTGCTTAGCTTTGTTTACAGCGTTGGCTGCATCTTGGAAAGCACCAGCGATTAAATGTAATTTTCCATCGTGCTTAAGAATATCACCTGAAGCATAAATACCTTCAATTGAAGATTCGCTCGTTGCATTACCAGAAATATAATAATTTTCTGCTAATTCAATATTTACTTCACTATTTTCTAGTAATGTAGAATCACGTTCATACCCATGATTAATAATTACTTCATCAATTGGCAAATATGATACCTCTTTTGTTTCATGATTTGTCAGTTCAACACGTTCAATGTCATTATGGTTTGCACAGGCAATTAGTTTTGTTATTGACGTGTTAAAAAAACAAGTAGCTGAACTGTTCATTAGTTGTGTTACTTGAGCTTCATGACCTGCAAAGGTATCTTTCCGATACGTTACATAAACTTTTTTTGCGATAGGCTCTAATTCATTTGCCCAATCAATTGCAGAATTCCCTCCACCTGAAATAATTACTGTTTTATCTTTGAAACGTTTTAAAGACTTCACAGTGTAATTTAAATTAGATACTTCAAATCTCTCTGCACCTTCTATATCTAGCTTCTGAGGATTTAATATCCCACCGCCAACAGCAACTATGACTGTTTTCGTAAAATGTTTTTGACCGGAGCTACCTTGTAAGACAAATATTCCTGCTTCATTTCGTGAAATTGATTCTATTTTTTCATTCAACACCACTGTTGGATGAAATGTTAATCCCTGCTCAACAAGCTGTTCAATTAATTTAGCTCCCAAAATTGGTGTCTGCCCTCCAACATCCCAAATCATTTTTTCTGGATACACATGGATTTTCCCACCTAATTGAGGTTGATATTCAATTAGCTTTGTTTTCATTTCTCTAAGGCCACTATAAAAAGTTGAATAAAGCCCAGCCGGACCTCCTCCAATTACTGTCACATCAAATAATTCTTGCTTCATTTCCGTTCACTCCTCTATAACCAAATATCATTGATTATCATTCTCATTTAACTATACGATGATTCTCTTTATTTTACAATCAAAATAAATATTGACACCGGAAAAAGATAGAATTATAGTTAGGAAAGAGTTGAAGTTGATAATCATTATCATTTATTTCCTTATTCTTAATTTTTAACCAAATGGAGGTAGAAAAAATGGTTCGCCTATATACAGATAAAGTAACGATTGGCTATGGTGAACGTTTAATTGTCAAGGATCTCAGTGTTCAAATCCCAGATAAACAGATCACCACCATAATTGGACCCAATGGTTGTGGGAAATCCACCCTGTTAAAAGCAATTACTCGCATTATCTCTCAGCAATCTGGAACAGTCGTATTAGACGGAATGAATATATCTAAAGAAAACACGAAAGTTCTCGCTAAAAAAATGGCGATTCTTCCACAAACACCTGAAAGTGCAAGTGGTTTAACAGTTGGTGAGCTCGTTTCATATGGTCGCTTCCCCTATCAAAAGGGCTTCGGACGCTTAACGAAAAAAGATTATGAAGTGATTGACTGGGCACTAGACGTTACAGGTACAAAAGACTTTAAATTTCGACCTGTAGATGCATTATCAGGAGGCCAACGACAACGCGTTTGGATTGCCATGGCGCTTGCCCAAGAAACGGACATCATCTTTCTAGATGAACCTACTACATATTTAGATATGGCACATCAACTAGAGGTTTTAGAACTATTGCAAAAGCTAAATGCTGAACAGGAACGAACGATTGTTATGGTTCTTCATGATTTAAACCAAGCTGCTCGTTTTGCTGACTATATCATTGCTTTAAAAGACGGACATATTGTAAAGGCTGGAAATTGTGAAGAAGTTATAACCCATGATGTACTAAAAGAAGTTTTTCATATTGATGCTGAAATTGGAAGAGATCCTCGAACAAACAAACCAATGTGCATCACTTACAATTTATTAAAAGGAGAATATCAACATGAAGAAACGATTGATTCCATTTATTCTGCTGTTAGTGTTAATTATTAGTGCTTGTGGGAACAAGACAACAGAAGAAAAAAATAGTAGTTCAGCTCCACAAGAGAAAGAAAAAGAAACAGTTACATACCAATCTGAAACTGGTCCTGTTGAAGTACCAGCTGACCCTAAGCGGGTAGTTTTACTATCAGGTTTCACTGGTAATGTGATTGATTTAGGAGTAAATATTGTTGGTGTTGATGTTTGGTCTAAGACGAACCCAACTTTTGAAGAAGAATTAAAAGATGTAGAAGAAGTATCAGATGAAAGCTTAGAAAAAATTATTGAATTAGAGCCAGATTTAATCATTGGATTATCAAATATTAAAAATATTGATAAATTAAATGAAATTGCTCCTACTGTAACCTATACATGGGGCAAATTAGATTATTTAACACAGCACGAAGAAATCGGTAAGCTTCTAAATAAAGAAGAGGAAGCAAAGGAATGGGTTGAGGACTTCAAAAGCCGTGCCCAAGCAGCAGGAGAAGAGATTCGAGCAAAAATAGGCGAAGATGCAACCGTATCTGTTATCGAAAGTTATGATAAGCAGCTTTACGTATTCGGTGATAACTGGGCACGTGGAACAGAAATATTGTATCAAGCTATGAACTTGAAAATGCCGGAAAAAGTAAAGGAAATGGCCTTGGAATCTGGCTACTATACGATATCGGCAGAAGTGCTTCCTGAGTATGCTGGAGACTATGTAATTTTCAGTAAATACTCGGACGCTGATAATTCTTTCCAAGAAACCGAAACGTACAAGAATATTCCAGCCGTTAAAAACAACCGAGTATTTGAAATGAGCGGAAAAGGAGCATCCTTTAGTGATCCCGTCACACTGGATAAGCAACTGGAATTTTTCAAGGAAGCATTTCTAGCAAACTAATACTACATGGATGCTGACTCAAAAGGGTCTGACCAATCCCAACATAACTATTATATAGTAGCTTTCAACTCATTAAAGAGACTATATATTGTGTTGGAGGGGTCTGACCCTTTGGTTTTGTGTCTACCTCTTCACCTATTCTATGAAAGAAAAGATGAGATATTAATGCACAAAGAAAATCAACGATCAATCCTTTTTGTATATAAACTGATTATTGGCCTACTTCTATTTATTGGTATGTTTTTTGTTGCCTGTGTTTTCGGAGCTGCAGATATTACTATCAGGGATGTATGGTTAGCGCTTACTTCTAATGCTACTGGAGAAAAAATTTCTATTATTCGGGAAATTCGTTTACCACGTGAGATTGCTGCAATTTTTGTTGGTGCTGCCCTTGCTGTTTCTGGAGCTATTATGCAAGGAATGACGAGAAACCCACTTGCTGATCCAGGTTTACTAGGACTAACTGCTGGTGCAAATGCGGCATTGGCAATTGCTATAGCTTTTATCCCTTCAGCGAATTACTTCGGTATTATGGTTGCTTGTTTTATTGGAGCAGCTGTAGGAGCCGCTATGGTTTTCGGGATTGGTGCAATGAAAAAGGGCGGATTTTCACCACTCCGAATTGTATTAGCTGGATCTGCTGTTTCTGCATTCCTATATGCAATCTCAGAAGGCATTGGTATTTACTTTAAAATCTCAAAAGATGTTTCTATGTGGACTGCAGGAGGAATGATCGGAACCTCATGGAGTCAACTTCAATTAATTGTTCCATTTATTTTGATTGGTATACTTATTTCTCTTTTCCTCTCAAGACAGCTTACAATACTTAGTTTAAATGAAGAAGTTGCGATTGGATTAGGCCAAAAGACAACAAAAATAAAAATAATTCTATTTATTATTAATATAATACTTGCTGGTGCTGCTGTAGCACTTGTAGGGAATATGGCATTTATCGGATTAATGGTTCCTCATATGGTTAGGGCAATTGTTGGAACAGATTACCGGTTTATCATACCTATGTCAGTCATTTTTGGAGCTACTTTTATGCTCTTGGCCGATACACTTGGTCGGACAATCAATTCTCCTTATGAGACACCTGTAGCTGCCATTGTTTCGGTGATGGGTTTACCCTTCTTCCTGATTATTGTCCGTAAAGGAGGTAAAGTATTCTCATGATTCAACCAGCACTCATAAAAAAACAACGTATCATTCTATGTGTTCTGCTAGTACTTATTATGATGACAATCTTCATTGGGACAGGAATTGGCTACTCCTCTTTAACATATGACAGACTAATTCCAACCCTTCTTGGTCAAGGTACTTTTAAAGAAGAATTTGTTTTATTCTCGATTCGATTACCTCGAATTTTTATTACGTTATTAGCTGGAATGGCACTAGCCTTATCTGGCGCTATTTTACAAGGAATAACACGAAATGATTTAGCTGATCCTGGAATTATTGGTATTAACTCAGGAGCAGGAGTTGCAATTGCTGTTTACTTTTTGTTCTTCCCAATAGATGTGGGTTCATTTGTTTACTTGCTTCCACTTGTTGCCTTTGTCGGGGCTTTACTAACCGCATGCTTGATCTATTTATTTTCATATACCCGAAATGAAGGTCTTCAACCAGTAAAATTAGTATTAATTGGGGTTGGGTTTTCACTGGCGCTCTCTGGAATGATGATTGTCCTAATATCATCTGCTGAGCGTACAAAAGTAGATTTTATCGCAAAATGGTTAGCAGGGAATATCTGGGGTACGGATTGGCCATTTATTTGGGCAATTCTTCCATGGCTAGTAATTCTTATTCCATTTACATTATACAAAGCAAATCGTTTAAACCTCCTTGGTCTAAGCCAGCCTGTATCAATTGGTGTTGGTGTTTCAATTGAAAAAGAACGCATAATATTACTTTTTACTGCGGTTGCTCTCGCAGCTTCTGCCGTTTCTGTCACTGGAGGAATAGCCTTTATCGGGCTTATTGCTCCACATATTGCAAAAGCTTTAGTCGGACCAAGAAATCAACTATTTATCCCGGTTGCCATTTTGATTGGCGGCTTGCTACTGTTATTCGCGGACACAGTTGGACGTAATTTAGTTGACCCGGATGGTATTCCTGCAGGTATTATGGTCGCATTAATCGGTGCTCCGTATTTTATTTATTTGTTATTGAAAAAATAGAAAATAAGTCGTTAATTTGTACCACCTTTAACCCCATGAGAAGTCATTCCTTCTTAATGGGGTTTATTTATATCCGCATCTTTATGACGTTCTCATAGTAGAAAGACCATGGAGCAACTCATCATGGTCTTTCTGTCTTCCTACCTATTCAGCTTTAGTCAAACACAATCTCAATTCCTTTTTCACTAGATTCATAAATTCCACATAAGATTTTCATCATCTCTACGCCATCTTCCACTGGACTCAAGGTCTCCGTTTCATCAAGACAGGTTGATACAAAGTGATCTATTTCATTTTGAAATCCTTGAACGAAGTCAAATGTTAATGAATCTACTTGTGGAGTAGCGTTCAAGATAGTATTGTACTTTTCAGTAATGATTGATAATTCAGGTTCAACCTCTACTCCTCCTTTTTCTCCAAATAATTTAACTGTGATTTCATCCTTCTTAGCATGAAGGGTGAAGCTAACATCGACCATTAAGGAAGCACCATTTTCAAACCGAATCAAGGCATTCGCTAAATCCTCAACGGTGTTTTTTTCTGGATCATAATCTGCCGCTTTATAGAATGATAGATTTTTAACATTAGATCGATTCCCTAGCTTAGAATATGTATTACCGGTAATCGTTTTCACTTTTGGTTTGCCCATTAAATACCAGCATATATCAATGACATGTACACCTATATCAATTAATGGCCCCCCACCGGATCTTTCCTTATCTGAAAACCATCCTCCAGGATTACCCAATCTTCTTAAACATGAAGCTTTCGCATAATAAATATCACCTAGTTCATCTGCATCAATAAACTCTTTTAATAGCTTTGTATTTGATGCATATCTCCTAACAAAGCCAACTTGTAGGACTTTTCCAGTTTGTTTGACCGTTTCTTCGATTTTTTTAGCCTCTTCAACAGTGGTACATAATGGCTTTTCTACAAGAACATGTTTACCTGCCTTTAATGCTGCAATGGCAATTTCTGCGTGAGAGTTATTCCATGTACATATACTCACAGCGTCAATAGTTTCATCTGCTAATAATGAATGGTAATCATCATAATATTTAGCAGCACCATATTGAGTAGCCTTCTCTTCTGCTCTCTCTATATTCATGTCACAAACAGCATATAACTCCACTCTTTCATTCTTTTCATAAGATTGTAAATGCATATCCGAGATCGAACCTGCTCCTATTACCCCTATTTTTAGTTTGCTCATTCCCATTCTCCCCTTCTCCCCTTCTATTAAACTTGTTCCCAAATTCGACGGACATTGTCTAAGCTGATTTTTGAAGCCTGTTTACAATTTTCTATTCCTTCAAATTCGATGGAAATAAAGCCATCATAATTTGAATGCTTAATCACTTTAATAACTTCATACATATCAATATCTCCATGGCCAACAATCGAGCCTCTTAAATAATTTCCTGCAGCTGTTTGAAACCACCCCTCTCCAGGATTATGCTTAGCGGGGCGATAATAGAAATCCTTTATATGAACCATTGAAGCATCAGAAATATTTTTCGTTACTGCCTTAATAGGATTTTCATCTACACATAGAAAATTCCCTGTATCTAATGTTGTTTTAAAATTCTCCCTATTTACATGATGAAGCAGGGCTTGAATACGGTCACTTGCTTGAATAAAATATCCATGGTTTTCAACACTTGTTGTTATTCCATATGTTGCTGCATAATCTGCTATTCTCTTACAGGCATCTGTTAGTCTAGGTAAATCTAGTTCAAATTGTTGGAAGGATGTTTCTTCGATTGGTCTCCAAGCCACATCATGTCGCATAAGCTTTACCCCTAAAAGATTGGCGATATCTACTTGTTTAAAAACTCTCTCTACTTCTTGTTCATATTTCTCTTCATCAGACGTGATGAAGTTTGCACCTATTGCATAATTAGAAATCTCAATTCCAACATTTTCTGCTTTTTGACGAATAGCATTTGTTAAATCTGGATTATCGTCTAATGAAAAACCCATTGGGACAATTTCGATATGTTCCCCGCCTTGTTCTGCAACCCATTCAATTGCTTCAAGAATATCTATTTCACCAGACTTTAGAGCTGCATACAAACTGTATGAACTTAATCCTAACTTCATATTTTGACCTCCTAATAGTTTTTGGGTTATTTCAGTGCTTTTCCTAAACATTTTATTTTTAACAAAATAGCTTAGGGCATTGATTATTAATACTGAAGAAGTATCATAATCAACAGAGGAGAGGAGATTAATCTACTCCTCTGTTGAAGCAGAATCTTATTGATTTGCAGACCACTTTTCAGCACGCAATTGTAGATCATCTAAATAGGATTGAATATCAGGAGCATCTCCATTATGTGCTTCACTAATAAAACCATTAATAGCAGGAACTAATTCACTTCCGAAAAACGGATTTGCTTCATCAAGTAGCGACGATTTCGAAATTTGGGCGATTTCCATCGCCGTTTTCATATATTTATCTTCTTCCTCCACAAAACTAGCATCCGCAAGGGTTGGAGTATTTTTAAAATTTACATAGTTCCATTCTTGAGTGATAGGCCCCGTTAAAAATTTCAAAACCTCCCATGATGCTTCCTCACTTTTAACATCTTTTGCCATTACAAAAGGGTCTACAGCAACCCAGCCTTCACCATTAGGACCAAGATTTAAAGTTGATTCAAAGCGATCAAGTAATTCCTTATTCCCAGAGGCCTTAACTTCCCCCATCGTACTTGCACCTGAGGCATCAAGATGAATGGCAATATTGTTTTTCTCCAAGCCAAAGTTTTCATTTCCTTGGGTGTTTAACATACCTGGTGGTGCATATTTTGTCGCGTCTTTTAACCATTCAAATATTTTCACCATTTCTGGTGAGTTCAAATTCCATTTGATGTTTTTTAGATCATTCAATGTTCCTTCTCCTCCAGTCGCACCAAAGGCATGACTTAAAGCAACAAAGGATGATGCATTTAATGATTTTCCATCCCACCAAATACCAAAGTTTTCTTCTCCAGTTTTAGGATTTTTCCCAGTCATTGCCTTAGCTTTTTCTAAAACTTCTTCAGGTGTTGGATTTTCTGATAAATAGTCTACTCCCCATTCATCGAAAAGCTGTTTATCATACATAATAATTCGTCTTCCTAGTATTGCTGGAATTCCAAAATGAACACTCTTGTCATAGGATTTAGTACTATACGAATTTTCCCATACACCTTCTAAATAGATGCTAGGATCAAAAGTGGAGTCATTTTCCATCAAATCATCTAATCCTCTTAATAATCCTTGTTGCTGCCATTGAGAAGCAAATGCTCCACCAGTATAAAGAACATCAACATCTCCAGATTTTAACATTGCTGTTTGTTTTGCCTGAGCATTTTCCCATGGAACTTGATATATTTCTAATTTAATATTTGGATATCTTGGTTCAAATTCTTTTTTGATAAATTCATTTAATCCCATATTTTCAACTCCGGTAATAGGATCAATTCCACTTTCTAACTGCCAACCAGCGAGAGAAACACGAACTGTACCCTCAACTTCGGAAACAACTTCAACATCACTTATTTCATCCTCATTACTAGTTGTAGAAGAACAAGCTGCTGTGATTAACATAATTAAGGCTATAAAAACAAGATAAAATTTTTTGATCATCGTACATTCCCCCCAAGAATGGATTGATAAAATAATAGTCTTGTTCATTCTAAGATGATCATGTTATGTGCAGTTCAATCTTCACCTCCTTAAAAGCAAGTTATTGTTTTATTCCCGACAAAGCAATGCTTTCAACTATATAACGTTGCAGGAATAGGTATAGAACAATAACTGGAATAAGACTTACTGTAGTCGCAGCCATTATTACTGAAGGTAAAGGTAAATCTTTGTTGTAAGAAAACATCGCTAAGCCCAATTGAATTGTGTATTTATCAGGTGTTTTCAAGGCTAATAATGGCCAAAGCAAATCATTCCAAACAGCTAAAAATTGTAAGATGATCATTGTGGCTAGAATTGGAATACATAGAGGTAAATAAATCTTTATAAATACGGTGAATTCGCTCGCCCCATCAATGATCGCCGCCTCTCGTAAACTTCCTGGTAGTTGATCAATAAATGATTTTGCTAAAAAAGTTCCAAAAGCATAATTCAAAGCTGGTAAAAAGAAAGCCCAATACGTATCTAAAAGCTTAAATTCGGCAAACATCAAATATTGTGGAATCATTGTCATTTCAAAGGGGATCATCATTGTACTTAGTGCTAATAAAAGGACAATATTAGCTCCTTTAAATTTCAACTTTGAAATCGCGTAACCTGATAATAACGCTGACGTAAGACTGAACAGTATTACTCCTACTGAGACGAATAGAGAGTTTATCATATACTTTAGCATCGGTATATTTGTAAAAGCCATTTGATACGTTCTAATAGAAAACTCTTCCGGCCAAAATCTTGGTGGAAATGGGATTTTAAGTCTAGCTGCCCAATCAAAGCTTGTTAAAACCATCCAAATGAAAGGAATAATCATAACCAACGAACCTATAAGTAAAACAGAAGTTAATATCCAATCTGATATTACTTTTGAACGATTTAAAGACCTTTTATTCATAGGCACATTACCTTTCGTAGACATCGCCTTCATCATATCCCCCCTTAATCAAAATTACTTTTTCTATTCGTAAACTGTAGAACAATCGTTAGAACAAGAATAAAGAAAAATAATATATAGGAAGCGGCAGTGGCTATCCCCATCTGTGATGATAGAAATCCATTTCGATAGATATATAGAACAGCTGTCATTAATGAGCCAGCAGGGTTTCCTGCAGTTCCCCCTATTAACCAAACATCTGTAAAGCGTTTCATGGCATTGATTGTCCCGATTATCACCATAAAAATAATAATTGGCTTTAAATATGGAACGGTTATATAAAACCATTTTTTCAACCAGTTCGCGCCATCGACTTCAGCAGCTTCATATAAATCCTTTGGGACACTTGTTAAAGCAGCGATAAATATAATCGTGTTATAACCAAGCATTCCCCAAAGTGTCATAATGACGATACTGAACCTTGCGTATTTTGGATCGGTAAACCAGCCAATAGGCTCAATTCCGACTATACCAATAACATAGTTTAATAATCCTTCACTTCCTGGATTAAATAGAAAAGAGAAAAGAATGCTTGTGGCTACTAAAGAAACGACATTTGGTAAAAAGTAAACTCCTTTAAAGAAATTCCTCCACTTTAACCAACTGATATTGTGGATTAAACTTGCTAAAATAAATGATAAGGAAACACCTAAGATAACAGATAAAATCCCCATATAAAAAGTGTTATAGATGGATTGCCAAAACAAGGAGTCTGTTAAAACATATTGATAGTTACTTAATCCTGTCCATTCACCATTAAAAGATTGTGAAGATTTTTTAAAACTTAGGATTAAAGCCCCAATCATTGGGTAAATTGAAAACACAACAATTCCTATTAGTAAGGGAGCTGAAAATAAATATCCTGTTAAATCACGGCGAGTAAAAAGTTTCTTTCGCCTCACAACTGTATTATGTGTGGGAGTCCCTACCGAAGTATTTAGTTCAGTCGACATAACCTCACTCCTTTAGAAGAAATGAAAAACAAATTTAAGTGGTGAGCAGCAAACTTTATATTAGTTACCATGAGGTTATTAACCCTTAACCCCACTAAGTGCAATCCCTTCAATAAAATACTTTTGCAAGAATAAAAAGATAATAATCATTGGTGCGGTTGCCATTAAAGCACCTGCCATTAATAATGGATAATCTGTTGCATACTGTCCTTGGAATGTAGCAATACCTATTGATAGGACTCTCATTTCATCAGAATTTGTTACGATTAAAGGCCATAAGAAATCATTCCATGATGCAAGGATTGTAAAAATAGCAAGTGATACTAGAGCTGGCTTAGATAAGGGAAGGATGATCCGCCAATAGATTCCGAAGAAAGAACATCCATCAATTTTTGCAGCTTCATCCAACTCTTTTGGAATGGCCATAAAAAATTGTCGTAATAAGAATGTTCCAAAAGCACTAAATATTCCTGGAACGATAATCGCGTAAAAAGTGTCAATCCAGCCTAATTCCCTCATAATTACGAAGCTAGGAATCATGATAACTTGAGAAGGAACCATTAGAACGGATAAGATGGTGATAAAAATAATATTTTTCCCCGGGAATCTCAGCCTTGCGAAGGCATATGCTGCTAGAGAGCAGAGAATTAACTGAAAAGCTGTTCGTGAAGCTGTGATAATCATTGTATTAAGGTAGTATTGTGCAAAATTTATTTTTTCAAAAACCTCTAGGTAATTTTGGAATTTGAATTCTTTAGGAAAGATTGTTGGTGGTACTTGCATTGACTCAGCGAATGATTTAAACGATGTTGAAACCATCCATAAAAAAGGCATGATCATAATAAGTGAACCTATTATTAGTAATGCATGAGCTCCAATTTTCTTTCTTCTCGTATCATGTACCATCTTCAATACCTCCTATTGGTAATGCACCCATCTCTTCTGGAGAACCATTTGAATAATTGTAATGATTAGGATGACGATGAATAAGATTAGCGCTTGTGCTGAGGCATAGCCCATATTGAAAAATTTAAAGCCATTTTCCCAAACACTATAAACAACCGTCCTCGTCGGTTCTAATAATGATGCATTATCTCCGATCATGACAAAAATTAAATCGAACACCTGCAAGGAATTTATCATCGACATGACTAATACAAAGAATAAACTTGGTGTTAACAAAGGAACTGTTATACGAAGGAATTTTTGAAATTCATTTGCTCCATCTAAATCAGCAGCCTCATAATATGATGAAGATATTCCTTGAAGTCCTGCAAGTAAGATCACGGTATTGTATCCAACACTCATCCAAACGCTAACTAAGATAATAGAAAATAGTGCAAATTTTTCATCAAACAGCCAGCTAGGTTGCGGAAGATGAAACTGCCCTAATATATAGTTAATTAATCCAAATTCCGAATTGTATAACCACCGCCAGACCATACCAATTGCTATTGGCATCGTAACAACAGGAATGAAAAATAATGTTCGATACATGACAATACCCTTTATTTTTTGATTAAGTAAAACGGCAATAACTGTTGCACATGCAATTGAAAAAGGTACTGACACCAATGTAAAAATAATTGTATTAATCATTGATCGAATAAAAACTTCATCTTTGAATAAAGCTATAAAATTCTCTAGACCTATAAATAAAGGAGCTGTTAATCCATCCCATTGAGTAAAAGCTAGATAGAAAGATGAAACAGCAGGTGCTATGTAAAAAATGGTTAACCCCAATACAACAGGTGCGATAAAGATATATCCCCATAGAGCTTCAATAGAGTCCATTCTAGATCTTTTTTTCAGCTTTATCGTTTTAATATTTTGCGAGGAACGGGAAGTTTGCAATTCCAATGAAACACACCCCTTTCTATATGAGAAGTAGCTATCTCAAAAGGTCTGACCCTCTAAAAAACTCCAATATATTGAGCTTCTCTTTTTAAAAAATTCAATATATTAGGTTCGAGGGGTTTGACCCTTTATTTGAGACAGCCGCTATATTTATTACTTTTCTGATTCCTTGGCTAATATTTCATCCATTTCAGTAGCAATCTTCTTCGTTGCATCTTCAAATGTTTTTTTACCTAACAGTGCATCTTGAATTTCTTTCACTTCAACATCTTGCCATTCTGCAGTATTTTTTGATACTGGGTATGGAACGCCGAACTCAAGGCTATCAATGAACACTTTTAAGTCCAATGAAGGTATTGATTCCAACCAAGCGCCTTCTGTTCCTTTGTATGCCGGAATACTGAACCCTGATTCTGCCATCCATTTCCCAGCATCTTCACCAGCTAACACTTTTTGTAACTCCCATGCTAATTCCTCATGCTTTGTCTTGGCATTCATTCCCCAACTTAATCCATGAACAATACTTGCTTGTTCTTTTCCTTTCGGAAGAACAGCAACGCCTAGGTCATCACCAAGCATTTCATGTAAAACTGGAACATTTACTGAAATATTTGGGAGCATAGCTGCTTTACCTGAACCAAATATTTGGTTCACTTTTGTCTCAATTTGTGCTTGTGCAGAAGGAGAAATTCCCTTGTCCATTAAATCCTTGGTCCACTTCAGTGCACTTTGTGCTTCAGCTGAGGCAAATCCTGATTTTGTTTTATCCTCACTAATGATAAATCCTCCAGCTTGGTGAATTAAATTATAGTAACCAGCTTGATTTGCAGAAGAGGCAATATAACCATATATCCCCTTTTCTTTATCTGTTAACTTTGCACCAACTTCCTCCACTTTTGCCCAATCCCATGTATCATCTGGATACGGAATGCCAGCGTCATCAAACATCTTCTTATTATAGAAAAGACCGATTGAATCTAAGAAGTAAGGCAGACCATATAAACGGCCTTCATACGTGTATAGATCAACTAAAGCAGGTGTATACACACTAGTATCTAAACTATCTGCATCAATTAACGGCTGAATATCCTTAATAAGACCAGAAGAAGCGTATTGATGAAAATTTGGACCATTCATCCAGAAAATATCAGGTCCGCTTCCTCCTGCTAAACTAGTCTTTAATTTAGTCCAATAGTCCGCAAAAGGAGTATATGTCACTTTCACTTCTACCTCAGGATGCTTTTCTTTAAATAGGTCGATCGATTTATCAACTACCTCACTAACATTCTCATCCCATAACGCAACATTTAACGTAACTTTATCAGAAGTCTTTCCCGATGCTCCCTCTTTATTACTACACCCTGCGAGAAAGATACTTCCAATAAGCAATGTTGCTAATAGAAACACCAAAAGTTTTCTCATTATTGATCCCCCTTGTTAATAGTAAGACTAGCAAAGCAATTTATATTCTATTTAATGTAACCACTTTTTTTAGTTTGTCAGATTCATAGGCTGCCTTCACAACTTCTAATGTCCTTAATCCATCTTCTCCGGTAATAGATGGGCTCCCTTTTTTTCTTATACACTGAAGAAAGTCATCAATAAGTCCTTTATCCATGTCATCAGCCCATGATAAATGCTGGACTTTTATTTCTAAATCATTGTAGTAGGTCGAATGTTGTTTAAATGCATCTACTGATAGAGTTCCTTTCGTGCCGACAAACTCTAATAGAACGTCACCCCACGAAGGGAATGTTTTTGGACGTGACCAGCTTGGATCTATTGATACAATGACACCTGATTCAAGTTCCAATGTGACAATTCCACAATCCTCTACATCGATCGAATAGAATCTCGTATCAAGCTCTGCATAAACATTTTTTACTTCATCATTTAGTATCCAACGAATGAGATCCATGACATGAACAATATGATCTGTTGCGGCTCCACCGCCTGATAACTCTTTTTCGATGAACCAGCCACCAGGCATTTGTCCATGGTTAGTACCATTAATGGCAACAACTTCCCCAATTGCCCCTGAGCCAATTAACTCTCTTACTCTTTGAATTGCTGGGGCGAATCTAACTGGATATGCCACCTGTAAAATAACGCCCGACAGTCTACAAACATCAATCATTTCCTTCGCATCTTCTACTTCTGTTGCGATTGGTTTTTCACATAGAATGTGTTTTCCTGCACGAGCTGCAGCAATCACATGTTCTTTATGCTTTTTATTCTCTGAACACACAACAACTGCTTGAAGATCTAATTCTAGTAATCTATCCAAATTCTCTACATATTGACAGTTGAATGTTTTCGCCATTTTTGATCCTCGTTCTTCATCCTCATCCCATATGGCAGTTATTTCAACTTCAGGGTCGGCTTGTAGATGCTTTGCATAGCTAAATGCATGCATATGAGCAAAGCTAATCATTCCGATCTTCATTTAAAACACCTCCTTCTTTGTAAGCAAAGAAACGGGCTGCCCACTCTTAACTGATTCAATGGCTGCTACTGCAATTTCTACTGCTTTCATCGCATCTTCAGCAGAAATAATCGGTTTTTCTGCATTTTCTAGACATTTCGTAAAGTGTTCAAGTTGTAGTTGAAGCGGTGATTTCGTTCCTATACTTTTTGGTAAAGCTACACCACCATTATTCTGTTCTTCTTCGTTCTTTATTTTCAGTGTTATAGGATAACTTTCTCGATCACTATGTGTAAGCATCCCTTTATTTCCTGCAATTTCAAAAGAAGACTCAAATGTTTCCTTTGCCCAAGACAATTCCATATGAGCAATTGTTCCGCTTAGCATCCGCAATGTTACTAACGCATACTCAATAGAATTTCCATTTTCGCCCTTCCTTTTTACCTGTTTAGCCATTACCCTTTCTACTTCACCAAATGTCCAGCGTACCCAATCAAATTCGTGGATCCCAAGGTCTAAAATAACCCCTCCACTTTTCCCTTCATCCTGATACCAAGAATCTCTTCCTAGTGGATAAGGACCACCTCTTGATAATCGAACAACACCAGGTTCACCGATTACACCACGCTTCACCTGATCATGTGCATGTTTATATTCTGGTGAAAAACGAAGTGTATGGCCTACAAATAGTTGAACACCCCACGTATGACAGATTTCAAGAATTTCTCTACATTCATCTAGGTTTAATGCAAGAGGCTTCTCGCAAATAATATGCTTGCCATGTTGAGCAGCCTTTGACACAAACTCCTTATGCAAATAGGTCGGTAAACAAATATCGATAACATCGATATCTGTTTTCAGTAGTTCTTCATATTCCATATATGTGTTACTTTTATACTTTTCTGCTAATTGATCCACTAATCTCTTATCCCGCCCCAAGATCCCGGAAATAGTAACCGCTTTCATATTGGACCATGCGTTTAGATGAAGTTTTCCCATTGTACCTGTACCAACTACACCAATTTTCACTTTTGTTTACACCTCTCTCTTCATTCTGCTAGCACGCTATGATTATTTTACAAAGTGATTTTATCTTCAGTTAATGAGGACAGCTTAATAGGCAATCCGATCTCATTTGACTTGTTAGATGCTAGCGTAGCAGCAAGTGTTTTTGCTCCGTCTTCATAATTAGATAAGAGAAGATTAGGATCCCCTTTCATGACTGCTTCAATAAATACACGATCCTGTTCTTGATAAAAATCCACTTTCGATTTATAGGTAATCGTAGAATCCTTTTCAACAATTGATAAATCTGCTCCATCAATTAGTACACGAAAATCCCTACCCAAAATCTCAATACCTGATCTATGGTCAACCTGTATCATCGAAGAATCAAGGTGGCCCACTGCACCAGATTTAAATGTAACGTTCACTGATGTCACATCCGGAATATCCATATTTGGTATGTCTGATAGAACTTGCAGGCTCATATTCGCATATACATTGTCAATTTCTCCAGCTAAATAGCGCATTAAATCTAATATATGAGTTGACTGTTCAACAAGTTGTCCGCCTGACTTATTCATTTCGCGGTACCAAGGAGTTGGAACAAATGATGTTATGTAATGTCCTCTTACCATTGCAATTGACTTATCTTTTAAATACTCTTTCGCCTTAGCAACTGTATCTAAGTAGCGCAAGCAGTAGCCTACTCCACAAATGACACCAGAGTCTTTTATAATCTTCGCCTTCTTTTGTACAGTTTCTAAATCGAGGCCTAAGGGTTTTTCAACTAGGAGATGAATTCCACGTTTTACGATTTTTTCTTCAATATCTCCGTGAGCAAATGGGGGAACACAGACAAATACAGCATCTAGTATTTCCTTTTCTAGCATTTCATCCAGGTCTGTATAAGCAGAGGCATTGTATTGTAATCCCTTTTTTTTGGCACTTTCTTCTGCAATATCACATACAGCAACTATGACGGCATGACTGTTTTTCGAAACATTTTCTAAATGTACTCCAGCAATTCCTCCTACACCAACAAATCCTACTTTTACTTTACTCATCACTTCAACTCCCTTTAGTTTTTCACTTTAAAATGACTTGCTAATATGACTTCCATATGCCGAGCTGTATCAATCGGAAGCTGTTTAGGTCCGATTGTATATGGGCTAAGCTCAGCAGTGATGACATCCTCATAACCTATTTCTTCTAAAGCTTCCATTACTGCAGGCCAATTAACATCACCAGCTAACAGCGGTACAAATCCAGTAATATTCCCTACCTTTGTACTATAATCTTTCACATGAACTTTGCTTATTCGTTTCCCAAGGATTCGAATCCAGTGTTCTGGATAACCAAACTGAAGGACATTTCCAACATCAAAATAAGCTTTTGCAAAATCTGAATTTAGTTCATCTATATATCGCGCCATCTCGAGTGGTGACAATAAAAATTTATTCCAGACATTTTCAATTCCAATTGCCACTTGACGTTTTTCCGCTTCATCGAGAACTTTTTTTAGTTCTTCTTGGCTTCTCTTATAACAATCATCATAGGCTACGTCATGTGAGACAGAACCAGGTACAACCAGTACCGTATCGATCCCCATCACACTTGCCAATTCAATTTGCTTCAGGATGATTTTTCTGCCTTGTTCTCTTACATCCCCATTAACTGAAGATAATGGGCTTTGCCATAATAAGCCCGTAGATAAGCTTCTTAGCTGTAACCCATAAGACAAGGCAAGCTTAGTAATTGCTTCTGCTTCACCGGGTGTTGAGTCCATCGTTAAGCCAATTCCGCCAGAATTATAAAGATTCAATTCGATTGCATCGAAGCCAGCTTCTTTACTGTACGCAAACACTTC
Organism: Metabacillus bambusae; assembly: GCF_017497975.1. Classification (GTDB taxonomy): domain Bacteria; phylum Bacillota; class Bacilli; order Bacillales; family Bacillaceae; genus Metabacillus; species Metabacillus bambusae. The sequence goes on along the minus strand of NZ_JAGDEL010000027.1, from coordinate 19,325 downwards.
TTCCAAAGGTGTCCCTTCAGGGTAGCACCATTGATTAATTCCTTTTAGCATCACAACCATCCTCTCCTTTTTTAAAAGAGCCAAGTCTATTATTCTACTATCCTTGATTAATAGAAAAGTGAAATTTATCCTGTAATAATACAGAGGCGGCTCCTATCATTTCTAATTCATCTCCTAATGAAGGAGAATGAATATCTAAATCCTCTGACAAAGCTTCCATGACATTTTCTAATACTGATGTTCTCAATTTTGCTAAATAAATTGGATTATTTGCTACAACCTCACCTCCTATAATGATTACTTCTGGGTTAAATAAATGAACCAAGTTAACAATACTTGCAGAAAGATAGGATACAGTTTCCTCAGCTAGTTTCATGGCTAAATCATCATGTTCTTGAAGTGCTTCACTAAAAATAGCAGGAGTAATTTCAGTCATTTTCCCATTTGCTTTTTCCAGCATCTTTGAAGACTTGCCACTTGAAAGTGAGGAAAGAATTCTAGAAAAAATGGATGGCCAACTAACATACGTTTCAAGACAGCCAATATTTCCACATTCACAGCGGAATCCTCCACGGTCAATACTTGTATGGCCAAATTCCCCAGCACCTCCGTTATGACCTCTGTAAATCGATCCATTTACTAATAAACCTGCCCCAACTCCATCACCTTGAGTGATATATATCATGTTTTGATTCAAGTTATATAAACCAAAGTTTTTTTCTGCGAGAAGATATGCATTTGTATCATTATCAAGATACGATTTCTTATTAAACCTTTGCTCTAATAATTCTTTTAATGGAACATTTTTCAGCTTAAGTTCCGCGTTAAATCGGATAACACCCTTTGAAGAATTTACGATCCCCTGGGTAATCACAGAAATACCAATGCAAAGATCCTTATTTTTTGAGCTATTAAGGAACGTTTCAATCAAATCTAGCAAATAATGAATCACATCATCTCCTAAATAAGAATTTGTCGAGTGAATTTCCTTTCGTTTCACATTGGCCTCTAGATTCATTTCTGCAATTGTGATGAAGGAATTACGGATAGAAATAGCTATTAAAAATTTAGAATCAGGTGAAAACCTGACAAGGATTGGTTTTCTACCCCCACTAGAATGACCAATACCATCTTCATAAACCAATCCTTCTTGAATTAATTCAGATACAGCTGATGTTACTGTTGTTGGGCTCAATTTATTTAACTTCGCAATATCGGATCTTGAAATTGGTCCTTGCAGCCTAATCGTATCTAATATGATTGAGCGGTTTAATTCTTGGATTAACTTTAAGTCCCCAGTTCTTTTCATTAATATAGTTGCACCCCTTAGTGTAATATTCTTAGTTTTTCCAATGGTTTTATTAAGTATGTTGTTTACTCCTATTAAGGGGAATTCTATTACGAGTACTGGATAATTACTCGATTTAATTGGATTTTTAAACAGGTAAAACCATCAATTTTTATAATAATTTAATTGAAAAGTTAGTTTGTTTTCTTCAAGATTGTAGGAGTCGTTGATGGTTGGATATATAAATAAAGTGAAGTAAAGGATAGGCGATCCGGATTAAATATAACCAGACTTAAAAATGAAAGCTGTACTACTTTGAGAGGTTTTAAAATACACCTCAAAATGGCAGCGATTACAATTTTCCTCTAATAATAATCCCTTTTATTGTATCTTCTTAATGATTTTGACTGGATAAACTTAGCTTATTGGTTAGGATTTAAGAGACATTTATAATTGCAGGAAATAGAGAAAGAATAATTGAGCTAGCTCATGAGGTGATGTTACTTACTTTTTCCAATGACTTTATTAAGTTTATATTAACATATACTTACAAAATTTCAATATCAAAACCAATGTTTTTCTTCGTTAAAATCCGACAAATACCTACTTCACATCTATATAAAGAAAGCCTCAATCAAATAGGGTTTTCTTACCCTCTACTAATAGATGCGAAACATCACGGGTAGTGTTATTCCCCACCAATCTACTCTACTTTGCTTCTCTTGAACCTTGTGCTGGGGTTTTATCGCACTTAAAAAGTGCAGACCCTTCGGCTGCACTCATCCATCCTTACCTTGATAAATTATAATTCTATAGCTTACTAACCTCTTTTTCATTAATGATACAATAAGAAAAATCAACCTGTAACTCCTTAATCCCCTCAACAACCAACTCAGCAATTTTCTTCGCTCCATACTGACTAAAATGAGTATCATCAGGGGGGATATCTTGATTTTCTTGTTCATACCAAGCAAATAGTTCCTTTGTATCTTCTATCCCTAAGCCTTCATAAAAGTCCTTGGACTTTTTCCATAGATCTATTAATGGCACCTTTAAGTCAGTAGCCAACTGTCTCATCGCATCTGGATAATCACCTAGGGTATTGATTAGATTTCCTTGTTCATCAAAGATTCTTCGATTTACTGGAGTTATTAGAATTGGGTTAGCACCTTTTTTACGAGCTCCATTAATATAGTGTGTCAAATATTCTTGATAGCTAGTGTAAGGATCTGTACCTCTTGTTTTATCTTCTACTTTTTGGTCATTATGACCAAATTGAATGAATAAAAATTCATTTTCTTTGATATTGTCTAGTATTTTTCGTAATCTTCCTTCATCAATAAAGCTTTTTGTGCTACGTCCACCCATTGCTTCGTTTATGATACAGACTTCATCTGTAAAAAATTGAGGTATTTGCTGGCCCCAGCCTTGTTTTATTCCTTGCTCTGGTGAAACATCTTCTACTGTTGAATCTCCAGCTATAAAAATGCGAAATTGTTTTTCTTTTTCTACTACAGAAGGCCAATCCTTTTCTACACCTAAAACAATTTCAATCGCATATTCTTTTGCTTCTTCCTCAGTTAGCACCTTTGCCCATTTCACTCGCTTATCCATGTTTCCACCTGGACCGCTGCTATTAAATTCTGCATAGCAGGTTGTTTTTTCAGCATGCTGTTTCTCCCAATTGTGCCAGCCTTCTTCTTTGATGTGCTCACCCATCCAGCAATTAATGAATGCCGTTTTTGCATAATCTCTCCACGGTCTTCCTAAATAGACAGTATTTGCTGCGGCATTGCTTGTTAACCGGCAATCGATAAAAACATAACCGAATTTTTCATCAATTGGGGTAGAGGCTGCAGTAATATAGCCATTAATGTCACTGGATTTATCTAGGCTAAAAATCTCACAGTGATGGAAAACAGCAGTTGCAGATCCGAAGATAAAATCAACATCTCCTTCTATATAGCAGTTCCTAAAATAACTTCTTCCCACTCTTCTTTCTAATCCATCTCTAGGTCCACCAAAACGATTACCTTCAATTGGCTTTGGTGGAAGTGGACCTGTAAATAAAGTGTCCTGGCTACCTAAGAACGAACAATGATCAAATTCCATTTTGTCTCCATCGACATAGACAGCAACAGCTTGACCAACTACTGTTCCACAGCCGGCGTGATTTTCAAAGGTGATGTTTTTTGCAAGGAAATAATCTCCTGTTAATAGAATGCTATACGAAGAAAAGGTACCCATATTTTCACCATTTGAAAACGGCTTTTTCGCATAATCACCAAATGTAATTTTCACTTTCGCTTTATCTGTTCCTACTAAAGAGATGTGAGGTTTATTGATCTCTAATTTCTCTTTATATATGCCTTCTTTTATCTTGATGATTACTCTTTCGTTATTATCATCAGGTATTGTGTTAATTGCCTCTTGAATAGTTGTGAACTGTCCACTTCCATCTTGTGCAACGAGCATTTCTACATCACCCTAAACATTTTTTTGAAGAAACGAACAAATTTCTTCTCGCATTCCTGCCGTTTCGATGTGACCACATTGATAACGGACCATTTTCCAATTCTCTGAATATCCTTCTTGTTTATACTTTTCCCTCAATGCTTCATCAATAATGGTTAATCCTGCGAATGGAGTAAGTCTATCATCATTCCCAACAACACTTAAATGTGGTCGTGGGGCAATTAACTCTTGAATTTCTGCTGTATGAAAATATTTTAATAGACTTGGAACATATGAGTAAAACCCATGATGATCAAGCCCTCGATTTTTCACCAATGTTTCTGCATCAACTTGAGCAGCAATATCAATGCATACCTTTATACGCACATCTAGTGCAGATAGCCACCATGCCATTAATCCACCCATAGACATTCCTAATGTTGCTATTCTTGAAGAATCAACATCGTCTCTTGTCATTAAGTAATCAACTGCACGCATGTTGTCGTAGATCATCATTCCCCACATGACTTGACCTTTCCAAAGCATTTCTTTGAAAATTTCACTTTCTGCCTTTCCTCTTCGCTCGCCAAATCCCCACATATCAATACATAGGACACCATACCCCATAGAAGTTAGCTCTTCTGCAAAAGATGGTTTTTGGAGATAATCACTGCTTTGGATAAGTTCTGTTTTGCCTAATTGATAATTCCCACCGTGTGAATGATTAAACAACACAACTGGCATCTTCTCATTACTCTCTTTAGGGCGAGCAAAATATGCTGGTACTAAATCAATTCCATTTAAATCCAATAATAATACTTCAAGTAAAAATGTTCCATTATCTAGTTCTCTTACTTTTTTTACAGATACAGTGTCGGTTTTTTCGGGCAAGTCACCTAATAACGAGAATAGTTTTTTACGTTGGGATCCTTTTGATATCATCTTGTATTCTCCATTTCAAAACACATTTTGATCAGCGATTTGTAAATCACTCTGAAATTGTGACATTATTTAATACAACCATTGCTTCTTCTGATCTAGGATTTTTTGATTTACAATCACTAATCTCAATATCCTTTCCATTCTCTATGTAAAACGCAGGGCCTTCATGGTTACTTACCGTGACTCGATTAAAACTAACGCCTGTAACGTTACCACAATAGAAACCTCGTTGTTTCATTGGTTCTAGCTCAGACATCATTGCTGGCATACCTGGTTCTGCATCATCCGCCATAGCTACTGTCACATTATCAAACGTAACATCCTCCACATACATTTCAGCTAGACCATATAAAAATCCAGCTGCCGCACTTACTTCCCTTGCAGTAATATTTGAAAAATGAATCCTTCTGAAGATAGGTGTTTCCTCTGTTATTGGATAAGGAGCTTTATCCCATACATATTTATCTTTTCCGCGTGGACCACAAAAGTAATATAGGTTTGCAATAAATGGACAAATAACTCCCTTCATAACGATATTGCTTACGCGAATATCTTCGACTACACCACCTCGTCCACGTCGCGATTTTAAGCGGATCCCACGATCAGTTCCTTCAAACACGCAGTTACTTACTGTTACATTACGAATATCTCCACTCATTTCACTGCCTAAAACAACACCACCATGCCCATGGATCATTGTACAGTTTGTGATTGTAATATTTTCACAGGCTACACGCTTTGTCGTGTCCTCTGTTCCTGCTTTAATGGCGATACAATCATCACCAACATCTATATGACAATCTGAAATGCGAACATTTCGACATGATTCTGGGTCAATCCCATCTGTGTTTGGAGAATGACTTGGATTTAAAATTGAGATATTATGAATGGTTACATCCTCACAACAGATTGGGTTTACCGTCCAGCTTGGTGAATTGACCATTTTCACCCCAGTTATTACTACATGTTTACAAGTGTCAAAGCTTACTAGCTTAGGTCTTGGATATTTGTTTTCCTGCTTTCGGAAAAGATCCCACCAAAATTGACCATTTCCATCTAATGTACCATATCCTGTTACAGAGATATTTTCACTGTTTTCTGCATAAATACAGGAAGCATATACATCTCTTGTAACACCTTCCCAGCGAGAATGAACGACAGGATATTCGCTAATATTGTTGCTGAATAATAGAGTTGCCCCTGCTTCTAAATATAAATTCACATTACTTTTTAATATAATTGCTCCAGTAAGGAAGCGACCTGCTGGAACATAAACTGTACCTCCACCCGCTTGCATACATGCTTCAATTGCCTGGGCAATAGCTTTTGTGTTCACAGTTTCTCCATTACCTATTGCTCCAAATTGCTTAATATCATACATACTAGAAGTGATTGTAGATACCATATGATTCACCCTTTCTAACTTAGTCGTTTTCTATTTCAGCAGTTGCTAGAATAAAGGCACCAATCCCTTTTAAATCATTTGTGATGATTGGCTCACTTATATAATATTCAAACGTACCATCCCTCTTATCAGGACCACCTAGCCCGGCAACTTGACACGTTTTATTCAGGTTTACTAATCCTTCACTTGTGCAGGTTACAAATTCAGCAATGATTCCTTTGTATACTCTCTCTGCCTCTTCTCTCCATTCTTTGCTTAAGAAACCTAGTTTTACACCTTTTGCAATTGCGTATAAAATCATACAGGAGGCAGAGGCTTCAAGATAATTTCCTTTTCTGTCACCTTTGTCTAAGACCTGATACCAAACCCCAGTTTCTTCATCTTGAACATTCTTTAATGCTTGTAAAACCTCTACAAGTAAAGTTACTAGTGTATCTCGGTCTTTATGTGATTCTGGAATGAATCCAAGAGTATCAACTAATCCCATAACAAACCATCCCATCGATCTTCCCCAGAAATTCATGGAATGTCCTGTTTCTGGTTTGCACCATGGTTGTACTTTCTTCTCATCAAACGCATGATAAAGAAGCCCAGTTTCGTGGTCTTTTGTGTTTTTTGCACATAATATAAATTGCTTGGTAATATCATCAAATTCTTCTTCTTTTCCAAATTCTTTCACATACTCAGCATAGAAAGGTGCACCCATAAATAATCCATCAAGCCAGATTTGAGAAGGATATACTTTTTTATGCCAAAATACACCTTCAGATGTGCGTGGATGTGAACGTAATTGCTTTCTTAATAGATCGATTGCCTTTTTATATTTCATTTCTCCTGTTTCTTTATATAAAGTTAGCAGGACTTTCCCATTGTTTATATGGTCAATATTAAATAGATTTATGTCGTATTCACGAATGTTCCCTTCTTCGTCAACGAAAGCATCCATATTTTTCTTCATGTAATTAAAATATCTATGATCACCTGTTGCTCTCCAAACAAGCTCAGTTCCTTTTAACACAACACCATAATCATAAGACCACTTATCATTTTGAATTCCTTCTGATAAAAGTGGTTTTCGAACCATGACTGAATCAATCATTCTTTGAGACCAATTAAGCGTTTTTGTTTCCATATTCAATCACCCTTTCTCGCGTTTATTTTGCAGTATAAGTAAAACAATCAAAGTCAGCGTGTTTTTTCGTACCTTGCAGATCTTGAACACATATCCCAACAAAGTTTCCTGTGAACCCGTTTCCTTCATCGGAAAGATGAGCTATACTAATTGGCGTATCAATTTCTACCCAATCATCATTATCACAGGTATATGAGAAGTGTGCTGTTTCATCCTTAATTTCAGCCTTTAACTTACATACTGCTGTTCCACTAATTGAAATACACATATTCATATGCTCAAACTCACCCCATACACATTTCATGATGTTGAGACATTTTCCCTTTTCTTCATCGTGTGAAATATAGAAGTATACGTAGTTATCTGTGTTGTAATAAAGAACTAGACCTGCCATTTGTAAAAAGGTTTCGGGCTCAAATTCAATTGTTGTCTCTACATCACATTCAAAGTGCTGTTGTCTTCTCGCGATTAAGTGTTGATCGTGTAAAGAATGTAAAGATTCTCCACCCTTGATTCGTAAGTGCCCCTTACGTTCTGATAATGAACACCACGATTCGTTTGGTGCAATGCGAAGTGTATTCCAAGTTTTATGTAGCGTTTCACAGTTAAAATCATCATGTTCATTTTCATCTGTTGGGAACGGATGGAGAGGCAGATTTGGAGCTTTCACTTTCACTTGTGCTTCGTGTCCACCACATTCCAGTCGAAGCCAGCCATCCGCTGTCCATTCAACACGCTGAAGAGCTGTTTCACGGCCTAGGATTGAATACTTTCCATTCACAGGACGACTGCATAGATGAGCCATAAACCACTCATCTGTATGTGTACAAACAAGACTGCCATGACCAGCCTTTTGTAAGGTTAAGTTTTCATCATGTGCTGACGTTAACATCGGATTTTGTGGATCTACTTCATATGGTCCTGTTATGTCTTTTGCTCTTGCGACAGTGACGGCATGCGTTTTACCTGTTCCACCCTCTGCAGTTATTAAGTAATAGTAGCCATTTTCTTTATAAATATGAGGGGCTTCTGTTTTTCTTAGCTCTGTTCCATCAAAAATTTTATAGATTGGTCCAATTAGCCGTTTCTCATCTGGGGAGTATTCCTGCATAACAATACCTGCAGATTTATTTCTCCCTTCGATTCGATAATCCCAATGGACATTTAAAAACCATTTTCGTCCATCTTCATCATGAAATAGTGATGGATCAAAATTCCCACTGTTTAAGAAAATTGGTTCCGACCATGGCCCCCTAATATCTGTTGCAGTTACGAGATAATTATGGGCGTCTTTAAATGGATATTTACTTCTTTTCACATCTGTATAAACGAGATAAAAAAGTCCTTCAAAGTAACTTATAGCTGGCGCCCAAACACTACAAGAATCTGGGTTTCCTGCAAAGTTAGTATGATCTGTTAAGATATTCGTTAAATGCTGCCAATTTTGCAAATCCTTTGAATGATACACTGGGACTCCTGGATACCATTCAAAGGTTGACGTAACGATATAGTAATCATCGTTGGCACGTACTATACAAGGGTCAGGGTTAAATCCTGTTAGGATTGGGTTTTTAATGTAAGAACTATTTTCCATGAATGAGCTCCTTTTGGGTTAATAAATCTTTACCTTCGACTGACTCGCCAAAATTTGTTGCTATTTACCAAGAGGTACCGTGTGGTTGATTGCAGCGAGAGTTGCTCGCTTTCCGCGGGGCGGGCGGTGAGCCTCCTCGGCGTAAACGCCTGCGGGGTCTCACGTGTCCCGCTGCTCCCGCAGGAGTCTCGCAATCCGTTCCAATCAACCTAAAATAGTTTTTGTTTATAAAAGTAACAATCTCCAGAAAAGAGCTTTACCTTAAGAAAAAGCCCTTCCTTCTTAATTCTTAGGAGATAAGATGTAAAAAGAAAGGACTTCCTATTAATCTATTACTTATTTCTGGGACTTCTTGTAAGCTTCTTCATATTCTTTTGCCATATCATCTCCACCAGATTCTTTCCACTTTTTCACTTCTGCATCGAAGGCTTTTTCATCAATTTCTCCCATAATATATTTGAATGTTGCATCAATAATAATCTTTTCTAGCTCTGTTCCTCTTTCGTTTGCAGTTGCAGAGTCAAGTGGGACTGTTGGATTGAGTACAGCAAATTCTGCATTCTCTTTTATTAATTCATTTGCTAGCTGTTTGGAAGGATCTGCGTCAATTAAGTTGTGTGTAATTTCACTTGGTCTTGAACTTGAGAATGGTTGCGTATCCTTCTGCCATAATGCATTGTCTAATACAGTAAATGCTCCATTTTCATCTAATTCATAATGTGTACCTTCAATTCCACCTGTCATGAGCATGAACACTTCTTTATCAATTAGGTCATTAATAAATTGAAGGAGACGTTTTAATTCAGCCTCATTTTTCACTTCTGATTTAGGGAATGCCATTAATCCACCTACACCACTATTTTCTGACCAAATATGGTGTTCGCCATCAGGACCAGCGATTTTGTTAACTGGAATGAGTTCCATTTCGTCCTGGATACCCTCAGCCATAACTTTTAAGTTTTTAATATCGACCATTCCTGTATAGATACCTGTTTTCCCTTGAGCAAACTTTTGTTGTTGATCTGTTTTAGCAGTAACGGCAAAATCCTTCGCTATATAGCCATTTTCGAATAATTTTCTAGAATAATTCATAGTATCCTTGTATGCTTGTGTTTCAAATTCCGGGATAAACTTTCCACTTTCATCAACTGCCCATCCGTTTGGAGTGCCAAAATATGAGCTTAATGTTTTAAAGCTGCCGTATCGTAATTCACTTCTGTCACCAAAACCTACAGTATCATCTTTTCCATTACCATCTGGATCATCTTCTGTAAATGCTCTCGCAACCTCATACAATTCATCTAATGTTGTTGGAGCCTTTAATCCTAAATTATCTAGCCAATCCTTGCGAAGGATGAGACCTGATCTAGCCAAGTCCTTTTGAAATGGAACTCCGTATAATTTGCCATCAATAGACGCAGCTGTACGGATCTCTTCAGAGATTAATTTTAAATTTTCGTAATCATCTAAGTACTCGCTTACATCCCAGAACATCCCCGATTTTAAGGATTGTCTAACAGAGGAATTCGTAAGCATCGTCAGTGAAACAATGTCTGACAATTCGCCTGATGCAAGTGCTGCTGTGATTCTTTCATCCTTTGAAGCATCTGGGACCCAATTAAAATTGATGGTAGCGTTAGTTGCTTCCTCAATCTTTTTAAGGACAACATCTGTAGGTGGTGAAGCAGTATGTAAGATTGCTGTCCAATTTACATCTACATGTGATTCTGGATCGTATTTTGTAGCTTCTCCACTTGCTTTTTCGCTATCACTAGAACATGCTGCAAGTAGAAGTTGTGAGGCAACTAACACATTAACTGCTAATACTTTTGCAAATTTCTTTTTCATACCTTTTCCATCCCCTTTTATTAGTTTAAATTAGTAATCTACTTTAATATGAAATTGAAGCAATTGTTAATTTACCACCTCCTTATTTGGGTTCTAATCTACTCTTCCCTTCTTGAATTCCTGCCTGTATTTCAATTCTTGTAAACACTTGATTGGTTAGCCACATTATTATGTAGCACCCAATACTTATACCAAAGAACGTTAACACTCCTGGGTACATGAAGAGAATAAAATAAACAAAGGCTAATACAATCAATAACAGCAATGTGTATTGTAAATAAGAAATCCCAAATACGACAGAGCACTTCACTTTGAGCACAATGCTCTTCCAATCATAATGAGCAATGATCGGGAAAATATAACAAAGCGAAACAATATAAGCAAAACTTACGACGAGAAGTAAAGCCCGTAAGAAGAAAGACTGCACGTATAATAGATCAATATATAGAATCCAGCCAACTATTATATAAAAAACACCAATTGCTGCAGCTTCTTTAAAGCCTGTACGATACGCATCCCAAAATGTTAGAAAAATCGGAATATCTGTATTACCTCTAATCCATTGCCTCAGCACAGTAAACATCGCTAACGTAGCAGGACCTATTCCTACTAAAACCAAGCCTAACAGAGTGAAAACAACCCATAACAGATTGATATAAACAAGCTGCAAAATTCGTATACACATATCATTCAAGCGTTCAGCCATTTTCCCCATTTCAGTCAGCCTCCTCTCATCACTTTTGATAACGCTAACAATTTAGTTGTTAATACAAGCCATCCTCACCAAACTTCTTCGCTAATTTATTCGCACCTATGACTAAGACTAATCCAACCAAACCTTTAAATAGTCCTACTGCAGTACTATAACTCAATTGACCATTTTTAAGTCCTGCTGTATACACATACGTATCAAAAATTTCTACAGCTTCACGATTCAAAGAATTTAGTAGAAGATAAACATGTTCAAAACCTAAGTCTAAGGTTTGGCCAATTTTTAAGATTAACAAGATAATGATTACTGGACGGATTGCAGGTAATGTCACATGCCAGATTTGACGAAGGCGATTAGCACCATCCATTTTTGCAGCTTCATATAATTGTGGATCTACTGCTGTTACTGCTGCTAAATAAATGATTGTTGACCAACCCATTTCCTTCCATATGATCTGAAGAATATAAATTCCACGAGTCCAGGCACCATCTGTTAGAAAATTGATCTTTTCTCCCCCGGCTTTTGCAATCAACTCATTAATTACGCCACCATCTACTGTTAAGAAAACATAAGAAATCGATACAATGATTACCCATGACATGAAATGTGGAATGTAGATGACTGTTTGAACAGTACTTTTAAACATTTTCACCCTTACTTCATTTAACATCAAAGCAAGAATAATTGGAATTGGGAAAAAGATAAAAAGATTTAACGCAAATAAAAATAGTGTGTTTGTTAATAACATAAAAAAGGTTGGTTCTGTAAACAATCGGATAAAATGTTTAAACCCTGCCCATGGACTCCCAAGTATTCCTAAAAAAGGTTGGTAATCTTGAAACGCAATGATTAGACCTCCCATTGGAATATACTTAAAAATAATAAAATACAAGAGACCTGGTAATATCATTAAATATAGATATTTGTTCCTGCCAATACTTGCGATGTTTTTTCTTCTAGTCTGTTGTTTAATTGTTTTCTTATCAAGAACTGGCGGAACTCCATGCTGATCTTTAATAGGAATAATGGAATCTCTCACAACGAATGCCTCCTTCAATTTATCTTTCACGGATGTTTTGTACTTCTTAAAGGTAAGATATGTGCTAGCATTACGTCTACAATCATTCTGTAAGAACCCCCTATAACGATCTCTAGAAAACGCTTACTATTAGTAGCCTGATGTAATGATTACTTTTATCTATCCATGATTATTGCTATAGCAATCCGTTGTATTGATAACGTTTTCTTCCTAATTTGATCCACATTACAGAGATCGTAGTTCATGTAGAAATGATTATAGACGTACCTTGTTTTTCATTGATATATTGATGTCATAAGGCTGTACCAAATATAAATCATTAATTTTAAATGGAGGGATCAATCAGATGTATGAAAAATCATTAGGTAATCGAATTTTTAACTTCTTCAACTATACGATCTTACTTCTCATTGCTTTAGCTTGTTTCATCCCATTTGTAAACGTCATTGCTAGTTCATTTGCAACAACACAAGAGGTAGTCGAAAAAACGTTTATTCTTTTTCCAACGACCTTTACATTAGAGGCATATGAATATATTTTTTCTACACCAACGATCTTTAGAAGCTTTGCTGTTTCAATTGGGATTACAGGTGTTGGGACACTAGTAAGTATGATTTTAACCGCTTTCATGGCTTATTCCTTATCTAGAAGGTATTTATATGGTAGAAAAGCAATCAACTTTGTTATTGTGTTTACAATGCTATTTAGCGGCGGGATGATTCCGACATACTTAGTAGTAAGAAATATGGGGTTAATTGATTCTTACTGGGCGTTAATTCTCCCCGTTGCGATTAATGCATTTAACTTAATTATTATGAGAAACTTTTTCCAAGCCATTCCTGATAGCTTAGAAGAATCAGCAAAGGTAGATGGATATAATGATATCTTGATATTTTTTAAAATTATTCTTCCGTTATCACTTCCTTCTATTGCAACAATTTCATTATTCTACGCTGTTTCGTACTGGAATGAGTATATGAATGCCATTCTTTATCTTAATGATTCAGGTAAATGGCCTATCCAAGTTTTACTACGCCAGATCGTTATTGTATCAAGTGGTATGCAGGCAGATGCTACTTCAGTTGATGTCGTCCCACCTGCCCAGACAATTAAAATGGCAGTTATCGCTGTTGCAACAGTACCGATGTTAATTGTATATCCATTCCTGCAGAAATACTTTGTAAAGGGTGCTTTTGTCGGCTCTGTGAAGGCGTAATCATTAACTAATAGATTAGTAATATATAAAATAGGCTCTGTTAAACTTGGTTGTTGATTTCAGCTGCAGGCGTTCGCTTTCCGTGGGCGTTCCGGGAGCCTCACGTATCCGTTCCAATCAATAAAGTGCAAAAAAATAAAAAAGGTTGAGTAGGAAACCAAATCAGGTATTCCTGCTCAACCTTTTTCTATTAGAAAGAGAATGACTCATCACGGTGTAAATCCCGGTATTTACCTGGTGTCGTGCCTTCAATTTTACGGAAGGAACGAATAAAATTTTGTGAATTTTTATATTGTAGTTTCTCAGATATTTCTCTTACTGACATATTTGTCTCTTTCAGCCATATTTTTGCCATATCATAGCGATAAAGCGAGAGATATTCACTAAATGATTGTTTAAATTCCTTTTTAAAAATACTACTTAAATAATTTTTATTGTAATGAAGGCGAGAAGCAATGATTTCAAGAGATATTTCGGTGTCATATTCATTTTGGATTATGTGTATAATTTTTTCAGATATTGATTTATTTTGTGAATCTGTTCGTTCAGAAATGGCATCAATCATTGGATATACAATTTTGTTTTTCACAAACATCTCGATTTCTTCGGACGTCTTCATCTCCGAAATAGCATAGTACAATGTTTTATGATCTTCGATGATTAATGTGTCCATCCCCATTACCTGCATTAAACTAATTAAGTCATTTAAAAACCGCATAATATTAACTTCTAGCTCATGGGGATTTGTATTATTTTTAAACAAATTAGCAAGTAATTGATGCAATGACTCCTTAGCTTTCTTGCTTTCTCCAAGTTTTATGGCATCAAACAATTGATTCTCCAATATTTTAGGAAAGTACGTTTTTATTTGATTATTATTAAAAATAGTTGAAACACTTTCATAGAAAATGATCGATTCTTTCCCGACCTTTAGACGGTATTTTAAAGATTCAATTCCTTGTGCAAGAGCTTGTTTACTCTCAGTCAGTTTTTCAAAAGGGCTACTTACCCCAATACTAATCGATAAATTGAAGATTTCCTTAACCGTCTTCTGAATTTTTTCTGCGTATTGATTTATGATTAAAACATGATGATCGCAATTTTTATCCTCACATATAAAAATCGTAGCTTGTGTTTTTGAATCAATAACTGTTGGAGTAAGTTGCTCATCTTCACGAATAATTTCCGATACAATCTGATTAATGGAAAACAAAAGCACATCTTTATCTTTCCTTGTGTAGTCACTATTTTCTAAGCTGTCGAATTGAATGGCTAATACATATAAGTAACTCCATTTATCAGGATAGTTAAAATCCCTTAATTCTTCTTGAATTTCTGTTTCGTTCATACGTCCGTGAAAAAGATTTAACATAAATAATGTCTTTAATTGTTCATGTTGATTTGTGACAATGTGTTCAAGTGACTGATTTTTATCAAGCACTTCTCGAATTGACTTGCCAATTAATTCAAATTCATCTTTATAACCGTTCTTTTGCATTTTCGGAATGAATTTTTGAAGATCTCTAATTGGTTTAGAAAAATATTCTGAACTTACATATGCAATAATGACAGTTACAGTTAACATAAAGATACTCATTAAAATCGTACCAATTATTGTTGGCTTCATTGCCTGGGAAAACTCTGAATCTTTTATTTTCGATAGATAAATCCAGCCATTATATCCTGACTTTGAGTAAGCTACTTTATACTTATTTTCTCCATTTGTATCTACATTCAGTACACCTGTCTGGTCGTGATTACCGTTAATTAAGCTCGCTATTGTTTTTTCATTAATCCCCTTCTCCTCACTCGAATTACTTTGATAAAGCAATGATCCATCTTGACTATAAATAAAGATTGGACTTGATTCAGCTTGTTTATAAATAAGGTTTGTTAATGATTTCAGTGGAATGTTAATTATGAGAACACCGTTTTTATTTGTTTGATAAAAAGGAGTTTGTTTAACTAGCTTGATCTCACTATTCGAATCATCCGATTTTAACCATGTAGATGAATGAGGTAAGGACAAGTATTTTGAAGTGATTTGCTCTTTTTGTGTTTCAGTTAATTGTTGCAGCCCATGTTTACTAATCATCCAGTTTCCCTTTAAACTTACTAAATCAACTGTTGTTTGGCTCGGACCAAAGGAAGAGATATAGTTTAATTGTTTATCAATTGTTTGGTATGTATCAAAATTCTTAGCTGTTAATGGCTTACTAATATAGCCTTTAAAAGGAGTATCATGAACATAGGAATTAAATGTATAATCTAACGCCTGTAATTTTTGTTCGAGTGTATTCATCGTTTGCACAACATTTTCTTGTTTTTCCAAAGTGATCTTCTCTTCAAATGAATCCTTTGTAAAGAAAAAGGCAAAGCCATTAAATAGTATCATTACAAGAGTTCCTACTAAGACAAATGGTAAAAAGATACGATAAAAATATTTTGGCTTATGTTTCATTGTTATACAACACTCCCATTCGCTCGTAAAAGCGCTTACATATTTTACTATTATAAGACTCTAGTAAATTTAATGTCAACAAGTGCTTTTCTAATACGTCAACAATTTAATCACACGTCTCCTTTCCTTATTTTTTACTGCTAAGAATAAAATATCCAGATGATAAAAAAAATACCACTAATGTAATGAGTATCTTAATTGAATTACAATATAACTCCTACAATCCTTAGAATCTAAATAGCAGAAACTTAGTCATTCCATTAAATAACCGAAGAAATGAGTATGATGTTACGAAATGATTATTCACTTTTTTTCGATTGTGACAAGGATGCAGTAATTTCCCCCTAAATAACTTGCAAGTTTATTAAGAAAAAAGAAAAGAGCCCATAAGGACTCTTTTCGAAATAAAATACAATTAAAAAACAAAAGGTGTTTATATGCTTCATACATATTTAACCAAATGATCAGTGAAGCAAGATATCAATATCTTATACTAAAACTTCAAGTCTTTCTTTCACTTCTTCTTCTGTCAAACCATGTTCTACAATATATCTATTTCTTGGATGGACTCTACATTCATGACTACATGCACGTAAATATTTATGTTCATTTTCTTCTGAACACAGAATTTGCTTATTGCATTCAGGATTAGCACAATTAACATAGCGTTCACAAGATTCGTTTGTGAAATAATCTTTTCCAACAACGACAGGTGCTACTCTATTAACTGGTACCTTGATTCTTTCGTCAAACACATAGCATTGACCATCCCAAAGCTCACCTTGAACCTCTGGATCTTTCCCGTAGGTTACAATGCCACCATGTAATTGTGCTACATCTTCAAATCCTTCCTTGCGTAACCAACCGGAGAATTTTTCACAGCGAACTCCACCAGTACAGTACGTAAGGATTTTTTTACCTTCTAATTGTTCACGATTCTCACGTATCCAATCCGGTAATTCTTTGAATGTATTAATATCAGGCATAATCGCATTGCGAAAATGGCCTAACTCATATTCATAATCATTTCTTGCATCAATGACAACAGTGTCTTCCTGCTGCATCGCTTCATAGAATTCTTTTGGACTATAATATTTACCAGTTAACTCTAGTGGATTCACATCATCCTCTAATCGTAATGTAACGAGTTCTGGTCTATGACGTACATGCATTTTTTTGAATGCATGATCATCCTCTTCATCTATTTTATATACCATATCTTTAAAGCGCGGATCTTCTTTCATATGTGCCATATATTGATCTGTTTGCTCAACTGTTCCAGATACAGTACCATTAATTCCTTCATGTGCGATTAAAACTCTACCTTTTAATCCAATGCTTTTACAAAATTCTAAATGTTGTGCAGTGTATTCTTCTGGGTTATCAATTGTTACATAATGGTAATACAGTAAAACTCGATATTGTTTC
This sequence comes from Metabacillus bambusae, assembly GCF_017497975.1. Lineage (GTDB taxonomy): Bacteria > Bacillota > Bacilli > Bacillales > Bacillaceae > Metabacillus > Metabacillus bambusae. Next base: position 1,806 of record NZ_JAGDEL010000027.1, on the reverse strand, counting down.
GTTTCCATTTATCATTCACCTACTATATTTATATTTGCAAGATATAAACGTATTGAGATGTTTACTTGCTTTATATTATCTTTTCATACATAAGTATAAAAAGTAACAATTAATTAAAACAAATATTAAAAAGAAATGCAACTTTTTTAAACTGGTTTATTCATCCAACACGTTTAGAAAACTGTGTTGGAATACAGGTTATATTCCATATTAAATCCTATTTCACGGGATTAAACTATTAAAAAAAGAAAAAAACACGGTGAAATTAACCTCTCACCGTGTTTTAGGATATATAGAAAATAGTATAAATTTAATTACGAAAAATCTTCATCACGGTCAAACCAAGTACTTACCTCAGAAAAGTGCTTCCTTTTCCCCTGCATTTCCTTCATATTCGGATAGCCAATGTAAATGAAACCTACCATCTCTGAATCATCCGAAAGTCCAAATAGCTGTTTTATTTCATTTGAATAACAGACATTTCCAGTTCGCCAGATCGCTCCTAGACCAAGTGCATGTGTGGCAAGTAACATATTTTGAATAGCGGCATTCACCGCAGCATATTCTTCTTTTACTAATACATTTTTATTAATTGTTGGTTCAACGGCTACTGCAATGATTACAGGGGCTCTAAGCGGCTTTTGTTCCTCTCTTTCTAATCTTTTTCTACTCTCTTCACTTTTAGGATCATCCAATGTCTTTTCAGCAATTGACGAAAGTGTTTTTCCTAGTCTTTTTCTTGCATCACCTGTTAAAACAAAAAATCTCCACGGCTCTGTACGATGATGAGCAGGCGCCCATGTACCAGCATCAAGAATTTTATTGATAAGTTCAGTTGGAACAGGATCAGGTTTTACAACACCAATACTTCTTCTCGACTTTATCGCCGTAAGTACATTCATACTTATCACCCTCCTAATTTACTTACTTAAGTTAATCATATGATTCAACCTCTGACAAAAATTCTTTTTAAATGACTTCAGTATAAGGTAAATCATTATGAACTATGAAAGATACCATTTATAATGTAAACGTATACTTTTACTAGATTACAAGTTGAAAGGGTGAAGCTAAATGTTTGATATTGTTATTATTGGTGCAGGACCAGCAGGTGCAAGTGCAGGAATCTTTACGGCTAAGGCTGGGAAAAAGACGTTATTGATTGATCATGACAAAGGGATGACAAAGCGTGCATGGGTTGAAAATCACTACGGAGTTTCTGAAATAACTGGTCCAGAATTAATTGAAACTGGAAAGAAACAAGCTCAACGGTTTGGATCTGAACTAATTAATGACGCTGTAGTCGAGATAAAGAAAACGGAAACAGGCTTTGATATCCAAACAGAAGAACATGGAGCCTATTCAACTAAGCATGTAATTTTTGCAACTGGTGTATTAGTAGAACTTGGAGAAAAGCTGGGCGTAACGACCATTTCTGGAACTGAACCACGGATTAAGACAATTTTCCAAGTAGATAAAGATGGAAAAACCAATATTGATGGAATATGGGCAGCTGGAACTTGTGCTGGCGTTAGTGTACACACAATTATAACAGCAGGAGACGGGGCAAAAGTTGCTATTAACATCATTAGTGAGCTAAATGGTGAACGATACGTGGACCATGATATTCTAAAAACAAAATGATTGGACAGCAAAAGGATAGAAAAGCGATAAATCGCTGAACTGACCCATCTAAATGAGACTTAGAAAAAACACCTAAGCTACCTGTTCTCCAAACTCTATTGGAGACTGGTAGTTTAATTTTGCCTGAATTCGTATTTGATTATAATAATACATGTATTGATT
>NZ_JAGDEL010000026.1 GCF_017497975.1 Metabacillus bambusae | reverse complement strand
TTCCATTTAATTTCCTCTGGATAAGGGATTCTTGTACCCATAAGAAAAACACCTCCGCTAGAATCATATTGATTAAATACGACTCAGGAGGTGTTTTTTCCTTGTCTCACTTTATGGGGTCACTTCAATTGTGCCGCTGCTTTTTTTCGTTTGGCTTTTGTTCTCAACTTACTTTTTCAATTTTAGTAGGTTTCCAACCTTCGTTTTCAACCCATGTAATATATACTTTGTATTTAGCTGATTTATCTTTTGGTGAGATGGTTCCAACAGCATCATTGGGTGATCCATTGTTTCCAAGAAACCATATAATCATTTCCGATTCAGGGATTCCTGTTGCATAACTAAGTGCTTTTGTCATTTCAGCCCAATCTTGAGAGCCTTTTTTATAATTAGCTGAATGAGGTTCTGATTGAGATGTACCAACTGGTGCCCAACCTGGGTTTTCAATTGTTTCTTCAACACCTGAGCCTGGATCTCCTTCAGTAATTGTTGCTTGTTCGAATGGATCTTCAGTTGCTTCTTCATCAGATTTTTCTTCAGAATCTGCTTTTCCATCACTATTTTCATCTAGTTCTGCATTAGATTTATTACTATTTTCCTCTTCTTCTTTTTCTTCATCCGCTATTGCTTCTTCATTGCTCTCTTCTTCGTTTGCGAGCTTTATATCAGGTTGTTCATTGTATTTTGCCGTTTTTTCAGAATCACTTCCTCCAAAAATGAGCTGAGACCCAATAACAAGAATAAGTAATGCAACTATTCCTATTAAAGTATTTAATACTACGTTGGTTTTTCTACGCTTATCTCTTTTTTCATAACGAGAGTTTACATGATTACTCAATGCCCTACACTCCTTTTTCCCTCATACCTTCTGTCTTATTCTAGCACTAGAACGTTTTTCTATCTAGTCGTTTTATCTTTTTAACATTTGTAACATATTCATTACTGGATATTTAGAATCACAAATAGTACATGTTTTATACCTTATTGCAAAAATGCATTAAAGGCTGCTCACCCTTTTTTCTGATAGTTCTCTAGCTATCCCCACTATTTCTTTACGTTATTACTCTTCATCTTTAGCATAGGTCTTATTGCTCGTTTATCTTGGATAATTCAGCAACTATATCGTAAAATGCTGCATTAGTCCCAGCTTCCTCACTAGTTGTATCCATCTCCACGACTACAAGAGCATATTTGGGATTACTTGATGGAAAATAGCCTGCAAACCATTTGTTGTATAACATTTGGCCTTGATCATTTTTTTTACCTGTTTGAGCGGTTCCTGATTTACCTGATACCTCATAAGGAGAAGATTGAAACCTTCTTCCAGTTCCTTCAGGATCTGTTACGACTAAACGAAGTTGTTTTTGAAGCTTTGATGCTGTTAAGGGTGATATTTTTCCACCATCTAATAAGTTAGACGTAAAAGAAAACATATTAGTTCCATTTTTATATAATATATTTTCTACGATTTTAATCTGTTCTTTATGACCGCCTCGTGCAATTGTTGCCATCATGTTAGCAACTCCCAGTGGCGTAACCTTAACATCCTTTTGTCCAATCGCAGTTTGATCTATCGCTCTTTGCACCTTTTTATCCTTTTCATCTCCCCAAATTTTTCCTGACTTCTCATCTGGGAGTTGTTTGAAATTTTGATAATGAAAAACTTTACCACTCCAACCAACGGGTCCTAGTAAACCTAACTTTTCAGCAGTATTCTCAATTACATTGCTATCCTTTTCCATTAGCTCTTCTGCTAAAGTCGTAAAGGTGTAATTACAACTTTTTGCAAAACTCCTTCCTAGTGTAAGCATTCCATCATCCTGTCCACCATCATTTTCTCCATAAAGGTTCAGATTGCAATTAAACTCTCTTGTTGCATCATCTAAACCATATTCAATTGCACCGGCTAAAATGACTGTTTTAAATATCGAGCCTGGAAAAATAGGTTGCACCATATGATTCGTAAGAGTAACACCGACAGAGCGATTTAATTCAGGCTTACTAACCATTGCTAATATCTCATTTGTCTCAACATCGAGCAAAACAAGTCCTCCGTTATCGACCTTTTGCTTTTCCAACACGTCTTCTGCAATTTCCTGAATATCTTTATCTATTGTTGTCTTAACGGTGACAGGATAAAATGGATTAGAGTCTGCGATATATTTAACATTTACTCCAAAGAGCGGATTTCCATCCCCATCAACATGATAAAGCAGCTTCGTTTCTTCATCTGGTAAAAGAAATTCATCAAATGCTTTCTCAAGCCCTGTTAGTCCAATTTGTGTTTTATAGGATAAATCCTCTCGATCAGGATATTTTGTTCGTAAAACCTCTGCATTCTCTCCTGTAATTCCAATTATATGCTCACCAATGGTTTCTTCAACAGGAGACTGTCGATAGATGCCAAAGACTCCAGGGATCTCAAGTTTATTAATTTTTTCAAGCTCTGAACTTGATAATTTCACACCGTCTTTACTCGAAAGAACAAGTGGTTCTGTTGAATCTTGTAACTGTCTTTTAAGTTCATAGCTTGAAACATTTACTAAATCTGAAAGCTCATCTATAGGCCAGGTAATCTCTTTTAAAAAAGGAAATAGAACGAGTGATGGCTCAACTTTATTACGAAGAGATTCACCATTCTTGTCTTCAAAGCGTCCACGACCATCGTCAATGACAACCTCTTGTGTTCTTTGATTAACACTTTCCTGAACTAGATTCACTCCCTTTTTTGAAAACGATTCTGTATGAATCAATTGAATATCAGCTAAACGATAAAGAATAAAAAATAAAGCCATAAGAAAAAAGGTTCCGACGATAATAAATCTTTTTTTGGAAATCATTCAAACCTCCTGTTTATTAAGGCTCTTTTCTAAGAGATTGTTGCTTATACAAAGATACTGTTTATGGTTGATTGGAGCGGATTGCGAGACTCATGCTTAGAGCAGCGGGACAGGTGAGACTCATGCGGGCGTTTACGCCGAGGAGGCTCACCGCCCGCCCCGCGGAAAGCGAGCATCCTCTCGCTGCAATCAACCACGCCGTACTACTTGGTAAATAGCAACAAAGTTTGCGAAAACAGACAAGAACAAAAGCGCAAGCGCCTTGAACAGCCTCGGGCAAATAAGACGCTCATGAATAGAAGGTGTTTTTCACCTTCTATTCATGAGTGGTTGCAAGACCCAAGAAGGGCTAGGCGCTGGAGCTGGATGACTAGGGCTTATCCACAGTACTAGAATTTTATAATTTCCTAGACAATAAAAAAACACCTCGTCTTCATTTTCGACGAGGTGTTCGCTATATAAACCTATTTTTAAGTAATTTTCACAATTTTCACAAGCATTTCTCCACCAGGAGTTTGAACTGTTACTTCATCATCTACTTTTTTGCCAATTAGGCTTTTGGCAATTGGAGAGTCATTTGAAATCTTGCCTTCAAATGGATCTGCTTCTGCACTACCAACGATAGTATATGTTTCTTCATCACCATTAGGAAGCTCAGTAAACGTAACTGTTCTACCTAGTGAAACAGAGCTAGTATCAGCTTCACCTTCGATAATTCTTGCGTTTCGAATCATATTTTCTAGTGTGGTAACACGTCCTTCAACAAATGCTTGTTCCTCTTTAGCAGAATCATACTCTGAGTTCTCTGATAGATCACCGAAGCTACGTGCAATTTTAATTCTTTCTACAACCTCTTTACGTTTAACCGTTTTCAAATATTCAAGCTCTTGTTCAAGCTTATCTTTACCTTCTCTTGTCATTGGAAAAACTTTTTCTTGTGCCATGTTTGTTCCACTCCTTCTAGTAGACTGTTCCCCGTCGGTTTTGTTCTTTTTTCTGTTGAATTACTTATCTTGTGATAAGAGATTAAAAATACGTATGTATAAGCCTGAGACTATATGCCTCAAGATGAAAGATGTAAGCATTAAAAAACATACTTTCATTTTCATATGGTGTGATCAATGATAAGAAAATACTTTTATTGAAAAGGCAAGAAACAGGTGAGTATTAAAAAAGCAAGGGCAACATTATGCCCTTTACTTCATATAAAAAACAATGCCTAAAGAAAAATATTAATTCTTATACATAATATGATCACAGTACTCTTTATCTATGCTATGTTATTACAAAATTGCATTTAGTTCAAGAATTGTTTGAATTTTTGTTGTCATCAAATCAATTGCAACGTGATTTTGTCCACCCTCAGGAATAATGATATCTGCATATCGTTTCGTTGGCTCAATAAATTGATTATGCATTGGTCTAACAACGGAAATGTATTGTTCGATAACAGAATCAATTGAACGACCACGTTCTTTTATGTCTCGCATAATTCGACGTATGATTCTAAGATCTGCATCCGTATCCACAAAAAGCTTAATATCCATTAAATCACGTAAACGCTCGTCTTCTAGGATTAATATGCCTTCTAGAATAATAACATCCTTCGGTTCAACAACTATAACATCTTCTGATCTTGTATGCAATTTGTAATCATACACCGGTTTTTCAATTGATTGGTGATTTAGTAATGTTTTTAAGTGATCGATTAACAAATCATTATCAAAAGCTAATGGATGATCATAGTTTGTATTTAATCTTTGTTCAAATGGCAGATCACTTTGATCTTTATAATAATAATCTTGTTCTAGCATTAAAATCGAATGACCTTTAAAATGGTCATAAATTGATTTTGTAACACTTGTTTTACCTGAACCAGAACCTCCAGCGACTCCGATTACAACGGGCTTCTTACTCATTTAATCAGAACCCCTTTCGCATCATATTGTTCCTAAAGACTGGTTTATCTACTCTGAATTTCACAATTTGTAACGGATGGCGAGCAGCATCAAGCTCATTTCCTTTTTCATCCCAAATCTTCTCGATCGTTTGTGTAAAGTTTTCAATATCTGGGCCAAAGAATTCAACTGTATTTCCTGGTTTAAAGTGGTTTCGTTGCTGTAAAGTAACCATATGTGTTTCTTGATCATAATCTAATACAAGGCCTACAAAATCATAGGCTGTTTTCTTACTGTGATTACCAAACATTTGCTGCTTGTAACCTGGAATACCTTCAAAGAATGAAGAAGCTGTTTCACGGTTTGCACACTTATCTAATTCTTTTAACCATTCAGGATCTATTTTAAAATGATCCGGATCTGCGCAATAAGCATCAATCACTTTGCGATAAACACTTACAACTGTTGCAATATAGTGGATAGATTTCATTCTTCCTTCAATTTTCAAACTATCAATTCCAAGCTCAATCATTTTAGGGATTGATTCTATTAAATTTAAATCTTTCGGACTCATCGCAAATGGTGCATCATTTGCATCGAAAAGAGCAACTTCATCATTGTTTTCTAGTTTGAATAAGTCGTAATCCCAGCGACATGATTGACAACAGCCGCCTCGATTAGAATCTCGAGCTGTCATGTGGTTACTCAATGTACAGCGACCAGAATACGCGATACACATAGCACCATGAATAAAAGCTTCAATTTCAATATCGATCTTTTCCTTCATTTCTCTAATTTCTTCAGCACCAGTTTCACGGGCTAAGACGACACGCTCTAAGCCTTCTTCCTTCCAAAATTGAACTGCCTTCCAGTTTGAAAGTGATTGTTGTGTGCTTAAATGTACTTCTAACCTCGGAGCAACACGTCTACATGTTTCAATAATTAATGGATCAGCTACAATGATGCCGGTCACTCCTGCATTTTCAATCCCCATTAAATACTCATCTAGTCCGTCCATATTCTCATTATGAGCAAAAATATTTGTTGTGACATAGATTTTCGCTCCATATTTATTAGCAAATTGAACGCCCTCAGCCATCTCTTCAAGGGAGAAATTATCAGCATTTGAACGTAGTCCATATTCTCTTCCACCAATAAAAACAGCATCTGCGCCATAATGGATCGCTATTTTAAGTTTTTCTAAGTTACCCGCTGGTGCTAGTAACTCAGGCTTTTTCGTGATTACACGCTTTCCATTGATAATGCTAGAGATTTTATCCTTTACTACAGTCATTTTTTTCACTCCCTTTTTAATGTGAATTCAACATCTTCTTGTAACTCTAAAGTTATTTTTAATAAACCGTCTCTTTAAAGAAAAAACCAGTATCTAATGGTCGATTTTCCGCCTGTAAATCTTCTATTTCTGCTAATAGTTCATCTTTTATCTCTTCATACTCAGTATTATTAGATTCACATAGATCGATTGCTTTACGATATTTCTTTGTCACTTCAATTACATACTCAGATGTTTGAAGTACCCCATCGATTTTAAAGGAGTCAATACCAGAGTCAATCATTTCACTAAGCTCATCAATAATACACATATCATTTGGACTCATAATATGTGTTCCATTTGCGTCTTCAAAAATTGGGTATTTATTATCTCTTTCAGGATCATATAAAAACATCATTTCTTTTTCAGCGCGATTTTCTATTTTTAAAGCCTTACCTTGATATTCAAAGTAGTTACCTAATAAGCTGCGTTTTGATTGGAACATACATGTCATTCCATGGACTTGAACTTCAATTTCAACTTCTGCATATTCCTTTGTTTCGATAATCGCATCCATACTTAACTCACGAGCAAGAACTGCACGTTTGGCACCTTTTCTTCCCCAATAGTTACACGTGTGCCAGTTTGTTGCTGTTGTTTCTGTATTCCAATGCAGCTTTAAATCAGGTGCAACTTCTCTTGCAACCATAAGTACTGCTGGATCACCGAAAACAACTGCGTCTGCCTTTACTTCTTTTAGAAAAGTCAAATACTCTCCTAATTCATCAATTAAATCATTATGGAAAATCGCATTCATAGCCACGTACACCTTTTTATGATGGTGATGGGCAATAGCAATCGCTTCTTTTACCTGTTCCTTTGAAAAATCACCGGCTAGACGAAGACCAAATTTTTGTTCACCAATAATAAACGCATCTGCACCTGCTTGTATTAAGGGCTTTAAGTCCTCTACTTTTTTGGGTGTAACTAATAATTCCGGTTTGCGCATGTCATACACCTCTTTTAAACTTTATTTTCGTTTTGATACTGCAATCCCATCTCCGACAGGAATGATTGTTGTTTCATACTTATCTAATGTAAACAACCAATGATTAAACTCATCAAGTTTTCTGACAAGTGTTCGTTGTCTTCTTGTTTTTAATTCTGAACGATCGCGAGCAACAGTTCCTTTGAACAGTACATTATCTGTATAAATAATTCCATTTGAAGAAAGCATTGGTTCATATAACTTGAAAAACTTTGTATATTTTGCCTTTGTCGCATCAATAAATAATGCATCAAATGGACCATACTTATTAATTTCCTCTGATAATGAAAGGGCATCACCATGTAGTACTTGAATTCTTTCTTCAAGTCCCATTTCCTTAATATTGAGGTTTGCCTGTCGAAAGCGCTCCTCGTCCAGCTCTATCGTGATAATTTCAGTATTGGGTAATTTTAATGCCATTCGAATTGCGGAGTACCCAATTGCTGTACCAATCTCAACAATTTTTTTAGGCTGCTGCATAGAGAGTAGAAGTAATAACACTTCAATACCTGTTTTCTCCATTATTGGTACATCATGTTTCTCGGCAAAAACTTCCATTTGTTTTATATAATCTTGCGGATCAGGTATAAGATTCTCTATATATGTTAGTACTTCTTCGTTTAACATAATTGCCTCCTGCATTTCGTATAGCTATATGAAAAATGTCATTATTTTTTGATTATTATCTTGTATACCTAAAAATAAGAGCCTCATCAATGAGAACTCTTAGCTTATTTAATATTAAAGTTACAAAACCCCATAACAACTCGATATATTTTACCACAACAAGAAAGGGAATGCGAATAAAAAATTCACTTCCCCTTTGCCTTTGTATCATTATTTGTTTGTAATATGTTTATCTTTTTCCTTATTGTGCTCGTCAAGTGTTTTCGTGAAGATGACATCACCTTCTTTTGTTGCTAAGAAATATAAGAAGTCTGTATCTTCAGGTGATAAAGCTGCTACAAAGGATACTTCACCTGCATTAGCGATTGGACCTGGTGGTAGACCTTTATTTTGATATGTATTGTATTTCGAATCAACTTCAAGGTCTTTGTAAAGAACGCGGTCCTTATGTTTACCAAGAGCGTATAAAACTGTTGGATCTGTTTGTAAAGGCATATCTTTTTCTATACGATTATAAAAAACGCTTGAAATCTTTTCACGATCAGCTTTTTCAGTGGCTTCTTCCTCAATTAAGGATGCCATAGTCACAAAACGATGTACGCTCATCTTTTGCTCCTGTAGCTGTGGAATATATTTTGCAACAACCTCACTCATTTTTTTAATCATAGGCTCCAAAATTTCCTCTAGAGTTGGTTCCTTTTTATAATAAGGGTAGGTTGCTGGATACAAATATCCTTCAAGTGCGTATTTTACATTTTCTCCAAATATATCATCTGTAAGTAAGTCTGGATATTTTGCTCTCATCGACTCAATAAATGTTTTATCAGTTAGTTTTTGAATAATTTCTTGCTCACTAAATGATGCGTTATTTGAAATAATTGAGGCGATTTCTTTTAATTGTCTTCCTTCAGGTATCGTGATTTGAAACGCTACGTCATCCATTAGCTTTCCTTGCTTTAAGATTTCAATGATTTCAGTAAATGTCATCGCTCTATTTAATTTATAATTCCCAGCTTGGAAGCCTGATTCGTTCTTAAATTTAATGTAATATTTAAATACACGGGCATCTTTAATGATATCATTCTCTTCTAAAATTCTTGATATTGTTGATACTGATGAGCCAATTGGAACAGTAACATCAATACCAGTTTGATCACTTGGATCGACTGGTTCTAATGAAGATTTAATATATAGATAACCGCCTCCGATAAGACCTGAAAAGGCAATAATTAATACGATAAAAACGGTCAAGACAATTTTTCTTACTACCTTTGCCTCTTTTTGTTTTTCTAGAAGCTTTTTACGGAATGTATCCTTTTTTGAATCAACTTCAGACATACATATCCTCCTCTCATCCCAATTATTATACTACAATGTTCTTTATGTTTCGGCAATTTTTTCACAAAAGGTAGAAAAGTACGAAAGAGAGAGGATTTTAAAGTAAGAATAAGCTAAATAACATTATTGTTATTTTTATTCTTTCTTAAGGTGGATTAAAAAATCAGACAATTGATGGAAGCATTGCATGTTATCGACATAAATCTTATTAAAAGATGAAATTTTAGACAGAACAAAAGCTCAGGGCGCCTTGATCAGCCTCGGGCAAATAAGACGCTCATGAATAGAAGGTGTTTTTCACCTTCTATTCATGAGATCGAGGGGCTAGGGGCTAGAGCTGGATGCCTAGCGCTTAGCCGCAATACTAGAATTTTATAATTTCCTAGACATAAAAAAAAGAAGCTGACCTTTTGAGTCAACCTCTTGCAAAGCTTATTCTTCCTCTTCTTCATCAAGGAAAGTGTTTAACATTTCCTCAATTAAATCCCACTCTTCTTCTGTTTCGATTGGCTCAAGTTCTCCGTCCTCACCATTAGCGTGTGGATTAAAGCTAGATGCGTGAATCTCAATTTCTTCGCTATCATCCTCTTCTGCCCCTAATGGGTAGTAAAGAACGTATGATTTCTTAAATTCTTCTGATTCAAAAGTAAATAGTACTTCGCAAAGTTGCTCATTTCCGTTCTCATCAATAACTGTAATTTGTTTTTCGCCATGTTCCATGTTGGTTCACCTCATTATTATTATTAAATCTTAATTTAAGCTGTCTAAATAGCCTTGTAATATCATAACTGCAGCCATTTTATCTATGACTTGCTTTCGCTTTTTCCGACTGACATCAGCTGAAATGAGCATTCGTTCTGCCGCCATTGTTGTTAATCTTTCATCCCACAAAATAACAGGCAGTTTGAATTTTTTCGTTAGGATATCAGCAAACTTTTGACTCGCTTCTGCCCTTGGTCCAATAGAGCCATTCATATTTTTCGGCATTCCTAAAACGATTTTTTCTATTGAGTACTCATTAATGATTTCAGTCAGTCTGGCAAAATTATAATCTCGATTTTCCTCATTAATTTTGATCGTTTCGATTCCTTGTGCGGTCCAGCCAAGTTCATCACTAACTGCAACGCCAAGTGTTTTCGTTCCTAAATCAAGTCCTATTATACGCATTTTAAGCCTCTCGATTTTTTTGAATGAAGGTAAGGAGATGGAACTAGCTTAATTAGTTAGCTTGTTCCATCCTTATTTGAATTTGAGATTTAAAGTAAAACTCAGGTTCACCTTCATTCTTAATTATGTTCGTTTGTGTAAGTAAGATTTGACCAGCTCTTCAATTAATTCATCACGTTCAAGCTTGCGAATTAAATTTCGAGCATCACGATGACGTGGAATATAGGCAGGATCACCAGAAAGCAAATAGCCAACGATTTGATTAATTGGATTATAGCCCTTTTCTTGCAATGCATCGTAAACAGTATAAAGGACTTCATTTACATTTGTTTCGACCGATTCATCAGAAAAATTAAATTTCATCGTTTTATCAAATGAACTCACTAATTCGCACCTCTTTCTAGAGAATCAAAATAGAATCTTTTTGTCCCATCTTACATACATTCTACACTACTTTGCTTAATTATAAAACGGATTGAACCCATTCTTCGACATATTTAAGCGCTTCTGTAAGGTTTTCAGGATTTTTAGCACCTGCTTGGGCCATCTCTGGACGACCGCCACCTTTCCCTCCACAGCGTTCAGCAACTTCTTTAATTAATTTACCAGCATGGTAGCCCTGTGTAACTAAATCCTTCGTAACACCTGCAACTAGGTTAACTTTTCCATCTTCAACAGCTCCGAGAACAACAATAACTGATTCAAGTTTATTTTTCAAGTCGTCCATCATGCCACGTAAGCTATTCATATCTTTTGCATTTACCTTTGTTGCAAGAACTGTTACACCATTAATGGTAACTGCCTTATCAACAATACTATTTGCTTCAAGATTTCCTAGTTTAGCTGTTAATGATTCATTCTCACGTTGAATCATACGATAATCAGTTAATAGACTATCTATTTTTGACACAAGATCCTTAGGATTAGCTTTTAAAAGTGATGCAGCTTCCTGGAACTTTTCAAGCTGTCCATTAATTAATTGATAAGCAGCTTTACCTGTTACTGCTTCGATACGTCTTGTCCCAGCACCGATTCCTGTCTCTGTCATGATTTTAAACAATCCAATTGATGCTGTGTTGTCAACATGGCAACCACCACAAAGTTCCAAACTATACCCACCAACTTGAACGACGCGGACAACATCTCCATATTTTTCTCCAAAAAGAGCCATGGCGCCCATTTCCTTCGCTTCTTTAAGTGATTTCAAATCAATCGTAACTGCAATACTCTTCCAAATTTGCTCATTTACGATTTGCTCAATACGAGCTAATTCATCAGCGCTTACTTGTCCAAAATGAGAAAAATCAAATCGAAGTCGGTCAGCGGTTACCAATGATCCTGCTTGATTTACATGGGACCCGAGAACATCTTTCAATGCTTGATGCAATAAATGTGTAGCCGTATGATTTTTAACAATCGCACTGCGATTATTTTCAGTGACTTTTGCTGTAATAACGTCTCCAGCTTGGAGAGTTCCACTTTCTATGAAGACATTGTGAAGATTCTGTCCATTAGGTGCTTTTTGAACATCCTTCACCTTCACAATCACTTTATCACTTGTTAGCACACCAACGTCTGCAATCTGCCCACCGCTCTCAGCATAGAAAGGAGTTCTATCAAGAATTAGCTGTACCTCTTCCCCTTCATTTGCTTCTTTAATTAGTTCTCCATCTTTCACTAATACGAGAACTGAAGCAGCCTCTACGGTTAATTGATTATAACCAACAAATTCACTTGCATCTTTTATTTCACCAAGCATCCCACCTTGAACCTGCATTGAATCTACCTTTTGAATTGCAGCACGAGCACGGTCACGTTGTCTTCCCATCTCTTCTTCAAAGCCAGTATGGTCAACCTTCATACCTTCCTCTTCCGCATATTCCTCTGTTAATTCAACAGGGAAACCGTATGTATCATATAAACGGAAGACATCATTTCCTGGAATCATCTCACTGCCTTTGTCTTTTTGAACCTTTATTACTTCACTCAGTATAGCCAAGCCCTCGTTTAATGTTTCATGGAAGCGTTCTTCTTCATTTTTAATAACTTTTTGTATAAACTCTGTTTTTGTTTTTACTTCTGGATAAAAATCTACCATGATTTCCGCAACAACTGGTACAAGTTCATACATAAATGGACGATTAATGTTAATTTGCTTCGCATAGCGAACTGCTCTTCTTAACAATCTACGCAAAACATAACCACGGCCTTCATTAGAAGGAAGTGCACCATCACTTATAGCAAAGCTAACTGTACGAACATGATCAGCGATTACTTTAAAAGCAACATCCTTTTCATGATCTTGACGATAAACTTCATTTGAAATTTGTTCAGTCGCACGAATAATCGGTATGAACAGATCCGTATCAAAATTCGTTTGAACATTTTGAATAACGGAAACCATCCGTTCAAGTCCCATTCCTGTATCAATGTTTTTCTTAGGTAATGGAGTATATGTACCATCTGGGTTATGGTTAAATTGAGAAAAGACAAGATTCCATACTTCTAAATATCGTTCATTTTCACCTCCAGGATATAACTCTGGATCTTGTGGATCATTGCCATATGATTCACCTCGATCATAAAAGATCTCTGTATTAGGTCCACTTGGTCCTTCACCAATATCCCAGAAGTTTCCTTCTAAACGAATAATACGATCTTCAGGTACTCCAATTTTATCCTTCCAAATATCATAGGCTTCTTGATCTTCAGGATGAATCGTAACCGATAATTTTTCTGGATCAAAGCCGATCCATTTCTCACTCGTTAAAAACTCCCATGCCCATTCAATTGCCTCGACTTTAAAATAGTCACCAATTGAAAAGTTACCTAGCATTTCGAAAAACGTATGATGTCTCGCTGTTTTACCAACGTTTTCAATATCATTTGTTCGAATTGATTTTTGCGCATTACAAATTCTAGGATTCGCTGGAATCACGCGACCATCAAAATATTTTTTTAATGTCGCAACACCGCTATTGATCCAAAGCAATGTTGGGTCTTCATGTGGGACAAGTGATGCACTAGGTTCAACAGCATGTCCTTTTTCTTTAAAAAAATCTAAAAACATTTGTCGTACTTCAGCTGATTGTAAATTTCTCATATGTATCCTCCTTAAATTAACTATGTTACTTGCTTTTAAAATTTAGGCTCTGTTAAACTAGGTTGTTGATTTCCGCTGCAGGCGTTCGCTTTCCTTGGGCGGTCCGTGTGCCTCCCGCAGGAGTCTCACGCCTTATGTACCAATCAACATAGTGCCAAAACTTAAAACACAAAAAACTCCCGTCTCTGTGTAAAGAATCTCCTCTTTTCACAGGGACGAGAGTTAACTCGCGGTACCACCCTGATTATGGACTCGATATTCGCAACACGCTCGACTATTGGCGACAAAGCTAAGTAAAAAAACCTAAACTTTGTGGTCAATCAAAAGTCCATCACCTTTATTAACCGTAACGTGGATTAAACGGCAGTTTTTTCTGCACTTAGGATTAGCTTTCTGTTGGTATCCTTTAGAATTTCTTTCAGCCAGGGGAAATTCCTCTCTAAAAAGGTGGTCACAACATACTTTGTTCCATCATTGATTTAGCTTTATTCTATCGTGAATTATAGACAAGCAAATAATAATTGTCAATGGTGCCTTCTAAGTTGAACAAGATGTACAATCAGTTCCCTTACTATCACAACAACCGGAACAGCGAGCATTAGACCTACTACGCCTCCAATTTCACCACCTGCGAGCAGCGCAAGCATGATGATGATCTCATGCATATGAAGACTTCTTCCAACAATTAATGGCCCCAAGATGTTTCCCTCTATAAATTGCAAAATTAAAATGATCACAATTACGATAATGACACTTTTAGCAGACATAGTCGCTGCAATAATCAGTGCTGGAACTGCTCCAATTATTGGCCCAAAGTATGGAATAATATTCGTCACTCCGATGAGCAAACCCAATATTAATGGATATTTCACTTTAAAAAACCATAGTGATAGAAAAGCAAGACTCCCGATTATTAAACAAACGAATAACTGCCCTCTAATGTAATTACCTAGCGATCGATCAAGATTTTTTAAAAACTGAATAGCTTCATTTCTCCATTTTCTTGGTGTCAAATACCATGCAGCTTTTTTTATCTGATCATAGTCTTTTAACATATAAAAAACTAAAAATGGAATGATCGCTATCAAAAGAATATAATCAAAAATACTTCTTAAACTGTTTATTAATTTCTCAATCGTTAACGCAAGCCATTCCTCTGTTTGTTGGAACATGTTATCAATACGCTCATGTATTCCATCTGGCCATCGATTGGTTTGATTGCGTATAGAGTTTATCCAATTATTATATGTATCGGAAAACTGTGGAAAATTCTCCAAAAGGTCACGAAGCTGGTTGACCAACACAGGTACACCTCGATAAAAGCCATATCCGATTACACCGAAAAATAGTAAATAGATAATAAGTATCGATATGGACCTTGGAACACCAGTCCGATGAAGTCTTTCTATGACAGGATGAAGTAAATACGTAATAAATCCACTTATAATAAAAGGAATAAAGATTGCTTTAAACATTAGAAAAAAAGGATCCCAAATGTTATGAAGTTTAAAAAACACATAAATCGTTAATAAACCCAACAATAAAATCGTTATTCTTAACAACCATTTTATTTGACGGTCTCTCATGACTCTCACTCCTATGCCATATATTGTGGAGAGTGAAGTCATAATTTATGCATAAATAAGGAGCTGACAATTTAGTCAGCTCCTTTAAATTAAAACATTTTCGTTACGCGTTTACGTAATTTTCTCATTGAACGATTATTTGTCATGTTAGATGAACGTGCAAAATAATATGCTGCAGCACCCACACCTAAAGATACTAATGAGGTTACAGTACGATTCAAGATCTATCTCCCCTTTACATGCTTATTGATCGTTCATCATCAGAAAACAAGTCATCAAGTGAGCTCAAAGTTCCATCCTCTTCAACTTGATGAGTTAAAATTTTTCCTTTGGCAACAGAAAGTTCAATAAAGCATCTCCAGCAATAATATTGATTTACACCGATCTTCCCTAGGTCTTTGCTTTTACAATTCGGACATGATAACAAACTCGGCACACCTCTTTAATTCAAAAGTCGATGACGATCGCATCTTTGCTTATCAATAATGATTCACCAGTAGCCTTTACTACTTTTTTACCTTCAGCGATGTCTGCAAAAAATCCGTCCGTCAATTCGTATGCCTCAATTGTGCCCTCTTTTTCGGAAAAATATACGTCCTCTAATAAACCAAGTTTCTGTCCTTCTCTTGTCAGAACTGATTTATAGCGGATATCATCATATGTGTTATATGAGTAATTTGCTCTCATATTTTGGATTGAAATGAGCTTGTTCTTATCCTCAACCATCACACCATTTTCTCCAAGTGCCTGGATTGATTCAATTGGAACAAAACGATCACGATTAAACAACCCTTTTCCTTCCATCATCAGTCCGATTACAGAGCCATTGGAAGATAAACATAAATCAGCAATATGACCAAGGAGGTCAGCATTACTATTACTATATACTGGGAGCCCTTTTAGCTTTGAAAATGTCCGCAAAGAAATCTCCACCTTTCCGAACAATTTTAGCTTTGGCCTTTTTACATAAAGTCATACGGTGTAACGTTTTCCATCCCAATATTTGCATCTTGGACAGGGAATGGTAGCTCTTTTTGTAATTCATCTACTTCCTCAAAATCATTTAGCTTAATTTTGAGACTTGTCTGCCTGTCTGAACTATCGCTATTCGAAATCCCCCACTGTAAAGCGTCTATTTCCCCACATAAAACCAAAGACCGCTTGCTCCTTGTAATGGCTGTATAAATTAAATTACGACGAAGCATTCGATAATATCCTTTTACAATAGGCAGCACAACGATCGGAAATTCACTACCTTGTGATTTATGAATCGAGCAGCAAAACGCATGAGTAAACTGATTAAAATCTTGTTTTATATAGGTAACCTCGTTGCCATCAAAGGAAACGACAATCATGTCTTCTTTTTCAGTATTTTCTTTTGCATAAAAGATCGAAACTATTTCTCCAATATCACCGTTAAAGACATTACTATCAGGCTGGTTGACTAATTGGAGAACTTTATCACCGTTCCGGTATATTGTATCACCAAATGTCATTTCTCTTTTTCCAGGTGTTTTAGGATTGAAAAGCTCTTGAAGCAGTTTGTTTAATTGATCAATTCCTGCTGGACCTTTATACATGGGTGCTAAAATTTGAATATCTCTCGCTGTATAGCCTTTGTTGATTGCACTTTTAATTACCTTTCCAATAACCTCTTTCATTTGCGCTTGTGTGCATTGGATAAATGACCTGTCAGAGGTTGGAGATGTGATATTTTGCGG
This sequence comes from Metabacillus bambusae, assembly GCF_017497975.1. Lineage (GTDB taxonomy): Bacteria > Bacillota > Bacilli > Bacillales > Bacillaceae > Metabacillus > Metabacillus bambusae. The sequence goes on along the minus strand of NZ_JAGDEL010000026.1, from coordinate 90,497 downwards.
CATTTTACCTTGCTTAATATCATGTGCAAGCTCAATAATTGATGACCCTTCTGCTTGACGATAAATATCGGTTAGTTGGACCGTGGGAATCATTTTGGAAGCTAATAAATCACGAAGCACCTGACCAGGACCTACAGATGGGAGCTGATCCTCATCCCCAACCATTATTACTTGGATTTTTTCAGGGAGTGCTTTAAACAATTGATTTGCAATCCATAAATCAACCATTGACACCTCATCAACAATGAGTAGCTTTCCAGCGATCGGATTATCTTCATCATGCTCAAAACCATCTGCACCATTCCACTTCAAAAGGCGATGAATCGTAACAGCTGGCATACCTGTTGCTTCACTCATTCGTTTTGCAGCACGTCCTGTTGGCGCAACAAGTAAAATCGGAAATGGTTCTTCTTTTTTATAATCCTTTGGTTCTAGAGAACATCCATGTAAATCGGCATATAATTCAACAATTCCCTTAATAACAGTTGTTTTACCTGTCCCAGGTCCTCCTGTTAATAAAAGCATTGGAGACATCAACGCCTGTTGGATTGCATCCTTTTGAGTTGGTGCATATTGTACCTTCATTCTTTCTTCGAGGTTGCCAAGCGATAGCAAAAATTCAGACTCAGGAAAAAGGTCATCATATTCCGTTTGAGCAAGTACTTTTTTTATGTTTTTTACTAATCCTTGTTCCGCGTAATAAAGAGATGGTATATATGCACGTTCTTCTTCAACGATCACTTTTTTATCATTATTTAATGCGGTTATTTCAGTTGCAATATCTGTTTCAGGTATACTCTCCTGTTTTGAATGATCAAGCAATTCCTTCGTTTTTACAATAAGCTGTTCTAATGTTAAATAAACATGTCCTTCTTGTAAGCTCATATGTTCAATAATATAAAGACATGCAGCTTTAATTCTTTCTGCACTTTTTTCAGAAATACCTAAATGCTGACCAAGCTCATCTGCTCGCACAAAACCTATTCCTTCAACATCATGAACCAATTGATATGGATTCTCTTGAATAATTGTCAAGGTTTGGTCTTGATAAACTTGATAAATTTTCATGGCAAGTTGAGGTCCAAAACCAAATTGATTGAGTGCTATCATTATTTGCTCTAGCCCTTGATGGGAAATTAATGCCTCAACAAGTTGTTTCGCTTTATCTTTATTTACCTTTGGAATATCATCTAAAATCGAAGGGTTTTGCAGAATTTTTGAGATTGCTGATTCACCTAGTTTCTCAACAATAGCTTCCGCTGTCTTTTTGCCAATCCCTTTGAAAAGATCACTTGATAAATATTGAATAATCCCTTCCTTTGTTTGAGGGATCTCTATTCGAAAGTGTTCAGTTTGAAATTGAAGACCAAATTTTGGGTGGTTTTTAAATGCTCCAAAAAAGGTATAGGTGTCATCTTCATGCAGGAGTGGAAAGTAACCTGTAACAGTTATCTCTTTATCTTCAATATTTTCACTTGTTTCATGAACTCTTACTTTTAACACTGAATATAAGTTTTGCTCATTGTGAAAAATAACAACCTTTACAAGTCCTTTTACATAACGTTCATTTTCCCCGAATAAATCAGCACTTTCCTGCATGAATCCGTTCTCCCTTCTTCCCTGCGTGTCATCTTATTACTCTTTATTTTCCTTCAAGATTTTTAAAGCATGACCTGCTAATAAATGATCTGACTGTATGTTTAATGCTTTTTCTAGCATATCTGTTGCTTTTTTCACATCCTCTTTAAATGCATAAGCAACACCTAAATTATAATAAGCATCTGCATGTTCTTCATCCAGCTCAACTATAGTTTGAAATTGCTTCATCGCTTCATCAACTAAGTCTAATTGTGCAAGACATAAACCATATTGGAATCTTGCATCTATATCATCTTCATTTAATTCTGTAGCACGTTGAAAATATGGAAGGGCTAAGCGATTTTGACCAATATTTTGCAAGCTCATTCCTAACATAAAATGTAAATCTCCGTGATCCAATCCTTTTTTCAACGCCTTTTCGTACCTATTTTTCGCTTCATGATATTTTTCTTGATTAAAATAAACATTTCCTGCCCCATAATAGGCAGTTGCTGCATCTTCATCTAATTCAATCGCTTTTTCATAAAATTTTAATGCCTTTTCAAGTTCATTTACAGCTGAGAGCAAATTACCAAAATTGATGTAGCTAATAGGATCATTTGGTTTAGCTTCAATAGCTTCAGAAAAAATTGTTGCTGCTTCCTCAAAATTCCCCTCTTGCATTGCTTCAATCCCACGTTGATTCATATCCATTGTCAAAAACCCTCTTTCAACATTTTGTTCATATGTAGTGTAACTTAAAAACTCTTATCATAGTTAAAAGGGGCTGACTCAAACAAATGTGTCAACCCCCTTACTTTAGTAACTCACGATTACCCTACGTACCACAGCTTTTTATCATTTTTGAACACATTATCGATTGTTCCACCACCTAGACAAACCTCTCCATCATAAAAGACGACAGCTTGTCCTGGGGTTACTGCACGAATTGGTTTCTTAAAAACAACTTTTGCTGTTGATTTATCCAACATTGTAACAACAACGTCATTGTCTTCTTGACGGTAACGGAATTTAGCTGTACAAGTCAATTCAGAAACTTGGCTATCTGATACCCAACTTATATTTGTAGCAATAATGGAATCAGAGTATAAAAGCTCATTATGGAAACCTTGATCAACATATAACACATTTTTCTCTAAGTCTTTTCCAATTGCAAACCAAGGGTCACCACTACCACCGATTCCAAGGCCGTGGCGTTGGCCGATTGTATAGTACATAAGCCCATCATGCTTCCCCTTCACTTCACCATCAAGAGTTTGCATAATTCCAGGCTGTGCTGGCAAATACCCACTTAAAAACTCTTTAAAATTTCGTTCTCCAATAAAACAGATACCGGTACTATCTTTCTTTGTTGCAGTTGCTAAATTCGCTTTCTTTGCCATTTCACGAACCAATGGTTTCTCAATATCACCTAATGGGAAAATGACCTTTGAAAGTTGTTCCTGACCTAACTGATTAAGGAAATATGTTTGATCCTTGTTATCATCTATACCACGTAGCATTTTGTATTCACCATCACGGTATTCCACACGTGCATAATGACCTGTTGCTAAATAATCTGCTCCAAGTGACATTGCATGTTCTAAAAAAGCTTTAAATTTAATTTCTTTATTACACATCACATCAGGATTTGGCGTTCTACCTGCTTTGTATTCATCAAGGAAGTACGTAAACACCTTGTCCCAGTACTGTTTTTCAAAATTCACTGCATAATACGGAATACCAATTTGATTACACACTTCAATAACATCGTTGTAATCCTCTGTCGCGGTACAAACACCGTTTTCATCAGTGTCATCCCAGTTTTTCATAAAAATTCCGATTACCTCATAGCCCTGCTCTTTTAATCGAAGCGCCGCAACAGATGAATCAACTCCACCTGACATACCTACTACTACTCTTATATCTTTAGGATCTTTTTTCATCCCTTTCACCTCCACTTACTCTTGAGCTGTTACTCGCTTAACAATCTTTGCTATTTTCTCTGCAGCATATTGAATTTCTTCTAGACTTGTTCCATAACCAAAACTAAATCGAACCGAAGATAATACTCGATCTGACTCTTTACCGAACATTGCAACTAATACATGTGATGGATCAACAGAACCAGCTGTACAAGCTGATCCACTTGAGGCTGCAATGCCTGATAAATCTAAATTGACTAATAATGATTCAATATGTGTTCCTGGAAAATAAACATTAAATATATGTGGCAATCCATTTAATGAATTGTTTAATTGAAATTGAAGATTTTGCTCTTCAAAGATACCAATCATTTCTTGCTTAAATGCTCTGTATTGCTCGGTTTTATGTGCACGAGTTGATAAGGTAAGATCTGCAGCATAACTAAACCCATAAATCCCTGATACATTTTCTGTACCAGCTCTACGCTTCAGCTCCTGTTCTCCCCCATATAAGGATGGTTGAAGCTTCACTCCATTTTTCACGTATAAAAACCCTACACCTTTAGGTCCATTTATTTTATGTGCTGATACTGATAAAAGGTCAACACCTAAGTCTTTTACATTTATATGTTCCACTCCAAAGGCTTGTACCGCATCTGTATGAAACAAAGCTTGATGGTCCTTAAGCACGTTAGCAATCTCTTGAATTGGCTGGATTGAACCAACCTCGTTATTTCCATACATAATTGTTACAAGTACAGTTTGATCTGTTAAATGTTCCTTAAGTTGATCGATCGAAATAACCCCTTGTTCATTAACAGGCAAATAGGTTACTTCATACCCAGCATTCTCTAGATGCTTACATGCATGCAAGACAGCATGATGCTCAATTTGCGTGGTGATGATGTGCTTACCCACATGTTTATTTGCTAAAGCTGCTCCAATAACTGCAAGATTATCAGCCTCAGTACCACCACTTGTAAAAATGATTTCTCCAGGCGTTGCCCCGATGTGATTAGCAAGATTTCTTCTAGATTCATCAGTAATGCGTCGGGCTTCTCTACCAAATGAATGGATGCTTGAAGGGTTACCGAAGTTTTCCAACATAATCGGCAGCATTTTTTCAGCTACCTCTGGATGCAATGGGGATGTTGCAGCATGATCTAAATAAATTCGTTTCATCAGGCAACCCCTCCTATCTTAATATCTAGAACAGTTTTAAATATAAAACATATAAGGCTCTTGCTCTCCGTCTGTATAGCTTGCAAGGTCTTCTAGTGTTGTATTATCAAGTACATCCGCTACTGCATCACGAATTTTCACCCAAAGTTGTCTCTTAGCTGGTTCTTCATCCTCTAATACTTCAACAGGACTTATCGGTCCTTCTAGAACACGTATAATATCACCTGATGTAATGTTCGTCGGCTCATCTCCTAAAATATAACCACCATAAGCGCCTCTTATGCTTTTTACGAGTCTTGCATTTCGTAGTGGAGCAATTAGCTGCTCTAAATAATGTTCTGACAAGTCATGGGCTTGTGCAATACTTTTTAATGATGTTGGACCTTCTCCATGCTTTCGTGCCAACTCAATCATAATTGTTAAACCATAACGTCCTTTTGTAGATATTTTCATACTAACACCCCTATATTTTACGATCTAGCAACCTATTTTCTCGAATTGCTCCCTTGTTGCTTGATAGTTTGATTAACAGTCGATCCGTTGATTTATGACAAAACGTTATCATCATTCCTGCTACATATCCAATCGTTACCGTTGTAATGATTGTACCAATATATACCGGTCCACCTAAAAACCAGCCAATACCTAAAACAATAATTTCAATAGCGCCTCTAATAAAAGTTATCGATTTCCCTGTTTTTTCTACCAGAGAAATCATTAAACTATCCCTAGGTCCAGCACCACATTTAGCTGATATATATAATCCCATCCCATAGCCTAATACAATAATGCCTATCATAAGCATAATCAATTGTCCGATAAATGATTCAGGTGTCTTTAGAAACGGTATCATTAAATATAAATCAATGAAAACTCCAATACTTAGCATGTTAATAAATGCACCAAGCTGTGGTAGCCTTTTTGTTAAAAGTGTTGCTACACAAAGAACAATTGCACCAGTTAATATCGTCCATGTTCCAATCGTTAAGCCCAGTTGACGATACAAACCAATGTGGAGAACATCCCAAGAGGAAACTCCTAAATCAGCTTTAATTGTTAACACTATTCCTAATGACATAATTAGCAAGCCTATAAAATATATCACCCATTTTACAATGGATACAAAGATATTGTTGTTATTCTTCATGCTAGGATCCCCCGATATGCTTTGAAGAAACTTCTAAGGTGTAAGACAAGCATGCACATCCTTTAGACTAGAACATTTATTTTTCTATGTTTCTTACTTTGAACATTAGCCATTATAGCATATTATTAACTTATTAGGCACGAAAACCGACTTTGCTGCTTGGACATAGTGTTTAAGGCTGTTTTCGCAAACTTAGTTGCTATTTACCCAGTAGTGCGGTGAGGTTGATTTCCGCTCCAGTTGCTCGCTTTCCGCGGGGCGGGCGGTGAGCCTCCTCGGCGTAAACGCCTGCGGGGTCTCACCTGTCCCGCTGCTCCCGCAGGAGTCTCGCACTTCCGCTCCAATCAACCTCTTAAACAGTTTTAGTTCTAAAAGCAACAATCTCTTAGAAATGAGCCTATTATAAAGATTTAAGGTTATCACAACATTTACCATCTAATCATTAATCATGACATTTTCACTAAACGTTTGGAGTGTATAAATTGAAACAACCACTTGCATATAGAATGCGTCCAAAAATATTAGAAGATATTATCGGTCAAACTCATTTAGTAGCTGAAGGAAAAATTATTCAGCGCATGGTTAAAGCAAAACATTTGTCCTCAATGATATTATACGGACCCCCTGGGATCGGAAAAACCTCGATTGCAACGGCGATTGCTGGTAGCACTGGTACAGCCTTTCGCAAGCTTAATGCTGTTGTAAACAATAAAAAAGATATGGAAATTGTTGTTGCAGAAGCAAAGATGTCAGGAAAAGTAATTTTAATTTTAGATGAGGTACATCGTCTTGATAAAGCAAAGCAAGACTTTTTACTACCTTATCTTGAGAATGGAATGATTATTTTAATCGGGGCGACTACAAGTAACCCTTATCATGCGATTAATCCAGCGATACGAAGCAGATGTCAGATTTTCGAACTACATTCACTAGATGAGGAGGATATAAAACAGGCATTACTCCGGGCAATTCATGATAAAGAAAATGGATTAGGAAAACAGGAGGTCGAAATAAGTGAAGATGCCCTGCTTCATTTAGCTGGCAGCTGTGGAGGTGATGTACGGTCAGCCCTAAATGCACTTGAATTAGCAGTTTTGTCTACTGAGGCTAATAGCGATGGACTAATTGAAATTACGGTTGAAATAGCTGAGGAATGTCTGCAAAAGAAAAGCTTTGTTCACGATAAAGACGGTGACGCCCACTATGATGTAATTTCAGCATTTCAAAAATCAATTAGAGGTTCTGATGTAAATGCCGCTTTACATTATTTAGGTAGACTAATTGAAGCGGGTGATCTAGTAAGTATCAACAGAAGACTTTTAGTCATTGCGTATGAGGATATTGGTCTTGCAAATCCACAAGCAGGAGCGCGAACATTAGCAGCAATTGAATCAACTGAACGATTAGGATTCCCTGAAGCAAGAATTCCACTTGCAAATGTAGTCATTGAATTATGCCTTTCACCGAAATCAAATAGTGCTTACCAAGCTTTAGATAACGCGATCGCTGACATCAGAGCTGGAAAAATAGGTGACGTTCCCACTCATCTAAAGGATGCACATTACCAGGGCGCAAAAGCATTAGGCAGGGGAATTGACTATTTATATCCACATGATTATGAAAATGGCTGGGTAAAACAGCAATACCTGCCAGATCGATTAAAAAACAAGGTGTATTATGAACCGAAAAAAACTGGAAAATTCGAATTAACCTTAAGTCAAGTGTATGACAAGCTGTTGAAGCAACAAAGAAAGTAAGAACGTCTAAGCAAACAAAAAGAGGCTAAAATAGCCTCTTTTTGTTATTTTTCATCTTTAACTCGTACAATCTTAATATCCTTAACTAAATCAGTTACAACATATCCTCCCATAATTAACCCTGCTACAGAAGGTACAAATGCATTTGATGCTGGTGGCATTTTTGCTTTACGGATTTGTGCAGCATCATTACCAACCTCTTTACGTACATCTTCACGAATGACAATCGGGCTTTCATCAGAGAAAACAACCTTTATTCCTTTATGAATTCCTTCTTTACGTAAACGAATACGAATAACCTTCGCCATTGGGTCTGTATGTGTTTTCGAAATGTCTGCAACTTGAAACCTAGTAGGATCCATTTTATTTGCAGCACCCATGCTAGAAATAATCGGAATATTTCGTTTTAAACATTCCTTCATCAAATGAATTTTATAAGAAATGGTATCAGATGCATCTATGACATAATCAAGCTTTTGATCAAAAAATTGCTCGTAGGTTTCTTCTGTATAAAACATCTTGAGAGAAATAACTTCACAGTCAGGATTTATATCCTTTATTCGTGCTTCCATTAAGTCCACTTTCGGTTGACCAACTGTTGAGATTAGTGCGTGAATTTGACGATTTACATTTGTAATATCTACATCATCTTTATCAACTAAAACCAATCGCCCTACTCCAGATCTCGCAAGTGCTTCCGCTGAAAAAGAACCGACACCGCCTATACCTAGCACAGCAACAGTACTATTCTTTAGGATATCTAAACCTTCTTTACCAATCGCTAATTCATTACGTGAAAATTGATGTAGCAACTAACTCACTCCAATTATTATCCAATTAATTTCACTGTCATTTTATAATGACAGTATTTTTACCTGAAAACGAATATAACATACATTGTAGGAAAAGCAAGAGATTTTATAGTTCTTCAAATAAGGAATTTCAAGAACCCTCATTCAAAACTTTTTAATACACCCTAAGTACAGCTGAATGTACTATCTTTTGGTTAACTTTCAGGCTTTTAGTAACCTTAGATTTAACAAACAAAAAGGGTCTGTCCTCTCAATCCATAATAATTAGTACGAACCTAGTTAATGTACTATCTATTAGTTTACATTGAGGGGTCAGACCCTTAGTCAATCATATGTAGTAGTCCCAATCGTGCCGTCGCCGTTTCCCTCGTTTTGATCCCGCCCTTAGCAGGTGGGTGCTTTATTCCAGAGGTTGTAAGTCCTCTTTAACGAGTTAGAGAGGCATTTACTCTGTCTGAGAAACACAAGCTCCCGTAGAAAAAATGTTAGGTCAAAACTAGGTGTACAACGAACACATCAGGACTTTGAATGTTATTTTTTAAAATAATATCATATTGAAAATATCATTTCAAGATCTTGACAGACGCAAATAATGATTTAGTCACGCAATTCTAAATTTAATTCTTCTAACTGCGCTTCACTTACAGTACTTGGAGCATTTGTCAATAAATCACTGGCACTTGCTGTTTTAGGGAAAGCAATTGTATCTCTTAAATTTGTACGACCAGCTAATAACATAACTAATCGATCTAAACCAAGAGCGATACCGCCATGTGGTGGTGTGCCATATTCAAAAGCGTCTAATAAGAATCCAAATTGTTCTTTGGCCTCTTCTTCTGTGAATCCTAATAGCTTGAACATTTTTTCTTGAACGCCTTTTTCAAAGATACGAATTGATCCGCCACCTAACTCGTATCCATTTAAAACAATATCATATGCCTGTGCTTTCATATTACCCGGATCTGTATCAAATAAACTTAAATCTTCACGCGCTGGCATTGTAAATGGGTGATGTGCCGCATAATAACGTTTTGTTGCTTCGTCATACTCAAGTAATGGCCAATCAACAACCCAAAGGAAATTATATTTACTTTCATCAATTAACTGTAGGTCTTTACCAAGCTTTAATCTAAGCGCACCTAGGGAATCAGCAACAACTGATTTTTTATCAGCTACAAATACAAGCAAATCACCAACTGTTGCTTCCATAGTTCTAAGTAATCCTTTTTGCTCTTCTTCAGTGAAGAATTTAATAATCGGACCTTTTAAACCATCTTCTTCAACTTTTAGCCAAGCTAAACCTTTTGCTCCATATGGTGCAACGAATTCAGCTAGTGCATCCATATCTTTTCTAGAATATTTATCAGCAGCACCTTTAACATTGATCGATTTTACTTGACCACCATTTGCTACTACACTGCTAAATACTTTTAGGCCACTGTCTTTAACAATTTCCCCTACATCAACAAGCTCTAAACCAAAGCGTGTGTCTGGCTTATCAGATCCAAAGCGCCCCATAGCCTCGTCATATGGCATTCTTTGCATTGGTAGGTCAATCTCAACACCCTTTGTTTCTTTCATAATTCTTGCCATCATTTGTTCTGTCATGGACATAATATCATCCTGACTCATAAATGAAGCTTCAATATCAATTTGTGTAAATTCAGGCTGACGGTCAGCACGTAAATCTTCATCACGGAAGCAGCGAGCTATTTGATAATATTTATCAAAACCTGACACCATTAATAGCTGTTTAAAGATTTGTGGTGATTGTGGTAATGCATAAAACTCACCTTCATGCACACGACTAGGAACTAAGTAATCACGAGCTCCTTCAGGTGTGCTCTTTGTTAAGATTGGCGTTTCAATATCTAAAAAGCCACTTTCATCTAGGAAATTACGCATTGATTTTGTTACATTGTGACGCATTTGAATCGTATTAAATAATGCTGGTCTTCTTAAATCTAAATAACGATATTTTAGACGGACATCCTCAGATACTTCATCTGATTTATCCTCAATTAAGAATGGTGGGTTTTTAGCTGCGTTGATAATCGTTATATTCTCAACTATAACCTCTATTTTCCCAGTTGGGACATTTGGGTTTACTGTTTCTGCATCACGTTCAACAACTTTCCCCGTTATATCTAATACATATTCACTACGAACTCGCTCAGCAATTGCTAAAGCTTCCTCAGAAATTTCTGGGTTAAAAACGATTTGAACAACACCTGTGCGATCGCGAAGATCAATAAAAATAACTCCTCCTAAATCACGTCGTTTTTGCACCCAACCTTTTAATAAGACTTTTTCTCCAATAGCTGACTCTGGTACTTCTCCACAATAGTATGTACGGCCAAACATTGTACCCTCTCCTTTGTTAATCAAATAGATGTTTGTTTTAAATAGGCTTTTTTCGCAAACTTTGTTGCTATTTACCAAGTAGTGCGGTGTGGTTGATTTTCGTTTTAAAACAACAATCTCTTAGAAAAAAGCCTTTAAATAAGAAATAAGTTGATCAATTCCAATATCTTCTTGGACACCTGTTTCCATATTCTTAACAGCTATCACATTTTTTTCGAGCTCATCATCACCCAATACAGCTACAAACTTAGCCTGATGACGATCTGCAGCTTTGAACTGTGCTTTCATTTTTTTATCTTCATAGTCTTTTTCTGCTTTTAAACCCGCATTTCTCATCTCATAAAGCAATGAAACGGCACGGTCCTTCGCTTGATCCCCCATTGTAACGATATAACAATCTATGTCACTAGAAATCGGTAATGTTACATTTTCGGCGTCAAGAGCTGCTAAAAGGCGTTCAATACTTAGCGCAAAACCAATCCCTGGAGTCTCAGGTCCACCAATTTCTTGAGCAAGCCCATTATAGCGGCCACCTCCACATAAGGTTGTAATAGCTCCAAAGCCTTCAGCATTACTCATGATTTCAAATGCAGTATGATTATAGTAATCTAAGCCTCTTACTAGCCCTGGATCAACTTCATAAGGGATCCCATTTGCCGTCAAATATTGCTGGACCTTATTAAAGTAGCTCTTTGACTCATCATTTAAAAATTCAAGAATCGAAGGAGCAGTTTTCATTAATTCATGATCGCGATCCTTCTTACAATCTAAAATCCGTAAAGGGTTTTGTTCTAAACGTTTTTGACAATCTGAACAAAACTCTCCAATTCTCGGCTCAAAGTGTGAGATTAATGCCGTGCGATGTGCTGTTCGGCTATCTGCATCACCTAAGCTGTTTATCACAAGCTTTAAGCTCTTTAAACCAAGTGTTTGATAGAGAGACATCGCAAGTGAAATTACCTCAGCATCAATAGCAGGGTCATTACTTCCAAGTGCTTCTATACCAAATTGGACAAATTGACGAAAACGGCCAGTTTGCGGACGTTCGTATCTAAACATAGGTCCAATGTAATAAAGCTTAGTTGGTTGAGATGGGTTTGCATAAAGCTTTTTTTCCACAAAAGAACGTACAGTCGAAGCTGTTCCTTCAGGTCTTAGCGTCATGCTTCTTCCCTTACGATCTTGGAATGTGTACATTTCCTTTTGAACGATATCAGTACTTTCACCAACACCGCGTGCAAATAATTCTGTATGTTCAAAGATCGGCGTACGTATTTCCTTATACTGATATCTGTTACATAATTCTCGTGCAGTATTTTCTACAAACTGCCACTTTTCAACTTCTCCAGGTAAAATATCCTGAGTTCCTCTAGGAATCTGGAATGACATAACTTTCTCCTCCAATACTAGATATGCGGAAGCGCCTCGTTCAGCTCCGACAAGCATAAGACACTTCGGAATAAAAGGTGTTCTTTACCTTCAATTCCGAAGTGGCTTATGACTCGAGGAGCTAGGCGCTGTAGCTAGACACGAAAACTAAGTACAAAAAATGTACTATTTTCACTTTAAAAAAGAGGAAGCGCCTTGATCAGCTCCGACAAGCATAAGACGATTCCCACAAAAACATAAAAAACTCCCGTCTCTACAAAATGTAGGGACGAGAGTTATACCCGTGGTTCCACCCTAGTTGAAATAGATAAAAGTACTATTTCCACTCAATCAGTTAACGCCTGTAACGTTCTGCTCCTACTAAACAAGCTGTTTTTCAGAGAGAAACCTAAGGAGTGTTTTTCAATAAGTCATCATGTAGAAATGCTTTCAGCCAAGGGCATTTCCTCTCTATTCATGTGTGCTCTTATTTACTTTTCTCCCTCACCGGTTCAAAGCCTATGTAAGGAATTTCTTCAAATCAAATTACTCGAATTTTATCTTATCATACGAATGTTTGACGCACAATGTCAAGAACGATTTAAATGTTTTTTTATATTCTTTACTTCTCTTAGTGAAATTCCAAATTCTGATGCCAATTCCAATGATGTATCATTTTGTTCTTTCACCATAAAATCATGAAAATCCATGCCAAAAACATCATGACGTGTGTGTGTTAATTCTCCCTTTTCACTATTGCGCATCTTCATTACTTCCCTTCAAATTAAGACTCATACAAATATCTTTACCTATTTTGGAAGAATTTATTTCATTTTTTAAAAGGAATGTCGATATAAGTAGAGAAATGTTTAGGTTAGCACCTAGAAAAAGGAGGATTTTTCGTTGATTCGCAAAGGCATGACCATGTACATATGTTTTACGCTTCTTTTTATTGCTTCATTTGTAAGTCCGATTAAATCGACTGCAGAAAGCGAACAAGTGACAATAAATGTCGATCTGCTAAATGTTAGAAGTGGGGCAGCTCTTACCTCTTCTGTTCTTGCCAAAGTAAAAAAGGGCCAAACCTTTGATGTCGTAGAAAAGAAAAATGATTGGATTAAAATTAAACTTTCAAGTAATTCAACTGGCTGGGTTGCTGCATGGCTTGTGACACAGAAAGCTAGTAGCCCTTCTTCATCTTCATCAGTTTCAAGTGGAAATGGTACAGTTGAATCCAAAGCTACTGGATTAAGATTTCGTTCAGGGCCAGGAACATCGTTTGGTGTTATTGGTGTGTTTGAAAAAGGAAAAATAGCTACTTATTTAGACAAAAGTGGAGAATGGATCAAAATTTCTTACTCAGGTAAGCAGGGGTGGGTAGCTGCTAGCTATGTAAAAACTAATGGAAACACGAACATAACGACACCGTCTAAAGTCAAAAAAACAGCTAGTATCACCGCAACCTCCCTTAACGTCAGAAAAACGCCTTCTACTAACGGGACTCGTGTTGGGAGCCTAAATAAGAATGCTAGTGTTACAGTTATTCAAGAGCAAGGTAACTGGGCACAAATCGAAGTAAACGGCATTAAAGGCTGGGTACATAGTGATTATTTAAAATTTAGCAGTACAGGTTCATCAAAAGATACACCTTCAACCACAAGCCCGAGTACAACGGTAAAAGCAAGCGGAACTGTTACTGCTGCATCCTTAAATGTTAGGAATAATGGTACATTAAATGGTAAGGTTGTTGGGACTGTTACTAAAGGAATGAAGGTTTCCATTACTGAAGAAAAAAATGATTGGTACAAAATAACCTATAGCTCAAATAAAACAGGCTGGGTTGCAGGATGGTATATTTCAAAAACTATTGATAAAACAGGCTCTTCTCCTAGTACAACTGATAAGAAGTATGTAAAAATCATTTATAATGGTACTAACATTCGATCAGGTGCCTCAACTAGCAAATCAATTGTAAAACGAGCAAGTTTAGGAGAATCGTACGAGATCATCGAAACCGTTGGTGACTGGTACAAAATTAATCTTGGGAGTAATAATACTGGCTATATTGCAGGGTGGGTTGTTGAGACAAGCGGTGTTAGTTCTCCTGTGACAAAGCCTGGTTCTGAGCAATACGTTAAAAATAAAACAATCGTTATCGACCCAGGCCATGGCGGACAGGATAGCGGTGCCGTTGGGACAAGGGGTACACTAGAAAAAAACTTAACATTAACAACAGCTAAATTAGTTTACGACAAGCTAAAATCAGCAGGTGCAAATGTTTATTTAACTCGCTCTAATGATACCTATATAAGCCTGAACTCAAGAGTTCGCACATCACATTATCGTAATGCCAAAGCATTTATTAGTCTTCATTATGATAGTACAACTGATAGAAGTGCTAATGGAACAACAGCTTACTATTACAGCTCACTAAAGGATGCACAACTAGCTTCGAAAATGAATTCGGAATTAGTGAAACAATCTAATCTAAGAAACCGTGGTATCAAATACGGAAACTTCCATGTACTTCGTGAAAACAATGTACCTGCAACACTTTTAGAACTTGGTTTTTTAAGTAATCGCACAGAGGAATTAACTGTTAATACATCAAGCTATCAGGAACATGTATCACAAGGTATTTATAATGGACTAACACAGTATTTTAAATAAGAAAATCGCCTTATCAAGTATTCTTAATAAGCTAAAATTTTTGAAATTGCAAAAATAATTTACCAAGGTCCGCCTATAAAGGCAGCCTATTTTTTTGTGTGAACTGGATGATTTTTGCTAATAAAGGGGTTCATTTTTGGGTGGTTCAATTCGCTTAGAGAATTTGGTATATAGATAGTTAGGAGCAGTTCAATACACATACAAAATTTGACGAGAAACGTTAGTGTGGTCCAAAAACACGGACTTATGTTCAATTATTCTTGTAGTTGATTCAATTCACAGGATAAATGGTTCAATAGCTTGAAAAGTGGTTCAATAAGCAACGTTACTGAACCAAATAAGATCAGCCTTCTCTTAGAAGGCTGATCTTATTTATTTGCTTTCAACAATCAATGTCACAGGTCCTACATTTGTAAATTGAACATCCATCATCGCTCCGAATATTCCAGTCTCAACATGTAGGCCTTTTTCTCTTAATTTTGTATTAAAAAACTCATAGATGTCATTTGCATAATCTGGTTTAGCTGCATTCATATAATTAGGTCGTCTTCCTTTACGGCAATCACCATATAAGGTGAATTGTGAAACAGATAAGACTTGTCCATTTACATCTAATAATGAATGATTCATTTTACCAGCTTCATCTTCAAAAATTCTTAAGTTAACTATTTTTTCTGCGAGGTAATCAGCATCAGCTTCTGTATCATCATGTGTGATCCCAACTAGGACCATCACACCTTCGTCAATTTCACCAACTACGTTATCCTCTACAGTTACTTTAGCATGTTTTGCTCGTTGTATTACTACTTTCACGCTTATAATCCCCCTAATAACGTACTAACAATATAAGCTAAAATGAAAGGAAAATAGATTTGACTACAAGTCCAATCCAGTTAGGGGTGAAACGAGCAAGCTTTAAACTATCACTTTTAGGGCGGAACAGGTATAATTGTTAACTTGTTCAAATTTCAGGGATAAGTAAGCGAGTTCTGTCCCCTTCCCCTACACCTTAGCTTAATTCATCATTCTTCGAACAGAATAAATATCCGAGATTTGCTTAATACGTTCAACTACTTTTTGTAGATGGTTAATATTCGAGATTGAAATCGCCATATTAATTGTCGCGACTTTGTTTCGATCTGATTTTCCAGACACAGAAGAGATATTTGTTTTTGTTTCATTCACTGCCTGGAGAACTTCATTCAATAAACCGCGACGATCATAGCCAAGTATTTCAATTTCAACATTGTATTCTTTTCGAGTTGTTGACGGTTGATTTTCCCATTCAACATCGATAAGACGCTCTTTTGCATCATCAGTATGAACATTTGTACAATCAGCACGGTGAACAGAAACTCCACGACCTTTTGTGATAAAGCCAACAATGTCATCACCTGGCACAGGATTGCAGCATTTTGATAAGCGAATGAGCAAATTATCAATACCTTTTACCTGTACACCTGCATCACGCTTTCTTGTCGAGGAAGAAGGGACTTGTTTCGCATCATTAATGACCTCTTGGATATTCTTTTCCTGTTCCTCTTGATCACGTATTTTTCGCCACTTTTCCGTTAAACGATTTGCAACTTGTAAAGCTGTAACACCATTATAGCCAACAGCAGCGTACATATCCTCTTCATTAGAGAAGTTGAATTTTTCAGCTACTCGTTGTAAATTATCGGTGGTCATAACTTCTTTTACTTCAAAGTCTAGGTTTTTAATTTCCTTTTCAACCATTTCTCTTCCTTTTTCAACGTTTTCTTCACGACGTTGCTTTTTAAAGAATTGGCGGATTTTATTTTTTGCCTGTGACGTTTGAGCTAGCTTCAACCAATCCTGACTTGGTCCATAAGAATGCTTAGAAGTTAAAATTTCAATTATATCGCCAGTTTTAAGCTTATAATCTAATGTCACCATTTTACCATTTATTTTTGCTCCGATTGTTTTGTTACCAATTTCTGAATGAATTCGATAGGCAAAATCAATTGGAACAGAACCTGAAGGTAATTCAATGACATCCCCTTTAGGCGTAAAAATAAAGACCATGTCAGAAAATAGATCTATTTTTAGTGATTCCATGAATTCCTCAGCATTTGTTACATCATTTTGGAATTCTAAAATCTCTCTAAACCAGGAAAGTTTCTTTTCTAATGTAGTTTTTTCTTCAACTTCTTTTCCCTCTTTATATGCCCAATGAGCCGCAATCCCGTATTCAGCGATCTGATGCATTTCAATTGTACGGATTTGAACCTCTAGCGGATCACCTTTTGGACCAATTACAGTCGTATGGAGAGATTGATACATATTTGGTTTAGGCATGGCAATATAATCTTTAAAACGGCCAGGCATTGGCTTCCAACATGTATGAATGATCCCTAATACGGCATAACAATCTTTAATACTATTAACGACTATTCTAACAGCTAAAAGGTCGTAAATTTCGTTAAATTGCTTATTCTGAAGAACCATTTTTCGGTAGATACTGTAAATATGTTTTGGTCTACCAGAGAATTCTGCTTCAATATTAACTTCATCAACCCGATCGCGAACCTCATCAATCACTTGATCTAAGTATTCCAAACGTTCTTGACGCTTTTTCTTCATTAGATTAACAATTCGATAATATTGTTGAGGATTTAAATAGCGTAGTGAAGTATCCTCTAGCTCCCACTTTATTTTTGAGATCCCCAAACGATGTGCAAGAGGTGCAAAAATTTCTAATGTTTCATTTGAAATTCGTCTTTGCTTTTCTTGTGGTAAATGCTTTAAGGTTCTCATGTTATGAAGGCGGTCAGCAAGCTTTATTAAAATCACACGAATATCTTGAGCCATTGCAACGAACATTTTACGATGGTTTTCAGCTTGCTGCTCTTCTTGAGATTTATATTTAATTTTCCCTAGCTTGGTTACCCCATCAACTAACATCGCTACTTCGTCGCTAAACGCTGTACGTATGTCGTCAAGAGTAACATCCGTATCCTCCACAACATCATGCAAGAAGCCACCCGCTATTGTAGAAGGATCCATCTCCAAATCTACCAATATTCCTGCAACTTGGATTGGATGGATGATATATGGTTCACCTGATTTTCGGAATTGTTCACGATGTGCTTCTTCAGCAAAGTCGTAGGCACGTTGAATAAAAGCGGTATCGTCAGCTGACAAATAACGCTGTGCCTTTTCAATTACTTGCTCGGAAGATAGTACTTGTTCATTTGCCATGGAATCACCTTTTTATAATGAAAACTTTGATAAGCCCTCTGATAAAATCATTTCTATATGTTTACAGTGGGCAGATATTTTATAATAAAATTCTAGTTATAAGTGCTAGTAAAAAACAACTAAATAAATATGTTCTTCTCGAATTTGGAAGTTTTTCTATATTGTAACTATTATCAATAAAAAAAGTAGAGATGTAAAGAAGATTCACATTTTTTATGCCGTCCAATTACTGGTTTCTTTTCAACCTAGTAATTAATATTTCTAAATAAAATATAAATTCATGTTATACGCACTGGAATAATTGAAGCGAAAGAATCATGTTGGGTATAGTACAAAAGTGAATAAAGTATTTAATAAATATTCAATCAATTAGATGTAAAGCTTGAGGACTAACAAATTCTTTAATCTCATTAAAAAATCTTGTAAAAAAAGCACCCATTTGAGTGCTTCTTTTTAATACTAAGAAAGTATAACATTTGTCTGTATGACAGAATGTCGCTACTCTTCTTTTAGAACTGCATTAATGTTAATACATCGTATCCATCAAGTAATTTACGTCCATCTAAATATGATAACTCAATTAGGAAAGCAATTCCTGCAACAACTCCACCTAGCTCTTCAACCAGCTTGATCGTTGCTTCAATTGTTCCTCCTGTAGCAAGTAAGTCATCAGTAATTAAAACACGTTGACCAGGTTTAATAGCATCTTTGTGAATAGTTAATACATCTTTACCATATTCAAGCCCATATTCTACACGTACAACTTCACGAGGTAATTTCCCTTCCTTACGAACAGGAGCAAAACCTACACCAAGAGAGTATGCAACTGGGCAACCTATGATAAAGCCGCGAGCTTCAGGTCCAACGATAAGCTCGATTTGTCTTTCACGAGCATATTCAACGATTTGATCTGTCGCATATCTATACGCATCACCGTTATCCATCAATGTTGTAATATCCTTAAATTGGATACCTGGTTTTGGATAATCAGGTACGACTGTTACGAATTGCTTTAAATCCATTTTTCCTTTGTCCTCCTTATACATTTACAAACGTATCAGCTGATGATTGAAATCTCTCTTCAAACCACTGTTTTAACTGCATGTAAGATGTATATAATAACGTTTTTTCTAATTCAATTTGCATTTGCTTTTGTGCATATGTTTTCGATTCAGCTAAATCTCTTTTTCGAGACGTAGAATTTGTCGAAATAACACCATTTTCTATTGTAACAAATTCTAGCTCAAAAAACACCTGTGACATGAACTCTATTGTTTCTTTTGACCAACCTTTGTGTTTTGCAAGTTGTTCACCTTGTTCCTTTAATTTAAAGGAGCCCTTTTTTAATAAAAAGCTATAATACCATTTAAAGTGATCTCTAGTTGGTATTGTTGCAAAGAAGTGATCGGCCTCTTGTAAAAAAACAGTATAGATTCGATCTGGCTTTCCTTGAACAAAAAGAGAATCCAGCAAGTCTAGTGATGACGGTATATCCATTAATACAAGGTTTTTATTTATTCTATTAAGGTCTTGAGCGACAGATACAGTATTAACAAAGATTGTATTCGTATCAAAGCCTTTTTGTTTCAAATCCTCATAAATAGCTGACTGAAATGTAATAATGGTACTATTTTTTACTAAATTAACATTTTTTAAAAGCTTGTCAACATTTCGTGTGCCACGATAGTCAAACAGTTGCCATTGATCTACTTTTACATCCTGTAGCATTAATTGAGGTTTTCGAAAATTATTCCATTCATTAATAGATAGTTCCCCAATTGCAGATAATGTAACAGTAGGTGAAAGATCGTCATGAATATAACCAAATCCAAATCCAACACTATCGAGTTGATGTTCTTCTTGTTCAAATACAAGCTTTAGATGATTTTGTTCTGCACCGATTTTTCGTATGTTTGCTAACGTGACATCCTCAACCTGAATAATCGGCTTTGGATTGTGCATACCAAACGGTGCAAGAAGCTGCATCTCTTCTATTGATTTTACTGAGATATCCTCTAATTTACAGGAGACATCAACCTTTGTAATTGGTGTAAAATCTTCATCTGTTAAAATAGTGTTTGCTTTTTCAACTAATCGTTTTCTTAATAAATCTACATTTTCAAGTTCTAGTGTCATACCTGCAGCCATTGGATGACCACCAAAATGTGGCAAAATATCTCGACAGGTTGAAAGATTTTCAAATAAATCAAACCCAACAATACTTCTTGCAGAACCTTTCGCAATACCTTTTTCTTTATCAATGCTTAGAACAATTGTTGGTCGATAATAGCGTTCAACAAGCCGTGATGCAACAATTCCGACAACCCCTGGATTCCAGCCTTCCTTTGCTATGACAAGCACAGGATTATCAGTGACCGGATAACTTGATTCCACCTGCTCTATCGCTTCCTCTGTCATTGTACTTACTAGCTTTTGTCTCTCTTTATTTAATAAATCTATTTCCTGCGCAATTTCAAATGCTTCTTCTGCATCTTCTGTTAATAATAAGTCTACAGCAGGATCAGCAGACTGCAACCGGCCAACTGCATTAATTCTTGGTGCTAATGCAAAACCAATGGTATCTTCGTTAATGTCTGAGTTAGTAACTTTCGCTACCTTTAACAATGCTTTTATCCCAGTACGGCTTGTCGATTTCAACTGATTAATTCCGATTTTTGCAATTAATCTATTTTCCCCATGTAGAGTCACAAGATCGGCGATTGTTCCAATTGCTGCGACCTCTAATAAATCCGCTGGGAGTTCACCCAAAAGTGCGTGGCTTAATTTAAATGCAACTCCAACACCAGCCAATTCCTTAAATGGATAAGGACATTCAGGTTGTTTGGGATGGATAATGGCTAAAGCAGCAGGCAAAATCGGCCCTGGTTCATGATGGTCAGTGATGATAAGGTCAATACCAAGCTCTTTAGCAACATCAGCCTCATGAACAGCTGCAATTCCTGTATCAACAGTAATAATCAGTGAAAAGCCCTTCTCATGTGCCTGTCTAAAAGCTGTTTCATTAGGGCCATAGCCTTCTGTAAAACGATTCGGTATATAAAAGTCTGCTTGTGCTCCCATCTTACGTAAAGTAGTTAACAAAACAGTTGTACTACTTACGCCATCCGCATCATAATCACCGTATACTAATATATGTTCTCTTTTTTCGATTGCTGTTTTAATTCGGTGGACAGCCTTGTCCATATCTTTTAAAAGGTAAGGATCGTGAAAAGTCTGTTGCTCCGTTTGTAAAAATTCACGAGCTTTTTCAATTGTATTTATCCCACGATTAACAAGTAATGACGCAACAAGTGGCGTAATCGATAAGTTATCTATATATGTTTTCATTAATGTATCATCAGATGGTTGAACCATCCATCTAGTTTTTGCCTTTAACATAAATTCACCCCTCAACCCTCCCATTATACTAGAGAGATCAAGGGGTTTCAATTTGAGGATTATGGATATAACATCTCTTCTAAGTAGATTCGACTTATTGATCGATTTCCTCTACGTGAGTTTCAGGTAATTGCTCTTGTTGTTGCTTGCTAGCATCGAGTTCATTTTTTAATTTTGCATTTTCTTTTTCAGCTAGTTTAAGTCTCCGTTGAAGTGATAAAATACGTACAACCCCTGTTGTCGCGATCATAAACCCACCCATTAGAACAGAACCAAGGATGATAAGAACGAGTGGCCAT
This sequence comes from Metabacillus bambusae, assembly GCF_017497975.1. Classification (GTDB taxonomy): domain Bacteria; phylum Bacillota; class Bacilli; order Bacillales; family Bacillaceae; genus Metabacillus; species Metabacillus bambusae. Next base: position 68,774 of record NZ_JAGDEL010000026.1, on the reverse strand, counting down.
TCAGCGGTTCCAAACAAATAGTCCACCTCGACAGACTCAACGTTTATTACCGCAAAAACAGCAATAATAATTGTAAAAATAATGGCTAAAATAATGCTCCATTGACGTTTCATTTGAACTCTCCTTTCTCTTGTTATTAGCTCTATTAAAGCACACTGTTGTATTTTGGCACTTTGTTGATTGTAGCGAACGCATGCAGCGGAAATCAACAACCAAGTTAACAGAGCCTTGTTGTTAGTAAATAAGGGTCAGCTCACCTCAATGTATTATTACGTGACCTATTTCATCACGTTCATAATATCATACTCCTTGAGAGAGCTGACCCTATTAACAATTATTTAAACTTGTGGTTCATCACTTACATTAGAAGGCATTTCCTTCTTTTTACTAAGCTGCTTCCCTTTCCAAATTAACCAAAGCTGTGCTGCAATGAACAGCGATGAATACGTTCCACAAACTAATCCAACTAATAGTGCGATTGAGAAGTTTGTAATCGATGAACTACCGAATATAAGCAATGCAACAACTGCAATAACAACGGTTAACACCGTATTAATTGAACGAGTAAAGGTTTGTTGAAGGCTTCGATTTACTATGAACTGTAAATCCTCCACTGTTTTAACCTTTCTCTTTTTTTGTAATTCACGTATACGATCAAATGTTACAATCGTATCATTTATCGAATATCCGACTATTGTTAAGACAGCTGCGATAAACGTTATATCAACCTCTAAACGCGTAATGCTAAAGAAAGCGATAATGAAAAACGCATCGTGTAATAACGCGACTACTGAGGCAAGTCCCATATAAAATTCAAAACGAATCGCGACATATATAATGATACCAATAGCTGCGATTAGAACACCATACATCGCATTTTGAGCAAGTTCTTTACCTACTGTAGGTGAAACAGTACTAACATTCGGTTCAGTACCATACTTCTCTTTGAAATGATTTTTTAAATCTGCAATCTTCTGTTGATCTAAAGTACCTGTAAAACGGGCAACTCCAATCTCATTTTCATCACCTGATAACACAACATCATCTACTTCAAGATCAAGCTTGCTCATTTCTTCAGTTATTTCTTCTGTTGTCATCGTCTTACCGGCAAGAACTTCAACTCGTGTACCACTTGCAAAATCAATCCCTAAGTTTAGTTTGAATACCAATAAGATGATAATCCCTGCAATAACAGCAACTGTTGAAAGCATAAAGAATAACTTACGATACTTTAAGAAATCTACTTGATCAAACTTAGTTGGAGCAGTTGTATCATCATCAGTTTCTTCAATACTTAAGATATCCTTTTTCTTCACACCAAAATATCCTTTTTTCTTATCAAGCCAACGACTTTCAACTAAAAGAGCAAGTAAGATTCTCGATAAGAAAACAGCAGTTATAAAACTAACAACTATACTTAGAATTAACATTGTGGCAAAACCTTTTACAGAGCTAGTCCCAAAGAAAAATAGGACTCCACCAGCGAGTATCGTCGTAATGTTTGCATCAAAAATTGTAGCAAAGGAGCGTCTCGACCCTGCTTTAAAGGCTGAGCGAACAGTACGACCTAGCTTTAGTTCCTCTTTAATTCGTTCATATGTAATAATGTTGGCATCAACAGCCATCCCTACCCCAAGAATAAGAGCAGCAATTCCAGGTAATGTTAATACGCCATTCATCCAGTCGAACACTTGGAGGATCACGTAAATATACGTAGATAACGTAATAACTGCGATTAACCCAGGCAAGCGATAAAAAGCAAGCATAAATAAGAAGATAATCGCAATCCCAATAATACCCGCAAGAACTGTTTGATCTAAAGCCTGTTCACCAAACTGTGCACCAACCGAGGTTGAATACATCTCATCTAACTTAACTGGAAGGGAACCAGCATTTAATAAATTAGCTAAATCCTTTGCTTCCTGTACCGTAAAATCTCCAGTAATCGTTACATCTGTTTGATTAAACACTTGGTCTACATTTGGTGCAGAAATAAATTTTGGTTCAGCCTTTGTAGCCTCCTCCTGATACGCATCTCCTTCTGCATAATCTAGCCAAATAACCAACTGATTATAAGGAGCATTACCAACAATCTCTTGAGTTACTTCTTTAAATTTTGATGCGTCCTTTAGCTTGATTGCAACGTTCGGCTTTCCTTGTTCATCAAATGACTGACTTGCTCCACCTTCAACTAAATCAGCTCCATTTAACATTTCCTTATCTTGATAATCACGGAATGTTAATTCAGCTTGTGTGGAAAGGATTTCTCGTGCCTTCGTTTGATCATCTACTCCAGCAAGCTGAACGCGTATCCGATCATCACCTTCAATTTGTATATTAGGTTCACTGACACCAAGAACATTGGCACGTTTTTGTAGTGCATTCACTGTGCTTACTAGTACGTCCCTTGTTATTTTATCCCCTTCATTTGCTGGCTTTACTTCATAAAGTATTTCAAAGCCGCCTTGTAAATCTAAGCCTAATATAATGTTGTTCGTCACCCTGTTTGTGTTTAAGCCAATTAAACTTCCCACAAATAGGACAAGTAGAAAAAACGCAATAATGCGTCCACGCTTGACCATTATGTATCCTCCTTAACATCTAGAAAACAATTTATGTATGACTGCAAATATAAGATGGTAAACGATCTCTTTTAATATACTTAACAAGTAAGATTCTTCATCAAAATTATACGCTTTTTATGAAATTTAATTAACTCTATATAAGGTCTTTCAAGATGTCTTTTCCTTCATCACTTTCAAACCAATTTGCTGTTTTATAAGATTCCACTGTTGCATAATTCATAAAATCACCTATTTTTAATGCTAATACATCACGGACAACTTCATGTACAGAAAGTTCTGTTGTTTTTTTCCACTTTTTGTTTTTTAAAAATCCCCACAGTTTTTCTTCAGATACATCCGTATAGCCTAATAATACAAACTCTTCAAGCTTGCTTACAATTGCAGGTTTTACATGATCTTTGAATTCATCCAAAGGCTGCCTATCCATTAACTCCACTCCTTAATTAAACTAAATAGATCTTCTTTGATTATCTTTTCATTTATGTAACTAGAATGCATTCTCATTCTTTCATGTTAGAACTTGTCATGCTTGGCCCACAAGTCCGCATATAGTAATTGTATATGATTCCACGTTATTTGAGAAGGCAGGGAGAGAAATGTCAAAACAAACGTTTCTAAAAGGAACGCTTATTTTAATTTTAGCAGGATTTATTACGCGAGTATTAGGTTTTATTAATCGGATCGTCGTAGCACGCTTTATTGGAGAAGAAGGTGTAGGCTTATATATGATGGCTGTACCTACTCTCGTATTGGTTATTACGATTACACAGCTTGGTTTACCTGTTGCCATTTCAAAGCTTGTTGCTGAAGCAGAGGCACAAGGAGACCACCGGAAAATCAAAAAAATTCTTGTTGTTTCTTTAACTGTCACTGGAACTTTAAGTATTCTTTTCACTCCGGCAATGGGTTTCTTAGCACCTATTTTAGCTGAAGAAGTGTTTACAGATGATCGTATTAAATGGCCACTACTTGCAATTGCACCTGTCGTTCCAATTGTTGCGATCTCATCTGTTATTCGTGGTTATTTTCAAGGGAAGCAAAACATGCGTCCCGCTGCAGCTTCTCAAGTATTAGAGCAAGTTGTTCGAATTTCTTTAGTTGCTCTTTTTACAAGTGCTTTTTTACCCTATGGGATTGAGTATGCAGCAGCAGGTGCAATGATTTCAGCAGTTATCGGTGAACTTGTCTCCCTCATTTATCTCGCCGCGATGTTCAAGGTAAAAAAGAAAATAAAGATACGTAGAAAATTTTTCAAATCTGTCAAAAACGGTAAAGAGACGTTTAATCAATTAATGAGCATTGCTCTTCCAACTACAGGAAGTCGGCTAATAGGATCAATTTCATGGTTTTTTGAGCCAATTGTTGTTGCTAATAGTCTAGCTATTGCAGGCGTATTAACCACTGTTGCTACAAAACAATATGGTGGACTAACAGGATATGCCCTTCCATTATTAATGCTACCTTCTTTCATCACATTTTCCCTATCTACATCATTAGTTCCTGCTATAAGTGAAGCAATGGCACAAAACAATTTAAAACTTGTTGAGCATCGCCTTCAGCAGTCAATTCGTTTATCAATAGTGAGTGGTGGCTTAGCATGTGTTGTTCTATATATCTTTGCAGAGCCGTTAATGCTTGTCATGTATGGTAGTAGTCAATCCGCCATTTTTGTTAAAGTAATGGCTCCATTCTTTATTTTTCAATATTTTCAAGGACCACTACAAGCAGTTTTACAAGCACTTGATTTAGCAAAAGCTGCTATGGTTAATAGTTTAATAGGAGCTGCTGTTAAAACGGCATTAATTTTTGTTTTAGCTACTAGACCATCACTTGGAATTATGGGTGCTGCTTTGGCTATTGTAATTGGGATTATGTTAGTCACCTTATTACATTTTGCTACAGTCATGAAAGTTTTACCATTCACTATATATATAAAAGACTATTTAAAAAGCGGCTTAACCATGGTTGCATCAGGTTTTGTAGGGTATCTTTTTTATGAGAATGTATTAGTTAATGGAGCCATTGCTTTTCGACTAATTGCTGCGATAAGTGTAACCTCGATCTTTTACTGTATCCTGCTCTTATTGTTAAATTTGGTTGAAAAGGATGAGATTAATCGGATACCTTATATTGGCGGACAATTATCAAGGTTAATTCCTGTAAAAAAATAAAGCCAAACTAGTATGTGATAAACCTCTATATCTAAAGATGAAACAGACGGTATTTACTGTCTGTTTTTGTTATGTCCTATTATCTAGAACAAAAAAGATGAAGACCTAAAGATCCTCAACTTTGTATGTTTGTATTTATTTTTTTTCATCCTTCAAATCAATAAAAAAGATCCCTTTTCCAAATGAGCAAAAGGAGATGTGTTTGATGTTATCATATCCTAATTTTCGAAGCTGTTGCCTTAGCCATAAATTATTTTTGTTAATGGATTCTAGGTTCTCCTCTTGGATACGTCCATCAATAATAACTGGAATTGGTAGTTCGGGTTGATTTCTTTCGTCCTTTTGTTTCTCGATCACTGACAGTTTTCCGGAAGACTCCAATAAGGCAAATTCAACATCAGCAATACTCTTAATGTCTTTTTCACGTAAATGAGTCATTAAATCGTCAAAATTGTAACGTTGTGATCTCATTGCGTGCTCATCTACCTTTCCACGATTAATAATAATGGTCGGTTTCCCATCAAGCAAGTACCGGATTTTTTGACTTTTCAGCGACAAAAATGCTAATGAAATTTGAATTATCATTAGAAGTAACATTGGGATTATTGTATGTATTAATGAGTCTTTATGATCCTCTATTGCTGTTACAGCCATTTCAGCAATCATTAAAAAGACAACTAAATCAAAAATGCTCAATTCTCCTATTTCTCTTTTCCCCATTAATCGAAAAATCAAAACGATTAAGAAGTAAAGAAAAATCGTTCGAGCCACAATGGTGATATATACTTCCATTTAATGGCCTCCTTTTACCGCAGTTACTTACAATTAGTTTGGACGTTAACCATTGTTTTATGTAAGAAAAAACAGTTAGCCTGTAAAGTTTAGTAAATAACGAAGATAAACATAAATCGACGATATGATTAATGAGATAATAACAATCGGAAAGCCGACCTTTAAAAATTCACTAAATCTGATATGTTCCTTTTCCTTTGCTGCTAACCCTGCTACTACTAAATTAGAGCTTGCTCCTAATAATGTACCATTACCTCCTAGGCATGCACCCAGTGCTAATGACCACCACAATGGATCAAGATTCGTCATTCCATAATCTTTAAATTCTAAAATGACCGGAATCATTGCTGCAACGAATGGAATGTTATCAACAAATCCAGATAAAATCCCTGTCATCCAAAGGATTAACATAGACGTTTTAGGTAAATCTCCCTCTGTATAAAGAACAACTCCTCTAGCTAATTCATCAATAATCCCAACCTCTTCTAACCCACCGATTAACATGAATAAACCAATAAAGAAAAACAATGTTCCCCACTCTACCTGTTTAAGAATACCTTCAGGATTATTTTCATCATGGGTAAGCAAAAGGAGAAGCAGTGCACCTGCTAGTGAAATACTTGTTAAATCGATATGAAGTATCGGGTTTAAAATAAATCCCGCTATTGTTAAAGCTAAGACGATAATTGACTTTGGCAATGCAGCGGTCAGCTTTAAGTAATTGCTTGCTTTTACAGAAGCAAGCTTTTTTCGATCAATGTGATCTACTTGTAGCTTAGGCCAATAAATGATGATTAAATAAAGCAAAACAACAGCAAAAATAATCAGAACAATTGGACTAAGATGGATAAGAAATGCATTAAACGATAAGTGCTCAACTGCTTGACCAATCATAATATTGGGTGGATCTCCAATCAATGTTGCAGTTCCACCAATGTTTGATGCAATAATAATCGAAATCAAATAGGGTATTGCAGGAATATCGAGCATTCTAACAATTGTTAATATAATTGGTACGAGTAACAAAACCATTGTCACATTAGCCAAAAAAGCTGAACCAATAGCTGTTAAGGTTGAAATAACAATCAACAAGGGAATTGGTCTACCGCCAACAGCCTTCGCCATTATAATCGCAACATATTCAAACACACCTGTTTGACTAGTTATGATGACAATGATCATCATAGCAAATAACAATGCAATCGTATTCCAATCAATATAAGTGACAAAGGCTTTGTTCACATCATAGATTCCAACGATAAGCATTGCGACACCACCGATCCCAGCAGCTAACGCACGATCAATTTTTTCTGTCATAATTACGATATAGGTTAATAAAAAAATGATGACAGTCAATATTGTTAGCATCATTTAACCCCTTCCACATGAAAAGCTTAAGCGACTTGTTCGTCCTCAGGAAATTAACGATCATGAATAGAAGAAGTATTTCCCTTCTATTATGAGTGCTGTAGAGCCAAGGGGTTAGTCACTATAGCTAGACACTAAAACTATATCTCAAGAAATATACTTCCTCTTACCATCATATGATGCAAGTCCACAAAAATATTTGTATTCTATTTTTTTCTTCTATGAATATTCTGTACTAAGACGAGCAGAAACAAGCTTGAACTTAGAAGGAAAGGTGGAAGTCTAAGTGGAAACAAAAAAATGGGGAAAAGCAATTCTCTATGGTCTTATCACAATCTTTGTTATCGCTTTAGCTACTAGCTTAATATTTTCTTTGCTTTTAAAATTTACAAGCCTAACGGAATCTTCCATTGCATGGTTACTATTAGGTCTTTCAGTTTTAGCAATGTTTATAGGAGGATTTGTAGCTGGAGGAAAAGGACAGGAAAAGGGATGGTTAATTGGTGGAGTGACTGCTATCCTCTACTCTTTAATTATTTTTCTTTTTCAATTTTTAGGCTATGGTCATATCTTTACAATGGAACAAACAATGTATCACGGAGGTTTTTTAGTTGTAGCAATGCTCGGGGGAGTATTTGGAGTCAATATGACATCATCTAGAGCGAGTAAATAAAAACAGGGTCCAATTGAACCCTGTTTTTTTGTGCACTTATGTACATTTTAGTCTTTAACAACATCACGAATTGATTTACGATCAAACGTTAGACGAGTCCCGTCACCAACTTTAACAATAATCTTGTTTTCGTCGATTGAATCTAAAATACCATGTAGGCCACCAATCGTTACTATTTTATCACCCTTTTGTAAGCTGTTCTGCATTTCACGTACCGCTTTTTGTTGCTTTTGCTGCGGACGAATCAACAAGAAATAAAAAATAGCAAACATAAGTACTAAAGGTAATACAGTTCCTAACATTTCCATTATTTTCACCCCTTTCAAGCATGTATTAGAAGTTTTTAGCATTCGGTTTATTAAAACCGTATTTTTCAAAAAATTCATCGCGGAAATCGCCTAAACGATCTTCTCGAATGGCTTCTCTTACTTTCTCCATTAAGTTTACCAGAAAATATAGATTATGGTAAGATGTTAATCTTAATCCGAATGTTTCATCACATTTTATTAAATGGCGGATATATGCACGTGAATAATTACGACATGTATAACAATCACAATTCTCATCAAGTGGTCCGAAATCTTTTGCGAATTTTGCATTTTTCACAACCAATCGACCCTCACTTGTCATTAATGTTCCATTTCGAGCAATACGAGTTGGTAGAACACAGTCAAACATATCAATTCCACGAATCGCTCCATCAATTAATGAATCCGGTGAGCCTACACCCATTAAATATCGCGGCTTGTTTGCTGGCATAAGTGGAGTTGTAAAGTCAAGAACACGATTCATGACATCTTTCGGTTCCCCTACTGATAATCCGCCAACTGCATAACCTGGGAAATCTAATGATACTAAATCTCGTGCACTTTGTTTACGTAATTCCTCATATTCTCCACCTTGAATGATCCCAAATAATCCTTGTTCATTTGGTCTGTTATGAGCTTCTAAACACCGCTCTGCCCAACGGCTCGTCCGTTCAACCGATTTTTTCATATAATCATATTCAGCAGGATATGGCGGGCATTCATCAAAAGCCATCATAATGTCAGAGCCTAAATCATTTTGAATTTGCATTGCTTTTTCTGGAGATAGGAAAAGCTTGTCTCCATTTAAATGATTTCTAAAATGTACTCCCTCTTCTTCTATTCTACGCATATCACTTAAGCTAAAAACTTGGAATCCGCCAGAATCTGTTAAAATTGCTCGGTCCCAGTTCATAAACTTATGTAATCCACCGGCTTCTTTCACAATCTCATGGCCTGGACGAAGCCATAAATGATAGGTATTGCTTAATATAATTCCTGCTCCCATTTGTTTTAAATCTTCAGGAGACATTGTTTTTACGGTTGCAAGCGTGCCTACTGGCATAAATACAGGTGTTTCAAAGCTGCCATGTGGTGTATGTACCTTTCCAAGCCTTGCACCTGTTTGTTTACAAGTTTTAATAAGTTCGTAACGAATTGGTGAAGTTGACACCTTTTTTCCTCCTTAAATGAAATGCGGAAGTGCCTCGCTAAAGCCTAGTGAAACTAAAACTTTTATGAAGATAAGGTATTCTTTATCATCAATTCATGAATAGTTTGGCGTTGAAGCTAGACACAATATTATTTTCCAACCTTTTCTTATCTATCTAGATAATAAGCATCGCATCTCCAAAGCTAAAAAATCGATACTTTTCCTTAACAGCTGCTGCGTATGCGTTCATCACATATTCTCTTGATGCTAGAGCACTAACGAGCATAATTAAAGAAGATTTAGGCAGATGGAAGTTTGTGATCATACCATCAATACCTTTAAATTCATAACCAGGATAAATAAAAATATTGGTCCAGCCGCTTTCTGATACATATTGCCCTTCATTCTTGGACGCAATCGTCTCAAGTGTTCTAGTCGAGGTTGTCCCCACTGAGATAATTCGACCACCTCTTGAACGTACTTCATTCAAAAGAGAAGCCGTACCCTCTGTTACTTGATAAAATTCAGCATGCATATCATGTTCTTCTACTGTCTCAGCACTAACTGGCCGAAATGTACCTAACCCCACATGTAGAGTAATAAACGCGATATGAACCCCTTTTTCTTTAAGTTGATCAAGAATTTCTTCTGTAAAGTGTAATCCTGCAGTTGGTGCGGCAGCAGATCCAATTTCACGAGAAAAAACAGTTTGGTATCTTTCTCGATCATCTAATTGTTCCTTTATATACGGTGGTAATGGCATTTCTCCAAGTGAATCTAGAACTTCATAAAAGATTCCATCATAATCAAATTGTAGTAATCGACCACCATGCTCACTTGTTCCCACACAAGTAGCCTTTAGTATACCTGAACCAAAAGTGATCACTGTGCCTTCTTTTACCCGTTTGGCTGGTTTAACTAAAGTTTCCCATACATCAGCTTCTTGCTGTTTTAATAACAAGATCTCAATACTTGCACCAGTATCTTCTTTCATACCAAAAAGCCTCGCTGGCATAACTCTTGTATTATTTAATACGAGACAATCACCAGAGTGGAAATAATCAATAACTGACTTAAATGACTCATGCTGTAGTTCACCTGTCTCCTTGTGAAGAACCATTAGTCTAGACGCATCCCTTTCCTTTAAAGGAACCTGTGCAATCAGTTCTTCTGGAAGGTGAAAATCAAATAATTCTACCTTCAAAACGTTCACCTTTTTTCTATAATCACTTAACTTACTTTACTTAAATCGACCTAAAAACGAAAATATGAGAGAAAGAACAATACTAATGACAATACATGTGACAATGGGAAAAAATATAGTTGTATTCCCTTTTTTAAACACAATATCTCCAGGTAGTTTCCCAATAAATTGCATAAAAACCCCAATGATTAAAAGCACACCACCGATTATCATTAATACTTTAGGAAACTCAGTCAATGTTTGGAACCTCCATTTGAAAATGACGATATACAAGATCTGTTACAATTCTTCCTCTTGGAGTTCGTTGAAGAAATCCAATTTGCAGTAAATATGGCTCATATACATCTTCAATTGTATGTGACTCTTCTCCTATTGTAGCCGAAATTGTATCAATTCCAACCGGTCCTCCTCGGAATTTTTCAATAATTCCAAGGAGAAGCTTATGATCAATATGATCTAATCCTAATTTATCTACTTGAAGCCTCTCTAATGCGTCTACAGCTAATTCAGTTGTTATTGTCTCTACTCCCATAACCTGAGCAAAATCTCTTACTCTTCTTAGCAAGCGATTTGCAATTCTTGGTGTACCACGAGATCTTCTAGCCATTTCGATTGCACCATCATATTCAATACCAACTTCTAATATTTCTGCTGTACGTTCAATAATATGTGCTAGCTGTTTTTCATTATAATATTCTAATCTGCTCAAGACTCCAAAACGGTCACGAAGCGGAGCTGTTAACAAGCCAACTCTTGTTGTTGCTCCAATTAGCGTGAATGGAGGGAGATCTAAACGAACGGATCTTGCTGTTGAGCCTTTACCTATGACTATATCAAGGCAAAAATCCTCCATAGCTGGATACAATACTTCCTCTATTGAACGATGCAAACGATGAATTTCATCGATAAACAATACATCACCAGGCTCAAGTGCTGTTAAAACTGCTGCTAAATCACCAGGTCTTTCAATAGCAGGTCCTGAAGTTGTACGAATATTTACACCCATTTCATTTGCAATAATCGTTGCTAATGTTGTTTTACCCAAGCCTGGAGGACCATATAAAAGAACATGATCCAATGTTTCGCTTCGCATTTTTGCTGCTTCTATAAACACCTTCAAATTTTCTTTTACTTTATCCTGTCCAATGTATTGTCCTAAGTTCTGGGGCCTTAAGCTTTGCTCAATATACGATTCCTGTGAATCTGCTTCATTTGATACAAGGCGTTCATCCATGTTTATCACCTTACTTCAATAGCTTTTGCAATGCTTTTTTTACATATTGATCTGTAGTTAAACTTTCTTCTGCAAGAGAAGGAGCAACTTTTTTAATTTCACGTTCTGCATAACCTAGTACTTTCAATGCCTCAATTGCCTCATTCAAGGCATGATTTGCAGTATGCTTTTCTGAAATTTCTTCATGTGTAAATAAATCTGGTGCATACAAAGCAGCAACATCGCCTAATTTACCTTTTAAATCTAAGATAATTTGCCGTGCCGTCTTTTTACCTACCCCTGGAAACTTTACTAGGAATGTATCATTTTCATTTTCAATTGCCTCAATTACCTGTGAGGGATTACCTGAAGCAAGGATAGCTAATGCCCCCTTAGGCCCTATTCCAGTTACATTGAGCAGCTTCATAAATAATGCTTTTTCTTCTCTCGATTGAAAGCCGTATAAAGCTAATATATCTTCACGTACATGCTGATATGTATAGATAATGATTTCTTCTTGTTGGCTTTTCCTATAACTAAACGGATTTGGTGTATGGATTTGATATCCTAAACCACGATGATCTATGACAATATACTCTGGCGTCACATCGTCCACATACCCTTTAATAAATTCTATCAACGATATTCACCTCTTTTGCGACTGTAACCCATTGTATCAAAAAAAGCGGTTAATCAGAAGGGATTTTGACTACAATGTATCTAAATACGTACAATTGTTCTTAAAATCTATTTTACCATTAAAATTTTGTATTAGGTATTTTTCTGATAATAATGATTTCTTATTATGGAAAGCGGAAGCGCCTTGATCAGACCCGATAGGCATAAGACGCTCAGGAATAGTAGACGTTCTTTGTCTTCAATACCTGAGTGGCTTAGACCTAAGAGGGTCTAGGTGCTGGAGCTAGACACTAAAACGAAGTACAAATACGTTATACTTTCTTATCCCGTAAAAAAAGCTAACCCAAAAGATTTTCACCTTTTAAGTTAGCTATTCTTATTTCTTCTCTGATTTTGAATATGTTTCAAGAGTTTTTAAGACCTCTAAATATTGGTCTCTCGATTGTATTCTAATTCCTTGAATTAATTCATCATGCTTCCGACTTTCCAGCTTTTTCACATCAATTTGAAAGAAGGATTGAATGACTTCATTCGTCTCAGGCTTGCCATTAAAGATCGATAACGTACCATTACCATCAATTCCGAAATAGCCGTTTGTTTTTAATAGAGGAGAAATATCATCTATAATTTTTTGAAAAACAACTCTCTCTTCATTTTGATCAATTAACTGCCAGCTATCATAGGCAGCCCAAAAATCTTCCATCGAAAGAATTGTTTCATTTGTTACCTCTTCACTTAACTCTCCATCAAGATATACTCGCTGTAAAACTACTTTTACAGTTAAAGGACCTTGAACCATTTTTTCTTCTGCTTTAATACTATCTTGATTACCGTTTGCTATGGTTATACTTAAGATTACTGCAATTATACAACAAACGGTAACGATGCGACTTGGATGAAACTTTCTCATCGATCTCACCTCGTTTATTTAAATTCGTACAATCATTACATTGAACGTCAACTAATCAGAATTGAAAAAAAATACTTCTTCTATATATGAGAGTTGTTTATTATTTCAACACATCTTAACAATTACTGTTTCGATAATATTGTGACCAATTATAGAAGTTTTAACCATAGAATATTTCAACTATTTTTTAAAAAAATTTTTTAAAACAATTATTCCCTATTTGCTATTCGAGGGATACTCTGTTAATATTAAGGAGAATTATTTTTGTTCGGTCTGTAAGGAAAGAATAAGTGTTTAAACTTTTCGCCTTTGATATCTAATTGAGCAAGGATAGTAATAAATCGTGGAATATCCACACGGGAGGCAACAAACATGCAACAAGGTACAGTAAAATGGTTTAATGCAGAAAAAGGCTTCGGATTCATCGAAATCGAAGGTGGAGACGACGTATTCGTACATTTCTCAGCTATCCAAGGCGAAGGATTTAAAACTTTAGAAGAAGGTCAAAAAGTGACTTTCGAAACTGAGCAAGGTCAACGTGGACTTCAAGCAGTTAACGTTAACAAAGCGTAATTAACTTTTATGCACAAAAAAGGACTTCAAACGAAGTCCTTTTTTTGTGCATAAATTTTTAACAAAAATAATTAATATATTCCATATTACGCTACAATTGTCATTGTTTTGTATTTATTATGTTCAATAAAACGAAGTGAAAAAAACTTCTTTTAGTTGAAAATAAGGTTAAGGTGTGAACAAATGTGGACTTTTTTAATGCAAAATTGTATAGAATCAATTACCCTCATTTTTTTTACGGTGGAGGATGACTTTTTTAGTAGTAGTCAAGAAAGAAGTTACAGTTGATCAAATCAAATCGCTGGTAAATGATTGAAATTTATTTCAAGGGAAATCTTCACTTGAATTATTTTTTTATTATAGGCTACTTCATTAAACTTACATTCCTTTTAGGACATATATTGTTAGTAAAAGGAGGGGTTACAATGAATAGCTGGATTTTCTTATTTTTAGCTGCTATTTTATCAGGCTTTGCTTTAATTGAAGTTCCTTTAGCTGGTACATTTTTAGCAAGTTTGGCACCATTTACAACAGTGGTGGGTGTACTAACAGTTTTAGTTTTCTCATTAGTCCTCATTTATAAAGGCGTAAGATATTTATTTAATAAATAGTTTCATACTATTAAAAGTCACTCAGTTCTCTTATATCCCTTTACCTGAGTGACTTTTTTAGAATAGGTTTATTGAGTAGTTTTCAGATACTTTTCTTCATACCACATTCACTACATTCTCTAAGAAAGATGAAATCCTTAACAGAGCTCTTAAATAATGTGTTTCCGCAATTATCACATCGACCACTAATTTCGTCTGGGTATTGTTTAAAATCATAAACTATAGAGGTATCTATACCTTTAGTTTCTCGTTTTGGTTTGATGTCTTCCATAAATATCACCTACAACTACTATTTTCTATATCATATCACATTTCATAATAATACAAAGAACAAAAGCGCAAGCGCCTTGATCATCCTAAGGCAAATAAGATGATTTAGAATAGAAGGCGTTCTTTGCCTTCAATTCTAAATTAGCTTATGACCTCGAGGGCTAGGCGCTGGAGCTGGATGTGGTGCGCTTATCCACAGTTCAAGAATTTTATGATTTCCTGGTAAACGACTAAAAAGCAAGGGGAACCACCCCTAGCTTCTTTAGTCACGATCACCATTAAATGGACGTTGAATTGCATCTCCGAGATCATCCATCAAATTATTGATGTCGGCGTCAATTGTTTTTCGATCAACACCATTTTGGATATCATTGTCAATGTTACGAACACGTGTAAATGTTCCTTCATCGGTTACTACTTGGACATTTCTACCATTAGACATTTTACGTACGTTATTCGAAATTTTATCTTTTAAGGAAGCATCATTGTTGTCAGTAGTATCAACTGCAACTAAAACATTTTCCTCTGTTACCAATACACGAGCATTGTCGACATTGTTCATTTTTTCAACTGATGTTCTAACTTTTCGAGATATCTCATTATCATCACGGTTATTGTTGTTAGTGATATTCATTCTGTTATTATTATTATCAATGTTACCTACATTTTGTAAGTGTCCATGATAATTTGCATCACTACGGCTAAAGCGATTATCTCTCACTAAACCATCATCACGATCACCAAGTGGTACTGTAGGATTACTCATATTTTGATTATTGTTTTTATTATTGACTTTACGGAAATAATTATCTTCATTGTTCATTCCGTCCATCATTTCTGTAACAGGACCTTCATTATCTACGTTTGCATTTTCATTTGAATAGTAACCCATAGGTTGCGCGTTATCATTATACCTCGTATCTAATGCGCCTTCATCCCCATTACAAGCTGTCAAACCTGTTGTTAAAAGCGCGATAGCTGTAAACGCTGAAGCTTTTTTACCTTTATTCAATACAAAAACCCCCCTGTAGGTACTTTCAAAAAGAGCAATAACATTTGCTCATTAAATAGCTTGCACCATAGGGAGGGATAACAATCTGTTAGTTAACGGTAACACCTTTAAATATTGGTCAATTTTTTTCTAAAGATTTTTCCGATAATTACATAAAGAAAGTGAGCAAAGTAAATATTATAAAAATATAAAGCAGAGGAAATGTCACCTCTGCTATGTTTTGCATATTAATCCTCGTCATCTTCTCGATCATCATAATTAGGCATATCAAACATTTGACTACCTGGCGCCATTTGCATCTGTCCAGGATTGAAACCATAAGAATTGTAGCCTTGCGGGGCAACAAACGGCTGTTGTGTTGGATAACCACCAAATTGTTGTTGTTGCATCGGATAACCACCAAATTGTTGTTGCATTGGATAGCCATAATTAACACCTTGTTGATATGGATAACCTTGATAAGGATTTACATAAGGTGCTGCTCCTCCACAACCACAATCATTTTGTGTATAGGCTGGGGCAACTGCCTGTGGATAGGGCATATTTGGTGAATGTGCTTGGTTATCATAATCAAAATCATCATCATCTGGTGCTTCACCATACGCACCTAAAACTTGATTTGGATTAAATCCGTATCCAGGTAATACTGGAGACACTGGAACACCTGCATATGGATTAACTGGGAATCCTGGTCCGTAATGTGCTGGAGCAACTGCCTGTGGGTAAGGCATATTTGGTGAATGTGCTCCATTTTCATCATCATCGTTATCATATTCAGCAGGGCTTACTGCAGTAGGGTATGGCTGATTTGGCATTGCTGGTCCATAACCATAAGGCATCGCCATCGGCTGATAGGGCATCATCGGTGGACAGAATCCGTACCCAGGTAATACAGGTGAAACAGGTACCATGTGTTGCGGAGCTAAATATTGCGGTTGGTGCATCGCTGGTGATGTAAACCCAGGCATTGGCATATTTGGTACATTTGGCATATTTGCCATATCTTTTGAAGCCTCCTCTTGTTGTGCCGGTGATTCGTAATATGGCTGTTCTTTTGCAGGTACCTTATACATATCCTCTACATCTTTTGTAATGTCTGGCAAAACATTTTCCGGTTTTGGCGGTAGCTGTGGGTTCGCCATTTGTGGCATCATTGCCATATTCACCGTATAATAATTATTCATATCCACCCCAGTATATACCGGATGCTGAACATTAGGTACAGGTGGTATATAAGGTTTTGAAGGTTTTTCTGTAATTGGTTCCTTCGGTGCTGTATCCTCTACACCTAAAACCTCTTTTGGTTTTTCTTTTGCAAATGGGTGTTCAGCTATTGGCATTTCTTTCTTTATTGGTGCTTCTTTTTTGACCGCAACATTTCCAGAAGGTACTTTTATTTTCATTCCTGGCATAATTAAATCCGGATTGCTTAATTGTGTGTTCATCCCTTTTAATTGTTCGAAATCAACCCCATATTTCTTAGCAATCTTCCAAAGAGTGTCTCCCTTTTGAACAATATGAATTTTCAATGATTTCCCTCCTAAGCTTAAAAATAGATCTACCATCAGAAAACGTTTCATTACTGATGGGTTACTGAACATAATCGATTCATCGATGCAAAAGATTATGTTTCACCTGTTATAAACGATGAGCATGATGTCATTATTCTTCATCACAATTTATGAAGAAAAAATCAAAATTATGATTAAACTCGTATTAAAAATTGGATAAACCTAACATCTCACTTAAATACATATGTTTGCTAACACTAATTTATGTACAATACAAAAAGGAACCAACAATAAATTGTTAGTTCCTTTTTGTAGATAGTTCATTTTTTAAGGCTGTTTTCGCAAACTTTGTTGCTATTTATCAAGTAATGCGGAGTGGTTGATTACAGCGAGAGGATGCTCACTTTCCGCTGGGCGGGCGGTGAGCCTTCTCGAAGTAAACCGCCTGCATGAGTCTCCCTTGTCCCGCTGCACCCGCAGGAGTCTTGCCATCCGCTCCAATAAACTTTAAACAGTTTTCGTCAAAGAAACTATTTTAAAAACAACAATCTTTTAGAAAAGAGCCTTTTTAAAAAGATCAAACATTTGCCAGCATACGATCCAATGCTAATACAGCATCCTCTGTAATATATTCAGGAACAATGATCTGATTTGTGACTTCGCCTTTTTCTATGCCTTCAAGAGCCCATAAAAGATGTGGCAAATCGATACGATTCATTGTTAAACATGGACACATGTATGGGTTCAATGAAACAATTTCCTTATCTTGGTTTTGTTGAATTAATCTATTTACAAGGTTCATTTCAGTTCCTATTGCCCATTTTGTACCAGGTTCAGCTGCTTCGATCATGTCAATTATATATTTTGTCGAACCAGCAAAATCTGAGTGTTCAACCACTTCTCGACTGCATTCTGGATGGACGATAATATTCATATCAGGCTCAGTTTTTCGTAAATGTTCAATATTTGCAACCGTGAAATTTTCATGTACGGAGCAATGTCCCTTCCAAAGGATGACAATGACATCTTCAACATTACCTTCAAACTCCAATTCATTTGTGATTGGATTCCATATTGCCATTTTATCTAAGGGGATTCCAAGATCGAAGGCCGTATTTCTGCCTAAATGCTGGTCTGGTAAAAATAATATTCTTTCCTTTTGAGTAAATGCCCACTGTAACATTTTTTTTGCATTTGAGGAAGTAACAGTTGCTCCTCCATTTTTTCCTACGAACGCTTTAATTGCTGCCGTAGAATTTACATATGTTAAAGGCAGAATCGTATCACCAAAAACGTTTTGGAGCTTTTCCCAAGCACGATCAGTTTGATCAATATCAGCCATATCAGCCATCGAACAACCTGCTCTCATATCAGGTAACAGCACCTTTTGGCTTTCAGTTGTTAACATATCTGCTGTTTCTGCCATAAAATGAACACCGCAAAAAACGATATATTCTGCTTCCTTATTAGCTGCTGCAGCTTGTGCTAATTGTAATGAATCACCTGTTACATCTGAGAATTGAACAACCTCATCCTTTTGATAGTGATGTCCTGGAATATAAAGCTTCGTACCAAATTTCTCTTTTATTTCTCGTACACGCTTCTCCATTTCTTCAGTTGAAAGTGACTTATAGGATTCTGGCATCATTTCTTTTTTATCGTGTTCAAGAATATCTAATAATTCCATTTTACAGGCCCCCCTATTTTACATTTAAACTTATATCTAATGATTTGTATGAATGTGTTAACATTCCTAATGAAATATAATCAACATTGGTATCACGATAGTCTGCTAAATTATGCATACCTATACCGCCAGATGCTTCTGTTACAATATGTTTTGGTGTGAGCTCAGCGAATTTTGCAACCTCCTCTGGAGATCGGTTGTCAAACATAATCACGTCAGCTCCAGCTTCAATTGCCTCTAGAAGCTGCTTTTCGTTCTCTATTTCTACTTCAATTTTGACCATATGACCAGTTTTAGCCCTAACCTCTTTAACTGCTTTTAAAATGGAACCCGCAAATGCTATATGATTGTCCTTTATCATCACACCGTCATATAGGCCAAAACGATGATTAAAGCCTCCACCACAACGGACAGCGTATTTTTCAAACATTCGCAATCCTGGTGAAGTTTTCCTTGTATCGCAAATTCTCGTATGATTTGATTGTAAAAGATGTACAGTTTTATTTGTCAATGTCGCAATCCCACTCATACGCTGAAGTAAGTTTAGAATTACTCGTTCCCCGCTTAGAATAGTGGCAACAGGTCCCTCAAGTTCTGCAATGATATCTCCCTTTTTAAGCGCGTCTCCATCTTGCTTTTTTAAGGATACATCCACCCTTTGATCGAATAAGGAATAACCAGTAGCAATAACGTCAACTCCTGCTAAAATACCATCTTCCTTAGCAATAATAACAGCTTCTCCGCGTGCATCAGCACCAAAAATCGTTTGACTTGTAACGTCTAATTCTCCCAAGTCTTCTAGAAAAAATTCTTCTAATTTCTTTTTTAATTTAATCACGTTCATTCTTTATACCCCCACATACATTTCATCTTTCATTCGAATAAGCTGCTTTTGTCTCCAGTCTTTATCATTTGTTTCAGGGAAATCTAAGCGATAATGTCCCCCTCTACTTTCTGTTCGATTAAATGCAGAGGTTGAAATTAGCCAGCCAATTGTTAACATATTAATGATTTCAATTTGCTCAGTTGTGAAATTCTTCACATTAAATGCCCAAAAAGTGAATTGATTTTGATAAAACTTAAACCAATTTACTGCTAAGGTTAACTCAGCTTGCGTTCTTTGAATTCCAACATAGTTAGTCATGATTTCTTGAATCTGTTTTTTTGTCGGTAATTCGATGACTTCATCAGCTGCAGTGGTATTCGTCAAAACATCAACACTTCTATCAGGTTGCTCGAATGGTAAAGACAATAGATGATTCGCTACTCTTTTCCCAAAAACAAGTCCCTCTAATAGCGAGTTACTAGCAAGTCGATTTGCACCATGAACACCTGTACATGCGGCTTCACCTACTGCAAAGAGATTGAGGATATTTGTCTCACCCTTATCATTCGTCTGAATCCCCCCCATTAAAAAGTGCATACCAGGGGCAACTGGAATCATTCCTTCGTCTAAATTAATCCCATATTGCTCACATAATTTAGAAATAGTCGGAAATCTTGTTGAAAAATTAGGAAGATTTGATATATCAAGGAACACGTTATTCCCTTTTTTCATTTCATAATAAATTGCTCTAGAAACAACATCTCTTGGTGCTAAATCACCTTGAGGATGAAGCTTATCCATGAAGGCCTCACCATTTTGATTTATTAATGAAGCACCCTCACCACGTACTGCTTCCGAAACGAGACCAACACAACGTCCATCAATATTGAGCATTGTTGGGTGGAATTGAATAAATTCCATATCGGCTATTTTTGCGCCTGCTCTATAAGCCATGGCAATTCCATCACCAGTTATGATATCTGCGTTTGATGTATGACCGTACATAGCCCCACACCCACCGCTAGCTATAATTGTTTTACTTGCCAAGTATCTTTTCATTTTTCCATTTGCACACATTGTAGCAACACCTAAGCAAACACTATTATTTACAATTAAATCTGTTGCCATTTCGTTTTCAATCACAGTTACCGAGGGTAAAATCGACTGATATAAAAACTGTGTTACTTCTCTTCCAGTAGCATCGCCACCAGCATGGATGATTCGGTGCTGACTATGTGCACCTTCTTTCCCAAGAAGAAATTGTCCATTTAGATCACAGTCAAAGGTCATTCCTCTTTGACACCATTCTAAGATTTCAGTTGGACCATCTTGGACGAGATGTTCTACATTTTTTAAATCATTATGATAACAACCCGCAACTAACGTATCTTCATAATGATTTTTCCATGAATCCTTCGTATGAACTGCTGCGGCTATTCCACCTTGAGCAAGCATTGAATTGCTTTTTTTCCACGAAGATTTCGTAATAATTGTTACTTGTTTATGTCGCAAGTGGTATGCTGCTGAAAGGGCGGCAATCCCACTACCGATAATAATGACATCTGTTTGAGGCATAACATAGTACCCTCCTGTAAATTTACACCTGTCTTGACACCTATATTTACATACATTTAAAATAATGACAAGAGTTTTTTACTAACAATCTCATAGATTTTGAGAAAACTAGAGGTGAAATCATTGATCTATCTAGATTACGCAGCAACAACACCCATGAGTGATAATGCCCTAACTATATATATGAAGGCTGCTAAAAACGCATTTGGAAATAGTAGTAGTTTACATGATATTGGCGGAATGGCAGCAAGGACTTTACAGGCTTCCAGGAAGCTAATTACAGATATGATTGGTGGTAATGAAAAAGGTCTTTATTTTACTAGTGGTGGTAGTGAAGCAAACATTTTGGCCGTTCAGTCGTTGTTAAATGGTGTTGACCTTAAAAAAAACCATATTATCACAACACAAATTGAGCATTCGTCACTTTATACATTTTTTAAAAGTCTACAAATTAGAGGTTATGAGGTTAGTTTTTTAAAGCCAAATGAACAAGGCTTTATTTCTATTGATGATGTTACTAGCCTGTTACAACCTAATACTGGACTAGTCTCAGTTCAGCACGGAAATTCCGAAATTGGAGTTGTTCAGCCTATCAAGGAAATTGGACGATTATTAAAAAATCGAGGTGTTTTATTCCACAGTGACTGTGTTCAAACCTTTGGGAAGCTTCCAATAAATGTAGAGGAAATTCATGTTGATGCCATTTCAATTTCTAGCCATAAAATTTATGGACCTAAGGGAATTGGAGCTGCCTATATCAATCCATCAGTTTTTTGGCAGCCTGTTATCCCAGGGACAACCCATGAGTCAGGTTTTCGGCCTGGTACAGTTGATGTCCCAGGAGCAGCTGCGTTTGCTACTGCCGCAAAAGATATTTCAGCGAGCATGCATACGAACATTGAACATTATCTAAAACTTAGAAAAGAATTTATTGATTTACTAAAGCCTTGCAAGGACAGAATAACGCTATTAAATGAAAATAACGAAAACACCCTCCCAAACATTCTTTCATTGCTTGTAGATGGGATTGAAGGTCAGTATATGATGTTAGAATGTAATCGATTCGGTTTTGCAATTTCAACAGGGAGTGCTTGCCAAGTTGGAATGCAAGCACCTTCTCGTTCGATCCTAGCTTTAGGTTATGATGAGCAAAAAGCAAAGCAATATATTAGAATATCATTAGGTACTCAAACATCGAGTGAGGAAGTCCAGTCATTTGCAAAGCAACTTATTAACATCATTGAAAACTTTTGAAAACACAAATTAGCAAGATCGAAAGGAATGGTATCGGTGAAGACTGAAAAAATATTAGGAGAAGAGAGACGAAATCTCTTGTTAGATATTCTATCTAAAGCAGACAAGCCGATTACAGGTGGAGAGCTGGCAAGCACAACAAATGTGAGTAGACAGGTCATCGTCCAAGACGTATCACTGTTAAAAGCTAAAAATTATCCAATAATGGCTACAAGCCAAGGTTATGTATTTTTAAACAATCAGCATGATCAAAATAAATTAGTCGAACGGATTATCGCTTGTAAGCATGCTCCTGAACAAACAAAAGAAGAATTATCTATACTTGTTGACCATGGGGTATTTGTTAAGGATGTCATTGTTGAGCATCAAGTATATGGAGAATTAACTGCTTCAATCATGGTAGGAAATCGTAATGATGTGAACGAATTTATAAAAAAAATAAATCGTTATAATGCCTCATATTTATCACAGTTAACTGGTGGTCTACATTTGCATACTTTACAAGCTGATTCTCTAGATAAAATAGATCTTGCTTGTAAAGCACTTGATGAAGAAGGATTTTTAGTAAAGGAATAGCGATCTTAACAGACAGTTTCCCCAAACTTCTCTTCTTGCTTTGAGGATTACTGCCATTAAGATTAGGTAAAAGAAAACAGGTGACACACTACCCAAGTCACCTGTTTTTAAATCAAACTTCTTTTTCAATATGCTGGTTAATTGAATATGCTTCATAAGAACCAAGCAATTTAACACTGCAGCCTAAGGCCTCGAGCTCAGCTATCGCCCCAGGTATTAAAATCTCGTCAACTATCATATCAATATCAATAATAAAGAAATAGTTACCTAACCCTGTTTTCATCGGTCTTGATTCGATTTTCGAGAGATTAAGCTTTCGCCAAGTAAAGGCAGATAGCACTTGATGTAAAGCCCCAGATTGATCTGATGGCAGTGTGACCATTAACGTTGTTTTTTCTTTATCAGGAGTAAGGTATGGGCTATCATATTCTGCCTTATTTGAAGGATGTAATATTGCAAATCTAGTATGATTGTAATGGTAATCATGAATATTCGCTTTGACAATTTCTAACCCATATTCCTTTGCAGCTAGATTGTTCGCAATTGCTGCCACTGACTCTTCAGGATGTTTACTAACATAACTTGCTGCAGCTCCAGTTGATGTTGCATAATCATACGTAATACCTTTAAACGTTTGATGCAAAAACTTATGACATTGTGCAATCGCATGTGAATGAGAATAAATGCGAGTAACATTTTCCCAATCATTTTTTCTTGAAGGGTGTACCATAAAATGCTGTTCAATCGGCGAAACAATCTCACCAACTATGTATAATGGTTGTTCATGTATTAAATAATCAAATGTTAAATTAACCGAGCCTTCTAATGCATTTTCGGTAGGTACGACAGCAAAATCAATCTCACCATCTGCAACTGCATCAATACATTGTGGAATCGTGGTATATGGTACCTGTTCGACTTCATCCCCAAAAAAAGATTGAACAGCAAAATGGGTAAATGTTGCTCTCGGTCCTAAAAATCCTATCCTTTTTGACAACTAACTTCAACTCCTTATGCCCCTTGACCTAATATCTCTACCTTATCGACAAATTCCAATCTGCGAAGCTTGGTCATTAATCGGTTTATATCCTCTGTCATTCCATTCGTATTAAGCGATAGTGTTACATTTGCACGGCCTTGGATTGGAATGGTTTGGTGGATGGTTAAAACGTTACATCCAGCTGTTGCCACTACTGATAACAATTGAGATAAAGTTCCACTACGATCTTCAAGATGAAAAAAAAGAGTGATTAACTTTTCTTTCACCATTGTATGAAACGGAAACACGGCATCACGATATTTATAAAAAGCACTCCGGCTCATATCGACACGTTGAACAGCTTCAGCAACAGAATCAACTTTTCCTCTTTCAATTAGCTTCTTTACTTCAAGTGTTTTTTTCATTGCTTCAGGCAAAATATCTTCTCGAACTAAAAAAAATGTTTCGTCTTTCATTTACTCCCTCCCATCTTTTTTCTTAATGTAGATAATTTATCACAATATTAGCTAAATTTCTTCCTTTTTCTTTATTTATTTTTAAAGCTTTGTTAAACATGGTTATTGATTTCCGCTACAGTCATTCGCTTTCCGTGGACGGTCCGGGATCCTCCTCGGTGCTTTGCACCTGCGGGGTCTCCCTTGGACTCGCACACCCGCAGGAGTCTTCATGTATCCATTCCAATCAACAAAGTGTTAAAATCAACAGTGATCTTTAACAGTACCATTTTTATATAGCATTACAAAAAAAATTAAAAGCCGTCATCTAAATAATGGTTACGAAAACAATTTCGACCTAAAATGAATCCTATAAAAAAGAGAGCTCATGATCAGCTCTCACAACTTACTATTAATTAGCACCCAAACTGAATGCAGATTTTATTCAACAAACTCAAATTCATATTCAAGTAACTTCACAATATCTCCGTCTTTTGCTCCTCTTTCTCTTAACGCTTCATCAACACCTAGTCCACGAAGTTGTCTTGCAAAGCGTCTAACAGATTCTTCACGTGAGAATTCAGTCATTTTAAAGAGTTTCTCAATCTTTTCACCTGAAAGCACATAAGATCCATCGCTATCACGAGTAATGGCGAAGTTCGGTTCTTCCTTCTTAAACTCGTACACAACTCTGTTTTCAGCTGGCTCTTCTTCAAATAACGGAAATTCTGGTGTACGTTCAATTGCATCTGCAACTTCAAATAACAGCTCGCGTACACCTTCTCGCGTAATGGCAGAAATCGGGAAAATTTTCAGATCATCTTTAAGCTTTTCCTTAAAGCCTGCTAAATTCTCTTCAGAATCTGGCATGTCCATTTTATTGGCAACAATTATTTGTGGTCTTTCCGTTAAACGGAGATTGTATTCCTTTAATTCTGCATTAATTGTTACATAATCCTCGTAAGGGTCTCTTCCCTCTAACCCTGACATATCAATCACATGAACGATAACCCGCGTTCTTTCTATATGTCTAAGGAATTGGTGACCTAAGCCAACCCCCTGGTGTGCACCTTCAATTAGCCCAGGAAGATCCGCCATCACAAAGCTTCTCCCATCTTCCGTTTCAACCATCCCTAGATTAGGAACAAGTGTAGTGAAGTGGTATTCTGCAATTTTTGGTTTTGCTGAGGAAATGACAGATAAGAGTGTTGATTTACCAACGCTTGGGAATCCAACTAGTCCTACATCAGCTAATACCTTTAATTCTAAAATTACGTTTCTCTCTATTCCTGGTTCACCATTTTCAGAAAGCTCAGGAGCAGGATTTGCTGGTGTCGCAAATCTAGAGTTACCACGGCCTCCACGACCACCTTTAGCAATAACTGCTTGTTGTCCATGCTCAGTTAAATCAGCAATAATCTGACCTGTTTCTTCATCTGATACAACCGTTCCCGGGGGAACTTTTACAATCATCGGTTGCGAATTTTTACCATGTTGGTTTTTAGACATACCATGCTCACCACGAGGAGCCTTGAAATGGCGCTTATAACGGAAATCCATTAACGTTCTTAAACCTTCTTCTACTTCGAAAATAACGTCAGCACCATTTCCACCATCACCGCCAGCTGGCCCTCCTTTTGGCACGTACTTTTCACGACGGAACGCAACCATACCGTTTCCGCCATCTCCACCTTTAACATATATTTTGACCTGATCGACAAACATTTGTCTTCCTCCGTTCTAAATCCCAAGTGAAATAACAGTTGTTAATTCATATGTATTAACATGAAATTCATTTACAATCAATTGAGAATGATTAACAGCTTTTAACCACTCTTTTAATTGTTCTGTATTCTTTATTATGCCATTAAAGTCAAAAAAGAAACGAACTCCTTCAGCTTCTGAACCTATATCAATTGTAATACTTAAATGATTTTCACTTGCAAAATCAACTGCTTTATCTAGTTGATCCAAAAAGCTCTTACTCCATTGGGTCACTGAATCATCATATGGTTCTAAAGACAACACATTTCCTAAAATTTCGTATTCAAGTACAAAATGGTGGTTACTCCAATTAAATGTCATAAGATAACTAGCAAACGAGGGCATTTTTAAATTACAAAGTTTAGATTCCTGTTGCGCTTCTATGATTACTTCCTCAATGAAATCATGTACACGATCATATTTTTGCAAAGAAAGATTACCTTTAATCAATTGTAATTTATTCATCCAATCATGTCGTGAATGACTTAATATATCAACAGTATCCCATTTTTTCGATTTATTTTTCATACTATTTTCTCCTATTTCAACTAAAAAAATAATTTTCATAAAGGAGCAATTCTTTAGGCTGTAATAAGAATTATAACAAACATTGTGTTGGAACATAAGAGCTATTCATAGAATACTGATTTTATTCCAATAAAAAAACTCTAACCTAAGTTAGGTTAGAGTTTTCACATGAACTTATGCTTCTTGTGCTACTGGATATACGCTAACTTTTTTGCGGTCGCGTCCGAAACGTTCGAACTTAACAACACCATCAACTTTTGCGTATAACGTATCATCACCGCCGCGGCCAACGTTTTCACCTGGGTAAATTTTTGTACCACGTTGACGGTAAAGAATTGAACCACCAGATACCAATTGTCCATCTGCACGCTTTGCACCAAGACGTTTAGACATAGAGTCACGACCATTTTTAGTCGACCCTACCCCTTTCTTAGATGCGAAGAACTGAAGATCTAATCTTAACATGAAGTTCACCTCCTGTTTAGTTCATTGTTGTTACTGAAATATATTGTCCGTAATCTCTTTCAATTGTTTGTAATGAAACGAGCATACCCTCTAACAATAATTGAACTTTATCACTTGTTGATTTATCGAGATTTAAAGGTAATTTAACATGTAAATAACCGCCATCTCCACCTTGATCAATTTGTGGCTCAATATTTGTCAGAGTCAGCACTGCATTAACAGCACCAAAGGTAACAGCAGATGCTCCAGCACAAACAATATCCTTGCCATGTTCATCGAACTCGGCATGTCCAGATAAGACGAACGAAGTTATAAGTCCCTCATTTGAACGATAAATTTTCGCATTTATCATTTCAAATAGCCTTACGCGTTGATTTTGTCAATCACAACTTTAGTGTATGGCTGACGGTGACCTTGTTTTTTACGATAGTTTTTCTTAGCTTTATATTTGAAGACAGTGATTTTCTTTTGACGACCGTGTTTTTCGATCTTACCAGTTACAGTCGCTCCGTCAACAGTTGGGCTACCAACTTTAACATTGTCTCCACCTACAAATAAAACTTTGTCAAACGTAACAGTTTCACCTTGATCAGTACCAAGCTTCTCAACGTAGATAACTTGACCTTCTTCAACTTTAATTTGTTTTCCACCAGTTTCAATAATAGCGTACATCCTTGCACCTCCTATAAACTCAGACTCGCCAAAATAAGGTGAATGTTATCAAACATTGCTTTAACCTCATTCTGAGCGGTTGTAGCACGGGTGCGCTACAAACCATAACATTAAACATAATATCAAATACCCATGAAATATGCAACAATTATTTTATTCATTTGGCGCTGTTAAACTTGGTTATTGATTTCCGCTGCAGGCATTCGCTTTCCGCGGGCGGTCCGGGAGCCTCCTCGGTGCTTTGCACCTGTGTGAGTCTCCCTTGAACTCGCACTCCCGCAGGAGTCTCACATATCCGTTCCAATCAACAAAGTGCCAAAATCAACAGTGAGCTTTACCAGGGCCATTCATTTAAGTCTTTCCATAATCGTTTTCACTTTACCGAAATGCCTTATAAAGTAGCTAGGAGTAGAATTAAGATATTCTGAACAGATTACTTTGTATTTTAAAGCTTCTTCAAGCTGTTTAAGATGCTCCCCGTTTTCTCCGTTTAATAATTCGATCACATCAGCTGTTGCTTCGATCCAAATCGCTTCTTCATCCATAAATTGATGCTCCCAAAGCTCTCTTTCTAGCTGATATGCTATCGCCTCAGCAGACGGAATTCGCCCTGTTCCATTACAAGTAGGACAGCGGTCTGTTAGACTTGCTTCAATCGGTTGACGTACTTTTTTTCTCGTCATTTGCAAAATATTAAGTTCTGTAAAACCTATAACCTTATGTTGAACACGATCTTTCCTCATCTCACGAATAACGGTTTCTTCTATCATTTTCTGATCTTCTTTATGCTTCATATCAATAAAATCAATTAAAATAATGCCACTTACATTTCTTAAGCGTATTTGCTTTGCAATTTCTATCGCAGCAACTTGATTTGTCTTTAGCACTGTATCACGCATAGATAATTTCCCAGAAAATTTTCCAGTGTTTACGTCAATAATCGTCATTGCTTCAGTTTGTTCAATTATGATATAGGAGCCATTCTTTAACCAAACAATTCTTTTTAAGAGTTTTTCAATTTCTTGCTCGATTTTATATGTAGCAAAAATGGATTCCTTTTGGTCATGGTACATAATCTTTGAAGTAGGAAATTGCTGTTTTAGATCCTGAACCCGCTCTATTTGATCACTAATAATTGTATCTTCAGGTTTAATCGCCAACTCATTCAAAATGCGATCAACAAAGCTTTTTGCTTCAAATAGACATTCAGGTTTTTTACGATTTGTTGTTTTTAAGGATTGAAACTGCTTTTTTAGCTTATTATACTCCTCACTTAGCTCTTCCTTTGATATATGGATGCTTGCTGTACGAAAAAGAAGCCCCTCTTTTTCTTCTTGGAGCTCATTAGCAATATGTAACAATCTACTTCTCTCTTTTTCATCTGACAGCTTTTTCGATACAGCTACATAATTACCGTAGGGCATGTAAACGAGAAGCTTTCCGCCAAACTCGATATTAGTTGTTAGCTTTGGCCCCTTTTGATCTGTCCCCTCTTTTACTACTTGAACGAGCAATTGCTCACCTTCTGTTACATAATGGGAGACTGATGGTTTAGAGACTTTATTCTCATTCTGTTGAAACGAAATTAAATCATTACGGTGTATATAGCCATTTTGATTTATTCCAATATCAACAAAAGCAGCCTGCATGCCTGGTAGAACTTTTGTTACACGACCAATATATATATTTCCGATAATTTCATTATCAAAGGAATAGGTTTGATGTAGTTCACATAACTGATCATGTTCAAAGACTGCACAGCGAACTTCCTTCGTTTTTTCGTTTATTATCAGTTTACGCACTTGTTTTCTCCTCTTTCTATGAAAAGGAACAAGGATCTAAGCCCTAGTTCGACTTATCTTTCAATTCCTAAAAATATCTTTGTATACTATATCATAGAAGTGGTACTAAATTGAAACCTTGAAGATTAAAAAATTCAATAAGCATACATTAAATCCCCGACCTTTGAGTCAGTAAGTTTGTTAGCAAAATAGGCATGGAGTAATTCATTTTCATCCATTTCCGACACTTTTGCACCATTTCGCTCTACAACGATTAAATGCTTACAACCTCTCTGAAATTGAAGTAATACATGATAGATTAACTCTGACTCATCGACGACAATCGGCTTTAACCGATAAATAGTATCTTGATTACCGTAATACCGCTCCATCAAAAATCGCAAGCAACCATACATTCGATTTTTATACTCATGGTATAAACTGTAAATGAGAAAGGTTGTGATAAACCACATGTTCAGATGATTCGGTGAATAGACCAAAATAGCTAAAACATAAATGGATAAGAAAAAAATAGACGTCGCTACCATGTAAAAATGCGCTTTTTTATATGGCCAATAATGTGAGAAGAGGATAAATAAAAGCTTCCCACCGTCTAGCGGCCAGACTGGCAGCAAATTAAAAAGTAGGATGGATACATTATATAAGGTGAACAATTGATAATCTGCCAAGCTTACAAGATTGGTTGCTTGTAGTAGATAGGCTGCACCTTGAAGCCAAATATGCTGTATTGGACCTGATAACACGACAATCAATTCTTGCTTTAACGAGCGATTCCCATGCTCATCGACCTCAGCAACCCCTCCAAATGGGAGAAGCATGATTGCTTTGATTCTCCAAGAAAAAAAATGAGCACTTGTTGCATGGCCCATTTCATGTATAAATACAATCAGCATTAACATTAATAATGATTTAAAGTTAGCGGTAATGATACTTATTCCAATCATTACCCATAGTAATGGATGAATGTGGATTTTTTGTAAGAGTATGAAGTATCTATTCAAATTGGATCACCTGGATTGGGTCAATAAAAGCATCACCCTTTTTAATAGCGAAATAATAAGTACCTTTTTGATTTTCACTTAATTTTGTTTTCCCAAGCTCTTTCCCTTTTTCGACAAAATCATAAAGGGCCACATCAATTTTATCTAAATTTCCGTACCACGATTTTGTCCCATCTGCATGCTGGAGAACAATTGTCAGACCTGTGTCTGATTTTTCACCTGCTTCGATAATAATTCCTTCATTCATCGCTTCTACAGATGGTCGATCAGTCTCAACCATAATACCTTGGCCGTTATCTTCAAACGTTTCGAGCACTTTACCATTAGCCGGGACAGCAAATTCAGCACTTTGAGTAGCACCTTCTGAATCCTTGCTTTCCTCTGTCTTTGTTTCAAAAAGAGCTAGTGGTTCCCCAAATCGATCTCGATACCAGGAAGAAACAGCAGCAAATTGAAATTCTTCCTCTAGTGAATATGTAATGGTTGACTTCACATCTTGAAAGATAGGTGCACTATTTTTAAACACGATCGCTGTCACTAACACGATAATTGCTGAAAATAATACTTTGAACATGAATACTTCTGTACGAAAAAGTGGATGATCGCCATTATCTTTGTTCGGTCCACCTTCATATGTTGGTGGAGAATACACACCATACCTCTCTTCATCACTTAAAAACAAGGACGTTGGCTTTGATGTTTCACTTGTCTCTGACAATCCTCTTTCTCGCTTTCTTTTCGCAATTCTTTTCCTCACTTCATCCGCTCGATGACTCATCCCCATCAATCCTTTTGTCAGTTTGTACAAGTTTATGCCTTGTCCTTAAAGGTTATGATTAAAAAATAATCTAAAGAACAAAAGCGCAAGCGCCTTGATCAGACCCGACAGGCATAAGACGCTCAGGAATAGAAGACGTTCTTTGTCTTCAATTCCTGAGTGGCTTATGACCCCGAGGGTCTAGGTGCTGGAGCTAGACACCAAAACTGAGTAAGAAAAGTTATAAATTCTGATACTACAAAAAAGACTAGTGGGCTGAAAGTCGATGTTTCACGAAGTACATCGGTAATCAAACACTAGTCTTTTAATTTAATAATCTATTTTTACAAAGCTATACACGTACTCCAAAAAACTTTTTCAGCTTTGTTAATACACCCTTATTTTGCTCATCTAATGATTGTAATGGAACAGATTCCCCAAGGATACGCCTGGCAATATTTCGATACGCAATAGCTGCACGATTATTAGGATCCATTGCAATAGGCTCACCATTGTTAGATGCTTTAATAACATCATCATCATCAGCTACGATTCCGATTAGGTCGATCGAAAGATGTGTAACGATTTCATCAACATCTAGCATGTCTCCATTTTTAACAAGATGATTACGAATACGATTAATCACTAATTTCGGAGGCTCAATATCTTCTTTTTCTAGTAAACCAATAATTCGATCTGCATCACGAACAGCTGAAATTTCTGGAGTCGTAACAACTACAGCCTTATCTGCACCAGCTACTGCATTTTTGTAACCTTGTTCAATTCCTGCTGGGCAATCAATAACAATATAATCATAATCTTGTTTAAGTTCATCTATTAGCTTTTTGATTTGCTCCGGTTTTACTGCTGTTTTATCACTTGTTTGTGCAGCAGGTAATAAATATAATAAATCTTCAAATCGTTTATCTTTTACAAGCGCTTGGTGCATTTTACAGCGCCCTTCAACTACATCTACTAGATCATAGATTATCCGATTTTCTAATCCCATTACAACATCTAGGTTTCGAAGACCGATGTCTGTATCTACTAAGCAAACACGTTTGCCCAATATAGCTAAAGCTGTCCCTAAATTTGCAGATGTTGTTGTTTTACCAACTCCACCTTTACCTGAGGTAATGACAATTGCTTCACCCATAGTTAGATTCCCCCTTCAAACCTTGTTAAATTAGGTCGTAAATGAGTAAGTTGCTGCAATCGCTCAATAATCATTTCATCGTCATTATTTATAAAAGCACATTCCATCTCATTACCTTCACTTGGTATATGATCGGGAGCACGATTAATGATTTCACTTATGCGAAGCTGTGCTGGTTTTAATAAAGAAGCAGCAATAACAGCCTGCCCGTTACCATCTGCACCGGCATGTGCAATTCCTCTTAACGCACCTAGAACAAAGATATTGCCAGTAGCAATAACTGTTCCACCTGGATTTACATCACCTATTAGCAGTAAATCACCTTTGACCTTTAAAATTTGACCAGAACGAACAATCCTAGCAACAGAAACGACTTCAGTTTCTCTCTTAATCCTAAGCGCCTCATCCTTTGTCATCACATTGCTTTCAATTGTCTCAACCATGAGATTACGGTTTTGTTTGATTACTGATTCTAGCTTTACTCGTTGATCCTTATTAACGAAACGGTTTCCAACTTTTACATTTACACCAATAACTGGACCTGATTGTATATATTGTTTTAAAGATAGCATTTCCTCGAGTTCATGGAGCAATTGATCAAAAGAACACGAATCATCGAGATGCAACGTTAAGCCATCTTTTGTGCCTTTAATCGTAACATATTGTTGTTTTTGGACTTTCACGACGTTCACCTCAACGACTTTACTATTCGACAGAAATGCTGTAAATCCTTTTTAAATTGATAATAAAGTATTAGTTTTTTTTCATGGACAGCTCATTGCCTAGCTTTATAGCGTATCTCTTATTTATTCAATCTAATCATCAGACTCATCTAATTTTATTCTCGTAAGGAACTTTTTCATAGGATAGATTAACAGAATAGCAACAACCGAATTTAAAGCAAGCGTAGGTAATAACCTTAAGGTTGTAAAATGATATAATGACATTTTTGTCGTCCCAATTAAATAATTCATTCCATACACATAAAATTCAAGTACAGCGATCGATAAAATCGTCAGAAATAGCACAATTAGAGCATTACCATGGAGAACTTTCATTGCTTTATTGATCAAATAAGCTAGGATTCCATATGCAAATAAATAGATTCCGATCACTTCAATATAAACAATATCATGGAGTAATCCGAACACAATTCCAAATAGCATTCCTTGTGTGCGTGTTAAGTATACTGTCACGAAAATACATGCGATTAACATAAATCGAGGTATATATAGTTGATCTTCTAAGGCAAATGGAATATGAACTAAGTGAGCGAAGATACTCTCACTTATAAAAATAAAGAAGAGCAGAAAAGGAAGGATGAAACGTCTCACGATTCCTCCTCCTCATTTAACACCTCTACAGGGTCCTCTGATTCAGCTACACGCTCGGCTACCCATACACGATCTATATCATAAAAATTAGCTGATGGTTTAACATATGCCATTTGTTCTAACCCATATGAATCTGGCTCAATCTCGATAATTTCACCGATTAGAATTCCTTCTGGGAAAACTTCACCTTTTCCCGATGTAATGACTTTTTGTCCTTCAACAAGCTTTACATCAGATTCAATTCGACGAAGTAAAAGTGCACCTTTATCCTCGTCATAACCTTCTATTAATCCCATTACCTTTTCACCTGTTTGCTTGTTCTCTTCATCACTATTTTCACTTTCTACTTTCACTTCTGCCGGTTGAACTTCAGCTGAAATTCTATTTTTAAGGTCAGTTGCACTCAAAAGTTGAACGGTAGAAGTAAATTGAGAAGTAGACTTGACCTTTCCAACAAGACCCTGTGCCGTTACAACAGCCATATTAGGCTCTATCCCATCCTGTGCACCTTTATCAATTGATATGTAATCATACCATCTATCAGGATTACGACCAACAACAGTAGAAAAGATCGGATTGTACTCTCTTAAGTTTGCAACATTACCTAACTCGGCTAATAATTTTTCATTTTCAACTTTATACTCTTGAAGATCTGCTTCTAGTTGCATATATTCGTCAAGTCTGCTTTTTAGCAACTCATTTTCTTCATATGTATTTTTTAAGTCACTTACGTTTTCAAAAAAACCAGATATATATAAAGCTGGCTTATGAAATATCGATTGAAAAACACCTACTGAATCCTGTAAAAATTGCTCAGGCCAAGTCAACTTCCGATCTTCCTTTAAGGAAAAACCAATCAATGCCACTAAAAAAATTATACTGACTAGCAACAAGATAAGGCGTTTATTTAGGAAAAACTGTGGCATGATGAACACCCTCTTAACTCAAATTTCCACTTCAACATATAGCCTTTGCTTACATTAAAAGATATAAAAGACTTCAATAAGCAAAGGCTAAAACAAAATTATCTACTATCTCTTGCTTTATTTTTA
This sequence comes from Metabacillus bambusae, assembly GCF_017497975.1. GTDB lineage: Bacteria > Bacillota > Bacilli > Bacillales > Bacillaceae > Metabacillus > Metabacillus bambusae. The sequence continues at coordinate 33,901 of NZ_JAGDEL010000026.1, read as the reverse complement.
AATAAGTGAATATGCTCGAGTGCTTTTCCTGTTCCGATTGCAACACAATCTAATGGATCCTCAGCAATTAACACTGGCATATTCGTTTCTTCTCCAATAACTTTATCAAGATTACGAAGCAATGCACCACCACCAGTTAATACAATACCACGATCCATGATATCTGCTGCAAGCTCTGGAGGTGTTTTTTCCAACGTGTTTTTAACAGTATCGACAATCGTGTATACTGTATCTTTTAACGCGTCAGCAATTTCAGCTGCTGTAATTTCAATAGTTTTAGGTAAACCTGTTAAAAGGTCTCTACCTCTAATATCCATATTATCTACGCCATCAGGAGAACCAGCTGAACCGATTTCCATTTTAATCGCTTCGGATGTACGATCACCAATCATTAAGTTATATGTTTTTCTAATGTATGTAATGATAGCCTCGTCCATTTCGTCACCAGCAACACGAATTGATTGGCTTGTAACAATACCTCCAAGAGAGATAATTGCCACCTCTGTTGTACCGCCACCAATATCAACTACCATACTTCCTGTTGGTTCCCAAACTGGTAAATTCGCACCAATTGCAGCTGCAAATGGTTCTTCAATCGTATAAGCATCCCTTGCCCCAGCTTGTCTAGTAGCATCAATAACAGCTCGTTCTTCAACTGCTGTAATCCCAGATGGGACACAAACCATAACATAAGGCTTATTAGAGAAAATGCCTTTTGTTTTAGTTGCTTGTTTAATATAGTATTTCATCATTGTCGCTGTTGTTTCATAATCAGCAATAACTCCATCTTTCATTGGACGTAGTGCAACAATATTTCCCGGTGTACGACCAATCATGTTTTTTGCATCATTACCGACAGCAACTATTTGTTTTGTATCTGTTTGTAGAGCAACAACAGAAGGTTCTCTAACGACAACTCCTCTTCCTTTAACAAATACAAGTGTGTTTGCGGTCCCTAAATCTATTCCAAGGTCTCTTGTACCAATACCGAACATAGGGTGTATCTTCCTTTCTGAAACGAAATATATACTTTTTAATTATTTTTAGGAAAATTGACAGAATACAACTTTCTTCATTTTGAGGGTTAGACTACCTTCAGTAAATGAACTGAACTGTTCTTGGTTTTACATCAATGAGGTTAGTTTTTAAGAAACTGCTTCATCATCTTTCCCGAATTTAATACTGAGCTTTTTTAATCCAAAGGTTCTGTTAAACTTATTTGTTGATTTCCGCTGCAGGCGTTCGCTCTAATCAACAAAGTGTGACAAAATCAACAATGATCTTTAACAGAGCCAATCCGAAAAAAACTCATAAACCTTATTATATCGTAATTACACAAAAAAAAAAGTATTAGACGTAGCCTTTTTCTTTTAGACTCACATATTTTTGTTCACCGATTATAAGATGGTCCAAAAGTTCTATACCTAAAACCTTTCCACATTCTGTTAGCCGCTTAGTTACTTCTATATCCTCTCTACTCGGAGATGGGTCTCCAGAAGGATGGTTATGAATACAGATAATTGAGGCTGCAGAGCGTTTAAATGCTTCTTTGAATACCTCGCGTGGATGGACGATCGATGCATTTAAACTACCAATAAACACTGTTTGTTTATGGATAACCTGATTTTTTGTGTTTAAATACAAGCAGACAAAATGCTCCTGACTTAAAAACCGCATTTCCTCCATCACATAATTAGCACCATCCTGTGGGGAACGAATTACATATCGATCATCATACGTAAGTCGATTCATTCTTCTCCCCAGTTCGAGGGCTGCTAATATTTGTACCGCCTTTGCATTACCGATACCTGATATCGCGGTAATTTCTTCTACAGATGCATCCTTTAACATTCTTATTCCTTCAAAATGTTTAAGGAGATTTTGTGACAGCTCCAAAACAGATTCTTTTTTTGTACCTGTTCGAAGGAGAATCGCAAAAAGTTCTTGATTTGACAACTTATCAGGTCCTTCATTTAACAAGCGTTCTCTTGGACGCTCGTCTTCAGGGAAATCACGAATTTTAAAGGTTGATGTTGACATTTAGCCTCCTTCGTTTCCCTTTCTGCTCGTAAAGAAATGTGTATTTATATAATGAACCTACTTTGCCGTTTTATTCTACGAAAACGGATTTGATTACTAATGACACTGGGGTACATTTTATTAATGATTTCATCTAATTCTTGCAATGTTTAAATCCCATATTTAACAGTTCTCGGTGTGTACGTGCAACAGGTAAACCGACAACAGAATAGTAATCACCAAAAATTCTTTCAACTAACAATGCCCCATAGCCTTGAATTCCATAAGCCCCCGCTTTATCCATTGGCTCACCTGTTGATACATAATCCACAATTTCCTTATGTGAAAGTGAAAAAAACGTAACACTTGTTTTCTCAAAAAAGGAGTGAACTTGTTCACCGTTTATAATGGCGACCCCAGTAAAAACGTCATGTGTTTTCCCAGAAAGCATTTGAAGCATTTCAATTGCTTCGCTTTTATTAGTTGGTTTACCTAGCATTCGACCTCCATATACAACAAGAGTATCTGAACCAATGACAAAAGAGGTTTGATTTGTTTTTGCGACACTTAATGCTTTTTGCTGTGCTAGTGATTGAACCATTTCTGCAGGATGAAGCTTTTCGTCTACAATTTCCTCAACTTCACTTACGATCACCTCAAAAGGGATTTGAAGTAGTTCAAGAAGTTCTTTTCTGCGGGGAGAAGCTGAAGCTAAAATGAGGTTTGAATTCATGATGTTTTCATCCTTTCGTTTCAGATTAGAAGATACATGTCTATCCTACCAAACGAAATGAAATTGGACAATTTTCTAAAATTGATTTTTAATTTCAGTACGGTTATTACCAATTCAAAAAAAATGACAATAAGCTTTCATCTCATATTCTACGGTAATGTCTATGAGATAAGCCTATTATCATTCTCTTAATCAGCTCGTTATTTGGTTCGTTACTTCTAATATATGTTGTTGTGCGTCCCAGCCCTGATTATTTTTCACACTATCAGCTGCTTGTAAAAGCTTTTCCACTAATGACTTTTCAGTTTCATCTGTTGTTTTTATCCCGTTAATCGTTGACTCTATTTTACTCACTGCTTCTTGGTTTACGCTTTCGCCGTTAGATGCTGCAGATGCCAGTGAAGACAACTCCTGGATCGTACTAGCCCATTGATCAGCTGCACTAATTGTTGAAATTGTAAGAGAAAGTTGTTTCCCACCCCAAAACTCAATATCATCAAAGTTTTGCTGTTTATATACCTCACTTAGTGCACTTGTTTCAGCTTTATCCATTCCCAATCCAGCAAACACTGTATAAGAACCATCAGTTTCCATCACAATCGATGCAAATCCTTTTTCCTTTATATTATCTGCAACAATATTAGCTGCTTCTTTGGACGAGAAAATACCACCTTGAACAGCATATAACTGAAGATTTGCAGAAGTAGTAGCAGATCCCGCTTCCCCGCCTGCTTTTTCTTCGGTATCACCTTTAGCTTGATCAGAAGTGTCCCCGGTAGCCTGTTCTTCGTTTGTACTCTCACTTGTTGTACCCGCAGTTGGCATATCTTCATTAGATAAAAAATTTAAGGCGATAAAACCAAACATTACGCCTAAACCAATGGCTAATAAAAAAATTGTCATAAACTTTTTTAATGGAAAAGCTACAATATTCTTATTGCGCGTTTTCTTGTTCGAATATTGATAAGGTGTGACAGATTGATTGGAAAATAGTTTTGTTTTCTTTGTAGTTGTCACTACCTTTGGATCATCTTTAAAAACTGTATCGTCCTCATCAGGTAAAAGCCAAGGAAATTCATCCTCTTCTTCCACCGTTTGCTTTGCTGAAGCAATCTCTTTTTCAGCATCGAGCTTTTCTTCCCAGCTTGAAAACGGTATGACCTCTCCCGTTTTTTCACCTTGTGACATAGGGCGATCCTTGCCGTTTATTTTTATTTTGATTGTATCTGACGTCTGCTTGTCCATGTGCCTACCACCCTTCTTTTGCAAAACACGTGCGATCATTTTGCTTATCATGTTAACAGAAAGGTAAAAAAAAAGAACAAGACATTTGTCGTCTCATCCTTAAAAACCTTCGTCAAATAATATGATTATTCGTCATTACCTTCTTGTATATAAGGTGATAAAGGGTTATGTTTCTTGCTAGGCTGCGGTGCCTTAATCGAAGGTGTTTCTGCTTCCAAGTCAGTCAATGTCGGCATATAAAATGCAGTAAGATGTACTTTATATTCAAGTGGATTCATCACTTGATCACTTTGAGTGACTTCAGGTGGTCCTTGAAAGGAAAGCTGATTGACCATTGTTATTCTAGTTTGTTGTTCGATCGTTTCGACGAATTTCTTCAAATCATAAAAATTATCCGAGCGTACAGTTACAGTTATTGTAAGCTGTTCTAATCCCTCTGGTGCACCAGGTATTTCTACGACTTCTTCCTGTGTCCCCTGTTCAACAACAGCATCAATTTCTTCCGTTATAATACCTTGGTTAGCCTCTGCTTCTGTATCAATGAGTATACCACCCTCAGTAAACTCGATTAACTGAATCGTACTATTTGATATAATCTCTGCTTTTTCTAAGTCTAGTACAAATTGATCCACTAACGGGGTAATTGGAACTTTTTGTTGAAGTGAAAATGTGTTTGAAACCGGCTTTTCTTCGTTTGGGATCGTTAGTTGGTCTAACTGCTTTTGTAGCATCGTAACAGAGTCGTCAATACTACTTGCACTTTCCTTTATTGGTTTTAAGTAAAGAAAATATCCTCCCATATAAAGAAGACTTATGAAAACAATAAATGATATCAAAAGAATTATATGTTTTTTATGAAGCTGAATCTTCATTGTTTTCACCGCCGTTTTTTGCTCCATCAACACTATTTTTTATTTTTATTTGATAAGTTGCTTCCACTCGTGGTATCTCTATTTCACTTTCTGAATCTGATAGATTGTTATTTCCTTCTGATTCTTCATTTTTCGTCTCAATTTTTTGGAGAAGAATCTGTTCAAAGGTCGCTGATTCCTTTAATCTTGTTAAATAGTATGCTGCATCTCGATTCATATCAAATTGAACAACTAAATTAATTGTCCCTAAGTCTATCTGTTCAAATATAAGAACATACCCGCGCTCAGGTAATTGTTGAGTTAATTCCTCTAAGACTGGAATCATATCCTTTGAAGCAAATTCTGCAAAATTCACTGCTGTTTGAAGCTTCTCAGCTGACGTGCTTTTCCCAGATACTTGATTATCTTCCTGAAGCTTTTTCTCCAATTGTTCCTGTAGCTTTATCCTGTTATTTTCAGCGACTTCTTCTGCTTTGCTAAGAGAACGTGCTTGAAGAAAAAAAAGGCTAATAACGATTATTGTTATTATCAGAATCACAAGAAAAACCAATCGTTTCGCTTGGTTTTTTAAATCTTTTCTCGGGAGTAGGTTAATTTCTGCTAGCATATTACTCCACCTCTTTAAGTGCTAATCCTGCTGCTAGATGAAAAGAAAAAGGAATTGGAGAATGATCTGGAAAGCATGCAATCTCATTTGGCAAAAGCTGAACTGTGCCTTGTAAGCGTGATTTAAGTATGTTAAAGAAATCTTCGAGTAAAGGATGGTCACCTGTAATAATAAAGTGACGAACCTCTTCGTTTTTCTTGTTTATTGAAAAACGATAAAAATTTAACACATGCTCAATTTCCTTGATTACTTCTTCAACTCTAGCATGCCATTTTTCTTTAGAAGATTCTGCTTCATTCCATTCCTCTTTTAAAAGTTGTCTCATAAACTCTGGTTTATCATCTTTAAATATCGCTAGGTTTTCAGAAAACAAATCAAACTGGATCAGTAATGTTAGATCCTTATGACCACTCGTATTTCGATCATATAAACGGTAGCAGCATAATGACGAAATATCAGCTACAGCCGGCTTCAAGTGCGCGTCAATGAGAATATCAGTATAATCTTGCACAAGTTCTTCTGATGATGCAAACAAAAGGACATTTTGAACTTTCTCGCTTTTAGACAAAATAACATAATCGAAAACAGCTTCATCAAATGGCAAATGAATTGTCGAACCCATTTCAACATATAAATACCCACGAATTTCGTCTTCTTTCACATCTATTGGAATTTGCACCTTACGTATAACTACATGGGAGTCAGGGACATTAAAACGAACGCGTCTTCCTTTTATCCCCCAATCAGATACACATTCATCTAAAATTAATGAAAGTGTGTCAGCATTTTTTATTTTCCCATCGACAATAAGTCCTGGCGGAATGATTTTTTCTTCACATTTGCTCAAAATGACTGGGTTACCTTGTTTTATTTCAACATATCGAATAGCATAATCCTTTATGATTATGTTTCCGATTTTACGATTAAACGATAAAACCATTTTAAAACCCCCATCACTTAAAGCCAATTAATGATAAATACCACCCAATAAGCGAATCTCCGAAAAAATATGCAAGTAATGTACCAGCAATAATCGAAGGTCCAAACGGAATAGGTTCTCTCTTTTTATACTTACCTATCAAGATACGACGTATTCCATCAAACGTCCCGATAAGCGTAGACAAGAAAAATGAAAGTAAAACAAGCTTTAATCCTAATGCAATCCCTAATAAGCCAAATAGCTTAATATCTCCGCCACCCATGCCACCTTTACTCACATAGGCAATAAGTAACAGTAAGCCAAACGCAACCGCTCCCCCAATAATAGAATCATACCAAGGATCTAATGGATAAATCACTCGTTCAACGATAAAAAGAACGAGAAAAAAGAGGATGACCTTATCTGGAATGATCATATAGGAAATGTCTGAAACGAAAATAATCATAAATAATGATATTAATGTGAGGGCAATCATCAGCTCATAATTCCAGCCAACAATCATTGGCGAAACCATAAACAGTAGCCCTGTCATTAGCTCCACAAACGGATAAAGAGATGAAATCCGAGTGCCACACTTTCGACACTTTCCTCTCTGTAAAAGGAAAGAAACAACAGGGATTAATTCCACTGCTGTTAGAGTATGGTTACACCTCGGACAAGCTGACCGTGGTGTAACAATTGATTGTTTTATCGGGACTCTTAGGCCGACTACGTTGTAGAAGGAGCCTAGGAGGAGGCCGTAGAGGAACATTGAAATAGCATTAATTTCCATCAATGAAATCAATTAATTCCTCTTCACTTATACTATCAGTTTGCGCGTCTCCAACTATACTACATGCTTCATGGTTTGAAATAGTGAACCCTTCATTATATACTACATCATACTCTCCTTCTTTAACTTTATCTAAATAAGGAGCTAAGGAAGTCTCATCATATGTGTTATTTTCAGGATTTTCAGCTCTAGCAATTTTAGCTGCATCTATAATTTGAATAGCTTCAGAAACAGTAGCTTTATCTCTAGAATTTTCAATAATATTCCCAATCGAAGGAACCGCAATCGCAGCAATAATCCCTAATATAACAATAACAGCTAGTAACTCAATTAAAGTTAACCCACGCTGGTTTTTCAACATTTTTTTCAACATATACAACATCTCCTGTTTGGGAAGTGGTTTATTAGTCCTAGTTCATTTGACTAGATTGATTATAGCATGCCATTTATGCTATGAGTAGCATTTTTTAGTTACCAAAATTTATTGAACTTGATTAAAAATATCGAACATTGGAACCATAATAGAAGTGACGATTGTACCGACAATTCCGGCAAGGAAAACGATCATTAGCGGTTCAATTAATGACTTTAATCGATCTGTTGTTTGTTCAACATCATCCTCATAGAAATCGGCTACTTTTCCGAGCATTTCATCTAGTGCACCTGTTTCTTCTCCAATTGCAATCATTTGGACAATTAGTGACGGAAACACCCAATGGTTTTTCATAGGTTCTGTTAAGGAAATGCCTTTTTCTAGAGAATCACGTGATTGCGTTAAGACGCGGGAGATCACTTCGTTTTCTACGACATTTTCAACGATGGAGATGGCTTGGAGAATTGGCACCGAACTTGAAAATAACGAGCTTAAGGTTCTTGTCATTCTTGCTAAAGCCGCTTTTTGCAACACACTACCAAAAATTGGTATTTTTAACGAGAGATAATCAAGATAATATTTTGTTTCTTTCCTACTTCTTAAAAACATAAATAGTGCTGTTATAATTCCCATTCCAAGGATTACACCCCACCAAAACGATTGCATCCATTCACTAGAATTAAGCACAAACCTAGTAATAAGAGGTAGTTCCGCCCCAAAATCCTCAAACATATCGACAAACGTAGGGACGATTGCTACGAGAAGAAAAATAATTACTATTATGGCAATGATTCCTACTACTGCAGGATAAGCTAATGCAGAAATTACTTTTTGTCTTGTTTTATGTTGTTTTTCATAATGAATCGCAAGCCTGTCTAACGTATCATCAAGATTCCCACTCGCTTCACCAGCTCTTACCATATTGATAAACATGGATGTAAAGATTTTTTTATGCTTAGCTGCAGCAGATGACAATGGATTTCCAGAGCGAAGGTCTTCATCAATATCTAATAGAGCTTTACTTAAATACTTACTTGTTGTTTGCTTAGCAAGAATTCCAGTTGCATCCACAACAGATATTCCAGCTTTCAATAATGTCGCAAATTGGCGTAAATAGATGACCATATCCCTAAGCTTTACTGGATTTCCGATGACAATCTCCTTTGTAAAGAGAGTTTCCGGAATTTCTTCGATATGTGTAACGCGAATGCCTTTTTCCTTCAGCCTTAGCATTGCTTCTCTTTTCGATGTGCTTGTCAGTTTCCCAGCTGTTTTTCCTGAGGCATCTCTACCTTCGTATTTAAATTTCGCCATATTGAGTACTATTCTCCCTTAAATAAGGTGCAGCGAATTCCCTGGATATTGCATTTTTCATGACAAGCTCCTGTATACTTGCCTCTAGTGTCATCATCCCTAGGGCACGGCTTGTTAGCATCACATTCTGAATTTGATGATTTTTTTCATTACGGATTAAATTCGCCACTGCCGAGTTATTTATCAAAATTTCAAATGCAGCTCTTCTGGAATCTTTGTTTGGTGTTGGAAATAAGCGCTGTGAAATAATTGAAACTAAAACAGATGCTAATTGAATTCTTACCTGTACCTGCTGGTTTGGCGGAAATACATCAACAATACGATCGATTGTCGCTGGCGCACTTGAAGTGTGAAGAGTTCCAAATACTAAGTGTCCCGTTTCTGCAGCCGTTATTGCAGTATGAATCGTTTCTAAATCACGCATCTCTCCAACTAAAATTACATCTGGATCTTGACGTAAGGCTGCTCTTAAACCGTTGGAAAAATTCAGTGTATCAAAGCCAACCTCACGCTGATCAATAATGCTTGTCCCATGCTTGTGTAAATATTCGATCGGATCCTCTAAGGTTATGATATGCCTACTCATCGATTGGTTTATATAATGAATCATTGCAGCTAGGGTTGTTGATTTTCCACTACCAGTTGGTCCTGTAACAAGCACTAAGCCCTGAGGCTTCTCTGCTACTTTTTTCAAAATAGGTGGTAGCTGCAATTCATCCAATGTTGGAATCATTGTTGGAATGATGCGAATCGCCATTGAGACACATGTTCGCTGCCTATATATGTTTATCCGAAATCTTGAAACCCCTGGAATCCCATAGGAAAAGTCCAATTCACCTTTTTCTTGAAAATTCCCCCACATAGCTGCAGGAACAATTGCTTTTGCCATATTCAACGTATCATCAGGTGTTAAAACAGCATCTCCATATTTTTTCAAATCACCATTCACACGAAAAGCAGGCTGAATCCCAACAGTAAGATGAATATCGGATGCTTTCAAATGAAATGCTGCACACATTAATTCTTCAATTTTATTTTTCATTTCCTCACTCCATCGTTGCTACACGTAAGATTTCTTCTGTTGTCGTTAAGCCCATCTTCACTTTCAAAAGACCATCATCAATTAAGAAAATCGTTTTATTTTTAATTGCAAGCTCCCTAAGCTTTGAAAAAGGTTCGCCATTCATAATGACACGTTTCATATCGTTTGTTATTACAAGCAGCTCGTGAATTGCGATTCTACCTCGATAGCCAGTCATATTGCAGGTCCCACAGCCTTTTCCTCTTGTGATTTTATCAGCAACAATCCCTCTGCTCGCAAAAATTTCACATTCTCTAACAGTAGGTTCCACTTGTACTGCACAATCACGGCAAACCTTACGAACAAGTCGCTGTGAAACAACACCTGAAAGCGAGGTAGCGACTAAAAATGGTTCCACACCCATATCCATTAAACGAGTGATTGTTCCTAATGAATCATTTGTATGCAATGTACTTAAAACTAAATGACCAGTTAACGAAGCTCTAACAGCAACATCAGCTGTTTCTTTGTCACGAATTTCACCGACCATAATAATATTAGGGTCTTGTCTTAAAATCGATCTTAAGCCTTTTGCAAACGTTAAACCAACGTTTGTGTTAACTTGAATTTGGTTTACACCACTTAATTGATATTCTACTGGATCTTCAACAGTAATAATGTTTACTTCTTCGGTATTTAATTTATTTAACGCGGCATATAATGTCGATGATTTTCCTGAGCCAGTCGGTCCAGTTATTAACACTAAGCCTGAAGGTCGTTCAATTAATTTAGAAAATCTCTCTAAATTCACTTTATGAAAACCAAGCTGGTTAATATCATTAAGCGTACTTCCTAAATCTAAAATCCGCATGACAATCTTCTCTCCGAAAACAGTCGGAAGTGTTGAAATACGTAAATCAATTGGGTGGAAGTCAACTGTCGTTTTTATCCGACCATCTTGCGGTATCCGAGTTTCTGTAATATCCATATTCGCCATTATTTTTATTCTTGCTGTCAACATACTCTGCATATGCTTTGGTAAAACTCTTTCGGTTTTAAGAAGCCCGTCCACTCGAATTCGAATTGAGACCTTCGCCTCATCTGGGTCTATATGGATATCACTTGCTCTTTGCTGAACAGCATTTTGGATCATTTGATTCACTAATTTTATAACAGGTGAATCTGCGTCAGTCATCTGCTCTTCCTTTACCTCAACAGGAGCATCAAATAAGAATAAACCTTCCATATCATCTTCCTGTTCATAATATTTATGAATCGCCCGCAAAATATCATCCTTTGTGGCAATTACCGTTTCAATTTGAAACCCTGTTGATAGACGTAAATCATCAATTGAATAAAAATCTAATGGATCAGTCATCGCAACAAAAAGCTTATTCTCCTCTTTTTTAATAGGAATAAGTAAATTACGCTTTGCAACTTCTTTTGGTACAAGGTTTAAAAGCTTCACATCAAAAGGGTATCGATACAAGCTTACATGTGGTATACCTAACTGAAATTCCAGCACTTCTATTAATTGTTGTTCAGTGATATAGCCCCGTTGGAGCAAGGCATCTCCTAATTTTTGAGTGTTGGTCTTTTCTTTTAAAGTCGTTTGTAGCTGTTCCTCAGTAATAAAGCCTGTTTCGACAAGAAGATCCCCTAACCGTTTACGTGCTTGATTCATAATATCCTTATCCCCTCACTTCATAATCTCAGGCGTTTCCCATAGCTCTTCATCTTGATTTTCTTTGTCATTAGATCCCGTCGTATTATTTGATGAATCTTCGTTTTCCTTATCCGTTTGGACATTATCAGTATCTAGGTCCTCAGAAGGCGGGATGAGTTGTTCTGTTTTATTTTCCTCATTTTCTTGCTCATCATTAGAGATTTCATTCAAGCCTGACTTAAGACCTTGTTTTACACTTTTATAAACAGGTGGATAGTAATCCTCTGAGATTGTCAGTTCATTTTGAAATTCTCCATTCACGTACACTTGTCGAACAACTGTTATGGATCGACCATCTTTTCCTTTATTCATTACCTGCATTTGTGATGGAGCTAGTGATGGATCATACTGAACAATCGTCCGTGTTGGATAGGATTTTTCATCTTTCATTTCAAGTTTATATTCTTCCGATTGGAAACCTTTAATCTTAACAACAATTTGATCGTTCGTTTTAGTAATAAAAAGGTCATATGCTTGATCTTGTGAATTATGAAATTTAAAATCCCATTGGTTTTGTATAAATGCAGCTTCCATTCCAAGCTCTGCGTAATCTGGTAATTCAGAACTAATATGCCGTTCTATTACCTCAAAAGGTGAGGATAATATCGCTTTGTATAGAACTGTCGCTAATTTACTAACAGATTCGTTATCTATATCTAAAAACTGATTCTCTGTAAGAAATTCTTGTAAAGAAAATGTTGTACCAGGTTCAATCGAAACGATAATTTCATTTTGTTTAAAATCAATATTTGAATTTTCAGCTACAGAAATGCTTGCTTCACTAATGACCGTTTTCTCTAACTGATCCATTTGAATATATTCATTTAAATCAAACTTAAAAATACCTCTGTCAAGATTTTTCGCTACAGTTTGGATATCATTAGTTAGCTGTTGAAGATTGATCGCACTATACACTGAAGGAAATTCTCTCTGCAAAAAACGTTCAAGTTCTCCTTCTTCGAGGACTACTTCGACAGTTGTAATTGTTCCATCCTTTACCTGATTTAACGTTGTTTCCGGTTGAAACTGAAATAACGCACTATCTAGTATTGCCTCATGATCGTATTCAAGGATAATTGTCGTTTTTTCCTGCCATTTTGATAATTCACTGAATAAAGACTGTAAAGCCTGTTCCTTTGTCAATCCTTCAATTGTGATGGAAGCAACTTTAGTCTCTTTTGTATATGTACCTTTATTGAAAAAAGCTTTATTTGCAGAAGACCCAAGTTGTGAAAATCCATATATAAACAAACTACACAGCAAGAGAATTAGTAGTCCCTTCGTTTGATTATTCCATTGCATCTATTGCTCTCCTTTGCCAAAAGGCTCTTGGGATAAAATCTTTTCAAAATCAATTTCGATTTCCTCTGAAGGATTTGTGGAGCTATTTTTGTGAAAAGCATGTCCCTTTATACGATCCTCAAAGGCATTATTTGATAATCTTTTACTTAAAAAATCAATTTCTTCTTCTGGTCGTTCCTGTGTTTTAGTATCCTCTATTTTCATTCGTTTGTTTTGAATATTAGGTTCTATTTTAAAAAAATCCTTTGTTAACTGTTGTGTATTACTATTTTCTAAATTTCCTTCCACAAATGGGCTAACATTTACACTATTTGAAAAAAAGTTCAATTTATTGAAAATAAGATATCCTCCTACTATTGATAACAAAAAAACGATTACCCAGGAGGAAATGGTATTCATTGTTTGTGATGCTATTATCCCAACATATGAAATAAATAATGAAAGTGTTGCAATGATAGATTTATTTTTTGCTGTTGCGTTTATTGGTAATAAAAACAATAAAATTAGGACGATAGTATAACCAATAAATCCAAAAATGAATTGTTCCACAGAAAAACCTCCATATTTAAATCACCTTAGTAATATTTTCATGCACATATCTGCTCAATTTTAGATATCATTCGACATTTTCATTGTATAATAGGTACATAATTAATAAAACAAAGAAATTTTGTTTATTATATGTAATATTTGTATCTTTTCAAAAGGTAAGTATAGTAAAAAAATCCTATAAAAATCATTCTTGCTAGAACACAAATAGATATGTAGGTGATATTTTGAAGAAACACCTTTTTAATAATCATGGACTAACATTAATTGAATTAGTTGCATCAATAACTATTCTAGCTATCGTGCTATTAACGTTTATGTCATTTTTCACAAATTCATTTAAGTATAACTCTATGTCATCTACTAAATTACAGTCGGTTAATATTATTCATGATGTTGAAAATTGTTTTAAGGAAAACCCAAACTTCATTAAAAATATGAACGCATTCAAAAACCCTATTTTTACAGACGATAAATGTAAACATATTACCACCTATACTGAAAATGTGACGTTAAAAAATAATGCATATGTTTTTTCCTTTATCTATCTTGATTATGAAGTTTCGATTACCGTAATGAGGGATCCAGAATTCCCAAGCTTATATCCTTCAACAATCGAAGTTTACCATAACGATAAGAAAATAACTGAATCTTATACTTACTTAAAAGAGGAAGGAACATAAGATGCAAAAATCGCTAAAACATCAAAACGGATTAACTTTAATTGAAGTATTAGCTACACTTGCTATCCTTTCGACACTATTGGTGCTAATTTGGGGAGTTTTGTTAAACGGTTTTAATTATTCAAAAAAAGCTCAAGAGACCGTTTTATTACAACAAGAGGCAAATTTAATTGTTACAAAATTGACGAAAATTCATCAATCATATGATTCATATACAATTATGTTTAATCAAAATCCAATAAAAGTTATTTTTCCCGATCATAAAGAGGAAATCATTTCAAATCCTGAATTTCGTTATTCTTTTTATGATACAAGTACTGGAACTGATCAGTTACTTAATCAAAGTATTCATTTGTCAGATACACTTTCTTTTAAGCTAGTGATCTCCCCAACAGATAATCCTGAACTTAAATACGAAATAAGAACGACATTATCCAAATTGGATGTGAATTAATTTTGAGATATATTAAGAATACTAAAGGATTGGCACTTATGATTGTTTTGTTAACGATCACCATCTTTACAATACTAGGATTATTAGTACTTGGATTTTCACTCAATAACACAAAACAAATTATCACTACCGAACAAAACGTAAAAACCGTTGATTTAGCTGAGATGGGTATTACATATTATGATGTCGTTTTAGATAATTTAGCACAATCAACTATTACAGAAGTTAAAAAAATAATCGTAGAAGATTCGAGGTTAGGTAAATTACAAGCACCAGAGCAATACAAAGAGAAAACAATAGACATTTTCATAGATAAAATTCAAGAATTCAACAGCAATCCTTCGGTATTAACAAAGAGTTTTAACATTTCTAAGGAAGATAAATTTTCGATTATCATTAAAGATATTAACAAAAATTCAGATCATTCATTAAGTATTACATTAAATAGTGAAGGTAGCAGTCAGAATAACTCAAAAAAAACAATTTCTAGTAATGTTAATGTCTCTCTTTTGAATTTCACAATTAATCCCACTGATTCAGAGGGAGACCTAGGAAACGGGATTGATTATACTATTAGTATTACCGAACCAAAAGACCTACTATCTTGTATATCTAGTAATGTTGAGTTTGGTACACAAAATTGCTCTTATACAGATTCAATTGTTCACTTAAATAATCCAGTTCAAGACTTCGAAAATAAACTGATTGTCATAAATGGTCATTTAGAAGGTAATAAGACATTTAACAAGGGAATTATCGATTCTACTTTATATATAAAGGGAAATGGATCATTCGAGGAACCGATAAGTGGTATTCATTACTCAAAGCTTTATGTAGGAGGCAATGCTGAGTTTTCTAATATCAATCAAAAAATCATTGATTCTACCCTTGTAATTATGGGTTCTGCTAATTTTAATCAACCAATTACATTAGACAACAATGCAATTTTTTTATATTGGTGGCGACGCTCAATTAAAGAACATAAATGATATGAGGAATAATTCAACAATTTTCATCAAGGGTTCTGTTGATTTTAATGATAATATAAATGGATTCAGTGATTCGACCATTTATGTTCAAGGTAACGCAAATTTTCATAATAAACATATTAATAGCTTTGATTCATCTGCAAAAATATGTGTTAGAGGCTTAGTATCGGGTCTTCCCTCTAATCAAAATTATAACATTTATTCTCCATCTACGAGCTTATCAGCATTTAACAATAACTGTATTAGTGGTACTGGCGAGCTTTCTTATGATGATATCCTTGTACAGTTAGAATCAATTTTTGTAAATGTTAATTACAATAATAATTAAGCTGTTTAGTAAACCACCTTACTACAAAAGCTGCTAGCAAATTGTGTGCTAACAGCTTTTTCTAGTTTAACTTCTTAATTATTTTACTGTGATATTAATCCAACTAGATACAATACAGTAACGAGTATTATTCCATGGGAAATAATACTTATTCCCTACAGCCTGTGTATCCCTTAACTCACATACGCAGCTACCTTATTCCTTCCAGCTTTCTTAGCACCAATATACATTGCTCGATCTGCATGTCGAATGAGCGAAAATGTATCATCTGCATCGATTGGTGCTGTAGCCACCCCAAAGCTTGCCGTTATAAAGACAGAAATAGTTCTACTGTTGTTGTTTTGTAATGAATGCTCAATTTCGAATGGCTGGTTAGCAATTAACTGACGAAGTTCTTCAGCAAATGCCACACTGTTTTGCTTTTCAAAGTTTGGGAGGAGTATGACAAACTCTTCCCCACCATATCTAGCAACGGTACCTTTTTTCCTAACATACTGTAGAAGCCGTTTTGATAGTTGGATAAGAACTTCATTTCCTGCGTGATGACCATATGTATCATTTACTGCTTTGAAATGATCAATATCTAATAAAATGAGGGTAAGCGTATCGAGTTTCCTTTGTTGCAGATGCTTAAATTCCCGATCAAGCTTATGTTCTAAGTATCGATAATTATACAAGCCAGTTAGTGGACAGTGCTCACTTTGTCTTCGTGTTTCTTCATAGTTTTTTGCATTTTCAACTGCAACACCTAAGTAAGCTGACAATAGATCAATAATCATAAGCTGAGCACGATCAAAAGCGTGTTTTTTGTTGGAGGCAAGAATTACAATTCCAACTAAATCCTGATTTCTAATGACAGGTACACCGATAACACTCTCCACAGTTTCTGGTAGCTGTGATTTGTGGATATGTTTCCATTGTTTTCTTCTATGGAATATGACACTCTCTCTCATAATATAGACATGTCCTGATATTCCTCGATCAGGAGATTTGGCTTCTTCTACATTAACGTGGATTTTACCATTCTCAAATTTCCTAACGATTCTTAGTTTGTCCTTTTCATACACATCGATAATATAAGCAGCTTCTAAAGGAATCATGTTTGTTACTTTTTCCATAAAGATATCTAGAACATCTTTTTTTTGTAATCTTTCTGTTAGTTGATGTCCAATCTCGCTTGCTTGCTGTAAATAATGATTTATGCGCTGAGTTTTATAATAAAGTGCTAGAAAAATAGATAATCCTAGCAAAGGTATTCCGACAAAGAAAATTGCCTTCATTCCAGCCTGAAGATAAAGGAAGTATAGTCCAATTCCCATCGGAAACACAAGGAGTGAAGTAAATAACTCCCATAAAAAGCCTCTTGTTAAAAATTTAAATTTCATCTTAAAAATAAAAACTTGAAAGAAACTTAATAATGATTGGTTGATGATAAATACTGATAATCCATACGCGATAATGGCTAAAAAATCTTCATTAAATGTTAGGAGCCCATGTGTTCCTCCAACTAAATAATAAACACCAGCCCCACCTAAGGATATGCAGTAAAACAATAGTGCGTTCAAAGGATAGCGATAAAGGTCTTTAAAACCCACGCGCACTTTTAGCAACAAAACAATAACAGCAATTTGTGTAAGAATCATTTCTATAAATAAACCAAAAAATAAAAACACAACCAATGAAACACCTTGGACATAAAAAATAGAGGTATCATTTATAATGATTGGCCAAATGGAGACAAGACACATTAATAATAGAAAGGCGGCTATATCCCACTCATACCCCTTAAAGGCTGGAGGTGAAATATCGAAGGCTACCGTTAAAAAAATGGGTGTAGCAATGATCCAACATATCCATAATGCTACATGTACCTTCTTGTCCACTGTCTGGCCCCCTTACTTTATTTCTGTTAGATACGTATTATTTTAGCAAATTTTCAAAGTATTGTCATAAACAACCTCATACTTTTCACCTATAACGTCTATTTATTTCTCGACAATATTCTCGAATATGTGAAATGAAATATAATGATCCAGTAACTACTACTATATCTTCTTTTTGATCATGATAAGCTGTGAGGAGCTCGTCCAATTTGGACTGCCATGACTCTGAATATGTTTTTTCATTTAGCTTGCAAGCAGAATATAATTCATATCCTGTTGCTGCTCTTGGAAAATCAAACGATGTGAAATGCATAGATGTCGCAATGCTTGATAGACGGTTAATCATTTCAGCATACTCTTTATCTTTTAATGCACTATACAGAATGTGTATGTTCTTTCTGGGATAATGCCTTGATAAAGTTTCAATTAAGCTTTCAATTCCTTCTTGATTATGGGCTCCATCGATTATGACTTCTGGATTGCTATTTACAAGCTCAAATCGCCCTTTCCAAGCGGTTTTCTCCAGCCCTTTGCGAATTTGTTCCTCAGTCATTCTTACTTTGTTCATTTGTACCAAATAATCAATTGAAGAGAGGGCTAATGCTGCATTTTTTATTTGATGCTGACCCTTCATTGTAATGACCAAATCCTTAAAAGTATTGAATGGTGTCTGAATGGAAAACTTCTCACCATGATTGTAATGCTGTTTATTAATAATGTTAATTTCTTCTCCTAAAGTAAATAAATCTGCAGCATGAAGCTGTGCAGTTTCAGTAATTACGTGTAAGGCACTTTCGTTTTCTACTGCAGTCATAATTGGTACTCCATGTTTAATAATCCCAGCTTTTTCAGCAGCAATTTCAGCAATTGTTGACCCAAGTATATTCATATGATCATAGCCAATATTTGTAATTATTGACAATAGTGGTGAAACGATATTAGTTGAATCAAGTCGTCCACCTAGGCCTGTTTCAAGTAATAAAAAGTCTGGTTTATTGTATTTTCCAAAGTAAACAAACATCATCGTTGTGATGATTTCAAATTCAGTTGGTCCACCAAGATCTGTTTCCTCAATTTTTTCTACATATGGCTTTACTTCATTGACGAGTTCAAGCATTTCTTGATCAGAAATCGGAATACCATTTACACTGATTCGTTCATTAAAGGTTTCTATATATGGAGACGTGAAGCTCCCAACCTTATATCCAGCCTCTGTTAACATATGTAGCATATATGAAATGGTAGAGCCCTTACCATTTGTTCCAGCAACATGAATGATCGGAATGTTTTTTTCAGGATGATTTAATTCTGCTAAAAGCCATTCCATTCTTTTCAAGCCAGGCTTTACTCCAAATTTCAACCGACTATGAATCCAATTAACTGCTTCGCTATAATGCTCAAACATTTATGTACCTCCTTCAGGTATACAAAAACTCGGGTGAGCTTAAAATAACCACCCGAGTCATCATACTTATCCTCTTAACTCTTTAATTCTCGCTAAAACGATGTCACGTTTTTCAAGATAATCTTTTGCTTTTGCTTTTTCTTCTTCAATCACCTTTTCAGGAGCTTTCTTTAAGAAGCCTTCATTACCTAATTTCTTCTGCACGCGTTCTACTTCTTTATCAAGCTTTTCACGTTCTTTTTCTAAACGATTAATTTCCTCTTCGATATTAATTAAACCTTCAATAGGTAAAATGATCTCTGCACCAGTGACAACAGCTGTCATTGATTTTTCAGAAGACGCAAGATCAGTAGCAATTGTTAAAGTGCTTGTGTTACAGAAGCGCTCTACATATGCACGATTCGTTTCAAGTTGATTTAACACATCTTCGTCTTTTGCCTTTATTTGCATTTCAATTTGTTTACTCATAGGTGTATTTACTTCTGAGCGAATATTACGAACCGCTCGAATTACTTCAACTAATAGCTTCATCTCAGATGCTGCATGATTGTCGGTTAGCTCCTCGTTTACCGTAGGCCACGCTGCAACAGTAATTGATTCACCATTATGTGGTAATGATTGCCATATTTCTTCTGTAATAAATGGCATAAACGGATGTAATAATCTCATCGTGTTATCAAGTACATAGCCGAGAATTGAACGTGTTGTCTTTTTCGCTGCTTCATCTTCCCCGTATAAAGGAAGCTTTGCCATTTCAATATACCAATCACAGAAGTCATCCCAAATGAAGTTGTAAAGAAGTCTTCCAACTTCACCAAATTCATATTTATCAGCAAGCTTTGTAACATTTTCAATCGTTTCATTTAAGCGTGTTAAAATCCATTTATCTGCAACAGATTTTTCGCCTGTTAAATCAATTTCTTCATAAGTTAAGCCGTCCATATTCATTAACGCAAAACGTGAAGCATTCCAAATTTTGTTCGCAAAGTTCCAAGTCGATTCTACTTTTTCATAGCTAAAACGTAAATCCTGACCTGGTGAGCTTCCTGTTGATAAGAAGAAACGTAGTGAATCAGCACCATATTGATCAATAACTTCCATCGGGTCGACACCATTACCAAGTGACTTACTCATTTTACGACCTTGGTCATCACGTACTAAGCCATGAATTAAGACATCCTTAAACGGACGTTTGCCAGTGAATTCAAGACCTTGGAAAATCATTCTTGATACCCAGAAGAAAATAATATCATATCCTGTTACAAGAACATCTGTTGGATAGTAACGTTTGAAGTCAGCTGACTCTGTATCAGGCCAGCCCATTGTAGAGAACGGCCATAGCGCTGAACTGAACCATGTATCAAGGACATCATGATCTTGTTCCCAATTTTCAATATCTGCTGGTGGTTCCTGATTTACGTAAACTTCCCCTGTTTCTTTATGGTACCAAGCTGGAATTCGATGTCCCCACCAAAGCTGACGCGAAATACACCAATCACGAATATTTTCCATCCAGCGTAAGTATGTTTTTTCGAAACGATCTGGAACAAAGTTTACTTTTTCTTCATCTTCTTGTAGCTTTATTGCTTCATCAGCTAATGGCTGCATTTTAACAAACCACTGTGTTGAAAGATAAGGTTCAACAACTGCACCGCTTCTTTCACTATGTCCAACAGAATGCATATGCTCTTCAATTTTGAATAGAACTCCTTGATCTTGTAGGTCCTTCACAATGTTCTTTCTACATTCAAATCGATCTAAACCATTATAAATACCCGCTTTTGCATTCATAGTACCGTCTTCATTCATAACAAGAATTCGTTCTAAGTTATGGCGGTTACCAACTTCAAAGTCATTAGGGTCATGAGCAGGAGTTATTTTCACTGCTCCTGAACCGAAATCCATATCAACATAATCATCCCCGACAATTGGAATTTCCCGACCTACTATCGGTAATACAACTTTCTTCCCAATTAAATGCTTATAGCGCTCATCTTCAGGGTGAACTGCTACAGCGGTATCACCTAGCATCGTTTCAGGACGTGTTGTTGCAACTTCAATTGATCCAGAACCATCGGCTAACGGGTACCGCAGATGATAAAAGGCCCCTTGAACATCTTTATAAATAACTTCAATATCTGAAAGAGCTGTTTTTGTTTGTGGGTCCCAGTTAATAATATACTCACCACGGTAAATAAGCCCTTTATTATAAAGCGTAACAAATACCTCTCGTACAGCTTTTGATAGGCCTTCATCAAGTGTAAAACGCTCTCGTGAATAATCTAAGCCTAGGCCTACCTTTGCCCACTGCTCACGAATATGCTCCGCATACTCTTCCTTCCACTTCCAAGTTTCTTCAATAAATTTTTCACGACCTAAATCATAACGGGACTTTCCCTCTTCACGAAGCTTTGCTTCAACTTTTGCTTGCGTTGCGATCCCCGCATGATCCATTCCTGGAAGCCATAGAACATCATAGCCTTGCATTCTTTTCATACGAGTAACAATATCCTGTAGTGTTGTATCCCATGCATGACCTAAATGAAGTTTACCTGTAACATTTGGTGGTGGAATAACAATTGTATAAGGTTGCTTCGTTTCATCACCCGTTGCTTCAAAATATTTTCCCTCTAGCCAAAATGAATAGCGGTTTTTTTCGATTGTATTTGGATCATACTTTGTTGGTAATTCATGCTGGTGTTCATTGTTTCCCATTATGTTTCCTCCTAAATATAATTAAGTTTTTCATAACTTGTTGAAATGAAAACGTTATGTACAAAAGCGCAAACGCCTTGATCAGCCTCGGGCAAATAAGATGATTTAGAATAGAAGGCGCTCTTTGCCTTCAATTCTAAATTAGCTGTAGACCCAAGAGAGGCTAGGCGCTGGAGCTGGATGTCGTGCGCTTATCCACAGTTCAAGAATTTTATAATTTCCTAAACGAGTACAAATCACTTTTGGTGCCTTACCTTCATACAAAATAAAAACTCCTTCCATCCACTAAAAGGACGAAAGGAGAAAATTTTCGCGGTACCACCTTTTTTCATAGACTAAAAAGAAATACGTAAGCATAGTCTATGCACTCAAGATTTATAACGGTCTACACCGGCTTCTCCTACTCGATTCAAAGAAGCAACTCCTGGGCGACCTTCCAATTTATCTACGTAAGAAATCTTCCAGCAAATGATTTCTCTCTCTGTAACGAGATAGCAATTGTACTCTTCCCATTCAACGTTTATCGATTTATTATATTGATCTATTCTATATTACTAAAAAAATCTTTTTTTCGTCAATATCTTCACCATTTTTATCTGCTAATATACAGGCACATATCCCGATTGTTATGCATATTTTTATAGTACGTAGATTCCTGCAAGTATAAACACATATTTCGTTGTTAATTTTTCGTTCATTTTCCATAGAGAGAGATAAGAATTTACTTATTAGAGAAGGCATAAAACAAGGAGGAGTTGTGACATGAAGAGGCGGTATAATCCTTACACGCTCCCGCCATGGGTAAGACAGGTACGAGAAATTGGTATCCAAATTATTATTCCGTTAACAATTTTTCAAGGTATTCGAACAGTTTTCTTTCCAACATCCTTTGATGTACTTTTACTTGCTCTATTAATTTTGTTAGCTATTGCATTTCGTTATGATTGGATTTAAAGTCTTGATAGTTCCTTTGGATAAATTAATGATCTGTTAAACTTGGTTGTTTATTTCCGCTGCAGGCGGTAGCTTTCCAGTGCGGTCCGGAAGGCTCCCGCAGGAGTCTCACGCCTTACGCTACGCTCCAATCAACAAAGTCCAAAATCAACAGTGAGTTATAACAGAACCTAAATTAAAATACAGTTGCTATAGATTAATCTCCTATTTTTCTTTTTAAAAAAGAGGCTGACACAAAGTGTTAGCCTCTTTATACTACCACATCGTCCTAACTTGAAGATTCTTCTTGCATTTTCTTTTTCTCTTCAATTTCGGATATCTTCATCACGATGTATTCAATGTTTTTAAAATGCCAATAAGCCTTTAATAATTGCTTGTTTCTTACTAACTCAGATTGCCTTTTATCATTATGGACGTAGTTCTTAATGATACGACAAATTCGATCTGGATAGGCAAGATAGCTAAGAAATAACAGCATTTCTCCTTCTGTATAAGGATAGCTTTTCTGATACGTATAAAACCAATTTACACAGTCATTACATTGATTAGGATAAGTCTTTCCTGTATGATTCATGAACAATAGGAAATCATCAATCGGTGAAGCATATTTTGCACGTTCAAAATTCGTTAAGTACCCTGCGTTATTTTCATCATATAAAAAATGATGGGCCGAAATCTTTCCATGATTTAAAACTATTCGAGTCTTCTCCTTTTCTGCCATTTCCTCAGACCATTCTTTTAATTTCTTTTTGGAGAAATCGATCGCACGACTAACCTCAATAAAATAGGTTACTGCTTGTAATTCAAATGGTGAAAGATACAATCTTTGTTCACATTGATCAACAAATGTTTCATAATATACCTTTGTCTCTTCCCAATGCTTTGTGATCGCATCATAATGCTTTTCTACCTCTTGACCGTTCAGTTTAATTTCTTTTTCTGTACGGCTATGCAGTTTAGCGACTTCTTTGAATAAATATTGATGTCGTGCATCTATCTCATCGTCTGTTTCATTTGGCAGCCAAGGCATAAGATAAAAATATTCATTGCTATTTTGTGAAATGAATTGCTGGTGTCTGTTTTTCTTAATTGGTACATAATTAGTGTATCGTTGTTGGTCTAAGTGTGATAATAAGTCAGCAAAAGTAGGATTGAATTTTCTTGAAAGCTTTTTTAACACAAATGTTCCATTATTTGTGTAAATTTTTATTGCTTTACGACTAATTTCTTCTGTATATTCAGGCTGGATATCATAATTTCTTAATAATGGCTTTATTCCATCAACTTGTATCGCCAATGTAGATGACACCTCAAATCTTCTAACGAAATGCGCAAGTGCCTTGTTTTGCTCGTTTAGCATAGGACTTTTAACAAGTCTCTTTTCTAAGATATTGTTGCTTTTAAAACAATAACTAATTCAGGTTGATTGGAGCGGAAGTGCGAGACTCCTGCCGGAGCAGCGGGACAGGTGAGACCCCACAGGCGTTTACGCCGAGGAGGCTCACCGCCCGCCCCGCGGAAAGCGAGCATCTCTCGCTGCAATCAACCACACCGCTTTACTTGGTTAATAGTAACAAAGTTTGCCCGAAAACAGCCTTTCACAAAGACAAAACTGCTAGAGCTAGAAAAAAGTTCAAAAAATATTTACTAAAATCAACAGTGAGATTTAACAGAGCCTTTCAAAAAAACAGCTGAGGTAAATATCCCTCTGCTGTTTTTCAAAGCAATGCAAAATATCGATTATTTGCTCGTTGAATATGCAGGGATGTATAGAATTTGTCCTTCATAAACATCTTGATCTGCATGAAATTCATTTACGCGAAGAAGCTGTTGAACTGAAATTTCATATCGTTCACTAATAAGCTCAATTGTATCACCTTGCTGAACAATACACATTTTCAATTTAGAAAAATCCTCTTCTTCATCACGAGCGAAAAGACTTGTTAAATAATGGGCATCTTTAGGATCATTTTCTTCTCGTTCATTCTCTTCTTCTGCTTCCGCTTTGTTATTGACGTTTGCAAGACTTTCAGATTTAGAGAAGAAGGAATATTGTACCTCCTGTGGTTCAACAGGCTCCTCTTCCTGTTTCCTCACCTCAACAACAAATGGATCGTAAAGATCTTCTTGTTGATCTTGCTGATCTTCCTGAACCTCTTGGTTTTCACTGTCCACTTCGTCAATTTCTTCAAGGACTGGTGTAGAAACAACTTCAACTTCTTTTTCTTCCTCACTCACTTTTTCAACTTCACGACTAGGAGCCTCTGTTTTAACAGGTGATAATTTGTCCACGTCTTCTTCAACCGTATCAGATTCCTGATAATATGATGAGAAAGGATGTGCACCACTTTGTTCGAATGATGTAAATGTATCATCCTTATTAGCAAATGGTTGTGACTGTTGCCCTCTGTAAAGTGGTTCAAATACTTCTTCTTCAATTTCTTCCGGTCTTTCACTTACATCAGCAGCAGTAGGCTCGGTTTCTTCTTTTGAAATACCACTTATTGATAAGTCAGCAACAAGCTTTAAGCATTTCAGTTCTGGGAGTTCATAATCAAAAGATTCAATTGATACATAAACTTCATCTAAATCTTGGATTCGATTTCTAGGAATCGTGATATCAACTGGAAAACGGTGATTGATTATACTTACACCATCTTCTCGGGTAGAAATTTCATTTACATACCGTACATTTGCATATTCAAATTGATCCTGCACATTTGCTTCTGTATCTATTTTGTATTCACCCGTAAGTTGAAGTGCACCTCGAATTGAAATGTACTGATCATGCTCATGAATTGAGATATCAGGATCTAGAGAAATTGTTAAAAGTTCAGATACTTCCTGTCCTTTTTGAAACCAGACTGATTCTTCTACAGAAAAACGTAGTTGTTGTTGTTCCTGTGACAAAAATAATTCCTCCTTTCAAATAGCCTAACAAATTACTATGACATTACAGATGTATGTATGAAAGGAGGATAATATGTTTATTTTATTTATATTCTGGATATGAATTGAAATTTTTAGGACGAAGTGAGGTTGCTTTTCTATCTTTTGTTGGAATACTGAAAAAAGGGTCTAACACCTTAATTTGTGTTAAACCCTTCTCATTCTATTTCAACGCAGCAAATGCCTTTCTTGCTGCTTCAATTGTATAATCAATATCCTCATCACTATGAGCTGTTGATAAGAACAAGCCTTCAAATTGTGAAGGAGGTAGGAACACTCCTTCATTTGCCATACTTCTGTAGTAGCTTGCAAAATACTCGAGATTTGAGGTTTTTGCTTCTTCATAGTTTGTTACTTTTTCATTCGTAAAGAAGAAGCCAATCATAGACCCTGCACGATTAATCGTATGAGAAATTTCATATTCGTTTGCAGCCTTTGACAAACCATCTTCAAGACGATCAGCTTTACGCTTAAACTCTATATACGATTCCCTAGTCAGTAGCTTTAATGTTTCATAACCTGCTGTCATTGCAAGCGGGTTTCCTGATAATGTTCCTGCTTGGTAGATGGGACCGCTTGGTGCAATTTGCTGCATTATTTCAAGTTTACCGCCATAAGCACCTACAGGGAGTCCGCCGCCTATTACTTTCCCTAAGCATGTTATATCAGGTGTTACGCCAAAGTAGTCTTGTGCACAGCCGTAATCTACACGGAAGCCTGTCATCACTTCATCAAATATGAGAAGGGCACTATATTGTTCAGTCACCTCACGCAAGCCCTCTAAAAAGCCTGGCAGTGGTGGTACAACCCCCATATTTCCAGCAACTGGCTCAACGATGACGCCTGCAATATCTTCTCCAAATTGCTCAAATGCATAACGAACGCTTTCAAGATCATTATAAGGAACTGTAATTGTATTTTTAGCAACACCTTCTGGAACTCCTGGACTATCTGGTAATCCTAGTGTAGCCACTCCTGATCCTGCCTTTATTAATAATGAGTCACCATGTCCATGGTAGCAGCCCTCAAATTTTATTATTTTATTACGTCCTGTATATCCACGTGCTAAGCGTAATGCACTCATTGTAGCCTCAGTTCCAGAGCTAACCATTCGCACAATTTCAATTGATGGCACACGCTCTATCACAAGACTAGCTAATTCGTTTTCTATTAATGTTGGCGCCCCAAAGCTTGTCCCTGATTCAACAACCTTTTTAATAGCTTCTACAACTGTATCGTGTGAATGACCATGAATAAGTGGTCCCCATGATAATACATAATCGATGTATTCATTTCCATCAATATCAGTTATTTTAGAACCCTTACCATGTTCCATGAAAATTGGGTTCATTCCTACTGATTTAAAAGCTCGGACAGGACTATTTACTCCTCCTGGCATTAACGACTGTGCTTTTTGAAACGCTTGTTCACTTTTAACATAGCTTTTCATATGTATTCCCCTTTCTCACTCTCGTAATGATATAAAAGGTTTTTTCCTACTCTTCTTTTAACCAGCGAGCAACATCCTTTGCAAAGTAAGTGATAATTAAATCCACACCTGCACGCTTCATCCCTACTAAAGTTTCCATAACAATTGTTTTTTCATCAACCCAGCCGTTTAGAGCAGCTGCTTTAATCATTGAATATTCCCCACTAACATTATAAGCAACAATCGGAGCATTAAAGGTATTCTTGACATCGCGAATGATATCTAAATAAGCTAGGGCTGGTTTAACAATTAAGAAATCTGCTCCTTCCTCAAGATCAGACCCTGCTTCCCGTAATGCTTCCTCACGATTAGCAGGATCCATTTGATAGGTTTTACGATCACCAAATTGTGGAGCACTTTGAGCTGCATCACGGAATGGACCATAGTAAGCACTTGAATATTTTACTGCATAAGACATAATTGGAATATGTTCAAAGCCTGCCTCATCCAATCCATGGCGAATCGCTGCAACAAAACCGTCCATCATATTAGAAGGGGCAATGATATCAGCTCCTGCCTTAACTTGACTCACTGCAGTACGCGCTAATAAATCAAGTGATGGGTCATTAAGTACTTGACCATTTTCAACGATTCCACAATGGCCATGGTCTGTAAATTCACAAAGACAAGTATCAGCAACAACTATAAGATCTGGGTAAGCTTCTTTCACTTGTCTCGTTGCTAATTGAACAATGCCATGATCATGATACGCACCAGAACCTACTTCATCCTTATGATCTGAATCTGGAACCCCAAATAATATAATTGACTTGATTCCTAAAGAAACTACCTCTTCAATTTCCTCATTTAATAAATCCAATGAAATCTGGAAAACCCCTGGCATAGACGAGACTTCGTTTTTCTTCTTTTCTCCCTCAACAACAAAAATTGGGTAGATAAAATCCTCTACACGAAGATGATTTTCTCTTAACATAGCTCTCATATTTGCGCTGTTACGTAAGCGACGATGTCTTGCAAATTGAATATCCATTAGTAAATCCTCCTCATCTCTGTTCAAGCTCGATCATTAGCTTTACCATATCTTCAATTGTGTAAGTAGCCGGCATTATTCCTTCATACCCATATTCCTTTAATGTATCGTTCGTTATTGGCCCAATACAAACAAAGGTCACCTTCTTTAAGTTCTCATGTAGCTCATCTTGCTTTAATACGTTCATAAAGCTATCAACTGTTGAAGAGCTAGTAAATGTAATAAAGTCTAGTTTATCATTTTGAACATATTTTCTTAATTTTTCAGCTTCATTCATATTATGTATCGTTTCATAGACAACGAGATCTGTCACATTATAACCATTTCGTTTTAGCCCAGTTACCAGTACAGGGCGTGCAAGGTTTCCACGGATAACCAAAACTCTAGAATGAGCTGGAAGGTTTTTGGTTATACTTTCTGTCAGTTTTTCTGCGACATATTCCTCAGGAATAATCGAAACAGCTAACCCTAATTTTTCCATTTGCTTACTTGTTTTTCTACCAACAGATGCAGCAAGTAAATGATCTAACTTTTTATAAGAAATGTCCCATTTATCTAAATAGCTTTGAAAAAAAGTCACACCATTTGCACTTGTAAACACAATACAGTCATAGTTCTTGAGATTTTGAATTGTTGACTTAATCACTTGCTCATTTAAATCATTAGCTCTAATCTCCAAAAGCGGAGCAGTAATTGCTACTCCGCCTGCTGATTCAATTCTGTCAATAAACTCTTGCACTTGAGCCTGTGCCCTTGTTATTAATACTCGCTTGCCTTGTAAAGGAAGGCCTGCTGCCATTATTGATCAAGCTCCGCTTTGACTCGATCAATTAGGGCTTTCGCACCTTGCTCAGTTAAAATAGCTGATACGTCTTCACCTAATACGACAGGGTCTTTACCTGTAAGTTGCTGTTTATATACTTCTTTACCATTTGGTGACGCGATTAGACCAGTAAATGTAATCTCGTGATTTTCGTCAACTGTTGCAAATCCTGCAATTGGTACTTGACAGCCGCCCTCCATTTTCGTAAGAAAGGTTCTCTCTGCATTTACGGCTAATTGTGCTGCTTTATCTGTAAATTTTCCCAATAAGTCTAGTAATTCATGATCATTTTCACGACATTCAATTGCTAAAGCACCTTGTCCTACAGCAGGTAGGCAAACTTCAGGCTCTAAAAATTCAGTAACAACTTCCTTGCTCCAGCCCATTCGCGATAACCCCGCTGCAGCTAAAATAATCGCATCATACTCTTCTGTTTTAAGTTTTTCTAGACGTGTATCTATATTTCCTCTGATCCATTTAATTTCAAGGTCTGGTCGCTCGATTAACAGCTGTGCACTTCTTCTTAAGCTACTTGTACCGATCACTGATCCCTGCGGTAGCTCTGCAAGCTTTTTATGATCCTTCGAAATTAACACATCTCGATGATCCTCTCGCTTAGGAACACAGCCAATTGTTAAACCATCTGGCAATACTCCTGGCATATCCTTCATACTATGAACAGCCATGTCAATTTCACCATCGATCATTGCTTGCTCAATTTCCTTAACGAACAGTCCCTTCCCACCAACCTTTGACAAGGTAACATCTAATATCCGATCACCCTTTGTGACAATTTCCTTTACTTCAAATTCAAAAGGTAAACCAAAGGATTTTAGTTGATTTATCACCCAGTTCGTTTGTGTTAATGCCAGTTTACTTCGTCTTGAACCTACAACAATTTTACGCATGATATCCTCCTACTACATTCTACTGATGATTTTATGAATCCCAAAAATGGAATCTTGATAAGCTGCCGAATAAGAAAAAATTAATTAATAAGACAAGAAAGGAGGCAATATTCAATAATGCGACCGATTTCCCTTGCAATTCTTTAACAATTCTAATATATAAATAAACGCTATATGTGATTAACACCATAAAAGACCCAAGAACTTTTGCATCATACCAATGAAATTTTTCAACTTTAATGTAAGCCCAAATAATTCCTAATATAAGGCTTAATAACAGCATCGGTACACCAATGACATTTAATACATATGACATATAATCAAGTTTAGATAAATCTTCTAAGCGCAGAAGACGTTTTCCCCACTTCTTCTTTTTCAATAAATTATATTGAATCGTATATAAAATTGAAAAAACGAACGAAAGTGAAAAGGCACCATATGAAAGTATTGCCATTGTGATATGAATCAATAACAATTCAGAAACAAGCTTACTTGAAACCGCTGCCGACTCATATTGTGCTGGTGCAAAGGTATGTAATGCCATCATGATAAAGCCAATTACGTTTGTAAAAAATATAATAAACTCTGCTCGTAAAAATTTATTTAATGCTAGAGATAGAGTGACAAGTACCCATGTGTAAAAATATAATCCTTCAAACACATTCAATACCGGAAATCTTCCCGTTTCAAACATACGAGCAAATAAAAAAATTGTTTGCAAAAGCCAAACAATAGAAAGTAACCAGAAGGCAGCTTGTTTCGCCTTCCGGTTATTATTAAGAAAATCTATAAAATATAAAAGTACACATAATGCATAAAGAATAATGGTTACTTCATTGATTCTAGTTAAACTCATCTCCATACAAAAAACTCCTATGACGTACTGACGCCAACAACTATAATAAAGGAATAATTACATCACACTTACGATTGCAGTGAAGCTCGAAGATCTGGCATTTGCTCATTTGAAAGATTTAATTGCTTTTCAGCTCTCTCTTTTTGCACTTGCTCCTCAACAGCATCTTCAATGTTAAATATTTTCATAAATAACTCTAATGACTCCTGAGCATTTGCATCAGTTGAAAGTTCCTTCACTTTCACAATGGGATCTCTTAGTAATTGATTAATAATACTTTTCGTATGTTTGCTAAGTACCTTTCTCTCACGATCAGTTAAATCAGGCATTTTCCGCTCAATACTTTGCATTGTCTCAGCTTGAATCGTTAACGCTTTTTGACGAAGCGCAGAGATAACAGGTACAACACCTAGTGTGTTAATCCATTGCTTAAATTGAACAATTTCAGCTTCAATCATTAGCTCAATTTTCTCTGCAGCAACTTTTCGTTCCTGTAGGTTCGCCTCAACGATTCCTTGCAAGTCATCGATATCATATAAAAACACACCATCTAATTCAGCAAGCTTTGGATCTAAATCACGAGGAACTGCGATATCAACCATAAATAAAGGTCGACCCTTTCTTAGCTTTTCAACTTGTGACATCATTTCCTTCGAAATTACAAAATCCTTTGCTCCAGTTGAGCTAATTAGAATATCTGCTTCAACTAATCCACATTGTAGCTCATTGATCCCTTTAGCTTTCCCATTGAAACGATTAGCTAGCTCTTCAGCTTTTTGCAACGTTCTATTCATAACAGTAACTTTCCCTACGCCATTCCCGTGTAAGTTTTGCACTGCAAGCTCGCCCATTTTTCCGGCACCTAAAATAAGCACATGCTTCGTTTTTAAGTCCCCAAAGATCTTTTTCGCTAATTCTACTGCAGCATAACTAACTGAAACAGCATTAGCACCAATATCTGTTTCAGAATGGGAGCGCTTTGCTAGTGTAATAACCTGTTTAAATAGTTGATTGAAGATAGTACCTATTGAGTCGTTTTCTTGTGCAAGCAAAAAGCTAGAGCGAACCTGTCCTAGAATTTGTGTTTCTCCAAGTATCATCGAGTCTAATCCACACGCAACTTTATATAAGTGCTCTAATGCACCATCTTGTTCAAATATGGTTAAGTACGGTGTAATCTCATCTTTATCTATACCGAACCAATCTGCTAAAAACGCTTTTATATAATAACGTCCTGTGTGCAATTGGTCGACAACCGCATAAATCTCTGTTCGATTACATGTTGATACAATTACGTTTTCTAAAATACTTTTTTGGTCTTTTAACTGTTTCATCGCATCAGAAAGCTCGTTCGGTTGAAAAGTAAGCCTTTCGCGAATTTCAACAGGGGCTGTTTTATAATTTAAGCCGACAACAAGTATATGCATTTCCCTTTACACCCCCACATGCAAAGATCTCTTTAGTTATAGTATACCACTCACATTTTTCATTCACGCAGATAAAATGTGAACAGTATTTGAATCCTATGATATGATTAGAAAAACTAAGACTTATGATCATGTCTCATGACGAAGCCTTACATTTTATTATCCTATCATCCATAATGCTATGATTTATGATAGGATAATTAAGATTTATTAATTGTACTGCTAAGTTAATTAAAAGTAAATTTATTAGTCATAAAATATGACAGGATATCTACACAATTTGACATGATCCCTCATGCTCTCCACTCAGTACAATAACAAATATTAAGCTGCTAATCAAGTTATCAGTTTGTTAACTTAGTCAATTAATATTGACATTTGTCCTCTGACTTCGAGAAGAGGATTCACGTAATAAAAGATACAAACAAAGTATCATACAGAAATCATTATATTAAGAGGTGTTCCTTATGAAAAAAATATCTTTATTACCTGGAATTATCTTACTAGGGATTGGCACTTTTTATTCTATCCAAAAATTAAATATTCATTTATTTGAAAATCAAACGAGTTGGCAAGCCTTACTGATTCTATTAGGAACTGCTTACTTAATTAGTGGACATTTTGAAAAAGACAATACAGCTATCCTACCTGGTATCATTTTAGCCGGGCTTGGCATTCACTTTATCTATCAACCTAAGTTCCCTTCCTGGCCAGACCATGCAGCTGCATTTCTTTTTATATTAGCCTTAGGAATGCTACTTACTGCTATTAAAACTAAATCAGGCTATGCTCAAGGAATAGTATTACTTTTGATTGGATTATTTCTTCATTTTTTTCAAAAGATCATCCACTCTTTCTCTGTCGTTGAAAATGGTGTTCAGCTTATTGAAACCTATTGGTCATTTTTATTGATTTTAATAGGAGCATTCCTAGTTTTTTTCAAAAGAAAAAAATAATAAACTTATATCCACACAAAAAGAGGCTGAACAATTGAACTGCACCCCAAATGTTAGACACAACTAACATTTGGAGGTGTAGTTTTTTTATGACAAAGTATTCACTTGAAACAAAAATTTCATCAGTAGAGCACTACATGAAGGGTACTAGCTCTTTTAAAGATACAGCGAATCTCTTTGGTGTTACTTTGACGGCTTTAAAAACTTGGGTAGCACAGTATAAAGAACAAGGTACGGAAGGATTAACTTCAAGGTATACAAACTATGATATTCGCTTTAAAATGGACGTAATTAGTTATATGAACGATACAGGAGCGTCCTATTTAGAAGCAGCTGCGAAATTCAATATTCCTTCCCCTCAAACAGTTTGGAAGTGGAAATATCTCGTAGAAACAAGAGGATTCGACGCTCTTCAACCGAAAAAGAAGGGGCGTCCATCCATGAAAAAAGAATCTAGGAAAAATCATCCAATAGAAGGATCAGAAGAAGCGTTACGAGCTGAAAATGAGCGATTACGTATGGAGAATGCGTATTTAAAAAAGTTACAAGCCTTAATTCAAGCAAAGGCAAAGTCTCAGAAAAAGACAAAGCCCAAGTAATCTATGAATTAAGGCATGA
>NZ_JAGDEL010000025.1 GCF_017497975.1 Metabacillus bambusae | reverse complement strand
AGCTATTTTTATCACCAATCCTCGATCTTTATAACGGAGAAATTATTGCATATAACGTTGAACAACGTCCGGTTTACCCACTTGTTTCTAATATGTTGGAAAAGGCTTTTGAAACTTTAAAAGAAGGGGATTCCCCTATCCTTCATTCAGATCAGGGCTGGCATTATCAGATGAAGAAATATCAGAAGGCATTGAAAGAACAAGGGATTACACAAAGCATGTCTCGAAAAGGCAATTGTTTAGATAACGCAGTCATGGAGAGTTTCTTTGGCTTATTAAAGAGTGAGTTACTTTATCTTAAAGAATTTGAGAGTATGGAACATTTCAAACAAGAATTAGAGGATTATATTTACTATTACAATCACAAACGAATTAAGGAAAAATTAAAAGGCATGAGTCCGGTTCAATACCGAACTCATGCCCAGGAAGCTGCTTAATATTCATGTCTAACTTTTTGGGTTCAGATCAAAATGAGTCTCTACTAATTTGCTTCAATTGGGTTTGGAGAAAAAGGCACTTCTATTGGTTTAGTAACATCCATGACACCGACCTTATCAATATTTATCCCATTAAACTGAACAGTTTTATAACCAAACTCTTTAGCTGTTAATAAAATGGATTCAAACATTATTATCGTTGGTTCACTATTTTCAAATTCGACATCTTGATTAAATTCGATTTCTAACATGTCACCATTTTTCTTTACCATTATCATTGTAATGTTATTCATTATTGTAGGTTTTAAACTACGCTCTTCTATCCCTTTCTTCATCGCTTCAAAAGCACTATCAACTGAATCGTATGAATCTGGTGATGGGACAAGAAGCTTTAAAGTTTCCTCATCAAATTGATAGAGGAAATATGCCTTTTTCGTTTCTTTCTTTACAACTAAATCTTTCTTATGACCGGTTTGACCAAATTCAATTCCTTCTTTATCATTTGTATAAAGCTTTGCATTTTTATAGTCGAGCCATCTAAAAGTTTCTATAATTGCATTTTGATATAACATATCATGACTAGATGATTTTACATTTGGTTCCCCATTATATTCAATGTTAATTTCCTCGGGATTTTCTGTTTCCAATATATCTGTTTTACTTAATTCATACGTAATCGGGCCAAGTTCATCTATATAAATTTCTGGATTTACCTCTTTA
Source organism: Metabacillus bambusae (assembly GCF_017497975.1). Taxonomy (GTDB): domain Bacteria; phylum Bacillota; class Bacilli; order Bacillales; family Bacillaceae; genus Metabacillus; species Metabacillus bambusae. Next base: position 108,744 of record NZ_JAGDEL010000025.1, on the reverse strand, counting down.
ATTTGTTCCAACTTTTCCTTCTTCTCATTCGCCTCTAAACTTATAGGTATAATATTTTGTGCTTGTGGATCAGTAAAACCAACCGTGATGATCTCCTCTGCATCATTTTCATTTGCCACAAATGTTTCTTGTTTTTCACTTTTTAACTGAGTATTAGAAAGAGTATCTTGCTCTCGATAATTTCCTTGTTGCGAATTAGCCTCCGCCATTTTAAGATTGTTAGCAGAATCATTCTCAACTTTTACTGTTTCCTCTGATGTTTTCGCTGTTGACATATCCATTTTACTTTCTTGATTTGTTGTGAAATTTTGAAAAATATATGGAGAAATTAAAGCGAATATCAACAGCGCCGCAACAGTAGCAACAGCAGGAGTAATCCAACTTCGTGACTTTTTATTAATCTGCCGTTTATATTGAATGCTTTGAAAGATGTCTTTTGCAGTTTGTTTATCTTTAACAGGGGGCAACTGCTTCAAAAGCTGTTCGAGCTGTTCTTCACTCCACTCTTGTCTTTTCAATAGAAAACCCCTCCTTTTCAGATATGCTTATCATTTGCTTTTGCAATTGTTTTAAAGCACGATGCTGTGTTGTTTTTACTTTACTTACAGTCCAACCAAGAGCTTCAGCTGTTTCTGTAATTGATAGTTCTTGTAGGTAACGTAAAATAAGCACAGAACGTTGGTCAATCGAGCACACGTCAAGTGCTTTGTACAACCATTTAACTTGTTCATTTTGCAAGGCAACCTCATCAGGTAACACTTGATCATCCTCTATCTGCTGTTTATCCCAATCAAACTTTTCTAAAATCCGCATGCGAATTGTTTTTTGTTTGCGAAACCAATCGATTGCAACATGTCTAGCAATTGAAAATAGCCATGTTTTTTCACTACTTCTTCCTTGGAATGTATCGTAAGCCTTTAAAACTCGAATATACACCTCTTGTACAAGGTCTTCAGCCTGCTCACGGTTTTTCACCATATAGAATAAAAACTGAAAAAGATCATGATGATATTTTTCATATATTCTCTGAAAGGTATCCTCCATGAATGCCCCTCCATTCTTTTATTTAGTCGTAAAGAAATAGGAAAAGTTGCACAGATGTAATAAGAAATGTAATTGAAATATTTATGTAATATTTGACATCAACTATGTTTAACTTTAGCACACAAACTAGTAATCTCTAAGGTTATTTTTAAATATTCACAAAAGATTTAAGGTTTTGTTACCTTCTTATCCCTGTAAGTCCAAAACAAAGTGTTATATGTAAAAAAATTAAAAGCGACTCATACTGTATTAGAGTCGCAGCATTATATTATTACACACTTTTTACATACCTTATCAAAGCTCAGAAAGTTCCTTTTCTGAAACTACTTTAATACCTTCCCTCTTCAGCAGCGCTGAAGTAACTCCATCTCCAGCTATTTTCTTGTTCTGAAAACTACCATCATAGATCATTTTAGACCCACATGAAGGGCTATATTCCTTTAGCACAACACAAGTTACCTTGTTCAAGTTTGCTAGTTCCAATGTACGAATGGCACCGTTAATATAAAGATCTGTTACATCTTTACCCGATTTTTCAATAACCTTTGCGCGACCATCTAAAACATCATTTCCATTTCCACCAATTATTTCAGCTGGCTCTCTTGGCGTTAAAAAACCTGCTAATAACTCTGGGCATACCAACATCGCTTTTTTATCATCAACTAATTCTTGAATTTTCTCATCTAGACTTGCTGTTCCATTATAACGGCATTTAACCCCTGCTAAGCAGGAACTAACGAGAATCATAGAAAGGCTCCTTTTACTAATTTTCTTTTTTTGAAGGCTTACTTTTAAAAACAAGTGCACTTCTTTCGTATTCAACATCACTAATTCCTAAGCGAAAATTAATCACTCTTGCAATCGCAAAAAAGTAATCTGACAAACGATTTAAGTATTTTAAGACAATATCATTTATCGCCATTTCCTTTTGAAGTGTAACTGTACATCTTTCAGCACGTCGAGTAACAGTTCTTGCAAGATGGATTACAGCAGCTGCCGGGCTGCCTCCAGGTAAAATAAACCGCTCTAATTCAGGGGCTTCTTTCACATAATGATCAATTCTTTCTTCCAAAAAAGAAACCATTTCAGCTGTTGTTTTATATGGATATTTTTCTTTTACAACTGCTAAATCTCCCCCGCAATCAAAAAGCTCATGTTGAATTTTTTCTAGCTCTTTGTAAATATCGTCGAACAATGAGTCTGTAAGTAATGTCATCGCTTGTCCTACAAAAGAATTGGCTTCATCAATCGTTCCATATGCTTCTACACGTAAATCGTCTTTATCCACTCTAGCACCAATCAGGCTGGTTTTTCCGCTATCACCTGTTCTAGTATATAAATTCACCTTTTTCACTCTCCAATCTTCTTTTCCTGCTTAATATATATTTCGTTATTCCAATAAGTATACATTTCAACTAACTTTTTCAAATCACCTTTTTAATTAGATGAATTAAAAATACGTTTCATCTACTACCTTTATATTAATAAAGAAAATAGCCTACTCCCACGAATAGGCTATTTTTAAAAAAGCTTGGCACACAGAATGTACGTATGAAAATTGTTTCTTATGAAACAAGATTGTTCGTCATTATCAATCAGAATCTAGCTTTTTTCGTGGTAAAAAGATACTAAATGTCGTACCTTCTCCTATTTTACTATGAACTTGAATTTTCCCTTGATGTGCTTCCACAATATTCTTTGCAATTGCTAACCCAAGTCCTGTTCCAGCTCTTCCTCTAGTCCTAGCTTTATCAGCTTTATAGAAGCGTTCGAAGACAAAAGGGAGATCCTCTTCAGGGATCCCACTACCTGAATCTTGAATTTTTAGTGAAATTCCGTTTTCACTATTTGCAACAACGATGGAAACAGCGCCATTTTCAGCGGTGTGTCGAATGGCATTATCAATTAAATTAGTTAACACCTGTTCAATCTTATCTGGGTCTAATACATAAAGTGTATCATCTAAATCAATATCGGCTTTTAGAGAGATCATTTTCTCTTTTGCTAGGCCTTGAAACTTTCGATTTATTTTATCGATAAAATTTGGTACAGAAATCTCTTCAAGATTAAGGGAGATATGTCCAGCTTCCATTCTAGCTAAATCTAATAAATCATTAACTAAACGACCCATTCGCAAGGATTCATCATGAATAACTTGTGCAATCTCTTTTTTTTCAGCATCAGTGCTGGCAATATCATCAACGATTGCTTCACTATATCCTTGAAGCATTGATATTGGTGTTCGTAATTCATGACTCACATTCGCAATAAAGTCCTTGCGGAGCTTATCTAATCGACGTTCCTCTGTCATGTCTCTAAGAACTGCAACTGCTCCTCGAACATAGGATTGATTATATAAAGGACTCATTAATATAACCCAGCTTCTTCCTTGAAGCGATATTTCAAGTACCTGTTCCTTTTCTGTATTTACTACAAGGTGAAACAAATCATTTGCCTCTGGAGGAAGTTCCTCACTAGTTTGAATGTTCATTCCTTGCTGATAGTACCATGCCTGTAGAAATCGCTCTGCAGGGGGATTTGTGACTAATATTGTTCCATTTATATTTAATGTAATAACTCCATCTGCCATACTACTTAAAATATTTGATAAATGCTCCTTTTCTTGATTAAGTGCATTTATATGGAATTTTAATTGCCGCCCCATTTGATTAAAGGCAATACCGAGCTCACCAATTTCATCATTTGACATAATTGGCACCTTCATATCAAACTTTCCTCTTGCAAGGTTTTGAGCAACCTCTTTCATTTTCCTTAATGGATAGGTAATTCTCGTAGATAAAAAGAAAGCGAAAATTGTTGTTAAGATTATCGCAATACCCGCAGCTAAAATAATATATTTTGTTGTAGTCTTAGTTGTATCGTGAACAGCTGACAGTGATTGCGAGATAAAAACAGCACCGTTATCCGTTTTAGAAATTTTATAAGGGACTCCAACAATTAAGATTTCATCTTCACCGTTTGCTAATGGATTATTGGGATTAACTAGATTAGTTCGTTTACTTATATTCCGATCTTTTGTTAATACAGCAGCGAGATCAGCATCTTTTTCAATATCAGCAAATTCTAGTGCAGGTATTTCTTTATCTAGATTAGGTGAATTCCAATAGGTATCCCCGTCTTTTATAATCAGAATATGAGTTAATTCATCAGTTAATTCCCATATAATTGATCTTGCAAGTTGTTGATCTTCATCATGACTTTCCATGATTTCAGATACTTTATTTGCAAGCTGTACAAGTTCTTCTTCAGCCTCAACAACATGATAATTTTCAATAAACTCGAGCATTAAAATTGTTAGAACAAATAAGACGAAGGAAACGAGTAATAAAATCGTTCCCCATAGCTTCCCTACAACACTTCTCCAAAGAATCATGCATTATTAACCTCAAATTTGTAGCCTACTCCCCAAACCGTTACAATCATTTTTGCTGCTTCAGGTGATACTTTGCTTAATTTCTCACGGAGTCGTTTAACATGTGTATCAACCGTACGTAAATCTCCGAAAAATTCATACTGCCATACTTCTTTTAATAGCTTCTCACGGTCATATACTTTATCAGGTGTTTTAGCTAGAAAATATAATAGTTCATATTCCTTAGGTGTTAAACTAACCTCAGTACCATCAGCAGTTACACGATGTGCATCATGATCAATAGAAAGATGCGGAAAAACGATAACATTTTTCGCTTTTGTATCCGTTTTTAAGTAAGAGGTCTGTGATGATCTTCTTAGCAAGGCCTTTACACGTAAAACAACTTCTCTTGGACTAAATGGCTTCACAATATAATCATCTGTTCCAACCTCAAAGCCTTGAACTCGATTCGCTTCTTCCCCTTTTGCTGTAAGCATGATAATCGGGGTTGCTTTTTTTTCTCGAAGCTGTTTACATACTTCAATTCCGTCAATACCTGGCATCATGATATCTAACATAATAAGATCATATTCGTTATTTAATCCTAGTTCTAATGCCTCATCACCATTTTCAGCTTCATCAATCACATAATTTTCTCTTTCTAAGTACATACGTATAAGTCGACGGATTCTATCTTCATCATCAACAACTAGAATTCTTGCATTTTGATTATCTTCCATTTGGAGCCCTCCCTATTATGTAGTACGTATAAATGAAAAGCCTTCACTGCATTGGAGTGAAGGCTTTGATAGCAGCTTTGCAATTATTTTCATGCTACTTAGCACATTTAATTGACGATCTTACTATTATTTTAGGATTACCTTTTCTTTATGCATAAGAATGCAAGCCTGCGATAACTAAGTTAACAAAAATCAAATTAAACATAATGATTGCGAATCCTATAACTGCAAGCCATGCTGACTTCTCTCCATGCCAGCCTTTTGAGAGACGGAGATGTAAGTATGCAGCATAAAATAACCAAGTAATTAGTGCCCATACCTCTTTCGGGTCCCAGCCCCAAAATCGGGTCCATGCGATTTGTGCCCAAATCATTGCAAAGATCAATGCACCTAGTGTAAATACAGGAAAACCAATTGTAACCGAACGATAGCCTATTTCATCGACGAGATCAAGATTAATATTTTTCGTAAATGGTTGAAGCAAAGCTGAGATTCGTTTACGAAATAGTAGCCTAAATAAACCATATAAAAGCGTACCTACAATTGTTGACCAAATAACAGTATTTACCTTGTTTGCAGAAAAAAGTGCCGGAAGTTCAACAAAAGGCGTAAATTTCCCTTCTGTCACCAATTCTCCTTCATGTGGCCCTACTAATGCCGGTAAATTAAATGTCATTACAGCTTCTTGATCATTTTTATCAATCCAATTAAATTCTGCTTCATATCCCATACCCTTAAATGTTGACGTAACAGCGATAAAGCCTATCGTTACAACTAAAATATACATGACAAATTCTAACCATCGCGTTTTACTCGTTGATTTTGTTTGATCAACAACAGTGACTAGGTGAATAATCCCAGCGATCGCACTGATTGCTAGAATTGCTTGACCTAATGCAGCTGTTGTTACGTGAATGTATAACCAGTGACTTTGTAATGATGGAATAAGTGGACTAATATCTGATGGAAACATACTTCCATATGCAATAATTAAAATAACAATAGGTAAAGTGAATAGACCTAATACTGCAACCTTGTATATGAAAAATAGGATTATGAAAGCAAGGACAAGCATCATACCAAACGCTGTTGTAAACTCAAAGAGATTACTAACCGGCGCATGTCCAGATGCGATCCATCTTGTAATAAAATAGACTAATTGTGAAGCAAAACCTAAAATGGTTGTCCCTACTGCCAGTGTAGTCCATTTACTCATTTTATCTGATTTGCTTCGTTTATCTCGGATTGAGCCACCAAATAGAAAGATGGCCACTAAATACAAAATAAACGCAATTTCTAAAAATGTACTACTTAATGATGCCACGTTTTCCCCTCCTTTTAGAAATGTGTTAGTGCCATGTCAACCTTTTAGGACTAGCCCCGGATCTAATCCTATAAAGCTAAGTTTATTTTTTTTCCACTTGGTCTTTAGGAATTGTCAAAGAAGTACCCTCTAAAATTAGTTTCAACTCCTGTGTCAAACCGTACCAATTTTTATTTGTGTGACCCGCAATTAATATTTCTTCTTCACTACGTCTGATCCAAATTCGACGATGGTTCCAATACATACCTTGAATAACACCGATCATAAAAATTGCCCCACCTAATGCTAAAAACCACAGTGTTAAATCTTTTCTAACAGTTAATGCTGTTAAATTTTTTGTTTCAACACCTTGAAATTTCATTTTGTATTGATTATCTCCTGATGGTTCAATCGTCTGTTGTATCGCAACAAAACTTGTTTCTCCTTTAGGAGTTTCAGGTGTAATCATTTTGAAAACAAATGCAGGATTATTAGGTATCCTAGTTTTTGTTGATGGAACACCTTCCTCATTAAAGAAAAAGTCTGGAAGGTATGTAGAAATTTCAACTTTATACCCATTTCCTAAATCATAATTTGATTTAGGATCAAGAAGATCTACTGTAATTTGTCCAAAACTCTTTTCTGTTTCTTTATCTATTAAACTAAATGTCATTTTATTTAATTCATCTAGCTTATAGTCTACTTGATAAAGTGAAAAAGAATTAAATTTAAGTGGTTCATTGACACGAATTTCTTCTTGCTTTACTTCTTCAAGATTAGGCTCTGCACCATGGACAATTTCACCTTTTCTTTCATATAAAACAACATTTGATTGGAAATTTTTAACAACACTTCCGTCACCAACACGGGTAATTGCATCCGCAAAGACTTCATTTTCTTTGTCTTTCTCGTAAACTTCCATTATAAATTCTTTATTTTCTAGGTAGTATTTCCCTTCGGTTCCTGGTATGACTGCTGTCTCTCCTTCTCTAACCCAAAGCACTTCATCAACATACATCCCAGGTATAAAGCGAAGCATTGCTCCAAATAAGAATAAGATTAATCCACAATGATTGACATAAGGGCCCCATCTAGAAAAACGACCTTTTTCTGCTAACAGGTTTCCATTTTCTTCTCTAACATTGTAACGGCGAGAAGTTAATCGTTCTTTAATGGTTTCAAGGTTTGTTTCATCAGTTTTAGTAGCACTAAACAACCTCTGGCGCTTCATAAACGATTCATGTCTAGTAACACCTTGCTTTTTCAATGCTCGATATAATGGTACAAAACGATCTAAGCTTGCAATAACGAGTGAAATACCTAAAGATGCAACTAATATCATATACCACCATGAACCATATAAATTATGAAAACCTAATTCGTAATACAACTGACCTAGAACTCCATATTCATCTTTATAGAACTCACTTGCGGTCATTGTTGGAGGTATATACATTTCCTGTGGAAAAACTGTTCCTAGTGCAGAAGCAATTAATAGCAATACAATGATCCATATTCCAACCTTAACAGATGAAAAGAAATTCCATATTTTATCTACAAATGTCTTTTTATACGTTTGAGAACGTCTTGCAGATCCCTCATATTTCATATCCAATAGTTGTTTAGGTTCTTGTTGTTCTTTATCACCTATCGGATTTCCACATGATTCACATATATGTGTTCCCTGCGGATTTGCATGACTACACTCACATTGTACCTTATTCATGCTGAAAACTCCCCATTTAAGGTTTAATCTGATCCATAAAATCCCTTACCATTCTCTCTGTTAATGAACCTGAGGTAATATGTACGACTTCGCCCTCTGGGTTAATTAGAAACGTAGTTGGTAGAGGGCCTACACCATAGGCATTTAACACTTGGCGATCTTTATCCAAAACGACTGGGAATGACAAATCATGTTTGTCCACAAAGCTTTGCACCGCAACATTGGATTCAGCAATATTAACTGCCAAGACTTCAACACCTTGAGTTTTATAGTACTCATATTGATTATCCATATAAGGCATTTCTCGTTCACAAGGCTCACACCACGTTCCCCAAAAGTTTAAAAATACACCTTTACCCTTGTAATCCGAAAGCTGGTGCTGTTTTCCCTCTAAATCAGTTAAGATAAAATCGGGTGCTTCACTTCCAACCTTTACCTTCTCTTTACTCACAATAAAATTTGAATATAATGTATATCCTAACGCACCAATTAATAAAATTAATATAATAGAGCGCATAAGTAAACGTTTCTTCTTCATTTACAAACTCCCCTACCCTTAAACATTCAGTGTCATTATAACATTATCCATATAGATGGTTTGCTGCAGTTTTTGAAGTTTATGTGAAAATTATTTCACCTGTTGCCATGGAGAGCAAGAGCTCGAAGCTGTTTGACTTCATGTGGTGATAACTCTCTTGAATCACCTGTTGCAAGACCTTTTAAATCTAGAAATGCATATTGTTCTCTTTTTAGCTTTTGAACAGGGTGACCAATCGCTTCTAGCATTCGTCTAACTTGACGATTACGACCTTCATGTATTTTCAGCTCAATAATACATGTCTGCTTCTGCTTGTCTACAGATAATACCTTTACTTTTGCAGGAGCCGTTTTTCCATCCTCGAGATGGACACCTTTTTCAAGTTGTCTTACCTTCTCACGAAGAGGGATGCCTTTTATTTTCGCAACATATGTTTTTTCAACCTCATAGCGTGGATGCATAAGAATATTTGCAAATTCACCATCGTTTGTAAGAAGTATCAGTCCGGATGTATCATAATCAAGCCTTCCAATTGGATAAATCCGTTGCTTTATATAAGGGAAAAAGTCTGTTACAACCTTTCTACTTTTATCATCTTTTGCAGCCGAAATTACACCTGTAGGTTTATACAATAATAAATAAACAGGTTCCTCACGCTCTAATGGTACTCCTTCAACCTCAACTCGATCTTGATCAGTCACCTTTATTCCGAGTTCCTTTACTACTTTTCCATTCACTTTTACTTTACCTTCTAATATTAACTGCTCTGCTTTTCTTCTAGATGCTACACCGGCATGAGCAATTACTTTTTGTAAGCGTTCCATCTTGTTCACCTCGTTAACATATTACTGCTTTCTAGTTTTTTTCACAAGTTTCGACAAGTTTAGTTAGATAAAACAACATCAATTTAAAATCATTTTACCTGTTATCATTTTTAACGATTTCATTTCGATATTAAACGTCAAATTGTGCTTTACCATCATACCACAATTTCTATTTTATGTTTAAATTACGTTCGTACCGATAGTTTGCTCATTTACACCATAAAGAGACTGAACCAAACTAATGGGTCAGTCTCTTTCATTTTAGTATGAATTTCACCCTATGAGAACATTAATGTGACAATAACAATTGAAGCAACAATCCCTACAAGATCAGCTAATAAGCCAACCTTCAAAGCATCACCCATTTTTTTAATACCAACAGCACCGAAATAAACGGTCAGTACATACAGTGTTGTGTCTGTACTACCTTGCATTGTTGCTGCTAGCATTCCGATAAATGAATCAGGTCCATATGTAGCAATGATATCGGAGGTTAATCCTAATGCAGCTGTCCCTGAGATTGGGCGAATAAAAGCTAAAGGTACTATTTCTGCCGGAATATTTAGAATATCTAATGCAGGCTTCATTATATTCATTAAAAATTCTAATGCACCTGAAGCACGGAAGATTGAGATAGCCACAAGCATCCCAACTAAATATGGAATGATTGAAAAGGAAATGGTAATGCCCTCTTTACCACCTTCCACAAAGGTTTCATATGTTGGTACCTTTTTAAAGGTACCATATATAAGGATAAAGCCGATGATAACAGGTATTAACCATAATGATACTACTCCAATGATTCCCATGTTCTTTTCACCCTTTTCTCTTTCTCCGATAATAAAAGAATCGATCTATTAATATTCCTCCAATTGCTGATATAAAGGTCGCAAGGATCGTTGGTCCGACTATACTAGTTGGAGAGGATGAACCATAGGTCATCATGATCGCGATTACAGTTGTTGGTATTAACGTAATACTCGAGGTGTTAATGGCTAAAAATGTTATCATAGAACGACTAGCTTTATCCGAGTTTCCATTTAAAACCTTTAATTGCTCCATTGCCTTAATTCCTAATGGTGTGGCAGCATTTCCCAAACCAAAAAGGTTGGCCATCATATTGGAAATCATATACCCCATTGCCGGATGTTCAGGGGGTACCTCTGGAAAAAGCCTAGACACAATTGGCTTAAATAAGTTACCTAGCTTTTCTAATATACCTGCTTTTTCAGCAATCTTCATTAAACCAAGCCAAAATACTAATACACTAATTAACCCAAATGAAATCGTTATTGCTTCTTTTCCACCTTTAAAAACAGCTTCATTTACTTGCTCCATTGTTCCATTAAACATCGCAAAGACAATACCGATCACAGTTAAAAGAACCCATATGAGGTTAACCATATTTATTTACTCCTGCTGTAGCAAAAAATAAACCTTTAAACAGCTCCCAGAATGAGCCTTTCGGCTTTTCAACCTGACCATTGTCAAAGTAAATTGGAACCTCCGCAATTTCTTTTTTATCAAGCATAACAGACATTTCCCCTACAACATCAGGGACATCCTCAGGGTCTTCCCATTTCTTATTAGGTGTTATCAAGGAAAGATTAATTTTTACTTTTTGTTGTTCTTCAGCTGTTAAGGGATATATGACATTTCTATTAATAAACACTCTTTCCTTATAAAAATCGTTGTCTAGTTTATGAAGGGTTCCCTGCTGTTTTATATTTACAAGTTCAAAATTGTTATAAGCATAGTTGTGAAGATTCATATGATCCTTCCAATCATTTGGATCATTTAAGGTAACAACAATTGTATTGAATCCATCCTTTGAAGCTGTTGAGACAAGGGTTCGTTTCGCTCTTACTGTATAACCCGTCTTTCCTCCTGTGCTATATTCATATAGACTAGTTAATAATTTATTTTTGTTATGCCATACTCTGTCCCATTTTTCATTAGGATTAGGGGCTCTATGGGTTTCGGCACTAGAAATCTTTTGATATGTTTCATTTTGCATAGCATATTGAGTTAAAATAGCCATATCGTAAGCTGTAGAATAATGATTTTCATGATCATCTAGCCCATGCGGATTTGCAAATTCAGTGTTTGTCATCCCAATTTCTTCAGCTTTTTGATTCATCAACACCACGAAGCCTTCAAGGCTGCCTCCTACATGTTCGGCGATTGCTACTGCAGCATCATTTCCGGAACGTAGCATGAGTCCATATACTAAATCCTCTAATTTTATTTTTTCTCCCTTTTGCAAATAAATAGAGGACCCTTCAGCCTTACGTGCATTTTCACTAACTTTTACCATTGAATCGAGTTTTCCGGATTCAATTGCAAGGATTGCCGTCATAATCTTAGTAATACTTGCAATTCTCATCTTTATGTGAGCCTCTTTTTCATAGAGAATTCTACCAGATTCCTGATCAATTAATATCGCAGCTCTCGCACTCACACCTATGGCCGATGACTGGTGCGGAAATAATGTTAGCAGCAAAAAAATGATGATAAAACCGGTTGTCACTTTCTTTATATGCGGCAAAGCTATCACGTCCTCTTACTTGTTTTGTACAAGTTTATGCACGTGGACAAAGCTTATGAATGGAAATTTCAAAATTGTGGCTGGACTCCTTTATCTAATTCTTCTCTAACTACTTGAAAGTCGTCTTCTAAGGTGGTGATTAAATCGGCTAATGAAGGAGGTGGTGTTTTTCTAAAAACAATCGCTTTTGTGCTTGAATAGGCACTACGACTATCTTCATACCAAACATCATTTTTAGGGTGAAAATACCTTTCAATACATTGCTGATACACTTTAAAAAGAAGTTGGTTTGCCACATCTTCTTTAAACGGCTGATTCCTTAAAATAGTAGTGCAGGCATCAAGGGCCTCCTCACAAAATACTACAAGCTTCCGAACGGATTTTAACAATTTCAAGAAGTAGTCCTTGTCGCCAGCTATTTCATTTTCTAAAGAAGTGATCGTAATGTCATTCAAATAATTCGTTATTTTCTCGACAACATTCTCCAAAAATACTACCACTCTTTTAAGTTCTGATTTTACACGTGTATTTTCCATCATACACACCCTTTTCGTCATATGTATAATCAATAAAAGCTAGGAGCAACTTCTCGAATAGTATATGCTTATTATTTCAAAAACTGAACATATGAAATAAGGCTGACTCAGGTAATTTCACGCTTTTGCCTTTTTAGCAAGCATTGAACATTACACCTAAGTCAGCCTTAGATCATTATTTTAGTTCCTCTAATGTTTCATTAAATTTTTCAAAGAATAAGTCTGCTTCTTCCTGTTCATATTCTTCATTTTCTTTATCCGGAAGAGGTGGAAGCTCTTTTATTGATTTTAATCCGAAATATTCAAGGAATTCCTTTGTTGTACCATATAGAATGGCGCGACCTGTACCTTCTGCCCTACCAACCTCTTTTATTAGAATTTTTGCTACAAGGGTCTGGATCGGCCGTTCCGTTTTCACTCCACGAATTTCTTCAATTTCAGTTCTTGTAATTGGTTGTCTATAAGCAACAATAGCTAAAGTTTCAAGCGCTGCTTGTGAGAGTGAAGTATTTACAGGTGCTTCAACTAATCTTTTCAAATAAATCGCATGATCCTTTTTCGTAGTTAATTGGTATTGTCCTGCAACTACGACTAATTCAATTCCACGTTCATTTCCTTTATAGCTTTGTGATAGCTCTTCTAGAATATCAATGACTTCCTGTTCTTCGAGTTCTAAAACAACCGAAAGCTGTTTTAAAGAAAGGCCCTCATCACCTGAAGCAAATAATAGAGCTTCTACAATCGCTTTCCACTCAATAAGACCTAAGGACATGAGCTACTCACTCCCCATAATATAAATATCTGCAAAATTATTTTCTTGTTCAATTAATATCGAATGTGATTTCATCAATTCTAATATAGCTAAAAACGTAACGACTAAATGATCTTTACTGTTGGATGGAAATAAATCAACAAATCGACGTCTCCCAGGAGTTGATCGTAAATCATCTAAGATCTCTTCCATTCTTTTCTCAATTGGAATTTCTTGTCTAGTAATTTTTGTTTGGATTGGTTTTTGTATTTTCTTTCTTCTTAACATTTTTTGAAATGCACCAAGCATGTCATATAAAGAAACATTCAAAGAATCCATTTGATTTACTGGCAGTGAGCCGTATTCACTTAAATCACTAGGTGGTTTAGTAAAGACCTGTGATCGGTCCTCTTCAAGAGTCCGTAAGTCCTCCGCTGCTTCTTTATAAACGCGATACTCAATTAATCTTCTCATTAACTCTTCCCGAGGATCTTCTTCTGGTTCCGCTCCATATTCATCCTCAAATAGCTCTTCTTCCTGTTTTGGTAAAAGCATTCTACTTTTAATTGAAAGCAATGTAGCTGCCATAACTAAATATTCAGAAGCAATATCAAGCTGCAACTCTTGCATTGTGTGAATGTATAGCATGTATTGCTCTGTAATTTCTGAGACAGGAATATCATATATATCAATTTCTAAACGATTAATTAAATGAAGTAAAAGGTCTAATGGACCTTCAAAAGCATCAATCTTCACATGATATTGCAATTTTATATCCCACCATTCTTACAACTAGCCAACATATAGTATAGAGTAAATTTTAAGCATGTCCAATAATATTTAAGGTTTTTCAACAAAAAATTTCATAACGAGTTGTAATAAAAATACCTAATAATTGGTCATTCGCCCATACATTTCAGCTCTTTCCTCATATATTACAAATGTAATAGCTAAACATTAAGGAGGAATTAACATGGGTGAACATGGTTTTAACTATGGTGGAGGATTTGCGTTAATCGTTGTATTGTTTATTTTATTAATTATCGTTGGTGCTGCTTGGTTATACTAATGAATGCAAGAGGCTGCTGAGTGTATCAGCAGCCTTTGTTTACTTTATTATGATACAATTATTTTCATTAGGCTGTTCTCACAAACTTTGTTGCTATTTATCAAGTAATGCGGTGTGGTTGATTTCAGCGAGAGTTGCTCGCTTTCCGTGGGGCGGGCGGTGAGCCTCCTCGGCGTAAATGCCTGCATGAGTCTCACCTTTCCCGCTGCACCCGCAGGAGTCTCACACCTTCGCTCCAATCAACCTGAATTAGTTTTTGTTTAAAAGCAACAATCTCTTAGAAAAGAGCCTTATAGAATCACTGAAGGGATGAAACGCGTATGTATGACCGTGCCTTTATAGATTATCTCCTACACTTTCATTGTGAACGGGATTATTTTGAGTGCCATGAAGTGTTAGAAGAGCATTGGAAAGCCGATCCACCTAAGAAGCGGAAAAAATACTGGGTAGGTCTTATTCAAATTGCTGTTGGCTTATACCATCAAAGACGAGGAAATTTTACTGGAGCATTGCGAATGATTTCAAATTCAATTGAGTTATTGGAGAATGATATACAGGCAATTGAAAAGCTTGGGTTACATAGTGAAGAGCTAATTAAAGAATTAAAGAAGCGAAAAAACGAAATTTCAGATAAAAAAAGCTACTATAGCTTCAATATACCAATCATCGATCAGGAATTGTTACACATGTGCCAAAAGCAATGTAAAGACTCACATAAGGTATGGGGAAAAGAAAGTGACTTATCGGATGAGTATTTAATTCATAAGCATATAAAACGAAATCGATCTGCTGTGATCGAAGAGCGATTCCAGCAGCTTGAAATGCGAAGAAGGTCTAGAAACTCTAGATAATAGTTAAAGCCAGAGATCACAGTAAAATGATCTCTGGCTTATCACTAACAATCTAAGTCTTTATCAGGATTACACTTTTTAAAGAATGCTTCTGTTTCGTCATTCGGAACAACAGATTTGTTTTTGTATAGATCTCTTGCTGCATTTACCATACGTTTACCGATGCCTTGTTGCCTATGGGAAGGATTCACTGAGATATGTTGAACTTCTACCATGTCCTCACCTTTAAAAACAACCCCAATCGCACCGATAATATCCTCTTCTTGTTTCCATAGAAACAACTGCCAATCATCTGTCGTTTCATATTGCTTAATAGTTTGTTGTAATTGCTTAAGATCCTTTTCCCCTGGCATAAATGACAAGAGACCCATTGCAATTTTTTCAAAACTTTTTTTATAACGTATTAACATAAATACCCCTCATTAACGAAATAGCTTCCTAAAAAACGAAAGCATTAGTCAAGCGTCGATAAAAAATATAAGATACAAAAACGAAACATGATGCCCTTTGATCTTGCTGATGTTTGAATTTCAAGAAAATTACTTCTCAAAACATTATAAACAGTTTTTTATCGATTTTAAACACTTTTTGTAAAATTAATGTAGGGCTTTAAGTAAATTTGACATTTCAATAGCTGTAACAGCTGCTTCATAGCCTTTGTTACCAGCCTTTGTTCCAGCTCTCTCTACAGCTTGCTCAATCGTTTCAGTTGTTAAAACACCAAATACTACTGGAACACCTGTGGATAAAGATGCTTTAGAGACACCTTTAGCTGCCTCATTACAAACATAATCATAATGGGTTGTTGCTCCACGAATAACTGTACCTAATGTAATAACAGCATCATAATTCCCTGTTTCAGCGAGTTTTTTTGCTATTAGAGGTAATTCAAAAGCACCAGGAACCCAAGCTACGGTTACATTTTCGTCTTCAACACCGTGCCTTCTTAACCCATCCTCTGCTCCACCTAACAGCTTAGACGTAATAAATTCATTGAAACGAGCAACAACGATCGCTACCTTTAATCCACTACCAATTAAATGACCTTCAAATGTTTTCATCTATAATTCCTCCTGATTTGTCTGTATTAAAAATGTAAATAATGTCCAAGTTTTTCATACTTTGTTCTTAAATATTGTTCATTCTCTTCTCTTGCCTGCATTTCAATAGGTACACGATCAACAACCGTTAAGTCGTATCCTTCTAGGCCTGCAATTTTCCTAGGATTATTCGTTAATAGGTTCATTTTTTCAATTCCTAAGTCTTTTAGGATTTGAGCACCAATTCCATAATCTCGGAGATCAGGAGCAAAGCCTAGCTTTTCATTTGCTGCTACTGTATCATACCCTTGCTCTTGAAGCTTATACGCTCTCATTTTATTAAGTAAACCAATGCCCCTGCCTTCTTGGCGCATATACAATAATACACCTTTGCCCTCTTTCTCAATTTGTGCAAGTGCTGCGTGCAATTGTGGACCACAATCACATCGATATGAACTAAAAACATCACCTGTTAAGCACTCAGAATGCACTCTTACTAATGTGGGTACAGTTGTATCAATTTCACCTTTAACAAGTGCAACATGTTCTTTATCATCTAATGAGTTAGAATATCCTATCGCCCTAAATGATCCATATTCTGTCGGTAAATCAATTTCTATTTCTCTCTTGACTAATTTTTCGCTTCGATTACGGTATTGGATTAAATCCTTAATCGTAATGATTTTCAAATCTAGCTGTTCAGCCATTATTAGTAAATCAGGTACTCTCGCCATCGTACCATCTTCTTTAATGATTTCACAAATAACACCACCAGGCTTTGCACCGCAAAGAATTGATAAATCCACAGCTGCTTCAGTATGGCCTGCTCTCCGAAGTACTCCACCTTCCTTAGCCACTAATGGAAATGTATGACCTGGACGTTTAAAATCGGATGGATTTGTATCATCTGCTAGTAATGCTTTAACGGTGTCTGCACGTTCAAATGCACTGATTCCCGTTTTATTTGTTTTATAATCAACGCTAACAGTGAAGGCTGTACCGTGTGGATCTGTGTTTTGATTAACCATCGGCGTTAGTTCTAATCTTTTTGCTTGTTGTTCAGTAATAGGAACGCAAACTAACCCTCTTCCATGCTTAATCATAAAATTAATCGCTTCAGGTGTCACTCGATCGGCTAAGGAGACAAAATCCCCTTCATTTTCCCGATCTTCGTCATCAACAACTATAACAACCTTACCTTCTTTTAGATCATGAATGGCATCTTCTATTTTATGAAACATTGTCAAGCTCCCTTCATTCCTTATCTTTTCATAGCAATAATAAAGGTTGTTTTCGTGATGATTCTTGATTTTCTTACATATTGCTTATTTTTTAGTAGTATTCGCGAAATTGCATGAAGTAGTTTAAAAGCGACAATTAGTTAGAAAAAAGCCTTAATAAAATCCATTATCTGCTAAAAACGATTTACTCAATGAAGAGTTCTTTGGATTTACCTGTTGATTAATAAATTTCTTTATATACTTACCCATCATATCGCATTCAATGTTAACAATGTCTCCAACAGCTTTCGTACCGAGGATTGACTCTGTTAGCGTATGAGGAATAATTGAAATAACAACTTTATTTTTTTCCAAACCAAATATCGTTAAACTAATTCCATCAATTGTGATCGAACCTTTATGAATTAGAGTATCTGTTAACTCTTCTGCTACCTGTAATTCATAATAAACAGCATTTGAAACACGTTGTTTTTTACTAATTTTAGCTACTCCATCAACATGCCCTGAAACAAAATGTCCTCCAAAACGACCGTTAGCAGCCATCGCTCTTTCCAAATTAACTTTGGAACCTTGCTTTAATTGGTTTAATGACGTGCCTTTAACAGTTTCAGGCATCACATCAACAGAAAAAGATGATGGACTGAAATCTGTAACTGTTAAACAAACTCCGTTAACGGAAATACTATCCCCTAAGGACATATCACCCATTATTTTTTTTGCTGCTATTGTAAAAACAATTGCATCCTTAGAACCTTGAACACTTGTTATCGTACCAATTTCTTCAACAATTCCTGTAAACATTAAGTTCCCTCACTTTGCTGCATTAATTAGCTATTAATAAACATATAGACCTCCCCTTTAATAATAAGATGGCCATATTTACGTTTACACGAGAAAAGTGCACGACGCCAGTTTTCGTCAATAAGCATAAGATATGTCGATTGGAAGGTTATACATTTTAACCTTTTAACAGATTTGCTTCTGACTTAAGCTGATAACGCCTGGAGCTAGTCACGAAAACTAAGTACTAAAAACATATACTTTTTTATCGTTTTAAAAAAGCCCATAGTCAATAGACTAGGGCTTTAATTTGAGAAATTGATATTTGAGTAAGTCAAATAAGAGTATTAAAAATTGATTTTTAAACAAATTTTAATACGCCGCAAAATCGCGCAATTCTTCTCCCATCCAGACTTTAACTGTCGGCCCTAGAGTTTCACTAGATCCACCGTTAATATATATTAACGGGTCACGGACTAAGTAGCTATATTAGCTTCATCACCGCCGGTAGGGAATTCCACCCTGCCCCGAAGAATGTAAAACGAAATATGAAGTTATAAATTTATTTTATCCGTATAATGAGATATATGCAATCTTTAAGACATTTAATTAAAAAATTAATGAACAAATGCTCAGGGTGCTCGTTTAGCGACGTAGAAAAAAGAACACTCCGTATGAGTTAATGAAAACACGAAGAGCTTTTTAACATTTCGATGTTGAAAAGAGTGTGAAGTGCATACGTCGCTAGGCGTTGGAGCTGGATGTCAAAGTGCTATCCATTGTATAAAAGAATTTTATTATTTCCTAAACCGAACAAAAAAGCTGCAACTATTCTCAAATGAACAGTCGCAGCTTTTAAATTGTTCTTACTCTTCGTACACTTTTACTTCCTTCATAACATCGTTTGGCTTAATTTTATATACTGCTTCAAGATTTTCGTTAACCTTACCAAAAACAGTATGAACACCATTTAAATGTGGTTGTGGCTCATGAACGATGAAGAATTGGCTTCCACCAGTATCTTTTCCTGCATGTGCCATTGATAAAGAACCAGCTTCATGCTTATGTGGGTTTCCTTGTGTTTCACACTTAATTGAGTAACCAGGACCACCTGTACCAGTACCTTGTGGACAGCCGCCTTGTGCAACAAATCCAGGGATTACACGGTGAAATGTTAAACCATTGTAAAAACCTTCATTTGCTAGTTTTTCAAAGTTAGCTACCGTACCAGGTGCTTCATTTGGAAATAATTCGATACCAAGTGTATCTCCATTTTCCATTGTAATTTGTGCTTTTTTCATATGTATGTAACCTCCAATAAGTTTAATACGTCTAATAGACATGAATACTTTTCTATTCTACTATAATCAAGGAGTGAACAGCAAATAAGAAACGCGGAAGGTGTCTTAATCATCGACAAGCATTTGACATTCTGGCGGCACTTAAAGCTAGATATAAACTATACTGACAAAAACTTACATCCCAAAACAATTAATTTTTAAAAATTCTACCGAATACGATATTGTGATAGGACTAGAAAAATGTTACTCTTCGTTTAAATGATAAAACCTAAAATAAAGAATAAACTTCAAAATACTATTGACTTTAGAAAAAAAACACTATAATAGATGGTATTGAAGATACTTGCTTTACAAATAAAGGAGGATTTACCTTTGAAAAAGTATGTTTTAAGCTTAATTGCTCTATTACTGTTTGCATTTCCATCACTAAGCCATGCAGATGCAGTGGTTGGTGATCTAATAATTACACTTGGGGAAAATTTAACTGAACAACAAAAACAAGACCTACTTAAAGAAATGAACGCGACCGAGCAAAATCAAATCATCACCGTTTCTAATCAAGAAGAACATAAATATTTAGGTGATTATATCCCTAAAGCAACAATAGGGACAAAAGCTATTTCTTCAACAAGTATAACAATTGAAAAAGAAGGTTCCGGACTTGAGGTAAGTACGAAAAATATTAACTGGGTTACAGATGAAATGTATTTAAATGCACTTATGACAGCTGGGGTTAAGGATGCATCAATCTATGTTACAGCTCCGTTTGAAGTTTCAGGTACTGCGGCATTAACAGGATTAATTAAGGCTTACGAAATTTCTTCAGATGAAGCGATACCTGAGGATGTTAAGCAAGTAGCTAATGAGGAACTTGTCACAACAGCAAAGCTTGGTGATGAAGTTGGTGCTGAAAACGCCTCAGCCCTTATGGCAAAAATCAAAGACGAAATCGCAAAAAATGGCGTTCCTGAAACAGATGCTGATCTTAGAACACTTATCGAAAATGCAGCGAAAGACCTCGGAATCACCTTATCAGAAGCAGATATTAACAGTCTAATTGAACTATTTAATAAGATGAAGGACATTAATATCGATTGGAATCAAGTTGGCCAGCAGCTTGATAAAGCTCAAGATAAAATATCAAACTTCCTGAATTCTGAGGAAGGTCAAACCTTCTTACAACAAGTGAAGGACTTCTTTATTGCCTTATGGAATGCGATTATTTCCATCTTTACTAATAATGAGCAGTCAGCAATGAAATAATTGATATCTGAATGTAACAGTAAGAGGAGCAACGTTTTTACGTTGCTCCTCTTACTGTTACAAATAATATAAAAGCATTAATTCTTTTTTCTTAATTTTGCGATACCTTTGATTTTAACGGTAGGTCATTCGCAATTAAATCTTCAAAGCTTTCTCTTTTAATTACAAGCTGTGATTCTCCATTTTCCACGAAAACAACTGCTGGTCGAGGAATTCTGTTATAATTATTCGCCATCGAATATCCATAAGCTCCTGTACAGAAAACAGCTAGAATATCTTCTGGTTTAACCTCTGGTAGTGGTAAATCCCAAATTAACATATCTCCGCTTTCACAGCATTTACCTGCAATTGATACTGGTCTATCATGCTTTTCAGCTACTCTGTTCGCTAGAACTGCTTCATATTTTGCTTGATAAAGTGCAGGACGGATATTATCACTCATACCACCATCAACTGCAACGTATTCTCTAATATTTGGTACTGTTTTTTGTGAGCCTATTGTATAAAGCGTCGTACCTGCGTCTCCAACTAGTGAACGGCCTGGTTCGATCCAGATTTCAGGCATGTTTATTCCCATCTCACTCACCTGTTTTTTTACAGCTTCAACAATTTGTTCCACATAATAGGTTGCTGGTAGAGGCTCATCTTCTTCTGTATAACGAATACCAAATCCTCCGCCTAAATTAACAACCTCTGGTGTAAAGGAAAATTGTTCTTTCCAGGCTTTAATTTTTTCAAAGACTCTCTCAGCTGCAAGAACAAATCCAGCCGTATCAAAAATTTGTGACCCGATATGACAATGAATCCCTAATAAATGAATGCCTTCAGATTTCAATACAGCTTCAATTGCTTGTTCGATTTGACCATTCAATAATCCAAAACCAAACTTTGAATCTTCTTGACCTGTTGTAATATAATCATGTGTATGTGCTTCAACACCTGGAGTTACACGTAACAGAACTGGTACTTGTTTACTATTTCCCTTAGATAATTCTTTAAGCAGTGAAATTTCATAAAAATTATCTACAACGATACAACCTACTCCATGTTCTAAAGCCATTTTTAACTCTGCGCGACTTTTATTATTTCCATGTAAATGGATTCTCGATGCTGGAAAACCTGAAGAAATTGCCGTATAAAGCTCCCCTCCAGAGACAACATCCAGCGATAAACCCAGTTCATCAATTAATTGGAACATTGCAATCGATGAAAAGGCTTTACTAGCATAAGCCACTTGTGCACTAACACCCATATTTTCAAAGGCCTGCTTAAAGCTACTAGCACGTTCTCTTATTAAAGCCACATCATAAATATAAAGAGGTGTACCATATTCTTTAGCTAATGTTATCGTATCGACTCCGCCTATTTCTAAATGTCCTTCTTCATTTATCTTGCTCGTACCATGTAAGAACAACTAATATCCCCTCTTTCTATATCTTAGGCTAGTTAAGAAGCAATGTTCTTTATGACGCTTTAAACAAACTAAAAACACTAGTAGTCCCCAACAGATCTTTTACTAACAATCCCTATTGTGCGAAAAAAAACAACATCCATTTTTAATAAGCCGTTTATTTGATCTTAAAAGGAAAAAGACAGTTAACACCAGCTGGTCATTAACTGTCTGTTACAAAAGCTTCCTTAATAAATTAAACATACAATATCATAAAAGAGGGGTTCTTTCAATGTCGCTTTACCCTATTTTGATTGTTTTTTTACATTTTGAGGATGAACAATGCTTGGTCTAAGTTTTGCACCCGGTACAGATGTACGAATAATGATTTGCCACAAGGCTTTTGCATTAAAAGGTATAAAGGGCCATAAGTATGGAGTGTTAAGTGAGCGAATGCTTGCTAGCAGTATAACAAATAGTGTACAGCCTATTACAAAGCCTTCTAGTTTAAATAGTGCTACAGCAACCAATAAAATCAAACGTGACATTTTATTAGCAACACTTAACTCATAACTAGGAGTTGCAAACGTTCCGATACCAGCAACAGCTACATATAAAATAACTTCTGGTACAAACATACCAACATCAATAGCAATTTGTCCAATTAGCGCTGCAGCAATTAAACCCATTGCAGTAGATAATGATGTTGGTGTGTGTATGGCAGCCATTCTTAAGAATTCAAGACCAAAGTCTGCAAGGAAAATTTGGACAACGATTGGAATGTTCTTTTGTTCAGTTGGTCCAATAAATGCAATTTCCTTCGGTAATAAGGAAGGCTCTAAAACAAATAGAAACCACAGTGGCAAAAGAAAGACAGACGAGATAATGCCTAAAAATCGAACCCATCGTAAAAATGTCCCTACTGCAGGGGCCTGACGATATTCTTCCGCATGTTGAACATGATGAAACATTGTTGTTGGAGTAATGATAACACTTGGTGATGTATCAACAATAAGTATGACATGTCCTTCTAATAAATGATTTGCTGCAACATCTGGTCTCTCTGTATAACGTACTAATGGATATGGGTTAAATCCCTGTCTTACTAAAAATTCCTCGATCGTTTTGTCAGCCATTGTAATACCGTCTATATTAATTGTTTCTAATTCCTTTTTTATTGTTTTTACTAGCCCAGGATCTGCAACATCTTCTATATAAGCAAGACATAGATCGGTTTTTGATCGTTCTCCAATTCTCATCATTTCATATCTTAAACGCTCGTCTCTAATTCTTCGTCTAATTAGGCCCGTATTTACAATGATATTTTCAACAAAGCCATCTCTTGCTCCTCGAACAATTTTTTCGGTATCAGGTTCTGCAGGCTGACGTCCAGGATAGCTCCTTACATCTACAACAAAGCCGAAATCACTGCCTTCCATTAAAAATACAATTAATCCTGAAAGAACTTGATCAACAACTTCATCTAATGTTTTTATTTTTTGAACTGATTGGTTAACGATTCGATTCTCAAGTATTTCCTTGAATTTTGTATGATCTACCTCATTGTCACTAATGGATGTGACATTCTTTAAGATCTCAGTAATATACCCTGTATCACATAGTCCGTTTAAAAAATACAGATTGACTTGGTAATCTAAAATAAATAGCTTTCTAATACCTAAATCAAAACTAATATTTAATCCTACATTTTCTTTAAAGTACCGTTCATTTTCTGCAAGGTTGACTGAAATTTTCTGTTTATCAGTTTTTGTTGTCATGATAGCCGCTCCTTTCTAAAATAAGTTCTACAGCTTTCATTGTGATTGGACAGCCGTTTTTCACACTGTCCTTTCGCGCCATTTTGCCGATGTCACCTATTCCTACAATAATTGGAACATCTATCTGGTCTAGACAATATACGGTATCACCACTTATCCTCCCAACCTCAAGGTCCTTTAACCCACCTTTATCTACACCGAATTCTGTTATTTCACCGAAGCGATCAATACTAACATCTACTTTTGCCCACTCGGTTTGATGTGTCTTTGATGCGACAGCAATAACGCCAAGTACCTCAATATCTTGATGTCCGGCCACATATTTCAAGGCATTCTCACCCGCACCCTCACCTAATAATCCACAATCATCAAACATAACAAAAACAGGATCATTTTTAGCTTCGAGAATAAGCTGTACAATGTGTGGTCCACTCAACGTTGTTGGATTTCCTTGAGTTCTAGATATTGCTCTTCCACCTATTTCAGCTGCAACATATTCGATTGTTCTTGCTGCATACTCATCCCCATCTGTAACTAAAATTACCTGCCTTCGTTTTGTCAATGCTTAATCCTATCCTTTCGGTTTAAAAATAAGGGCCATGATAAAAGCGAATAGTATCGCTGCTGATATACCTGCTGAAGTTAATTCAAAGATTCCAATGCCAATTCCTATAAAACCATGTTCATGAGCTTGCTCCATTGCTCCATGAAGTAATGAATGTCCGAAGCTTGTGATTGGAACAGTTGCCCCTGCTCCTGCGAACTCAATTAACTTATCATAAAGACCAAATCCATCTAAAATCGCACCTGATACGACGAAAATACTCATCACATGTGCAGGCGTGAACTTTATAATATCTAAAAGCAGCTGCCCAATTACACAAATAGCACCTCCTACTAAAAAAGCCAACAAGTACTCCATTAGCTATTCACACTCCCATCAGCTCTTTCAAAAACAACGCCGTGTGCGATAGTAGGGATAGATTCTTTTTGTTGAATCATTGTTGGGCTTAATAATGCTCCAGTCGCAACTACGAAAACACGGTTTAAATTTCCTTTTTCTAATTCATTAAATATATGGCTATATGTTACAACAGCTGAACACCCACACCCACTGCCACCTGCAAATACTTTTTGATCGGGACGATATACGATTAATCCACAATCATTGTGCTTGTTGTGAACATCATAGCCTTCATCTTTAAGCATTTCTTTAACAATCGGACTACCCACTCCAGACAAATCACCAGTTAAAAACATGTCGTAATCATCTGGAGTCCTATTTAAATCTTTTAAATGCTGTGCAATCGTATCAGCTGCAGCAGGTGCCATAGCAGAACCCATATCAAACGGATCTTTGATACCAAGATCTGCTACTTTCCCGATTGTAGCTGATGTAATTCGTATGTTACTGACCTCTTTGCTAATTAATACTGCACCAGAACCTGTTACAGTAAACGTTGCAGTATCTGGCTTTTGACCACCATATTCGGTTGGATAGCGAAATTGTCTTTCCGCAGTAGCATTATGACTACTTGTTGCCGCTAGCACATTACTAGCAAAGCCACCATCTATTAGGGCAGATCCAATTGCAACTGTTTCCATAGAGGTTGAACATGCACCAAACATGCAAAGAAATGGGATATTTACATGTCTAGCAACATAATTTGCTGTTACATTTTGATTTAACAAATCTCCAGCTAAAAAAAGATCAATTTCATCTGTCGTTTTATTCCCTTTCATTAAACATTGTTCTATTGCTTGCTCCATTAATCGTCTTTCGGCAAGCTCCCAATTGTCTTCACCACAATGAAGCTCTTTATGCTTCACATCAAATAATTGGCCTAAAGGTCCATCTGCTTCCTTAGGACCAACAGCGGTTCCACTTGATTGAACAAATAATGGATTTTCAAATTGCCAGGTTTGTTTACCAGTTAATTTCATCAGTGTCACCTCACCTTAAAATACAAGTCCATAAAAATAACGAATAATCCCTACAATGTAAGCTGCTACAACCCCAAATACGATAACACTACCGGCTAGCTTAAACATATTAGTTGCAACACCTAGTACAATCCCTTCACTTCGATGCTCTATTGCTGCACTTGCCATTGAATTAGCAAAACCTGTAATAGGAACTGCAGATCCTGCACCCGCAAACTGACCAAGTTTATCATAAACACCTAAACCAGTTAAAAGGGCTGAGATTAGAATCAACGTTCCTGCAGTAGGATTACCTGCATCCTTTTCAGTAAAATTTAATACATTAATGTAAAAATTTTGGATACCTTGACCAACCATACAAATAAACCCACCTATTAGAAATGCTTTTAAGCAATTTAAAACGTAAGGTGGTTTCGGTTGATAGCTTTTAATCTGATTTTTATAGTCATCCTTCATTTTAGAGTTTGCCATGCTTCTACCTCCTTTAATGATTTACGAAATAGAGCCAGTGAAAAAGGGAACCAATAATTTTCCCAAACACAATCGCCATTAATAGAATAACAATTTTATCTCCTAACCCTATTCGCTTTGCCAAGATCGGAAAAACATTTAATACCTCTGTTAAGGCTGCTGCTAGCATTCCAATAAACATCCCACTAAAGAGTCCAATTGGAATAAGCCAATACTCAGACTGGAATAGTACAGAATCTCGCAAGCTTATCCAGCCAGTAATAACAGTTCCGAGAATAATCGCCCACTCATATACCTGGATAAAATGGTTTGTTTTTGTTAGTTGAGTTAGCCTTGGAATGATCCCAAGTACAGCTAAGAACGCTACAAACCCAGTACCTACAACTAGTCCCCCAGACAAGCCAATGATAATTAAGATCACACTATTTACGATCATTATCAACGTTGTTCAAGTTCTCCTTATTCTCATTCATCGCAACATATTTGTCTAAATCTAGCTGATAATTAAAGATTTCAACTTCCAGGGGACTTGGTTCCTCATTTATCTTTTTCTTAAATAAGTGATTAAAAAACAAAACCATTCCTAAACCTAATCCAATTGAATATGGAATTTGCAGTAAGAGTGGTTGATCATTTGAATTCCCCGTTACGATTTTATGGATACGTTGATGAACCTGCTGCATACTTACATCCTCATGAAAGTTCATAATCGCAAGTCCTGAACCGATAAATAGAAGAATCCATACAGCAAGAAATAAGATTGGTGAAAGCTTCTTTTTTTCGTACACGATTTCAACGATTGTTTGTGATGAACCAATTGTCTGGACATCAATAAGGTGGTCAAATTTATGTATTTCTTTTATAACGTGCATGACGTCTATTACCACCATATTTTTATCACTCGGTTTAATTTTGTGAATAAATAGTTTTCTTAGTTTTTCCGTCAACTCCTTATCGCCGACGACGAGTGCGATTTTATCAATCGTAATGACATCGTTAGGATGGACTTGAATGCGATGACGAAGTCTAATATATACCGTCTTTTCCATCAAGGTTCACTCCTAATGATTTAGTTTGTAAGAAAGAATATGGTGACACACAATGCTAAATCCAATCAATTTCTTAAAATAGACGAACTTAGTATTGTAAGGTTATATTTAGTTACCCCATTCTTTGCCCCATATTGCTTATGATGTTAATTTCCCTTTTTTTTGCTGTCATAAATTCGTCTTATTAATTTTGTACGTATATGTAGTATGCATTTGCTGATTTTTAATCATGCAAGCCTAAGCTGAAGTCCAATAATTACCATGGAAGGACAGCATTATTTTACTTAAATTATTTATTAAGCAAACGTCAAAATTGGTGTATTCCCATCAAAATTTAAACGACGAAAAAAGCTGACCCAATAAGGCCAGCTTTTTTCTATTGATTCATTTTATCTTTCATTTGCTGTAAGATCTTCTTTTCAAGTCGTGATACTTGCACTTGAGATATTCCTAACCGATCTGCAACTTCAGATTGTGTTTGGTCTTTATAATATCTTAAGTATACGATAAGTCTTTCTCGTTCATCGAGATCACGAATTGCATCTTTTAACACGATTTTATCGAACCATTTTGTTTCCGTATTATCAGCTATTTGATCAAGCAAAGTAATCGGATCTCCATCATTCTCATAAACCGTCTCATGAATAGATGAAGGTGCTCTTACAGCTTCTTGAGCGAGAACCACATCTTCGGGAGAAATGTCTAAGTAGTTTGCGATTTCTGCTACAGTGGGAACCTTCCCCATCGTTTTCGAGAGTTCATCACGAGCACGTCGAATTTTATTGCCTAGTTCTTTTAATGATCGACTAACCTTTACTGTTCCATCATCTCGGATAAATCGTTGGATTTCTCCAATAATCATGGGCACTGCATAGGTTGAAAATCGCACATCATAAGATAAATCAAATTTATCGACAGATTTCAGTAAACCAATACTTCCAATTTGAAATAAATCATCAGGCTCATAGCCACGGTTCAAAAAGCGTTGAACAACTGACCAAACGAGACGCATATTTTTCTGAATAATTAAATCACGAGCCTCTTGGTCCCCTTCTTGACTGCGACGAATTAACTCCTTGACTTCATGGTCCTTTAACTGTGTCTTTGAATTATCGTTCTTGACCTCCACATCCATAGCAAGTCTCCCTTTAATTGCATAAAGCTTTACTTTTCGATAAGTGTTTTGTCAGCCTAACTGTTGTACCTCTTGTTTCTAACGACTCTACCTTAATTTCATCCATAAAATTTTCCATGATTGTAAAGCCCATACCTGATCGTTCAAGTTCAGGCTTTGTTGTATAGAGAGGTTGTCTCGCTTCTTCAATGTCGGCAATTCCTATACCTTCATCGCGAATTGTCATATGGATGACATCATCCTCTAATGTAACTGAAATGTACACAATACCATTTGGATCATTTTCATATCCATGAATGATCGCATTTGTCACAGCCTCTGAAACGACTGTTTTAATTTCAGTCAATTCATCCATTGTCGGATCTAGTTGTGCAATAAATGCTGCAACCGTGACCCTTGCAAAGGATTCATTTTGACTAAGTGCTGAAAATTGGAGGTTCATTTCATTTTTCATGATGCCACCCCCAATGTTTGCAGTGCTTTTTTCTCATCTTCTTCTAAACGAATAATTTTAAATAACCCTGACATATCAAATAATCGTTTTACAGCAGGAGAAATCGCACATACGACCATCTCTCCACCTGAAGCTTTAATTTGTTTGTATCTTCCTAAAATCACACCCAAACCGGAGCTATCCATAAACGATAAATTTTCAAGATTTAACATAATATGCTTGATAGGATTCGTGGCTAACGTTTCAGTAACTTTTGTACGTAATTCTTCAGCTGCATGATGATCAAGCTCACCTGAAAGTCTTACACATAAAACAGCTTCCTTCACATCAAGTTCAATCGCTAGACTCAAGGTTTTACCCCTCCTTAATTTCTGGATAAAGAGTCATTCTTGATTGAAACTTTAATTTCCTGCATGGTGACAAAACTAGTGATAATTCGTCAACATTAGCTAGACTTTGTAAAATCACCCATTACCCGTTTAAATAACTTCCACCAGCTCGCTTCTGAAATATCTTTTTCAGCAACTAATTTACTTTCAGCCAGAATTTTGTCATCTTTCTTTAATTGAAGTGACCCTAGCTCATCACCTTTTTTAATAGGTGCCTGCACATCTTTTTTCATCACAATCTCTTGAGTCACATCATCTACATTTTCACCCTTTTTGGTAAGGACTGAAATTGGCTCAGATGTCATTAAATTTGCTTCCTTTTCACTACCCTTGCTTACTTTCAACCTTGTTAAAACATGATCTTTTTCAAAAAGAGGATGTGTTTGATACTGACTAAATGCATAATCCAGCATTTTCGTTACCTGTGCATTACGGTCTTTAGGTGTCTCTGCTCCAAAAACAACTGCAATTACACGCATATTATCTTTTTTTGCAGTTGCCGTTAAGCAATACTTCGCTTCATTTGTAAACCCAGTTTTCACTCCATCAACACCTGGATAAAACTTAACAAGACGATTCGTATTAACTAGCCAGAATTTCTTGTCAGTTCCTTCGCGTAAATAATCCTCATATTTACCTGTGAATTTCGTAATTTCTTCATACTTTAATAACTCTTTTGCCATTAAAGCCATGTCATGAGCT
This sequence comes from Metabacillus bambusae, assembly GCF_017497975.1. Taxonomy (GTDB): domain Bacteria; phylum Bacillota; class Bacilli; order Bacillales; family Bacillaceae; genus Metabacillus; species Metabacillus bambusae. The sequence continues at coordinate 78,504 of NZ_JAGDEL010000025.1, read as the reverse complement.
GAGCTATAATGGTCAGGCTCAGGCAAACCTGTCGGATTTTTAAAATGAGTATTTTTCAAGCCAAGCTCTTCTACTCTCTTGTTCATCATATTTACAAACTGTTCAGTAGAGCCTGCAATTTTTTCAGCCATTGCAACTGACGCATCATTTCCGGATCCAATTGCAATACCTTTTAACATTTGCTCGACAGTCATTTCTTCTCCGGGCTCTAAGAAAATCTGCGAACCGCCCATTGAAGCAGCATATTCACTTGTACGAACTTTTTCATCCCATTTAATTTGATTATTTTCAAGCGCTTCCATAATTAATAGCATCGTCATAATTTTTGTCATACTTGCTGGAGGCAGCTTTTCATCACTATTTTTATCGTACAAAATCGTTCCCGTATCTCGTTCGATTAAAACAGCTGACTTCGCTTTATCTGCAAGTTCGACAGTTGTAGATTCTTTGGCAAATGCCACTGGTGTGACAGAAATAAGCATTGCTATAAGCGTAAAACATGAAAGTATCCGTTTCATTTCATAAGCCCTCCATTCTTTATACACCCATTTTTTCCATTTGGAGGGAAATTATACTAGGGTGGAGGAAAGATTTTTTATGGATAGTTAATCTATTAATATGTGATAACGCTTATCACTTGTGCTACTTGTAACTTTGAAATTTAAAGATGAAAGAAGCTTATAGAGGTTGTGCTTGATGAGAGGTGTGTGAAGGATCTTGTTTGTTGGTTTGTTAGTTTTAAGTATCAATATCTTCTACTAGTTTACTTCTATTTGCATTTTGTTGCACCTTTCCCTCTTGATGTTGCTTTTCTCTTTTTATTAACTACGTGCCACAACTTAAAAACCACAGCCAATTAGGCTGTGGTCGATTCGATAAATTACGCTATTCCACTGTGGCATAAATCAATTTCGGTGCTTTTACCTCACTACCAGATATCGAAATGCTACTATACAATTTATTCATCACGTCATCTACATTTTCTTGATTGCTGTGAATCGTAACAAGAGACTCACCTTTTTTAACAAAGTCACCAATTTTTTTATTTAATATTAAGCCAACTGCTAAATCAATTTGCGATTCTTTTGTTGCACGTCCTGCTCCGAGTAGCATGGCTGCAGTTCCAACTGAGTCAGCAATAATTTCAGAGACGTAGCCTTCTTGCTTTGCCTCTAATTCAACGATAAACTTTGCTTGAGGTAGTTTATCTGGTTGGTCAACAACGGATCCATCCCCACCTTGTGCACCTAGGAATGTTTTTAGCGACTTCAACGCTTCCCCGTTGTTCATGACTTCCACAAGCATTGAACGAGCTTCATCTAGTGTGTTTGCTTTTTCAGCTAAGAGGACCATGTAGCTGCCTAGTGTTAAACAAAGCTCTTCCAAGTCTTTTGGTCCTTTTCCACTTAAGGTATCTATTGCTTCTTTTACTTCTAGTGCATTGCCGATTGCGTATCCTAATGGCTGGCTCATGTCAGAAATAACAGCCATTGTTCTCCTACCGACTAAGTTTCCGATGTCAACCATTGCTTTGGCAAGTTCTTTTGAATCTTCTAGATCCTTCATAAACGCACCGGCACCCGTTTTTACGTCTAATACGATGGCATCAGCACCAGCTGCAATTTTTTTACTCATGATGGAGCTGGCAATGAGTGGAATGCTATTTACAGTAGCTGTGACATCACGTAGTGCATATAGCTTTTTATCGGCTGGAGTAAGATTCCCACTTTGACCGATTACAGCGATTTTGTTTTTATTAACTAGCTCAATAAATTGTTTGTTTTCTATTTCAACGTGAAAGCCAGGTACGGATTCGAGTTTATCGATTGTACCGCCTGTGTGACCTAAACCACGCCCTGACATTTTTGCCACGGGAACACCGACTGCAGCTACTAAAGGGCCTAATACAAGTGTTGTCGTATCACCAACTCCACCTGTACTGTGCTTATCCACTTTAATTCCTTCTATTTCACTTAAATCGATTGTGTCACCGGAATGGACCATGGCCATTGTAAGCTCTGCACGCTCATTGTCTGTCATACCTTGGAAATAAATAGCCATTGTAAAGGCACTCATTTGATAATCTGGAATGTCACCAGATGTATAGCCTTTAATGATATGATGGATTTCTTCTTTTGTTAATTCTTGACCATCTCTTTTTTTCTCAATTAAGTCAACCATTCTCATAGATAATCTCACCTTTATTTTTATTTTGATGATTGGATCTTCTCTACGATACTTTTTACTAATTTTAAAAAGTTGACACGCACTTTATCCGTTGTTTCGATCACTTCGTCATGTGATAGAGGTTGATCTAAAATACCAGCAGCCATATTGGAAATACAAGATATGCCTAATACATTTAGTCCTGCATGTCTAGCAATGATGACCTCTGGTACCGTTGACATACCGACTGCGTCTCCTCCTAATGTACGAAGGGCGCGAACTTCTGCAGGTGTTTCATAAGATGGTCCAGTATTACCAACATATACTCCTTCTTGAAGCTTAATATTAAGCTCATTAGCAATATTTTTTGCCATATCCCGAAGCTTTCTATTGTAGCTCTCTGACATATCTGGGAAACGAACACCAATACTAGCGTCATTTGGCCCAATCAATGGATTTGTCCCCATATTATTTATATGATCGGTGATTAACATTAAATCACCAGCTTCAAAAGACTCATTTATCCCCCCAGCTGCATTTGTAACGATTAATGTTTCAACTCCAAGCTCTTTCATCACTCGAACTGGTGCTGTTACTTTGTCTAAGCTATATCCCTCATAAAAATGGAAGCGGCCTTGCATTGCAATTACTTTTGCTTCCTTAAGTGTTCCTATTACAAGTTGACCTGCATGACCTTCGACCGTTGATACTGGGAAATTTGGGATTTCATTGTATGGAATCTTTACAGGGTTTTCGATTTCATCTGCTAATACCCCTAAACCTGAGCCTAAAATAAGACCAATTTTTGGTGTATCCTCGTATTTCGATTTCACATAACTAGCAGCTTCTTTAATTGCATTGTAATTCATTATGTATCCTCCTATTTCAAATCTGCTAAAAAGCTTTTTCCAAATGCAGGCATTTTCACTTCAAAATTATCAGCAATGGTTGCACCAATATCAGCAAACGTCTCTCTTATCTGTAGCTCTTTACCTGTTTTTAAACTCGGACTATAGACGAGTAATGGAACATATTCTCTTGTATGGTCTGTTCCGTGGTGAATAGGATCATTGCCATGGTCTGCCGTGATAATTAAAAGATCTTGTTCCGTTAACTTTTCAAGCACTTCTGTTAATCTTACATCAAATTCTTCAAGAGCTTTTCCGTATCCAGATGGATCACGACGGTGCCCATATAATGCATCAAAATCTACTAAGTTTACAAAACTAATACCTGTAAAATCAATGCCAACAGTATCATTTAGCTTATCCATGCCATCCATATTGGATTTTGTTCGTAATGATTTTGTGATTCCTTCACCATCATAAATGTCGGAAATTTTCCCGATTGACAATACATCATATCCACTATCTTTTAGCTCATTCATGACTGTACGATCAAAAGGTTTTAAGGCATAGTCATGACGATTAGCTGTTCGTGTGAATTTCCCAGACTTACCTAAGAATGGACGAGCAATGATACGTCCTACCATATATTTTTCATCTAATGTCATTTCACGTGCTAGTTCACATATTTTATATAGCTCATCTAGTGGAACAATTTCCTCATGTGCAGCAATTTGCAATACTGAGTCTGCAGATGTATACACAATTAATGCCCCTGTTTTCATATGCTCTTCGCCTAATTCATCTAATATTTCCGTACCTGATGCAGGCTTATTACCAATAATTTTGCGCCCTGTTTTTTCTTCTAATTCGTTGATAAGATCTGGTGGGAAACCATCTGGAAAGACTCTGAAGGGTTGCTTAATATTGAGCCCCATAATCTCCCAATGCCCGGTCATTGTATCTTTGCCATTCGATGCTTCCTGCATTTTTGTATAAAAAGCCAGTGGCTGTTCTTGCTTTGGGATTCCGTTAATTTCGCGAATATTACTTAAGCCTAGCTTAGCCATATTCGGCATATTTAGCCCACCCATATGTTCAGCTATGTGTCCAAGCGTGTCTGAGCCAAGGTCGTTAAACTTGTCTGCATCTGGGGCTTCTCCAATGCCCACTGAATCCATCACAATTAAAAAAATCCGTTTATATGTATAATTTGCCATGCAAATCCTCCTTCTTCATACTCTCTCATCTTACTGTTCCAAATAACACTATATTCAATTCGAAAATGAGAACTTGTCGGAAGTCTGACAACTAAACCGTATCTTTATTATAAACCCCTTACATGATCATTGACAACTCTTAAGAAGCAAATTCAATTTTCTATTTTTTAAAAGTAATATTATTTTTCCTGGTAAACATTAAAAAAGCATCTCCACAAATGTGTGATGCCTAGTTAAGCTCTAGGATGAAATTGATTATAAACATCCTTTAATCTAGCTTTTGTTACATGTGTATAAATTTGGGTTGTTGAAATATCTGCATGCCCGAGCATTTCTTGAACAGCTCTTAAATCTGCACCGTTCTCAAGTAAATGTGTTGCAAAGGAATGTCGTAATGTATGTGGTGTGAGCTCTTTATTCACATTCGCTTCTAGTGCTATTTTCTTAAGATTTTTCCAAAAACCTTGCCTAGTAATCCGTTTTCCATGATGATTGACGAAGAGAGCTTCAGTTGGCTGCTTTGCATTTAATAATCTTGGTCTTCCCTTTTCAATATAATTGGTAATGACCTCGGTTGCTGTTCGTCCAATTGGAACAATTCGTTCCTTATTCCCTTTTCCATAGCACCGGATAAATCCCATTGTTAAATGAACATCCGTTAAGTTTAAGTTTATCATTTCGCTCACACGAATGCCTGTTGCATATAAAAGCTCAAGCATAGCTTTATCTCGATAGCCAAACGGAGTTGTAAGCTTTGGTGTATCAAGCAACATTTCCACCTCTTGCAATGAAAGGATTTTAGGTAAGCTTCGTTCTAATTGTGGAGACTCAATTAAGACAGATGGATCCTGGTCTGCTTGCTTTTCTCTTAACAAAAATTGATGAAGCGAGCGTATGGATGCAGTATGTCTCGCAATCGTTTTACTTGATTTCCCAGCTTCTTTTAAGGATTTTAAAAATTGAATAATATGAAGACGAGTGACATCATTAAATGTTTTAAGTTGTTGATTCTCTGTTAAATGCTTTTGATAACTTTTTAAATCTCTTTCATAAGATACGATCGTGTTATTGGATAAACCTCGTTCTACTATTAAATAGTGGATAAAATCTTTTATTTGATCCTTCAAAATCGTCTACTCCCCATTGTCAATAAAGAACATTAATCTGTTAAACCAGCTTTCTTCTTCATTGTTTACCATGTTTGTTACTTTTAAGGCAGCTCCTTCTGGCTGATCATATCGATGTAATTCCTGATACTCTAAGTTCACCCAAATGATAGCATAATAGAATAAAATCGTAAATCCAGTAAATAAAATAAATACCTTTAACATATCTCTAGCCGTCTTTAACCAGCGAATCATAATGAACCTCCAACTCTTTTCGGTGATTTACTCCGCCTAAAACGAAGATTTTCAATAAATTGCTTTTAGTTTATTAGATTTTGAAGGATCATACGTTAACGAGGAGTTTTTATTATGATTATTAGAAGATATGCCAAAAAGGACAAACTTTATACATCATTTTTCAACCAATTTATTTTTTTGCATATCTTTTATTAGGAGATAATTCCACGTACTAAATATTGAGCTATTGCTGGGGACAGAAGCAATTATCCAAAGTATAGTGCATCTATAGTTTTGAGCAACAAAAAAAGCCTAACTAAGTATGTTAGACTCTCTTACTCATCATTATTAGGTTCTTGTTGTTCGTTTTGCTCTTTTTCCTGACATTTCACACATATTCCGTGAAATGTTAGGCGGTGATCTTTTATTTTAAAATTCCATTTACTTTCAACGATTTCTTCAACATCTTCTAGTAAATCTTCTTCGATTTCAGCTACAGAACCACATTCAATACATACTAAATGGTGGTGAAAATGAGCTGCCCCTTCTTTACGAAGATCGTATCTAGATACACCATCACCAAAGTTTATTTTATCGACAACTTTTAATTCAGTTAATAATTCCAAAGTACGATATACTGTCGCTAGTCCAATTTCGGGTGCTTTTTCTTTTACGAGAAGGTACACATCTTCAGCACTTAAGTGATCTTCTTCATTTTCTAGTAATACCCGAACAGTTGCTTCACGCTGCGGTGTTAGCTTATAGCTAGCAGAGTGCAGCTGCTTCTTGATCCGATCAATGCGGTTTTCCATAACTACTTTTCCTCCCTCGCCGCGTTCCCAAAACTATTATATATCATTTGGAAGGAAAGTGTCCAACTAAAATCATTACAATCTAATAAACATAATCTATATTAATTAATAATAATTATTATTTACTTACAAACTCTACTACATTCTTCATTAAAAATGGTGATGCGTAAGCTTCAAACCCTGATGCTACTATAGCAAGAACCCCAATAAATAAAAACACAGTTACATACCTCATAAATAAAGAGAATGGTGCCTCTAAATTACTTGTTTTCTTTACGAATAGCTGTCTGATGATCTTTAACGTAAAGGCAATCGCAACGGAACACATAATGATAAAGGCTGGGATAAGCAGCACATTTTGCGGTAGTACTGTGACAAATGAGAGTAAAAAGCCCTTTAATCCTAATTGATTCACTAAAAATCCGACTGTAAAACCAACGACCATACCTTTTATAAAAAGCATAACTAATATGACTGGTAGTCCAATGATTGAAATACCTAAGATCCACATTAAGCCTAAGTATTTTAAGTTATGAAAAAAGCTTTGTTGGAACATATCTGTAGAACTTGCTACTTTCCCTTCAGCAACTTGTCCGAAAAATCGGTTTAAATAGTAGTATAAGTCTTCTTTTTGACTTAAGTTCATACTGTTTACAATAATCGCTCCAAAAATAACTCCCATTAGAAACAATACAAACACAAACAGATATATTGAAGAATGCTCTTTAAGATGCTTCTTTATCATTGCACTAATTGGCAGTTGTCTACGCATATTATTTCCTCCCGTCATTCACTTACTAGAGTATATGAGAGGATCACTATTCTATGACTCAAAAAGTTGGTTTTCTTTTCTAGTTTTCTATTATATACTTTTAAAAAAGTTGAAGAGGATGTGTTGAAATGAACCCTATTTTACTAGATTTCCCTTCTGAATTCACAACTAAACACTTACTCCTTCGAGCCCCTAAGTTTGGTGATGGCAAAGCCGTGAATTCGGCAATACTTGCTTCGATTAACGAGTTAAAACAATGGCTGCCTTTTGCACAACAAGCTCCAACTCTTGAGGATACCGAAACAAATACTAGAGAAGCAATCGCTAAATTTATTTTACGAGAAGATTTACGCTTTCTTATTTTTGAACGATTTACTGGTCAGTTTATCGGAAGTACTGGTCTACATAGAATAAATTGGGAGGTACGCAGCTTTGAAATTGGTTATTGGATCGATTCAAGATTCAGTGGTAAAGGGTTCATGACAGAAGCTGTCCAAGGATTGATATATTTCGCCGAAACAGAACTTGCTGCTAAACGAATTGAAATTAGATGTGATTCAAATAATGGTAAAAGTCGAAATATACCAGAAAAATTAGGATTTACATTAGAGGGTACGTTTCATCATGACGCTCTGTCAGCAGATGGCAAATCTTTGAGAGATACATCTGTGTTCGCTAAAATTATACAGAGGAAATGAACTAAGAGGGGGAGCTACAGATAAGTACACTTCCCCCATCTTCACTAAATTCCCTTTACCTTTCCATACGTTCCGCCACCGCCAGATGTCACTTTAAGACGACCTTCTCTTCCAGCCACTATATACTCAACAATTTTTTCTGGTACTACCTTCTGAAGTTCATGCTTAGGTACCTCATGTAGTATGTTCATCTCTGTTCCGAACATGTCCTTCAATTTTTCTAATGTTTTCGGACCAATACCTGGAATAAATTGAAGTGGTACTTGATGAATATATGGAGGACGACTTTTGGCATTTTCTATTGCACTTGCTAGTTCTTTGAGCCGGTTTGATACACCTTTTACAAAACGAGTACTACCACAGTTTTCACATTTTACTTGATCTGCTTCCGGCTTTTTATCACATTTTTCACATGTTGTTTCATAATATTTTCCCAAATATGGATTTAAACCATAATTAGCTTCGACACTTCTACCATCCTCCATAGCTAGTGCTTTTTTCAATTCTAAAAAGCTTGGTTCTTGCAAAATTAGCTTTTGATATTCCCGTCCAATTTTCGGCAATGAATGAGCATCTGAATTGGTTAAGTACGTATAATTATGTAGCTCAGCTAATTGGTCCGCCATAGTGGTATCAGAGCTTAATCCAAGTTCAACCGCATCAATTAGGCTACCATCAAAAACCTCTTTCAAGGAATGCGTTACCCCACTTCCATATAAGCTTTTGTGAGGTGTAAAAATATGAGCAGGAATAAATAACCCACCTAGGCTTTTAACAACCTTTTGTAATGTTTTTCCCTCTTCATAAATTCTTTGTGAACTTAGCGTAATATTTGTTAATCGTGAAGAAAGCCATGTAGAAAACTCCTTCATTTTTTCAAGTGATGGCATAAAAGCCAATACGTGGATTGGACCTTTGCAAGCATCGTCATAAATTTCTAGCTCACTACCGAGAATTAAGGTTGTATTGTTAAAGCGAATGCCACCGTTTTCTAGCTCTATACAATCTTCATTTTCAACGAGCTTAGTAAGCGTCAGTAATACTTCAGGTACATGACAGTCAATGATTCCTACAATATCGATTCCTTTATGCTCACTTGCTTCGATTAATATATTTTCTAAGGTGAGCGTTCGTGAGGCTGTAATTTTAACTGGCTTTCCAGAAGTTGTTTGACCGATATGAATATGTAAATCAGCAAAATAATGATTCAAGATGTTAACGAACCCCCTGTAGTGTGTTTACGCCACTTTAATACGAAGGATAAACTATATTTTACTACTAGATTAACTACTAAATGAGTTCTTTGATACATGTTAGATCTGGCCTATGCTGCAATTTAGCTTCCTATCCTTTTAACGCTTGTTTAAGTTGCAAGTATTGAACGGCAAAGGCAGTTTTCGCATCGTATATTCGTTTATTTTGAATCATTGCCTCCGCTTCCTCTAATGTCACTTCCATCACATCTAAAAATTCATCTTCATCTAATTCTGCAGCTACTGTTAGCTTTTCCAAATTCTCTGCAATAAATAAATGAACAAGTTCATCTGCAAAACCAGGTGAGGTATAAAATGAGATTAATGGTTGTAGAGAACCACATGTATAGCCAGTTTCTTCCTCTAACTCTCTTTTAGCTGTGGATTCTGGTTGTTCTCCTTTTTCTAGCTTTCCTGCTGGAATCTCAACTAATGTTCGTCCAAGTGGCTTACGAAATTGCTCAACCATTAATATTTTATTTTCAGGAGTTACTGCTATAACAGCTACTGCCCCTGGATGCTTTACAATTTCGCGAGTACTTGTTTTACCATTTGGTAGTTCAACTTCTTCTACATATAAATCAATAATTCTCCCCTTGAATATTTCCTTTGAAGAGAGTGTCGTTTCTTTTAAATGATCCATTCGATCAGCTCCTGTTCTATAAGCATTTCTTCCTTCATACATTCTATCATATCTTAATTGAAAGGCTCTGTTAAACTTGGTTGTTGATTTCCGCTGCAGGCGTTCGCTTTCCACTCCAATCAACAAAGTGCCAAAATCAACAGTGAGCTTTAACAGAGCTATTGGAAAGGAATGGTTCTAAAGAACGTGAAAATCTATCTGCTGGACAAAGGAATTGTTCTTGTTGGGAAAGCGTGGGAGATTCGTACAAAATTGAAGGAGTACGGTCGTACGTATACAACTGTAAATGAATGGATTCGTGATGAAAAAACACGCGAAACATTCAGGTTTAATTCAAAAAAATAGACTAAGTGTTTTGAGTTGCTTTTTCGCATTCTTTATACTACCCTCGAATTTAAGATGACTTTTGAACAAGGAGTGATAAAATGCGAAAAAGACAACTTGGCCAATCAGAATTATATATAAGTGAAGTAGGACTTGGCTGTATGTCACTTGGAACTGAAGAAAAGCATGCTCTCTCGCTTATTGATGCAGCAATAGAACAAGGTATTAATTACTTTGATACAGCGGATTTATATGATTTTGGACGAAATGAAGAACTTGTCGGCAAAGCCATTAAACATCGCCGAAACGACATCATTTTAGCAACAAAAGTAGGAAATCGTTGGAGGGATGACAAAACTGGCTGGAGCTGGGATCCTTCTAAGGCATACATAAAAGAAGCTGTAAAACAGAGCTTACTTCGTTTGCAAACTGATTATATCGACCTTTATCAGCTACATGGAGGTACAATTGAAGATAATATTGATGAAACGATAGAAGCTTTTGAAGAATTAAAACAAGAAGGTGTTATTCGTTATTATGGTATTTCTTCAATTCGACCGAATGTGATTGAGGAATATCTAAAAACATCAAGTATTATCTCAATTATGATGCAATACAGCCTATTAGATCGACGTCCTGAGGAATGGTTTTCGCTCATGAAAGAAAATGGTGTGAGTGTAATTGCACGTGGACCACTTGCTAAAGGTCTTTTAACCGAAAAACCTCTATCATTAAAGCTCCTAGACCAAGGGTATCTTTCTTACTCAAAGGAAGAGCTTGAAAAACAAATCGTAGAACTTGAGAATGTAGACACCAACCATACTATGACAGAGCTTGCCTTGCAATATTGCCTTTATCAGGATGTCATAGGCACAGTAATTCCTGGGGCAAGCAAGATACAGCAATTAATTGAAAATGCTGCCGCGGGATCAGGTGATCCACTAACTTCCCAAACATATGAAAAGTTGCAACAACTAACAAAACTAGATATATACGAACAACACCGTTAAAAAACGGGGCCGATTAGGTCCCGTTTTCTTGTCTCACTATGATTATTTAAAATTCTTCCATGATAAGGAACTCTCGTCTAACAGTTCTTCAAAGCTTTTATTTTTTTCTCTTTGTTTTCGTTCTTCTAGTTTTTGGCGTTCAAGCGCTGCTTGTCTTTCCTCTTGTTCCTGTGTTAATCCTTTTTTCACTGCTTTCAATTTCTCTAATACATTACTATTTAAATGATCTGAAACTGATACTGTTTGATCATCCTTTTTCTTGTTTTGCTTTTTCATCCAGTTGCCTCCTACATCCTTTTTCAGTGTCACTATAAACGCTCAGGGTAATTCGAATGAAGCAAATAGAGCTTGGATTATCTCTACTTCAAAGTATAAAAAAGTTTTTTATACTTGAAAAGATATTTACTTAAGGAAAATCATTACATTGCAATTGTATAAATCCCAAGAATGAAATTGGGTAACCCAAGTAAAAAGAACATCGCAGCTGTGTTCACTCTCTTTATTCGTTCTTCCTTTGTTTCATTTTGGTATTGTATTCTTATGCGATCACTACTTACAAAAACTCCTACATACAATCCTGATGCTAAAAAGGAAACTAAACCAACACTCCCAGATAGCATGGTAATAATCGTTTTATCATTCGTCACAAAACCAATTAGTCCTATTAAGCAAGCAAGTAATAATCCTAAGAGAAAGGCTTTCATCTAAACACATCCCTATATATGAATACGCACATACTGCTTGGCTGTTTCGATATTTGTATAATTTGTTCTCTAAACACATATTTTATTTGATAGAAAGGAGCGATTAAACATGGCTAAGCAACGAGGACAAAAAGGCAAACCAAATGCTGATACTTCTAAAAAGATGATGGCTGCTGAAGAAGTAGCAAAAGCGATCCATCCTACAAAAAGACAGAATTCAGTGCAATGATTAAATGGACAGGCTTAGCGCTTGTCTTTTTCATTTGACTATTTTGGTGCTTTGTTGATTAGAACAGATATGTGAGACTCCTGCGGGAAGCTCTAGGACCGTCCGCGGAAAGCGAACGCATGTAGCGGAAATCAACAACCAAGTTTAGCAGCGGCCTTTTATTTAAATGCATTTTAGTAAACATTGGAAGTGTGGTAGCGGTTCATGTAAAATAAGAATGAAGTTAAATTTGTTAAGGAGTCAGCTTTATGAAAAAAATCTTTATTGGATTGCTTATTATCCTTTCGTATATTTTTATCATCGGATTTTTCTTTACAAATAAAATGATGTATATCAAAAAGAAAACAGATGAAGAAATTATTAATCGAGATACTAAATATGGACTTTATAACCAAAAGGATTTTGATGCTCTTGAGAAGAAAAATTTCTCAATTCCATCTCAGTTTGGCTACTCGATAAAAGGCACGCTTATTGAACCGCACAATACGAACCGTTACATCATTATTTGTCACGGAGTTACAGTAAATCGCCTTAATTCGGTTAAGTATATGAATTTATTTATGCAAAAGGGCTGGAATGTTTTGATCTATGACCACCGTAGGCATGGTGAAAGTGGTGGAAAAACAACAAGTTATGGTCATTATGAGAAATTTGATCTCCAATCTGTTGTTCAATGGGTAAAGAAAGAAATTGGGGATTCAATTGTATTAGGAATACATGGTGAATCAATGGGTGCAGTTACAACTTTGCTTTATGCTGGTATGGTTGAAGATGGTGCAGATTTTTATATTGCCGACTGCCCTTTCTCAGAGCTTGAAGCACAGCTGCTCTACAGGCTTAAAGTTGAGTTCAAAGTACCAAGCCTCTTGATTATGCCGATTGCAAAGCCTTTTGTTCAGCTCCGTGATCGCTACTCTATTAAAGGTGTTTCACCACTTAATGCAATAGCAAATATAAAACGTCCAGTTTTATTGATTCATAGTAAAGAAGATGATTACATACCAGCTGAAATGACTAAACAACTTTACGAAAAAAAGACAGGACTCAAAAAGCTCTATATTGCTGAAAAAGGCTCACATGCGATGTCTTATGCAGAAAATCGCGAGGAATATTCTAAAGTTATTGATGAGTTTTTTGCTGAGATTGGTTTATAAGAACAAAAGCGTAAGCGCCTTGAACAGCCCCGACAAGCATAAGACGCTTAAGAATAGAAGGTGTTCTTTGCCTTCAATTCTTAAGTGGCTGTAGACCCAAGAGGGGCTAGGCGCTGGAGCTGGATGCCAAGCGCTTATCCACAGTACAAGAATTTTATAATTTCCTAGATAAGAACAAAAGCGTAAGCGCTCGGTTATTGAGAACTTATTAAGGCTACCACATTAATCACATGGTAGCCTGTTTTCATCCTAGCACATCAGAGATATGCTCCATATTTTGCTCCATCCATTGAATTGCTTCATCTATAGTCGGAAATTCCTGTGCTTCAAACGTCATTTCATCCTGAAGTAACCATACGTCCTTCGTATCGTCATGAGATCCTCCGATTGACCAGTGAAGCAGACTATATGGGTGGTTATCATTTAAAAAAGATACCCACGTTTTATTTAATGCAACATTTTTTATTGATTTTAACCGATTCTTCACCTATTTCCCCTCACTTTACAAGTAAGCTCATGCGTGGATTTAATATTTGTGAAGGGCTTTTTAGCATATAGCAATTTGCTGTTTTGTTATAGGATATTGTGAGCTCTTCATCTAAAAATACCATTTTTGTCTTTTCAACAAATAACGGTACTTCATTTGTTTCTAACTTTATGTCATCTGCATCCTGCTCTTTTACTAGCCATAATGCAGTGACACCACTCATCACACATCCGCAGCCTTCTGTATCATATTTTAATTTCAACACTCTATTTTTATTTTCTCGAAGTTTAGGTGTTAATTGCTCAATTGCCTCTTTTGTAAATGTTAGCTGCATGATATTCTCCTTCTCAATATTCTATATGCATAGTTTATCACACCCTTTTATTTCATGCATGAACTAGCGATGCAAAATAACAATTAGTAATTATATTTAATTTTCTCTTTTTGTATTTGCATCTTGCTTTTTACTTTTAAATTTATCAATACTATATAGCGGTATCACATTTACCTTTATATTTGCCAACTCAATTGGATTTTCATGTTTGTTGTTCAGCCATTCATTATTATAGTACCGATACAAATTGTCCTCTAACTGAAAAATATCAGCACCTAGTTCTTTCCCTGCATTGAACGCTTTTTTCACTTCTTCTTTGACTTTAACTTCCACTTTCTTTTTTATCTTTTCTTGTGCCATATCACTATCTAAACTTTCTCTTATCATTGCTCTTAAATTTACATTAATGTTATAGCTCAATTCATCCTTTTTCTTTTTCAATTTTATTTCTGGTTCTATTAATTCAACTTCTACAAGATGATCCTTGTCTTCTTTAATCGTTGTAATTGATCTTATTGACTCATCATTTGTCCAAATAAAGCCACGTAGATCTGAGGTGGATAACCAGCCTTTATACGTTTTATCGTTTAATATGTATGCACCATTGATAACCGCAGCTTTTATTGGCTTACTCTCTTTAAATATATGTTGTTCGTTAAGTGAGACTGATGGGACGATGGTCGTTATTGTTTTTTCATTTAATCTCCATACAAAATCTCGTAATGTTATTGCTGGAATCGTTGAACTCTGTTGATTTCCTTCATTAGGCTGGTTCAATCTCGAATAAGAAAATGGATAATCAAATATCACCGAAGATGTAAAGATGTCATCAAATTTCTCTTGTGTCCCATATGTCCATGCTGTTAAACGAACAGTAAAGTTAGAAGTTAATGATTGGAATGCCTCATAAAGCTGTTTAGATGTGATCAACCCTTCTCCAAAAATAATTAAATTTAACTGTTCAAAATTCACTCTCATTTGAATTGTTTGATAGATACCTGATAACGCTGTTTCAATTGTTTTTCCTTTCCCCTTTGTTATCCACACAGGTACTTGATCTGAACTTTTCCCTTGATCTGTTTTTGCAACATTACTAAAATCCAGAAATTGAATGACAACATGGTACTCATTATCCACATAGTCAATTCCCATTCCAACTGCATATGCTTGGTTATGAATTTCTTTTACCCTTCCACATCCTGATAAAAGAATGAACATTATTGTTAAAATCCAAATCTTCCTCCAACTCATTCAGCTTCACCTAGTCTTGATGAATCCTTTTGCTTCAATTCTGAACCCCGCTTATCTTTTATTAATTCAGGTAATTTGATAAATATTGACAAGAAATCCTTCCACGTCATATTAGTATAAAATGATAAATATGGAAAACCGAATGATCTTAAATTAGCTAGATACATAATAATAGAAATAAAGCTAATGATAAATCCAAATATCCCCATAAAAAAACTTAGGATGACAACATATAATCGTATAATGAAAATATTTCCTGCAAGTGATTGATTGACAAGAGTAAAGCTTGCAATAGCTGTAACTCCTATTACAACAAGCATAGTTGGAGATGTAATGCCACCTCTTATCGCTGCATCGCCAATGATCAATCCACCTAAAACAGCAACTGTTTGTCCTACAGCTTTAGGGAGTCGTGCGCCAGCCTCTCGAAATAATTCAAACATAATTAGCATAATTAACACTTCAATAAAGGCTGTAAATGGTAGCCCTATTCTTGAAATTGAAATAGTCGCTAATAAAGGGAGTGGTAATTCGCCAACATTATGAGTTGTTAAAGCAGTATATAAACCAGGTAAAAAAACTGTCATAAATAGTCCAAATAAACGTAGAAGCCTTTCAACAGAAGCATAAAAGAAGCTTGTGTGTTCATCTTCTGAGGTCTTTATTAAATATCCTAAGTTCGCGGGAGCTAGTAATGCTGTTGGTGCTCCATCTACAATGATTGAAAACCTACCTTGATTTAACGATTCAACGACAAAATCTGCTCTTCCTGTATAGTTCACTAATGGAAATAAGGATAGAAATTGCTTTTCTGCAATTAATTCTTCCATTTGCGAACTCCCTGTAATAATATCAATTTCTATCTGTGCTAATTTCCCTTTAATTTTCTTTAATAATTCGGAATTTATAATATCTGTTATATAAAGTAGTGCTACCTTCGTTTGGGACCGTGTGCCTATTGTATATTCCTCTACAACAAAAGAAGCTGTTTTCAAACGCTTTCTAACTAAACCAAGATTTGTACTTATATCCTCCACAAATCCATCCTTTGGTCCTCTCACTGATACTTCTGTAATTGATTCATCAGGTGTTCTGGATGGTATTTTACTGATGTCATAAAAATAGACATGATCACTTTCCTTCGTTGTCATCATTAGCTGTCCTGAAAAGATAGGATCGCATATGTCTTCTTTTGTTATTTTCTCCTTTTCTAATGAGCTTATTTGTATCGTATTTTTTAGTGAGCCAAGAAATTCCCCAACTGATCTTTGTTGATTGATCGGTGGTAAAACGACTTGATTAAGCATAGTCTTATCAACTATTGGATCACAATAAACCATCAAAAGCGATTTCTCGTCTTGTTCTCCTTTAAATTTTGTTTTAATTACGATATCTGAAGACGAATAAAACAGATTCTTTATTCCATCTGGGCTATAATCAATGTTATTTTTATCCATTCTATTTCACCTCCTCTAGCTTTTTTTTATGATTTTGAATGGTAAGAAAAATAAATAAAATTGTTAATTGAATTGTTAAAACTAGTAATGAGATTGGCATGAAAATTGTATAAACAAGTTCATAAAACGTCTGTTGATCTATTCGATATAAACATCCGATTATTAGTACACTATAACTAAAAAAAACTGTATACTTTTTCTGCTTTTTTCTTGTAAGTAAGTGGCTTGCTAATAAAACATATAAACTTGTTCTTAAAACTCCTCCTGCTAACCATTGATAAATGGCGAAAAAGTCTACATGGGAAAAGTAATTTCCTATTGTTAATATTCGCCACTGTTCAAATGCTGGATATCGATATTGTGATGCTTGGATAGGGCCAAATTCAGTAATTGCACCCATCGTTGGTCCAAGCATCAAACCTAAAATCATTCCTCCTATGAGAAATAGTTTTTTAATCGTAATTGATTGTTTGTCAACATGGGGGAATATTAAAAGAATGAATAGTTCTACTAACGGGAGCATTGTGTAGATAAATCCATTAAGAATTGGCATATATCCATCTTCTAGCATGGGAAAAAGTAATTCATAGTTTTTATTTTTTATATTTGCTGTCATTACAAATATCCCTAGTGCTACTACCAACGGTAATAAAACTCCACTTAAGATTGCTAAAGATTGGGTTCCTGACTGTGTTCCAATAAAGCATATAAATAAAAAGGCAATCACAATGACTGTATAACTAATATCTGGTATGTATGATATATGACTCCATATTGTAATATCTTTGCTTGTCACATAAGCTGATAAAAGCAAATATAAAACAAACGGCCCTACAAGCAAATAATAGCGCAGTGGAGATAAGTTTTCCTTCCATTCGGAAACACTTATTATTGCAGAGAGCTTAACTAGCTTTCCTAAAAAAAATATCCATAGAATCACGGGCACTACTGTTGCAATAATAGCTAGCCATGAATCACGACCAGATATTGATAATAATGCAGGGATCGTTTGTACGTGTGCAAATAGTCCAATCGAAAGCATTATCATAAACACCACTAGCGGAAATTTAATTGGACCCATCATGTATCACCGACTTTCAACTATATTATCCTCTTTAGTAAATATTTCTATGCATGTTTAAAAGAGGGATAAATCTATAGTTTCTCTATCTTTAAATACAATCATAGTTTTTATTGTATAATTTGTTGTTCAGAGGGAATAATAGATTAGAAGAGTATATATTAGGATGGTGTTAGAAGTGTCTAACGTACAAATTAAAGTAATGGATAATGGTCCTTTGCGGATATCAGGAGAAGTAGAACTGATTGATGTTGAAGGAAACAAATTTACGACAAAAGAAGTTTTTTCCTTATGTCGCTGTGGTCGTTCATCGAAAATGCCATTTTGCGATGCGTCTCATAAGGGGAATTTTGATTCTTGTGTTCGTGCCGAAAAAGTCTTAGGTGAATAATTAAGAACGTTAGGAGGATGAGATTGTTTGTTTCATCCTTCTACTCGTTTTTTCTGCTTATTTTTGCTTCACATCAACAATCGCTTCAAGTGATAGCTTTTGGCGGTGTCCACTTTGTTCATCGACAATTTGAAGCGTATGTTGAATTGGATCGATATAATGGACATAGCCCGTGCAAGTGTGATGAAAATGATCTTGATAATATGTGAAAACTAGCTCAGCGTGCTCTTCCATTGCTAGGCAAATTGTTTCATTAAATTGTTCAAGCTGTTGTTCATCAAGTTCAGGCTTTTCTTGATAGGAATCAGCCTCTGACCAATCTCTTAGTAGCTTTACATGTTCAGGTAGCATCATTGATGTCCATTTTATATTTCCTCTGTCCCGTATTATGTCATTCACCCTCCTCAACAATTATCTACTTTGAAATTCATTCGGATAGCCTAAGTGAAATAATGTATATGCGATCTCTTGATATCCAAGGTCATTTGGATGAATATTATCTCGTCTTGACAACAGCTCATCCTGTCTCCCTTTAAAGACAGTGTAAATATCAGCGACGAAAATTGTTGAGCCATTACCAAGGCTATTTAAATGGCGATTAAATAACCGTACCCATTTATCTGCAAGCGGAATTTGCGGTAGCGGGTTATAAAGATTGAGAAGGTAAATCCTATAAGGCACACCACATTCTTTTTTCAGTTCATGTATCGTGCGCATGATTTTCACCATATTGCTATGGCATTCTTTTACTGATTGAGTAAGCTCCGTTATATCGCCTGTTTCTGCAAGATCCTTACTTGCATTTATTAAATCGTTTCCTCCAGCGGAAATAGTGATGATGTTGGCACGCTTAATTTTCTCGTGTAGATCTGGACGTTCTACAATCGTAAGTACTTCGCCTGTCTCGATGCCAGATTCTGCATATATATCAGCCACTACATGCTTGTTTAGCTCTTTTTCTGTCAGCCTGACATAACGTGCCACAAAACCTGGTGCTAAAAATGATGCACCTACTCCAACCGTTAGAGAATCTCCTAAAGCAACATATGTTAAACATTGCTGTTGTTTAACTGCCACGCTACGTCCTCCTTAGAAAAGCGCAAGCGCCTTGTTCAGCCTCGGGCAATAAGACGCAAGTGAATAGAAGACGTTCTTTGTCTTCAATTCACTTGTGGCTTATGACCTCGAGGGGCTAGGCGCTCGAGCTAAACACCAAAATAAAGTCCTTATACACTATTCTTCATTGGAGTGAACCGTAGCTTTTCCATTTTGAAATGGGCTTGTTATGCTTTATGTCCGCCTACAAGTTTGGCACGATGCTTCGCTGTTCCGGCTGGAGTGTACGACACAGCACGTAAAATTGCATCTGAACCATATTTATGGCGAATTGAATCCATTACATAGCCAAGTGTTCGCTGCTTAGATCGATTTTGGCGAAACAAGTCGAGCTGCATCACGTAATCGTCTTCCATATTTGATAATGTAATCGATATTTGCCGTACAGTTTTATTCGCGTAAAACTTGTCAAATAGCTGTAAACATGTTTCATAAATGTCCATTGTAATATTTGTCGGCTGATCAATTGTTTTAGATCGATGAAAACCACCGCCAAATTCATCACGGCTGTAGCCAATTCCAAGACTAATCGTTCTTCCGACCTTATTGTGCTGCCGTGCTCTGCGGGCAACTTCCTCACTTATTTCTAAAATGACATGCTTAACTTCCTCGGGATCTGGGTAATCACGAAGCAAAATCTGACTTTTCCCAAAGCTAATTTGCCCCTGCATAATCGGTGCTCCGACTGCTGATAAATCCACTCCCCATGCGTGATAGTATAGTTGATTACCCATAACTCCAAATTTTTTCTCGAGAAGCTCAAGTGGGTAATTGGCTAGCTGTCCGACATTGAAAATCCCCATCCGATTTAATGTTTTTTGCACTTTTGAACCGATCCCCCACATTTTGCTTAACGGCTCAATCTTCCACAGCTTTTCCTTTACATCATCATACGTCCACTCTGCTATACCTGTTTTTTTCGCATCGATGTCTAAGCATACTTTTGAAAGAAGCATGTTAGGTCCAATGCCAATTGCACTAGGGAGACCAAACTCACACTTCATGTCATCACGAATTTTATCGGCAATCGTTTGGGCATCACCCCAAATATGCTCTACCCCATCCACTTCAATAAAGCTTTCGTCCACACTATAGGTATGAATTGCCTCCTTTGGCACATAGCGATGAAGTAATTTTGTTATTTCTGTTGACATCCGAATATAGGTACCCATCTTCGGATTAACAATTTTAATCCGCGGGTCCTTTGGAACTTCAAACAATCTCGCCCCCGTTTTAATGCCAAATTCCTTTTTCATTTGTGGAGAAGCTGCCAGTACAATACTCCCTTGGCGCTCGGTATCACCAACAACGACCAAATAACATGTCAGGGGATCTAAACCAAGTAAAACGGCAGCACAGCTTGCATAAAAGCTTTTCATATCAATACAAAGGATTTTTCGTTTTGGCAATTGACCGTAGTTTTCAATCATGACCGCTTCCTCCAAACGGAATGTATGTTCGTATTTATTATATTCTTTATCTTAAGCGAATATACGTTCGATTTCAATGGAAGTTTTCACCATGAGGAGTGGAAATTTCGTCGAAAAAAGGCAAGGAAAAATGTATACTAGCAATAGCGAGGTGTAAAATGGAGAACAAATTTTTATTAAAAATGCTCAAGAATAGTTTTTTACAATATGGCCGAGATCTTGATGTAGATCCGCTTTCGAAAGATGATTCTTTACAACTAATTGAAAAGATTGCAGACGAAAAAGATAAGGACACAGAGTGGTACGAGGTTGTGGAAGATGTTGTATACTCGTATTTAACAAATCAGGAATAAAGAACAAAAGCGTTAGATATGGATGTCATTAGTGATTATCCAAGTACAGGAAGTACACGGTAGAATGTTTAAAACAAAAAGGTAAGCACCCGAAGTTTCAGTGCTTACCTTTTGTTATTTACACACCCTTAGGAAAGTAACCTGCCCCTTTTAAAGGAAGTATTTCCTGATCAGCTTCCGCTAATTCTATAAAATACCCGTCTTTATCTAATGCAAAAACAAGCTCCAACTGCTTTGCAGCCTCTTTCATCCTGCCAAGAGCAACGAGAATACAAGCACGGTTATAAAGATAGAACAAATCATCTGGATTTAATTCAATTGCCTTATTAATTGAGGCTAGGGCTTGATCTGCCTGTCCTTGACGATGAAAAATTAAGCTAAGCTGATTGTAATTGTCTTCATTATTTGGTTCTAATTCAATTGCTGCTTTATTCGCTTTCTCAGCGTCTGGAAACTTCTCCATTTGGAGGTATAATCTAGCAAGATTATAATAGCCCTTATCAATTGTAGGCTCAATCGATAAACAACGATGATACATCACTTCCGCTTCTAGTAGATCCTCTCTTTCTAATAAAACGTAAGCTAGTAAATTCATATATTCTGGGTCCTGGTGTTCAGCTAAACAGAATTCAAGCAATTCTTTCGCCTTAGTCAAATAACGATATTGCTTAGAGGGTTTCACATTTGCCATTTCTTCAACATATAAAGCCGCAAGACGATAGGCTATATCAACATTTTCGTTATGAACAAGCGCCTGCTCTAGCACCTTTATCGCATCACTTGAAAGGTCAGCTTGAACGTAAAAGTCGGCAAGCCACATCACAGCCCTAACATTTTTACGATCTAATTTAATTGCTGTCTCATATAAACCAATGATAACCCCGGCATGTGCTGTAAGCTTCGTAAAATTTGTTAATCTTTTAAAGAATCCCTTCCGTTCACTTAGCTGTTCAGAGGAATTCTCTTCTTGAGAAATCACTTTTTCATAAGCAGCAGCGGTAAACATAAGAACAAGACTTCTTTCAGCCTTTTCAAGCTTTAACTTATTATAATCACTTTCTAGCTTTAAAACAGAGCGCGTATTGCCTGCAACCTCAACCAATAATTTGTAAAGATCACGGTCATCTACATGCTCTTCAATGAGCAATAATAAAGCAGCCTTAGCTTGCTTATTATTTCCTTGTTTCATCCAAAGTTTTGCTTGATGATACAAGAGCTGTGGCTGATGTGGACTAGTTAATAACGCTTCATTTAAGTATTCTGCCTCTTTTTCAAGATCACCAAGCTTCCCATACACATACGCAATGGAATCAAGAATAAACACTTTATCGTGTTTCCTCATTAACCCATTTAGAAAGTCAAGAAGCTTTTCAAGGTCTGCTTTATGATCAATAACACCAACTAAATCTTCTACCTTTACCCCATAAGGATTTGAATAAAAGGCTTTTAGTAAATAGTTCCTTTCACTAGCCTTATCCTCCTGGAAAGAGGCAATGGATGCAAGATCTAATAACGCCTGTTCATGTGATGGATCAAGTGTAAGGACGTTTTGATAGTAGGTTTCTGCCTCATTGTAGTCTTCAAACTTTAACGCAATTTCTCCTAATCGAAAATACGGAACAGGATCTTTTTTAATCGTTAAGGCTTGTTCAAAAAATTGCTTAGCCTTCTGAAAAAGACCATTTTCCTCATACAAGCAGCCAATAGAGCACAAATAATAAAACGAATTTTCAGTCGTACTACTCGTACATTGCTCTTCAAGAAACGCAATTCCTCGCCGGTAAAAAGCCGTATCAGCGATTGCTTCCACATACATCTCAATACAATCATCAAGATGATAGGAAGCATGCAAGATACCCTTTTCCATAAAATCTAGGGCAAGCTCAAAATAAGCAGTCTTATCCTCAACAAAAGTTGCAGTGTCCCAAAGAAGTTGACCTCCATTAACTAAAAATTCACTATTCTTCTCAAAATCTCGTTCTCGCTCCTTCATAAACTCAAAAAGCTCATCATATTTCCCTTCAGCTTTTAATACGCTACCTAACGAGAGCCAGGGAAATACATCACTTGAATTACTATCGGTTGCACGCAAAAGATAGGTGCGAGCCTCATCATAACGCTTGGCTCGTTCATATAAATCGCCTAGTTCATTAAGCAATACGGTTGCATTTTTTGTATAGATGAGGCCATCAAGTAGCACCTTTTCAGCACGTTTTTCATCCTCATCAGTTTGCTCATACAAATTGGCCAATTCTCGATAGGGAAACAGTACGTCTCGTTCTAAAAAGATAGCAACCTGAAAACCTTTCATCGCAAAATGGCTTCGTCCCAGCTCATGATCACAACGTGCTCGTTCATACCAAAAATACGCATCCTGCTTATTTGTTTTTAACAGTTGATGAAAAATGGCACGAGCTTCTTCAAACTCATTAGAGTCATGCAAAATGACACCATAGTTAACGAGGGCAAACGTATCCTCTTCATTTATATCTAACGAAACCTTTGAGTGATAGAGAGCCGTCTCGTTATCACCTAAATAAGAAAAGGAGAGCGCTAAATATGACCAAATCATATGATCCTCAGGTTCATATTGTAATGCTTCCTTAAATGCTTCGATTGCTAACAAATATTCATTTTGCTCATAATAAATCCTACCTTTTAAAAACCAATGGGTCGATTTATTACGTTTACTAAATTCTTTCTCAATATACAGTAGAGCCTGGGCAAGCTGTTTTGATTGACAATAGGCGTGGGCAATAATTAGCCTGCTATATTCATTGTTTCCTAATTGCTGGCTAACAGTAGCTATAGCCTTCTCTAGTATTTCTTGACTAACAAGCTTCGGTATATATCTTAACGTATAAGCAGCCACAAGTAATTGATCAAGATTTTTATAAACAAACTGTTCATCTGTAGATGTAAGAGCATTATCTTCTAATTCAGCAAGACTTAACATTTTACTTACAACCTCGTGCTGCTGTCTATCTAATGATATGAATTTTTTGCGCTCGGCAATTGGAACAATCGCTAAAGCTAGTACTTGATTATTTCCATATTCCTTCTCAAGGTCAGCATAGTGTATTTGATGATATTCTCTAAAATTAGGATCTTGTACGTGTAAAACACGTAAGTTATCATCATAGCCAACAAGCACCTGAACATGTGATGACATTGGATAATCCACATTAAGTATAACGCCAACCTGCATGTCTAATAAGGAATTGAAGCAATCAACATCTCCGTAGAAAAATTGACAAGCATAGCCTTGTTCCTCAAGGTACTCAATTGCTTTAGAAAGTTTCGTTCCAGACACAGAAAAAATGGAATCTGCAATGACATCTTGATGAATAGAGTGATTAAATTGACTCAATAGCATCTCTAAACTAGCAGGTACACAAAAATTGTATTTTTGAACCACTGGTTTATACGTAAGCATTTTCACAGGGAGATTCATAGTTCCACTAAATTCTTTAAATAAAGATTGCTTCGAAAGATGAGGATGCTCGGCTAAAAAACGAGTCAGCTCAGATAAGTCTTGCTCATAATAATAACTTTCAGCCATATAGTCCTCAAATAAACCTTTATAATCATTGTAAGGTGTCAACTGATTAATCGCTGCAATCGCTATTCTCATTTGCGGCCATTGCTTCAATTGGTAAAAAAGACGTACCTTTTCAACTAAAAGCTTCGGGTAATTTGGATGCAGTGTTAATCCTTCTTCAAGTAAGGAATGTGCTTTTTCATACTGACCATAAATGGCATAATGCTGAATTAATAGTGAATAGGCAAACACACCATCTCTTTTATCCCGCTTCCCCTGTTCGAGAAATTCGATCGCACGTTCCCAATCACCTTTCTGCAAATAGTAGTATCCCCACCGAGTATTCATTGGTTCTTTCGTTTTTTCCACACACTTATCCATATACGTTTTTGCTTCTGAAAACCGTTGCATATTCATCAAGGTATCCGCTAACACAAAAAACAGCTTTTCTTCTTCTTCATTTGTCAGCTCAAGCTTTAAAAGCTCTTTTAAACGTTGTTCAGCTTCTATTAATTTATGTTCACTAACTAGCTCTTCACAATACCAAATGGTCATCATGGGTGTCTTAAAACGCTTGATATTAGCCTTAACTAGAACAGTCGCTAATTTCCCCATAATTGCAGTATCAATAACTTTAAGATACTCCTTTAAGACAACCTCGTTAGCAAATGTATTCATCCACCTGCGAAATGAAGATAATGTTGCTGTTTTTTTTATTGGATTATATTCTTCTAAAAAAATTGAAATAGCTTCTTCATATTGTGTCGATTGTATTAATTGATTGAAGGTTGTTGTATTCATCATGTTCCCTCGCAAATAAAAATAAAAAACAGTGTTTAATTACTATAAATATACTTTTTTTCACACGGTTTGTAATCTTTTTTTTCGAGATAGAACAATTAAACATAATCGTATCGAAAACTTACTTATCTGTGAAAAGTCAATTGCTTGGTACCCAGTTTCTTATGGCGGGGAGGGCCTAAGTTTTTCCTACGGTCATTTGAAGGCTGTTTTCGCAAACTTTGTTGCTATTTACCAAGTAGTGCGGTGTAGTTGATTTCCTCTCCAGTTGCTCGCTTTCCGCGGGGCGGGCGGTGAGCCTCCTCGGCGTAAACGCCTGCGGGGTCTCACCTATCCCGCTGCTCCCGCAGGAGTCTCGCAATCCGTTCCAATCAACCTTAAACAGTTTTCGTTTTAAAAGCAACAATCTCTTAGAAAAGAGCCTATTTGAAAGTATAAAAGGCCCAATGCCCACCGCACCGAGCCTAATATATAACTATTTCTTAAATAAAACCTTCCCGGCAATACGCTCAAACAACCTTGGCATCACTTGGTAGAGAGTACTTCCTGCATTCATCCAACCGGGTAAATTGATTTCTCGTGTTGGCGTAAGCATAGAGTTTACGATAATTCGAGCTACCTTATTGGGATCAAGCATCCACCGCTCCACATTTTTCACATAATCACCTTGCTTGTCGGCAATTGTGAAAAAGTTTGTTTTTATTGGACCAGGGTTTACGGATGTAACGTAAATATTGCTTTCCTTAACCTCCATCCGCAAGCTGTTGGTAAAACCTAACACAGCATACTTAGTTGCTGAATAGAGACTAGATTTAGGGGTTGCAAGCTTACCAGCTTGTGAAGCGATATTGATGATATGCCCTTTCTTCCTTGAAATCATTGCTGGCAGCACCATTTTTGTGCTAGCAACTAAACCGTAAACGTTCACTTCAAACATATTTTTCATTTCCTCCAGTGAGGCATCAATCACATCATTAAAGATCCCAAACCCTGCATTATTGACAAGTATATCAATATGCCCTACTTCCTGTTCAATCTTAGTAAATACTTGCTGAACAGAAGAAAGGTCCTGGACATCAAGTATGTAATAATGGCAGGAGACTCCATAATCATTTTTAATACGTTCAGCTAATTGAGCTAGCAAGTCTTTTCTTCTTGCAAGCAGGATAATATGAGCTCCTTGCTTTGCACACTCAATCGCAACCTTTTCACCTATCCCACTGGATGCACCAGTTATTGCGACGTAGCATCCTTGTATTCGTGTATTCATATTCGTCACCTCTAACATTCATTCGCAATATATCTATGAGTATCTAATGAAGTATCAACTATAATTTGCTCCATTTCCACTAAATAGTCAAGCTGTCCAACTGTTTCTGATATCGTTAAGATTAGCTGTTTATGATAAATAGTTGGGAACAGAGTTTGACAAGCTTGAAAGGCAGTCAATGGTTTAACTGCTAGAAAGCTCCGAACTAGTTCTGCGCGCTCAGATTGCTGTTTTAACCGATAGGCAATCAACTTATGTACCTCATCAATGTTTTCTCCATGTCCTGCATATACAAGTGAAATTGGTAGATCTAACAATCTTGAAATCGATTGGTTTAACTGTAGCTGTGGTCTAGGGCGTTCACAAACATCCTTTGTCATTGGAGGCTCTAATAAAGGGTTTGGAGAAATATGCTTTAGTAGTAAATCCCCACCAATTAATATGCCTGTACTCTCCTCATATAATGCGATATGACTTTGAGCATGACCAGGTGTTTCTAGTATTCTCCATCCAAAAAGACCGTTTATTTCCTCTCCTTCTCTTATAAAGTATTTAAGGTCCCTTTCACACGAAAAATCTAAAGTGTTTTTCAGTTGATTTATGTAAGGGATGAATTTTTTATCTACACCAAATTCAATAAACAACTTCTCAAAAAATGTCGCATGCCTAACAATAAATTGTTGATCTTTTTTTAACCAAGGTGTGTTAAAGAAATGACCAATTACTGGCACTTCATCACTAAAATAATCTAACATTCCCACATGATCTGGATGGTGATGGGTAACCACAATTTGTTCGATGTCCTGAGGGGTATAGCCAATTTCTTTCAATTGATGTTGAAATGCTAGCCAAGCTTCTTCTGTTTTTGGACCCGCATCAACTAGTGTTAAACAATCTCCCTTAATGACATACACATTCACATCACCAACAGGAAAAGGTGTTGGTATTTCCAACTTAAATACTTGGTTTCCTTGTGTGATTTGTTTCATTTCCTTCGCCCCATTTATCCCATTCTTAACCGGCAGTAAACCCCTCCTAAAAATTCATAAGAAGATAGGTAGGGGACAATAACCCGTAGATAAGTCCCACTTTATTATTTTCGAATAAAGCTATTTTCACCCTATTGTTGAGAAATATCATAATCTATTATTATTGTATATCGCCGTCTAACTTTTGTCATTATATTCAAATAATTCAGAGAACATTCTTCATGAAAAAGCTTGACAAGTACCTGTCTACAACTACATAATGAATAAAAATTTAGGTGAATTCACAAAAGTGTAAACACATTATCGAACAACCTAACCGCATTTCTGCGATAAAGAGACAAAGCTTAAAAATGTCATTCCAACTAACGTGGTACCGCAGAGCCATTCCGTCCTTTTTTATAGGCGCAGAGTGGCTTTTTATAATGTGCTTAAAAGAGGAGGAGTTTCTTTGGAGAAAATTGGATTTATTGGCGCAGGTTCAATGGCAGAAGCAATGATTGCAGGACTAATAAAAGGTGGATTATTTCAACCAGAACAAATAATCGTAGCAAACCGTTCAAACACAGAGCGATTACAGGAACTAACAAAAAAGTATGGAATTGAAACAACACATAATAAAGAGAAAATAGTTCAAGACGCAACAACCATTGTATTAGCAATGAAGCCAAAAGATATAAAGGCTGGCATTGATGGTATTCAAGACCATATTGATGATCAGCTGATAATATCCGTACTAGCTGGTATCTCGATTGAAACAATGACATCGCTACTTGGCAAACAAGCAGCGATTATTCGCGCGATGCCTAACACATCTGCTACTATTGCTAAATCAGCTACAGCCATTGCAGCTAGTGAAGACGTCACGATGGCTCAAATTAAGAAATGTCAGTCTTTATTTGAAGCGATTGGAATTTGCAAGCTTGTAGAAGAAAATCATCTTGATGCTGTTACAGGACTTTCTGGTAGCGGACCAGCATATGTTTATTTCCTTGTTGAGGCGATGGAAAAAGCTGCAGTTGAGGTTGGCTTAGAGCCTGATGTGGCAAGAGAGCTTATTGTTCAAACATTACTTGGCGCATCAGAAATGATTGCAAGCTCTGATAAACATCCATCCCAATTAAGAAAAGAAGTAACTAGCCCTAACGGAACAACAGAAGCTGGTATTACCATTCTTCAACAAAAAGGCTTTGAAGAAGCCCTTATCTCATGTGTAAAACGAGCAACAGAACGATCACATGAATTAAAAACAATGTTCTCTGAAGCACTAGTTACTACAGATAAATAGAAGAACAAAAGCTCAGGGAGCCCGTTTAGCGGCGTAGAAAAAAGAGCACTTCGTATCTAGCTGCGGCTCCTCGCTCTTCGAGTCATAAGCCAATCAGCTGCCTGAGAAGATAACCACAACATTCATCTGCTTGTCTAATTCTTGTTAGAGCTGAACAGTCGCCTCCGCTTTTTAATGTGTGGCAAGGAAACACGAAGAGCACGAGCGTCGATGTTGACTTAGCGTATAGGAAGTGTGAAGTTCACTTCTGCTTTAGCGCTGGAGCTGGATGTCAAAGTGGTATCCACTGTACAAGAATTTAATAATTTCCTAAACGATAGGAGTGCAGTTTTCAATTGAAACTTGCACTCCTTTTTCTGTCGAATGTATTTCTTCTGGTTTACATGTTAATTTTCTAAACGTGTACCTTTTTTCAAATGCTAATAGGAAGGTGTATATCAATAATCGTACCTTTACCAATCGTACTTGAAATATTCATCGTTCCACCATGAGTATGAATGATTTTTAATGTCGTCATCATTCCAAGTCCAGTCCCCTTTTCTTTTGTTGTATAAAAGGGTGTCCCTATTTTAGCAAGGAGCTCTTCAGATATTCCACTTCCTTGATCCGCAATTTGAATAAAAATGGTTGTCGAAGTATGTTTCTTAGCAATGATAGTAATTTCACCACCATCTGGCATTGCTTCAATTGCGTTTTTAATCAAGTTGATAACTACTTGTTTCAATTGACTTGCAATGCATTTGATCTGTGGCAAATCTTCTAGATGAACTTTTACTTCCACATTGTTCATTAGTGCTTGCGAGCTTAATAACGTTACAACATCATCAAGAATTTTCTCTACACGTTCATTATGAAATTCATGGGCTTGTGGTTTAGCTAAAACAAGCAATTCTCCTGTAATCATTTCTATTCTTGATAATTCATCAGACATGATATTTAAATACTCACTGTTTATCTGTTTCATTGAATTTTTATATAACTGTAAAAATCCCTTTATCGATGTAAGCGGATTTCTTATTTCATGTGCAATTGAGGCTGCAAGTTGTCCAACAGCAGACAACTTTTCAGATTCCAACAACATTTTTTCCGTTCTTTTTTCTTTTGAAATATCTTTAGCAATTCCGTATACACCTACAATTTCATTATGAACAATAATCGGCATATTTGTAACTTTTACAGCAATAGCTTGACCGTTTTTATGCAGTGCTTTTGTTTCATAATGCTGTATACTACCACTTGTTGCTTTAAAAAAACACTCCGTTGTTTTCTCGATTTCTTCAGATGCTATTAAAGGAATGTATGACATTTGTAAAAATTCCTCTGCACTGTATCCTAATAACTGTTCCGTTGCACGGTTAACACTAAGGTAATTGCCATCCAAATCTAAAGAATAAACAGCATCAGGATTATTTTCAAAAAGGGACTTATAGTGTTGCTCTCTTTGTGAGGAAAATTGCTTCTTCTCCGTGATATCTTGAAAGTAAACCGAAAGACCATTCGGTGAAGGATATGCCCTTACTTCAAACCATGCTTTTAGAGGAGGAGAGTATTGTTCGAAATTAACAGCTACTTGTTCATTAACCGCTTTATGAAATTGATGATAAAGATGGAGATCAAGAGTTTCTGGAAACTCTTCCCACAAACAGTAGCCAATAAATTGTTCTTTTTTACGAAGTAATAATCTAGTTGCCTCTTTGTTAACATAAGTAAACTTCCACTCTTTATCTAATGCGAAAAAAGCATCGGTAATCCGGTCTAATATTTCATATGGGCTTATCTCTTGAATATGCATGTTGTTAAACCTCACAAATATTTTTTCTAGTATCATAATATCATTTATTCAATAATATAGAGATAGTAAACAATATTTCCTAATACAAAAAGATCATTTTTACATAATCTGGTATATCGTGGTAAAATAAATAAAAAAACATGAAAGGAGAAAATGCTTGCATACACTTAATTCGATTATTCAATCTACCCCTCCTCATCAATATCCTTTTTTAATGATAGACAACATTCTAAAGATTGTTGAAGGAAAGAGTGTAAAGGGGATAAAAAATATTTCAGCCAATGAATGGTACATAACTAGCGATCATAAAGTTATGCCAAATGTCATACTTGTAGAAGCACTTGCACAGCTTGGTGCCTTTGCCGCACTAGGTGAAGAGTGCAATTTAGGATTTTTAACAGCAATTAAAGGTGCAGAATTTATTCACGAAGCATCAGTAGGTGATCAAGTCTATCTATATTATGAGATAAAACGAATGAAGAAAGGTTTTATTCTCGGCAAAGGACATGCTGAGGTAAATGGGCAAATAATCGTAAAGGTCGATGAAATTTTAATCTATCAAGCTCGTTCTTCTTAAATCATTATTCTGTACCTATGTAGGTGAACTTGGTGAAAATAAATATTTCAGAACTACCTAATCGTGAAAAGAAGATTTATGATCATATAACGAAATTATCAAATCCAGAAAAACAAATGCTTTGGTACCTTATTAAAAAGGCAAATATCGAAGGAATTGCTCTCTACCCTAAGATTGAAAAAGAAATGATCTCACTTATTAAGCAAGAATTCATTGCCATAAATGAAATCTACAAAGGTGAAGGCTTCAGTTTTTTCATTTTACAAAAAGCCCCCTATCTTCTTAGACAGCTAAAAAAAGCTGGGTAATAATATAAATAAGGCTTAAGCAATAGTCTAAAAACGATTGCTTAAGCTAGGAAACGAGACAACTTTCAGAGGGGGATATTTCCCTTAAAGAATGGCGATAAATAGTCTTCTATATTTATTCAGCAAAGATCGTTTTAATTGATAAACTCAATAATTCTGGGAAAATATCAAATGTGTATGGAATATGCAATCGTTCTGTCCACTTGTGAGGATCTCTCCCTACAGGTCCTATATTTAAAACTGGAATATTTAAGTTTTGAATTTCTTGTAATGGTAACTGAAAATCATTTCCGTAGAGTGGCATATTGGCAGTTAATTGAGTAACTGATTGTTCTTTGTCAGTTAGCTGGACAAAACTTAAATCACATAAGCCAGGAAAGTAATGTTGTTGCTTTAATTCGATTTGATATTTCGATTTCGCATGAGTAATCACTTCTCCAACTGTTTTCTGAATAAGCAGATCTTCTTTAGAGGACACCGCTGGATAATAAGGTGGACTGTAAAAGACAATAATCATTGGTGCGTATTCTCTACATAACCCTGCTAAATCTGCAATAATCTTCGTTGAAAAATCACGATCCCCTTTATCACCACGATTTGCTGACAAATCATTGATCCTTCTTTCTATCTCATTATCACCATATTTACTTATCGCTTTTTGTAATAGTTCCTGATACGTAAATACATTTACCTTGAAATCAAGTGGAGAAAAAGAGAGAAACTGGTTATATCGTTGAACACGTTCTTGATAAAAAGTCTTTACATTTATAGCTGCTTCATTTGCCATTTTAACAAGCTTTTCGTGGAGCTCACTAAACGAACGGTTCATCATGAGTAAATTATACATTGACACAGATGTGTAAGGAATTTGTACAGAATACTTCGTCTTTAAATCTCGCATCATTAAACTAGTTGGTGGGGGTGTTATTTCATCACCGACCTGTTCACAAAAAGAGTCGTTTAATTCCATTAAACGATTTATTTCCGAGAGTAATAAATTTGCGTTAAGTCCTGAAAAAGGCTCCCCTACATGTGTTTCAATCCCACTACAGTAAAAGCCTGCGAGTACTTTCCCGATCGAGCCTGTGTAAATATAATGGCTTTGATCGTTCGGATATTTCGCAAACATAGGTTCAGAGTTTATACATGTTTTGTAGGTCAATCCAAAGCGTTGCTTTAACTCGTTTAATACAGTTACTGCACGTAACATGCCAGCTGAATTAACCTCTTCATCAGGTACCGTTACTAATAAAATATTCCCCTTAAACTCAGCGTTCATCGCCCTTTCTAGCATCGCTAACTGAACAGTCAGCCCTGCCTTCATATCCATTGTTCCTCTACCAAATAACCACTCACCACTGTCGAGATCATCTCTTACAATTTTAGATAATTTGGAACCTCTTACTTTCAGCTCATTTGTCAACTGTGCGGGACAAAAGGCTAAATGTGCTAAATCTCCATAGTCCTTGACGTCTACTACATCATAATGGCTTAACAAAACAATCGTTTCTTCTGTTTCACCTTGTTTTACCAAGGCGGTTACAAATGATCTGCCATCATGAACAGGATGAAGCTCTAGGAATTCAGGATGTGCTTGAAAATAATTTCTTTCCTTAAGTAGATAATAAATATGTTCACCCAAAGCGATCTCACCTTGCGCCCCTGTAATACTGGCATGCTCGACTAACTCAGTTAGTAGCTTTACCAATTGCTCCTTCGTTTGCCATTTTACCTGCAAAGCAGATCACCCACCTAAAAATAAGTTTCTTTTATTTTATAAAAGATTCCGAGAATATTAAAGTGTTCTTCTAATCAAGCAGGATACATGACGAAAGCAAAAATATATTGTTATAATTTCCACGAACATACTAACACAATTCGGAGGAGAAAATGATGACTACAAAGCTTTTTCAACCTTATAAAATAAAAAATGTAACACTAAAGAATCGGGTTGTTATGTCCCCAATGTGCATGTATTCTTCTACTGGGCAACAAGGATTTGTAGAGGATTTTCACATGACACACTACATAAGCCGTGCAGTAGGTCAAGTTGGGTTGATCGTTGTTGAAGCTACAGCGGTTACACCACAAGGTCGAATTTCAGCTCAAGATCTTGGCATATGGAGCGATGACCATTTGCCACAGCTTAAAAAGCTTGTAGATGGAATGAAGCAATATGGTTCTGCAACAGGAATTCAGTTAGCACATGCTGGTCGTAAAGCAACAGTAAATGGAGAAATTTTCGCACCAACAGCTATTGCCTTTGATGACAAGTCAAAAACACCTATATCGATGACAAAAGAACAAATTGCCGAAACAGTGCAAGCCTTTCAGGATGGTGCAAAACGAGCCAAAGAAGCAGGTTTTGATGTTATCGAAATTCACGGTGCACACGGGTATTTAATTAATGAATTTTTATCTCCACTTTCTAATAAACGCGAAGATGAGTATGGTGGTTCAGCAGAAAATCGCTATCGTTTATTGGGTGAGGTGATTGATGCAGTGAAGGAAGTATGGGAAGGTCCATTATTTGTTCGAATCTCAGCTTCTGATTATCATCCAGGAGGCTTAGCAGTTGAGGATTATGTGCCCTTTGTTAAAAACATGAAGAACCAAGGTGTTGACCTTGTTGACGTAAGTTCTGGCGCAGTGGTACCAGCAAGAATTCATGTATATCCTGGTTATCAAGTCCGCTTTGCAGAAACACTTAAAGAACAAGCAAACATTGCAACAGGTGCTGTTGGGCTGATTACAAATGGATTGCAAGCTGAAGAAATTCTTCAAAACGAGCGTGCGGATTTAATTTTCATCGCTAGAGAGCTCCTTCGTGACCCTTATTGGCCAAGAACAGCCGCTACTCAACTTGGTGAAAATATTGTTGCTCCAAAACAGTATGATCGTGGCTGGTGAACATTATAAAATGATAGATAAAACGCTTTGCTGTTTTATCTATCATTTTAAATACTGAATGTTAGTTACTAACATTCAGTATTTGCTATTCCCTACTTTTAGGAACTTCTACCAGCATAAAATCTTCAGCCAAGTAGGTCAACGGAAACAATGCTTGAGCTTCTTTTACTAGCTTAGTAAAATCGTCTTCGGATTGGTAGCGAGAGCTTATATGTGTAAGTATTAGCTTTTTCGCATTAGACTGTTTGGCAATCATTGCAGCTTGTTTTGTTGTAGAATGAAAATAATCATATGCAAGCTTTTTATCTACTTCAGAAAAAGTTGCTTCATGAATAAGCAAATCTGCATCAACCGCTAGCTCAATACTATCCACAGTGTATCTTGTGTCTCCAAGAATCGTTACAATTCTTCCTTTTAGCTTGGGACCTAAAAAATCATTACCATTAACAACCGTTCCATCCTCAAGTTCAACCTGTTGCCCTGCTTTGATTTTCTGATAAATAGGGCCAGGTTTGATCGATCGTTCTTTTAATTTATTTACAAGCAATACGCCCGGTAAGTCTTTTTCAATAACACGATATCCATATGACGCAATTCCATGCTCTAGCTTTTTGACGACCACCTTAAATTGATTATCTTCAAAAACAGTACCGTCTTCTATTTCGACAAATTCTAATGGGTACGTAAGATGTGATTGACTTACAGATAGTGCTGTTCTGACAAATTCCTCAACTCCCTTTGGTCCATAGATTGTTAAGATATCTTCTCCTCCTTGAAAAGAACGACTGCTAATCAATCCTGGTAAACCATAAATATGATCGCCATGCAGATGCGTAATAAAGATTTTTTCAATCCTTCTAGGTTTTATTGATGTATGTAAAATTTGGTGCTGAGTTGCTTCACCACAATCAAACAGCCAAACAGCTTTTCTTTCTTCTAACAATTGAAGGGCAATACTCGTAACATTTCGAGTTTTAGCTGGTATCCCTGCCCCGGTACCAAGAAACATGACATTCACTTACTTTTCCTCCTAAAAATCACTTTCTTTTAGAATACATGAATAAAGGTCTGAGTTAAACTACCACTGTTGGATGCTATCTTCTATTCCTTTTACATAAGAAAATATAGGAAATAGCATGGTTTTGTCAGAAAACGTAAGATTTTGTAACAATTCGCTTGACCAACACATATATGATTGTCTAAAATAGACTGAATAATAAAAACATTTTAATAAGATCGAGTGCTAATACACGATATTTTTCGTTAAATCGTTTATACTAGTACTTGTGAGACAATTATGTTTGATTTACCGTACATTTACCTTTAAAATTAAGTATTTGTATAGAGTATTTTCCAATCAGTGTTCATAAAATTCGCATATCCGTAAGCAATCGTAAGATGTCGCAAAAGGGTATGGTTTTCATAGATAATTTTGTCACTGATGAATAAATAAATGTATTTTG
The DNA here is from genome assembly GCF_017497975.1 of Metabacillus bambusae. Lineage (GTDB taxonomy): Bacteria > Bacillota > Bacilli > Bacillales > Bacillaceae > Metabacillus > Metabacillus bambusae. The sequence continues at coordinate 42,495 of NZ_JAGDEL010000025.1, read as the reverse complement.
ACAAAGTGAGGTACGAATGTGATTACACAAGAACATCCTAAATCAGTTATCGTTATTTTTGGAGCAACTGGTGATTTAGCAAAACGAAAGTTGTTTCCCTCTATTTACCATCTAGTTCAAAATGAAAAAATCGGCAAAGAGTTTGCTGTTGTTGGAGTAGGAAGAAGACCTTGGACAAACGATGAGTTTCGCCACAATGTTTCAGATTCTATCCAAACTTCGATAAAGGAATCAAAAGATCTTGACGATTTCACATCTCATTTTCATTATCATCCATTTGATGTGACAAATCCTTCTTCCTATTTAGAGCTTAATGATTTATTAACTAAGCTTGATAGTACATATCAAACAGAAGGAAATCGTATATTCTATTTAGCAATGGCACCAGAATTCTTCGGAACAATTGCTAAAAATCTAAAAAAAGAAGGCTTAACAGCTACAAAAGGCTGGAGTCGACTTGTTATTGAAAAACCATTTGGACATGATCTTCCGTCAGCTCAAACATTAAATCAAGAAATCCGAGAAGCTTTTAACGAAGATCAAATTTATCGTATTGACCATTATTTAGGAAAAGAAATGGTACAAAATATTGAGGTTATTCGTTTCGCTAACGCTCTTTTCGAACCATTATGGAACAATCGCTACATTTCTAACATTCAAGTAACATCAAGTGAAGTATTAGGTGTAGAGGATCGTGGGCGTTATTATGAAAATTCAGGTGCTTTACGAGACATGTTTCAAAATCATATGCTGCAAATGGTCGCATTACTTGCAATGGAGCCACCGATTAAGCTTACTACAGATGAAGTAAGAAGTGAAAAAGTAAAGGTTCTACGTGCACTTCGAACAGTTAGTGAAGACGAAGTATCTGACTATTTTGTTCGAGGACAATATGCGAGCGGTCAATTAGATAATAAACAATTAATTGGCTACCGTGAGGAAAATAATGTAGATAAAGAATCCCAAACAGAAACATATGTTGCTGGGAAGTTGCTAATCGATAACTTCAGATGGGCTGGTGTCCCATTCTACATTCGAACTGGTAAGCGCATGGCTGCTAAATCAACGCAAATCGTTGTTCAATTTAAAGATATTCCAATGAACCTATATTATAATAAAGGTGAAAATGTTCCACCCAATCTTCTCGTTATTAACATTCAACCTGATGAAGGAATTACACTTCAATTGAATGTGAAAAAAGATGGAGATGCTGGTGATTCTAGACCAGTTAAATTGGACCTTACAAACAATTTCCAAGACGGCATTAACACACCTGAAGCATACGAAAAGCTACTTTATGATTGCATGCGTGGAGATGCAACAAATTTCACTCATTGGGATGAAGTTTCATTATCATGGTCCTTTGTTGATCCAATTTCTGATGCGTGGAAAAAAGGAAAAGCTGTACTTGCTGCTTACCCTTCAGGATCAATGGGTCCAAAAGAAAGTGACGCAATGCTTGAAGCGGACGGTAACCAATGGTGGCCAGTTAACTAATTAATAACAACTTCTTAATATGAACATTCTAAAAATCAATATCAGCACTTTTGTCTACTATTATTAATACTTTTAGCCGGTTGGTCACCTTTAGGGCCAACCGGTTTTTTTATTGGTGTCTCTGTTAAACTTTGTTGTTGATTTCCGCTGCAGGCGTTCGCTTTCCGCGGGCGGTCTTGGACTCGCACTCCCGTAGGAGTCACCCGACTGCCGCTCCAATCAACAAAGTGCCAAAATCAACAATGAGCTTTAACAGAACCATATTGCTAAGGAGAATTATTAATTTCTTGTAATGTGGATAAGCGCTTTGACATCCAGTTTCAGCACCTAGTGAACTTTACACTCCTTATACACTAAGTCAACATTAAACGCTCTTGCTCTTCTTTTTTTCATTTGCCCGTACATTAAAACATAAGACGAGCCGATGATTATTTTTTATATGTTAAGTTTCCAGAAGCGATTAACATAGTAATTACGATCCAAAAAACATCTTTAGACGTATTAGTATCAGCAGTGGTATAGGGAGTTATTTTAGGAAGTATCTCAAACTCTTCACATAGCGTTCTAATTGCCGATTTAAGACTTCAATTCAGGTCGCATACTTATTTTTACCCCCTAGTAAGTTTCCCTGACTAGAAATAGGTCTATTAAAACACATCTAGATAACCTCATAACTGTTCATAACATTTTACACACAAGTAATGTTATTAAGACAATTTCTTATATAAAGTGCTTCTACTATTTTTGTGCATTCTTGTAATGTCACCTAAACATGAAAAATGTGCGAATTGGCTCGTCTATTTGCCTCATGCGCAACATTGTTAACTGCATAAGATAAAGTGTGCAAGTCGCAACCCTTGCAATCTCCTTATTTTATTTTGGGCTATTACTTTGGTAATGGCTCTTTTTATTACATAAAGCGAGATTTATCGAGCTAAAAAGACTACGCTATCTTTGTCACTCTGTCCTTCACGGGTTATTCACGAGCTGTAAGCCCACCTTTCTTCTTTGTTTTTGGCTATTTTCTAAGAGATTGTTGCTTTTAAAACAAAAACTAATTCAGGTTGATTGGAGCGGAAGTGTGAGACTCATGCAGGCGTTTACGCCGAGGATGCTCACCGCCCGCCCCGCGGAAAGCGAGCATCTCTCGCTGCAATCAACCACACCGCTTTACTTGGTTAATAGCAACAAAGTTTGCGAAAACTGCTTTGTTTTTTGTCTAGAATCTTGAAGTGAGGTTTTACTGTCCGTTAGGAAGGAGTAAAGTTTAAAACTATCCATAATAGGTAATATATACTATATAAACACTGGAAAAGATAGTTCAAAAACCATATGAAGGTGATTGTCATTATTAAAAGTGAAGAAATGCTTATATTTATTAATGAGTTAGGTCTTCTAATTGATGAATATCAAAGATGCGGAAATACAGAGATTAAAGAGCAAATATATGACGATATATTACTTTTAAGTGAAGTTATTAAACTTTAACTATATCCTGATGTAACTAATTTCCAACTAAGGATAAAACAAGCTGGCTTATAAGAGGAACCAAAGTAAATCAAGTGATATATGTTTAATTAAGCCATAGAGATTTTTTTATAACCTTTTTTTCGTCCCGATAAAACAGAAATGGACAAGAACCTTTGAAAGGTCCTCGTCCATTTTCGTTTTTAACTAATATTATTTTTGCATCCATTCAGTATGGAAAATACCTTCTTTATCAACACGTTGGTATGTGTGAGCACCGAAATAGTCACGTTGAGCTTGTAAAAGGTTAGCTGGTAATGTTTCAGTACGGTAGCTATCATAGTAAGATAGTGCTGATGAGAAGCATGGTACTGGAACACCGTTATTGATTGCTACAGTTAGGATTTGACGTAGAGCTCCTTGGTAGCTTTCAACAATTTCTTTGAAATATGAATCAAGTAATAGATTTGCTAATTGTGGCTCTTTATCATATGCATCCTTGATTTTTTGTAGGAATGCAGCACGGATAATACATCCACCACGGAAGATCATTGCGATATCACCGTATTTTAAATCCCAGTTGTATTCTTCAGAAGCTGCTCTCATTTGCGCAAAGCCTTGAGCATAAGAACAGATTTTACTCATGTATAAAGCTTTACGAACTGCTTCGATAAGCTCTTCTTTGTTACCTTCGAATGGTTTAGCAGCTGGACCTGAAAGAATTTTGCTTGCTTTTTGACGTTCTTCCTTCATTGCAGAAATGAAACGTGCGAATACTGATTCTGTAATAATTGGAAGTGGTACACCTAAATCAAGAGCACTTTTACTTGTCCATTTGCCTGTTCCTTTTTGACCTGCTGTATCTAAAATGACGTCAACTAATGGTTTACCAGTTTCATCGTCTTTTTTCGTAAAGATATCAGCTGTGATTTCAATTAGGTAACTATCTAGTTCGCCTTTATTCCATTCAGCGAATACTTCATGTAGCTCATCAGCTGTTAAGCCTAATACATTTTTCATAAGGAAATACGCTTCAGAAATCAATTGCATGTCGCCATATTCAATTCCGTTATGAACCATTTTCACATAGTGACCTGCTCCATCTGGACCAATGTAAGTACAGCATGGATCTCCTTCAACCTTTGCAGAAATGGCTTCTAAGATAGGTTGTACAAGGTCAAATGCTTCCTTTTGACCACCAGGCATAATAGAAGGCCCTTTTAATGCTCCTTCTTCTCCACCTGATACACCAGTACCAATGAAATGGATACCACTCTCAGCAAGGTCTTTGTTTCGACGTTGTGTATCTGTATACAATGTGTTACCACCGTCAATTAAAATATCACCTTTATCAAGATGTGGTAAAAGCTGTTCAATTGTTGCATCTGTTGGAACTCCAGCTTTAACCATTAATAAAATTTTACGTGGAGTTTCTAGTGATTGAACAAATTCTTCAATGCTGTATGTACCAACAACATTTTTACCTTTTGCTTCTGATAAAAATTCTTCTGTTTTTTCTGCTGAACGGTTAAAAACAGATACTGAAAATCCACGACTTTCAATATTTAACGCTAAGTTTTTTCCCATTACAGCCAAACCAATAACACCAATCTGTTGTTTCGACATTTGCTTACGTCCCTTCTAGTCCTTAGAGTATGTACAGGCGCTGACATATAATCGGCTGCCTTCTTCCGACGAAATCTGCGGAATTGACACATAATTCGAATTATTTATTATGACTACAATTGAAAATACCATAAGTTTTAACTACATTTCAAGTGACATAACTCATGTAATCGCTTACTCTCTTAAAAAATCTTTATTAAAGCTCGTACCGGGTGATTGATCGTCTTCACGCTCGCCTTTTACACCTCGTTTAATGAATTGATTTCCATATTTTTGATTTATTTTATCAATAACTTTAAGCAACGGTTCATCCTTTGCATCATTTTCAAATGAGAACAGATCTAATTGTTTTAACGCACCCTCCTTTTCAACCAAATCTTGAGCAGTGATGCCTAATAGTCGAATCGGTTCTTCATTCCAATGGGTAAAAAAGAGCTGTTTTGCCATTGAAAAAATTTCATCTCCATCACCAATAGGGTTCGCTAATTTTCTACTTCTAGTTATCGTTTTTAAATTCCCGTACCTAATCGTAATAAAAATCTTACTAGCTAAAACCTCTTTGCGCTTCATTCGAACCATGACAGAATGTGCTAGTTTTCGTAATACGTCATTTATTTCATTTTCATTCGTCGTATTTTTTGAAAGGGTTGTTGAATTTCCAATGCTTTTGAAATCATAAATCGAATCAGGATCTACTTCTCGATTGTCAACTCCGTTCGCTCGTTGTTTTAAACGTTCACCATTGACTCCAAGCAATTGTTTAAGCTGGACAGGATCACCATGAGCTAGATCATAAATTGATTCGATGCCAATTGACTTAAGCTTTTCAAGCGTTTTATCCCCGACACCATGCATGTTACCAACTGTTAGTGGCCAGAGTTTTTCAGAAAGTTCTCTTTTTCTTAAAACCGTAATACCAAGTGGTTTTTTCATATTTGAAGCCATTTTAGCTAAAAATTTATTTGGCGCTACCCCAATACTACATGGTAGCAATAATTCTTCTAAAAGTCGCTCCTGAATTAATGTCGGAATTTCTAATGGATTTTTACGTATAGTTTGTGTAATATCCATGTACCCTTCATCTATTGATACTGGCTCAACAAGGTCTGTAAAATCCCTAAGTAAGTCGAACATTGCACGAGATGCTTTACGATAACGTTCAAAATTAGGCTGTTTGACGATTAGCTCAGGACACAGCTTGCGAGCCTGCCATAGTGGCATCGTCGTCTTCACACCTTTTGCACGTGCTTCATAGCTGCATGTAACAATGATCCCTTTCCTCTCCTCTACATTACCAGCAATAGCTAACGGCTTCCCCTTGAGAGAAGGATCATATGACATTTCAACTGATGCGTAAAAACTATTCATATCAACATGAAGAATTATTCGACCGCTTGCAGTACGTTCCATATAGCTCCACCACTCACTAAAAAGATAGTATTATTTTATCATGTAGGATTAAATGTTTTTATAGATTGTTGCTTTTAAAACGAAAACTATATAACGTTGATTGGAACGGATTACGAGACTCCTGTTTAGAGCAGCGGGACAGGTGAGACTCATGCAGGCATTTACGCAGAGGAGGCTTACCGCCCGCCCCGCGGAAGCGAGCATCTCTCACTGCAATCAACCACTCCGCATTACTTGGTAAATAACAACAAAGTTTGCGAAAACAGCCAAAAAACAAAAGCGCAAGCGCCTTGAACAGCCTCGGGCAAATAAGACGCTTAAGAATAGAAGGTGTTCTTTACCTTCAATTCTTAAGTGGCTATAGACCCAAGAGGGGCTAGGCGCTGGAGCTGGAAGCTAAGCGCTTAGCCACACAAGAATTTTATAATTTCCTAGACAACTAAAAAATCACCAATACACTCTATTGGTGACTTACCATTTCCTCTTTTACAATAGCAATACTTTCAAGACTTGAAATGAAAAGATTCGGATCAATTAACATAATCAAACGATCGCCAAGACTTGCAACAGCTGTGAAGTACTTTGTTGACTGAAACGCTCCAATACCAATCGTTTTTAATTGATTTTCATAAATATCTAAAATTTCTTTTGCTTCTTTTACAATAAGTGCTGCAGAGAGCTCTTCTGATTGCACAACGATTAGTTTAGCATTATCATCCCCGATTGTATCATCCTGATACAAAATACGATTCATGTCTAGAACAGGGATTAACTCTCCTCTAACTTTAACAACACCTTTCATGTAGTAAGGCATATTAGGAATAACATTTATATTTTCAAGCTTTTCAATTGAAATCACGTATTCGATCGGCAACCCATATTCCTCATTACCAGCTCGAAATACGACGACTTTTGAAATGTCCATATAAATCTCCTCTCGGATCACATTCATTTCCCTCTTAATATAAGGTTTTCTATGACTATCATACTATGAAACAAAGTCAATGAAAAGAATATATCTCCCACTACATGATAATATCCTTATAAATAAAAAGAATATATCAACAATTCATTCACCTATTGACGAATTTTGTCGAACTTGGTAAGATTCGATTTATTATTTTAAAATAATAGCAACCTTGTATAAGTTCAAGAATATGGCTTGAACGTTTCTACCAGCTACCTTAAATGGCTTGTCTACAAGGATTAGAGAGCATTTTTCCCTATTCCTTACTGTAGATAACAACTTTGGCAGCTTTGTTTAGCCAGAGTTTTTTTATTTATACTTATTGCAGTAGGAGGAAAATCATCATGATAAAGTTTTTCAATTTGAAGAACGGGAAACTTCATATAAAAAAGAAACACTTGCAGGGATTACAACCTTCCTATCTATGGCCTATATTTTAGTAGTCAATCCCATCATATTAAGTCAGGCAGGAATGGACAAAGGAGCCCTTTTTACTGCAACTGCGCTTTCAGCAATTGTCGGTTCTCTTTTAATAGGTCTACTTGCTAACTACCCAATTGGTATTGCTCCAAGTATGGGACTTAATTCATTTTTCACGTTTTCAGTTTGTATTGGAATGGGAATTGATTGGCAAATTGCCTTAACCGGAGTTTTTGTCGCCGGAATTATATTTATGATTTTAAGTTTATTAAAAATTCGTGAAAAGATTATTAATGTCATTCCTCAGGATTTAAAGCACGCAATTGCTGCTGGGATTGGCTTTTTCATTGCGTTTATTGGTTTGAAGAATGCTGGGATTATCGTTTCAAATCTAGATACATTTGTTTCAATTGGAGAATTAGCTTCTCCAGTAACAGGACTTGCTGTTGTTGGCTTTATTATTACATTGATGATGTTAGTACGAGGTATAAATGGCGGGATTTTTTTTGGAATGGTTATTACGACAATTATTGGAATGATTGTTGGTTTAATTGATGTACCTAATTCGATTATTGGTAAAGTACCCAGCATTGAGCCAACATTTGGCGTTGTGTTCTCACACTTAGGTGAAATCTTCACTCCTGAAATACTTGCAGTTATTTTCACCTTTTTATTTGTTGCATTTTTTGATACGGCTGGTGCACTTATAGCTGTTGCTAGTCAAGCTGGATTAATGAAAGACAACAAAATACCAAATGCAGGACGTGCTTTACTAGCTGATTCTACTTCTGGAGTAGCAGGAGCTATTTTTGGTACATCCACAACAGCGTCCTTTGTAGAATCCACTGCTGGGATTGCTGTTGGTGGAAGAACAGGGTTCACTTCTATTATTATCTCGGTATGCTTTACAATCGCACTTTTCTTTTCACCCATTCTGTCAGTTATCACACCTGAGGTTACGGCTCCTGCATTGATCATAGTTGGTGCGTTGATGGCTATGGAAATAAGCAAAGTAAATTGGAGCAGATTAGAAATCGTAATTCCTTCATTTGTTACAATAATTATGATGCCACTAACATTCAGTGTAGCAACTGGAATTGCACTTGGATTTATTTTATACCCCTGTGCAATGATTGCTCAGAAGCGATTTAAAGAAGTACATCCGATTATGTATGTACTTAGTTTCTTATTTGTTTTATATTTTATTTTCGTTTAGAAATCGTTGGTAAAGGTAAAAGAAGACATTGTTTTCTTTTACCTTTTTTGCGTTTTACAGAGTCTGGTATTAATGTGTTTTTTCATCATTTGAGAGAAGGAATCCTATGATGAATACCAAATTATACTGTTATCTTGATTTTATGAAACTTTTCATCATCGTATCCGTACTAAGATTATAGACAATATCATGTTCAACTTTGAAGGGAGACATTATGGGAAACATCTTATTATTTGCACTAATTGTTGGGTTAGCATCTGCACTTGTACTTATCCCCTTTACTAAAAAAAACAATACAAGCAAAGAGGATAAAAAGCCTATATCTGGAGCCGTAATTGCAACATTAATTATTGCAATACCTGCAGTATTTGCATTCTATTACTTTAGTAACCTTGACATGAATCTTTCTTCCTTATGGCTGTTTTTCATTATCATAACTGCAGCTGGGGCTTTATTCGCTAGTGGGAAAGAAAGGATGATAAAAGGAATTCTTTTTGCAGGTAGCCTTATCATCGGAGTTTACTTCCTAACAGCTGGCATTTTTAACGCAGATGAAAAGTTCAAACATGCAAAAATGGAAGAGAAGGTTGAAATTAAAGCGTTTGACGAAAAGGAAACACCTGCAAGTGTTCCACCACAATTTGCACGAAACAAAATGAAAAAAGCGTTCGGTCAAGTACCGAATACAAGTTATTATGAGCTTGGGAATCTGCAAATCCAAAAAGTGAACGGGGAGTTTGTCTATATTGCGCCTGTAGAATTTTCAGGTTTTTTCAAATGGTGGAATGGTGATGAAACACCTGGTTATTTCACCTTAAGTGCAACTGATTCCTCAGCTAACCCAAAATTTATGAAAACAGAGATGGTTTATACTCCATCCTCCTATTTTAATAAAAATATTGAACGACATATCCGAATGAATTATCCTAAACATATTTTTTATGGAGATGTCCAATTAGAAATTGATGATAACGGAAAGCCATATTACATTCGTTCATATGGCGAATTTGTATCAGCCCGCAATGGTTTTACAGTTAAAGGTGTAGTAGTCGTTGATCCTAAAAGTGGTGAAACAAAGGATTATACATTAGCTGATGCCCCAGAATTTATTGATGGCTCAGTATCCCCTGAAACTGTAAGCTTACAAAATAGTTATTTTGGAAATTACGTACATGGATTTTGGAATAGTAAATTCGGTAAATCAGATGTGAAACTCCCTTCTGATGAAGGAACTGAGGCAAATGTTAGTCCTATTTTTGATGAAAATGGAGACATGTATTATTTCACCGATTTCACTAGCCCAAAAGCTGGTGTAGACTCAATGCTAGGATATTCTCTTACCAATTCAAGAACTGGTCAGGCTACCTATTATACAGGTAACTTAGAAGAATCCTATATGGATTCACAGGGAGCCTTGCAAATTATCGAAAAGAAATTCATTGAAAAGAAATGGCATGGGGAAATGCCTGTACTCTATAACTTTTACGGAGAAGCTAGTTGGTTAACACCTGTATTAGATTCCAACGGTTTTCTACAAAATTACTTTATTGTATCTGCTGCAAATCCAGAAATATCAGTTTATGGAACTACCCCAAATCAAGCTTTAAAACAATATAAAACAGCATTGCAAAAAGGTGGAAGTACTGTAGATGGGAATTCCAAAGCAGAGGAAAAACAAGTAACTGGAACAGTTGTTAGAGTATACAAAGAAAAGTCTGGAGACTACACAATCATTTCGTTCCTTTTAGACAACCGTCAGAGCTATGTCATTTCTTCTGAAAATAACGCGTTAGCAATTTACTTGCAAGTGGGAGATAAAGTGAACGTGAACTATTTGGAAACCGGAGAAGCTTTCTTACCTGTTAAAACTATGGTGATTGATGGATTGGAATAACGAATCAAAAAAACACGCTGAACAACTCAATTTTGAGCTGGCAGCGTGTTTTTTCTATTTATATCGTACAACTAAAAACTTTTAATTTACTTTATTGCTACTTAACAGAAATATAAATATCAACCTGACTATTTTCTGGGTCGATTGTCCGTTCATCATATACTTCAAAATCTGACAAAAATGCTCTTTCATTCGTTTTAGACCATTCCCATATTTCCTGCCATGCTTCAATAACTACCTCTTGAACCGGCCCTTTTCGAGTAGTGAATACGATATATTTTGCTTCAGGCACTTCAAATTTTTCCATCCCTAAAGCTTCCTTAGTATCTTGTACTACCTCTGAACCGATTACAAATGTATAGGTTCCTGTTTCATCAGATTCATAGTTTGTATATAAAGCAAAGATAGATTGATTGATTTTATTAGGAATTGTTTGAATAAATTCGCTTGAATATATTTTTCCCCAAAGCCCTTCGATTACGCCTTCATTTTTCATTTCTGCTTCATTACTTGTTACGGCAGAAATACCGATTAATTGAAAGCTTTTACGCTGTATAAATGCATTTTGTATAATAGCCATTTTTCATCCTCATTCATTTGCTTTTATAACAAATCTGGTAAATTATATTTATACATATTGAGTGTATTTGTATGTTTCTCTAGAACAGCAATGGTTTTCTTATTTGGTTTCGTATAAATGGTTGGATAATCTATTTCCCCTAACTTTTCATTGATCGAAAAAGCTAACTGTTCCTTTTCTATTGAAAAATAGGATTCTATTCCTTGTTTATTACCGCGAGCATCTAATCGGACCCATTTATCAATGGAACTAAGATGTACTGCATTTAGAGCATGTATACAATATCCATCATCTGGTTTAGTGAAAAGCAATAATCGTTGATAACAAAAACCAGTTGGGATTCCTTGTGATCGTAGCAGAGCAGCAAGTAAATTTGATTTAGCGTAACAAATACCCTCACTAGTAAATAGTACCTCAGATGCTTTACATGTAACGATTGAACTTTGAATATCCCATGAATGAGCTATTTCATCACGAACAAATTCAAAGGCTACTTTTACTTTTTCTATATCTGAAAATCCGGGGTGAAAAAGTTCCTTACTCTTTTCTTTCAGTAAAGGATGAGAATAGTCGACTTCAGGTAATTCCTGTAAATAATCATCTAACATTAAAGACTCACACATCAACGGCATCGCTAAGCCCCCCTTCTTTACTTAATCATCCTCTGAGAACATATAATCTCTTTTCTTTAAAGATATATTTAAAACTAAGCCAATTCCAATCATACTAGCTAAAACTGAACTCCCTCCATAACTCATTAAGAGTAATGGTATCCCGGTAATTGGTAGTAACCCAGTGACCATCCCTATATTTTGAAAAGTGTGAAATGTAAATAGAGCAACCATACCAATACAGATATAAAATTCAAAAACTTTGCTTCTAGCATACATAGCAACACCTAGCATTCGGTAAATGATTAAAAAATATAATGCAACCACAAAAGCAGCACCTAAAAATCCAAATTCTTCGGCTACAATTGTAAAGATAAAATCAGAATGTGCTTCAGGTGTGTACACATTACTTTTATGAAATCCTTTTCCATCGATCATTCCTGATCCGATTGCTAATAGTGACTGCTTTAGTTGATAACCAATCCCCTCAGCATGTTCAAACGGATCTAACCATGAATAAATTCGGTTTAATTGATAGGTACCAAAAATATTTAAGAGGAAATCAGGATTATATATGAATATAATCACAAGGGCACCTACTGCTGAAACCAAAAGTAAAAGTAAGATTGAAATAATTCTCCAATTAATGCCTGATAAAAAGATAATCGCAATTGTGATGACAAGCATAACTAATGAAGACCCAAAATCATTTTGTAGAAGGATTAAGATAATAGGTGCTAGTGAGACAGCACCGATTTTTACTAACAGGAAAAAATCTTGTCCAATACTATCTATGTTAGAACGTTCATAATGTTTTTGGGTAACGTTAGCTAACATCAAAATTAAAAATATTTTCATATATTCTGATGGTTGGATAGATCCTATTCCTGGAACAATAAACCACGATTTTGCCCCATTTCGATAAGGTGCAATCGACTCGGGTGCAACAAGTATTCCTATTAATAAAATAAGACCAAATCCGTAAAAATAAGGTGTTACTTTACTTATTTGTTCAAAATCAAATAAGAAGATAACAGATGCTACTAAAATACCTAGTACAAACCAAATGATTTGCTTTAACATAAAATTTTCATCATATTGTGCATATTTTTGTGCACTAAAAATACTAACACAGCTAGAAACCATTAATAAAAATAAGAAAAAAAGTAAAGAAGCATCAAAATAGCTATATTTTTTTGTGGACAACTTTATCACCGTACTTCGAAGTATTTAGGAGATATTACTATAAACTATATATCTATAATAGAATAACATTTCTGCTAGGAAAAACATACAAAATATAACATATTTTACTAATATAGAATTTCGTCACATCTTAAACTGTAGTAAAACCATGCCTCAAGGTGCTATAGAACCATTTATAAGAACTCCCTCTGATGGTCTCCTTTACATATTAGACGCCCATTAAATTTATTAAGTTTCAATAAAAGTAATATTCAGCTATTGAAGTTAGTGATAACAGGATAAAAATCAAAGAAGAAGCAGATGTAACCGCATCTGCTTCTTCTTTTTTTTATTTACCAATAAACATTTGTGTCCAATGATGACCGTTTTGATCATAGCCAACACCTATGTGAGTAAAATCCTTACTTAAAATATTTTTACGGTGTCCTTCACTATTCATCCACGCTTGGACAACCTGTTGAGGTGTTTGTTGACCTTGAGCAATGTTTTCTCCTGCTGTTTTATACGTAACACCAAAGTCTCTCATCATGTCAAAAGGAGAACCGTAAGTCGGACTTGTATGAGAAAAATAATGATTTTGTCTCATATCCTCTGATTTCTTTTGAGCAACTCCGCTTAATTTCGTATCACCTTTCAAGTCAGACAAACCGTTTTTACGTCTTTCAGCGTTTGTCAGTTCAATAACCTGTTGAACAGCTTGGCTCAACCCTTGTGTTGGTTGTTGTGTTTCAGGCTGTTTCTCAGCCGGTGCTTTAGCTTGCTGTTGTTGCTGTGTTGGTGCTTGTTGTTTTGGTTCTTGTGGTGCTTGTTGTTTTGGTTCTTGTGGTGCTTGAGCTCTTTGTTGCTGCTGTGTAGGTGCTTCAGCTTGGTTTTGTTGTGTACGCTGTTGTGCTTGTGGTGCTTGTTGTGCTCTTTGCTCAGCTTGTTGCCTGAATTGGTTTATATATTGTTGAGCTTTTTGCTGTGCTTCTTCTGGGCTATTTGCTTGAATAGTCTTGAATTTTGCTTCTTGAACCGCTATTGCTCTTGTGTGCGGATATTTGTTACTAGAGAGTTCTGTTTTCGAACTTGAAAGATCCATCCCATCAACATTTCCATTACGATCTGGAATAAAATCAAAGTCAAAATCATTGTCAGTCACCGTATTCTGACGATCACGATTGGCTGTTCTTAATTCATTTGCACCATTGTTATATCTTGTACCAATTTCACGTGCAATCGGCCCATAGCTCCGACCGTTATAATTAACGTTATCAGAAACATCAACTGTTCCAACTCGATTAACATCTGTTGTATCTAAAGCTTCATCATTATTATTACAAGCTACAAGTCCCGCTACTAGAGCACCTGTAACGATCATACTGAATTTTTTGTTTATCAATCCAAACGCCTCCTTTTACTTTAATTACGTACCTTCTTATTTTCTTTGTTTTTGAAAAAAGTATAGGTGGTAATAATCAATAAAAATGGAGGAAAAAATCATTTTTAGTTATGATTGTATAAATAATTCTTAACATATTTATTTACTTTATTATGAACTGTTTATAAAAAAAGATTCATACCAATCAAAAGAACGCACGGAAATTCCATGCGTTCTTTTTGTTAAATTATTGTGCAACTTCTTGAATCACTGCTAAAACAAGTTCCGCAGTTTTTTCTAATTCCTCTATCGGCATCTTTTCATTTGTTGTATGAATTTCTTCATAACCAACAGCTAAGTTTACAGTTGGAATGCCATTACCAGCAATCACATTGGCATCACTTCCACCACCACTTGTTTGGAGCTCACTTTCGCGACCAATTCGTGCAGCTGCACGCTTTGCTACTTCAACTACATGGTCCCCGTCACCAAATTTAAAACCAGGATACATGACTTCTACTTCCACTTCAGCACGACCACCCATCTCAGTAGCAACCTTTTCAAAGGCGTTCTTCATTTTTTTCACCTGTTCTTCCATTTTTTCAGGAATTAATGAGCGTGCTTCTGCAAGAATATGTACTAAATCACACACAATATTAGTTTGAGTGCCTCCTTCAAAACGTCCAATATTTGCTGTCGTTTCGTGGTCGATTCTACCTAAAGGCATTTTCGAAATCGCTTTTGCAGCAATTGTAATCGCAGAAACTCCTTTTTCAGGTGCAACACCAGCATGAGCTGTTTTACCATAGATCGTTGCTTTCACTTTAGCCTGTGTAGGAGCAGCAACAATTATCGTTCCTACTTTTCCATCACTGTCTAATGCATAGCCATATTTTGCTGTCATTAAAGCGGGATCGAGTGCTTTAGCTCCAACTAAGCCTGATTCTTCACCAGCAGTTATCACAAATTCAATTTTTCCATGCTGAATGTTTTGTTCCTTTAAAGTCTTAATCGCTTCTAACATCGCAGCTAAACCCGTTTTATCATCAGCACCAAGAATTGTTGTTCCGTCTGTAACCACATATCCATCCTTTATACTTGGTTTAATCCCATTCCCAGGTACGACAGTATCCATATGTGATGTAAAATAGATTGTATCAACGTTCTCTTTTGTTGCCTCTAATGTACAAACTAAGTTACCTGCACCGTGACCAGTCACACCAGTTGTGTCATCTTCAATGACATGTAATCCAAGTTCTGTAAATTTACCCTTTAACAACTTTGCAATCTCTGCTTCATGCTTTGTTTCTGAATCTACCTGTACAAGCTCTAAAAACTCATCTAGTAATCGTTGTTTATTAATCATTTCTTGTTACCTCCTATTATTAAAGGGGAATATTCCCATGTTTTTTCACTGGTCTTGTTTCTTTTTTTGTTCTTAGCATGTCAAGCGCCTGGATAAGCTTGATTCTTGTTTCTCGTGGGTCAATAACATCGTCAACCATACCCTGACTAGCAGCAACATAAGGATTTGCAAATTTTTCACGATATTCTTCTATTTTGTCTTTTCTCATGTTTTCAGGGTTTTCACTCGTTTGGATTTCTTTAGAGAAAATAATATTTGCCGCTCCTTGTGGTCCCATTACAGCAATTTCAGCATTTGGCCATGCATATACAAGGTCAGCACCAATTGATTTACTATTTAATGCCACATAGGCTCCACCATATGCCTTTCGTAAAATAACCGTAAGCTTAGGAACAGTAGCTTCTGAATAGGCATATAAGATTTTTGCACCATGGCGAATAATTCCCCCATGTTCTTGCTTAACTCCCGGGAAGAAACCTGTAACATCCTCAAATGTAATCAGTGGGATTTGAAATGAGTCGCAAAAGCGAATAAATCTTGCCGCTTTATCTGATGAATCAATATCAAGACCCCCAGCCATATATTTAGGTTGATTACAGACAAGTCCAACTACCTCACCTTTTATTCTCGCTAGGCCAATTACGATATTTTTTGCGAAATCCTTTTGAACCTCTAAAAAAGAATCCTTGTCAACAACCTGCTCAATCACAACACGCACATCATATGGTCGCACTGCATCAAAAGGAATTACTTCTGTTAAGTCTGGACGGTATTCATCCTTTTCTTCATATTGCAATATTGGCGGTTTTTCATCATTATTTTGCGGCAAATAGCTTAACAGTGCTCGAACTTGAAGCAAGACATCTTCTTCAGTTGAACCCGAGAAGTGTGCGTTACCACTAATTGTATTATGTACATTTGCTCCACCTAAATCCTCAGAGCTTATCTTTTCACCTGTTACGGTTTCAATCACCTTAGGTCCAGTAATAAACATTTGACTGGATTTTTCCACCATGAAAACAAAATCGGTAATCGCTGGTGAGTAAACTGCACCACCTGCACAAGGTCCTAGAATGACTGACAGCTGGGGTATTACACCAGAATAGATCGTGTTGCGATAAAAGATTTGTCCGTAACCATCTAATGATACCACACCTTCTTGAATTCTCGCACCGCCTGAGTCATTTAGTCCAATAAACGGCGTCCCATTTTTTGCTGCTAAATCCATGACTGTAGCAATTTTTTTTGCATGCATTTCACCAAGTGCACCGCCAAATACAGTAAAGTCCTGAGAAAATAAATAAATTGGTCTTCCATTTACTTTCCCAAAGCCAGTGACAACACCATCTCCAGGTCCCTTTTTATCAGTTAATCCAAAATCATTACAACGATGCTCGATAAAAGGATTTAACTCGACAAATGTCCCTTCATCTACAAGAAGATTTATTCGTTCTCTGGCAGTGAGCTTTCCTTTTTCATGCTGCTTCGCAATTTTTTCATCCCCACCACCAAGCTCAATTTCACGCCTCTTTTCATATAGCTCATTAATTTTTTCATAAATATCAATCGTCATCATGATCACCCCGTTTTTCACATAGCTCAACTAATACATTATTTGCTGCTTTTGGATGTAAAAAAGCGATCTTTGCATTTGCCGCTCCTGCTCGAGGAATCTCATCGATAAGTGGAACTCCTTTTTCTCTAAGTTCTACTAAACGTGTTGTTATATCAGTTACTCCAAATGCAACATGATGAATGCCTTCACCTCTTTTAGATAGGAATTTAGCAATTGCACTATCTTCTGACATTGGTTCCAATAATTCAATTTTCGTTTCTCCTGCGGATAAGAAAGTAACTTTCACTTGTTGTGATGGTATTTCCTCATAGCCAAGTAATGTTAATTGTAAAACATCTGTATAGAATGGTAATACAGCTTCGATCGAATGTACCGCTACCCCAATATGATCAACCTTTTTTATCATAAAACATCCCTCCCAACCACATTGTAAACGTTATCACGATATAATAAACTTCTCTCTTCCTGTGAGAAATCCCTGCTTTTTCTTCGAATTCCTTTCAAATTTTAACAAGTGTTAAGTGTTGTCCAAATGATCCTTTCACGTTAAAATAATAGAATAAGGAGTGAAGAAATATGTCTCGTAAAACACAAAAGGTTGTCGTTTATTTAATGATTGGCGTCATGCTTGTTACTACATTGCTTGCCGGTGTATCGGTTTGGTTTTAATTTAAGGTCAAGTCTTCTAAAGAGAAAACAAAGAATGAATATTATAAACTTATGTATTTATTGAATAGGTTAGTAAGGAATTACCATCCCATTTCAAAAAAGAAAAATGAGTCTGATTCAAGAATCAGACTCATTTTTTCATTGCCCCATGTTCTATTGCTAGCTCTTCAAATGTCTCATGAGAATTCAAAATTAATATCCTTGTACCTATAGGAATAACTTCAAAGAGGCTTTCAACACTTTTATTTTTCATTCTTACACACCCTTGTGTTACATAATGTCCAATTGAATCTTCATTATTAGTTCCATGAATTCCATATGTCCGTCCATCTGATTCCTCTGCGTCAAACCCGATCCATCTTGTTCCTAATGGATTTTTCGGATCACCACCAGTAATGTCCTTCTTCCGATAATATGGTTCAACAGCCTTTACAATAACTGTAAACTCACCTTCAGGGGTAAGATCCTTTGACTTACCTGTGGCAACTGGATATATTTCTTGAATTTCATTTTGATTTATATAAGCTAATTCATTCGTTTGTTTGTTAATAATAATAAATGGATCACCAACTATTGGATTTGGTCCTAGCGGCCATATGGGTGATGCAATAATTGAAAGAAAAAGAAGCATTGTTTTCATCCTATCAACGTCCTTTTTCTTTTAATATGAACGATCAACGCAAGAACAATACTATGTATTCATTCCTTTAAACTGACTTTTTATGATTAAATACCTCTCCATTTCTCCGACAAAATGCAGGAGAGCAGCTCTTACCTCAAACTCTTCCCGCGTTTGAGGTAATTCCATCTCTTCAAAAGATTGTTTTATTTCGAGTAATTGAAGTAGAAATTTATGAGCAGTATTTCCAGGATGTATATTCATACGAAGTTCATGAATAAACTCAGCAATCATTTTACTTTGTTCAACAGAATTTTGAACAGAAGTAACCAATGGAATCACTCGTTCAATAATTTCAAATTGTTTTTCTCTCATTTTAAAATAATGATAATATGTATTCTCATGGCGCAAAAAGTGATTTTCAACATCTCGAAAAGCAATTGTTTTAGCTTCATTTAATAATTCAGCTGTCTTGATTAATTCCTTACCATCCCATTTTCGATCATTCTCAGTAAGGTACATTTCAATTTCTCGAAAAATTACGGCTAGATTTTCCTCAACTTGAAGTTGATAATTTTTTAGCTTTGATTCAACACTTGGCATATATAAATTCATGATTAGAGCAACGCCAATACCAATAATGATTAACATAAACTCATTACCAATCAATTGTAGAGTGATGTTTTCAGCATTATATAAATGAAAAATAATGACAGCACTTGTGACAATTCCTTCTGAAGCACGCACTAAAACGGTTGTAAGGATAAAAACTAACAACAAAATTCCAATTATAATTGGATGATAGGTGAGACCTTCAAAAAAGATGAATGAAAAAATAATCGCAATCGTACATGCAAGTAACCGCGCCCATGAGCTTTTGAGAGATTTTTTCTTTGTCACTTTTATACATAAAATTGTTATAATTCCGGCAGAAATATAATTATCTAGCTGAAGATATTGTGCAAGCATAACCGCTATTGTTGTTCCAAGTGCTGTTTTTACAGTTCGATAACCAATCTTAAACATAAGAAATCTCCTCGATTTTGAATTTCAAAGAATTCAAAGTGATCATATGAAAAATAGTTTACACTAAATATAAGTAAAATAGAAAAAAGATGATCAAAAGACCACCTTTTTTCATGTATTTTATAGCATTTGTTCTAAGAAAGCTTGTGCACGTTCTGTTTTTGGTGCAGTAAAGAACTCACTCGGTGGAGCATCCTCAACTAGCTTTCCGCCATCAAGGAAAAGAACACGATCAGCTACCTCTTTTGCAAAGCCCATTTCATGTGTAACAATTGCCATTGTCATACCTGTTTGCGCCAAATCCTTCATTACTTCAAGTACTTCCTTTACCATCTCTGGATCTAGAGCTGAAGTAGGCTCATCAAACAAAATGACATCAGGATTCATTGCAAGAGCTCTTGCAATTGCGACCCGCTGTTTTTGTCCACCTGATAAACGATTTGGGTATTCAGATGCCTTTTCGAGGAGACCTACTTTGTTTAATAATATTTTCGCTTGTTCCTCTGCTTCTTGCTTCGTTAGCCCTTTTACGGTCATTGGTGCATATGTTAAATTATCGAGAACAGATTTATGTGGGAATAAATGAAAATGCTGAAACACCATCCCTACATTTTGACGAATCTTTGAAATATCGGTTTTTGGATTTGTGATTTCTTGATCATTAATAAACACTTTTCCGTCTGTTGGTTTTTCAAGTAAATTTATACAACGTAAGAAAGTAGACTTACCAGAACCAGATGGTCCAATAATTGCTATCACCTCACCAGAAGCGATCGTTGTTGAAATTCCTTTTAATACCTCTAACTTACCATATGATTTATGCAAATTTTCAACTTTAATCACTGCGTCTCATTCTCCCTTCTATACCCTTACCAAGGAGTGTCAAAAACATCACTAATATATAGTAAATTAAACCGGCAAATAATAATGGAGCAAAGTAGTTATAAGAATCTGCTCCTACTTGATAAGCTCGTCTCATAATATCCTGTACGCCAATCACAGTTACGATAGCAGATTCTTTTGTTAATGTAATAAATTCATTCATTAAAGCAGGCAAAATATTCTTAAATGCTTGAGGCATAATAATATCCTTCATCATCTTTGCATATGGGATACCTAATGCCATAGATGCTTCTTGTTGTCCTTTATCAATCGCATTTATTCCCGCACGAATGATTTCTGAAATATATGCACCTGAGTTTAACGTAAATGCTGCTACTGCTGCAGGATAAGGATCAATTGGAAAGCCAAGTATTTGTGGAAGTCCAAAATATATTATAAGCAATTGCAACACTAACGGTGTTCCTCTAAAAATAGATGTATATGCATCTGCAAACCACATTAAAGGTTTTATTCGACTAATTTTAAATAGAGCTAGAATGATTCCCCATGCAAAACCAAGTAACAAAGAAAGCACAACAATTTGTAATGTTACCCAGATCCCTTCCAAGATAAAGGGCAAGGATGGAATGATTGAAGTAAAGTTAATATCCATTCTACTGCCAAATCCTTTCAATCTAAATTAAGTACGTGCCTGTTCATAAAAAAGGGCTGACACTATTATTAGCTGTCAGTCCCATTGCATTTTTGCAAGAAAAGTGGATTACTTATTCTTCGCCACCGAACCATTTTGAAACTAATTCTTCAAGCTCTCCATTTTCTTTCATTTCATTTAATGCATCATTAAATTCTTTTGTATATTTACTATCCTTTTGGAAAGCAATTGCTGATCCTGCTTCATCTTCCGGTGCATTAAGAGTAAAGCCTGCTAAATCTTTGTCTTTTTCAATATAGCC
Source organism: Metabacillus bambusae (assembly GCF_017497975.1). Classification (GTDB taxonomy): domain Bacteria; phylum Bacillota; class Bacilli; order Bacillales; family Bacillaceae; genus Metabacillus; species Metabacillus bambusae. The sequence continues at coordinate 21,189 of NZ_JAGDEL010000025.1, read as the reverse complement.
ATTAGCTACTAGATCTTCGATAATAGCTGCATCAATACGACCAGATTTTAATTCTTGAATTAAATCAGAAATTTTATTACGATTTTCAATCTTAAGGTCAACCTGCTCTGATATTTCTGTAGCTTTTTCTTCTTGGATCGAACCTAATTGAACACCAATTGTTTTTCCTTCAAGTTCTTCAATACTTTTTATTTCTTTATCCTTCAAAGAAACGATCATATGGTTTGCTGTATAATAGATATCTGAAAAATCGACATTCTCTTCACGCTCTGGAGTTGGTGTCATACCTGATAACACGATATCAATTTGTTTTGCTTGAAGAGCTGGGATTAAACTATTAAAATCCATATCCTGTACTTCAATTTCATAACCAGTTTTTTCTGCTAATGCATTTGCAAGATCAATATCAAAACCGATAATGTCACTACCTTTAGCTGTATCAATATATTCAAATGGTGGGTAATCAGCTGAAGTTGCCATTTTCAACACTTTCTTGTCTTCTGATTCAGATCCTGTAGTTGATTCATTTCCTTCATCTGTACTTGTCCCACAAGCTGCTAATAGGCCAACTACTAAAAGGCTTATTATAAACAAAGATAATTTTTTCATAATAGTTTCCTCCTATAATTTATAAACCAACATCACTTTTTTAATAAGTGTAATTTCACTAATAATTATTCGATATTCTGTATTTTAACACAGGTTTATAATTATGCAATATTTATTCATAAAAATGTAATTATAAAAATATTGTGTTAATTTACTTTTTTAGAATATTTTAATTATTTAAACAAAAGCGCGAGCACCATGATCAGCGAAGTAGAAAGAAGAGCACTACGTATGAGATTAAGCGAGACTTATCGGACTTTTACGGGCATTTATATCATTTACTGCCTGTTAATGTAAAAAAGAGATAGACACAATGTGTGCCTACCTCTTTTATACTGCTTTAATTTACTGATTTTATACTTCTTCACAATACTTATCAAACGCAGCTTGAAGCTTTGCAACGACTGACATTGGATCATGACCTTCAATTTCGTGACGTTCAACCATTGTCATTAACTTACCATCTTTAAGTAAAGCAAATGAAGGTGATGATGGTGGATATCCAGTAAACAATTCGCGAGCTCGTGCTGTTGCTTCTTTATCCTGTCCTGCAAAAACTGTCACAAGATTATCTGGACGATTGTCATAATGTACAGCATGTGCTGCTGCTGGTCTTGCAATCCCACCAGCACAGCCACAAACACTATTCACCATTACTAGAGTCGTGCCTTTGCTATTTAATGTTTCATCTACTTCTTCTGGTGAAGTAAGTTCAGTATATCCAGCTGCAACAATTTCCTTGCGAGCTTGTTGCACGATATCATTCATAAATAAATTAAAATCCATACTCAATGAAAACCTCTCCTTTTACGCTCAATATATTTATTTTACCAAGCTTTCTATCAAATGAGCAAATAGATCGCTCAATTTTTATCTTTTACGAAAAGATCTAATAAATCTAGTGCACTTGCTGCAACACTTTTTTCACCGTTCATCACTGCTTTTTCAAAGTGAGTAAGCTGTTGACTCACCTTTGGATGTTGATAAAAATTCTGATACAGCTCTTGTTTAAGCAGATCATGAAGCCAATTTCGTTGTTGATCACTTCTTCTTTTATAAAAGAGATTGCATTTTTTCGTGTACGCCTCAAACTGTTGGATTAACTGCCATATGTCTTCAATCCCAGTTTCCTTTATCGCAGATGCTGTGACAGCTCTTGTTGCCCATCCAGATGTATACGGCTTTAGAAAGTGTAAAATCGTATTATATTCATGCTTTGCTTTATTGGCTTTTGCAAGATTGTCACCATCCGCCTTATTGACAACAACTAAATCTGGTAATTCCATAATCCCCTTTTTCATCGTTTGTAGCTCATCCCCTGCACCTGTTAGAACTAGCAACATAAAAAAGTCTACCATGTCACGGACTACAAATTCACCTTGCCCGACTCCCATTGTCTCGACAAGTATGACATCATATCCAGCTGCTTCACATAAAGCAATTGTTTCTCTCGTCTTTCGATTTACTCCACCGAGATTTCCTCCTGAAGGGGAAGGCCTGATAAACGCAAGTGGATTTCTGGATAATCTCTCCATTCTGGTTTTGTCGCCCATAATACTTCCCTTTGATACGTTACTGCTTGGATCAATAGCAAGTACAGCGACACGAAAACCGAGATGGCATAAATAAGTTCCAAATGAGTCAATGAAAGTACTTTTACCAGCACCTGGAACTCCTGTAATCCCAATTCTTATTGAACCAGAACTCTTTTTTAATAGTGCTTCGATAATTTGCTGAGCCTTTTCAAAGTGTCTTTTCGCATTACTTTCTACTAAAGTTATTGCTTGAGCTAGAATAACTCGGTCGCCTTTGACAATTCCATCAATATACTCTTTTGTAGCCATTTCATTGCTTTTTCGAATATATTTCGTCATTCTTCAATTTCCTCATAGCCTAATCTCTCAAGGATTTTATTTAATACCTTAGTTGCTGCAACAGGTATAACAGTTCCTGGCCCGAATATTTCCGCTGCTCCTTTTTCTTTTAGCTCAACGTAGTCCTGATATGGGATCACACCGCCAATGATGACAATTATATCTTCTCTTCCTAACTTTTTTAATTCATTTATAAGTTGGGGAAGAAGTGTTTTATGGCCTGCTGCTAAAGAGCTCATTCCTACAACATGAACATCGTTCTCTACCGCTTGTACGGCAGTTTCAGCAGGTGTTTGAAAGAGTGGACCGATATCTACATCAAAGCCCAAATCAGCAAATGCTGTTGCGATTACCTTGGCTCCTCGATCATGTCCGTCCTGACCCATCTTTGCAATGAGAATTCTCGGACGTCTTCCTTCAAGCTCATAAAATTGATCTGTTTTCTCTCTCACCTTGGTTATTTCTTCTTCGTTTGAAAATTCCGAGCTATAAACTCCACTGATAGAACGAATCATAGCTTGATGGCGTTTACTAACCTTTTCAATTGCATATGAAATTTCACCAAGTGTTGCTCGGAGGCGTGCTGCTTCAACAGCTAGCTCTAAGAGATTTCCTTCTCCATTAGCTGTTGCAGTCGTTATTTTTTGCAAGGCTTTATTCACAAGCTCATCATTTCGATTTGCTTTTACTTCTTTTATTCTCTGAATTTGCTTTTTTCTTACCTCTGTATTATCGATCGACAAAATATCAAGCGGGTCCTCTTTATCAAGCTTAAATTTATTTACTCCAATTATTGTTTCTTTTCCTGAATCAATTTTCGCCTGCCTTCTCGCGGCCGCTTCCTCTATTTTCATTTTTGGAAGACCTGTTTCAATCGCTTTCGTCATACCACCTAGCTCTTCAATCTCAGCCATATGCTTTGTCGCGCGTTCAATAAGTGAATTTGTTAATGATTCTACATAGTAAGAGCCTCCCCATGGATCAATCACATGACAGATTCCAGTTTCATATTGTAAATACAACTGTGTATTTCGAGCAATTCTCGCGGAAAAATCAGTTGGTAATGCGATCGCCTCATCTAATGCGTTCGTATGGAGAGATTGGGTATGCCCCATTACTGCTGCATGTGCCTCGATACATGTTCGAACAACATTATTAAAAGGATCCTGCTCAGTTAAACTCCATCCTGAAGTCTGAGAATGTGTTCGCAATGCAAGTGATTTGGGGTTTTTAGGATCAAACCTCTTAACGATGGATGACCACATATAACGTGCTGCCCTCATTTTGGCTACTTCCATAAAATAATTCATCCCGATCGCCCAAAAAAAAGATAATCGAGGTGCAAATTGATCGATATCAAGACCAGCCTTTAAGCCAGTTCGTATATACTCAAGACCATCTGCCAATGTATAAGCAAGCTCAAGATCAGCTGGTGCTCCCGCTTCCTGCATGTGGTAGCCAGAGATACTTATACTATTAAACTTTGGCATATATTTGGACGTATACTCGAAAATATCACCAATAATTCTCATTGACGTTTCTGGTGGATAAATATACGTATTACGAACCATATATTCTTTTAAAATATCATTTTGAATCGTGCCCGATAGCTTTTCCTTTGCTACTCCTTGCTCTTCTGCAGTTACGATATAAAATGCCATAATTGGCAAGACAGCACCGTTCATTGTCATTGAAACCGACATTTCATTTAAAGGAATTCCATCAAATAATAGCTTCATATCTTGAATGGAGTCAATAGCCACTCCAGCCTTTCCAACATCCCCTTCCACGCGAGGATGATCAGAATCATAGCCGCGATGTGTTGCCAAATCAAAGGCAACGGATAGGCCCTTTTGTCCCATTTCTAAATTTCTTTTGTAAAAGGCATTGCTTTCTTCTGCAGTTGAAAATCCTGCATATTGTCTAATTGTCCATGGTTTATTCACATACATTGTCGCATAAGGACCACGTAAATAAGGATACGTACCTGGAAATGTATCCAAATGCTCGATTTTCTCAAAGTCAGCTGCAGAGTACTTATTTTTCACTCGTATTTGCTCATGTGTATTGAAAAATGATGGTGAAGGATCCTGAGATGCGGTTGGTTTTATAAGCTTTGCTCCAGTAATAGTTCGACGTTTCATCAATTTCTAACCCCCATTAAGTGATGCATAGTGACTAGGAATTTATACGCATTCATGTTTGCTGTAATAACACCATTTAAACCATATTCCGCCATTTTCTTCTCATGACCATTACCAGTGATAAATAAATGAACTGATTTCTTTCCTTCCTTTATCTTACTAATAAAAGAAGAATCAATTAAATTATAACCCTCGTCATTTCCACATAAGATAATTACATTATCATTAGGGGGTGATAAAAACTGATCGTATGATAAAACCTCTACCTTTATTCCTCCTGAAGCTAGTAAACTTGCCACGAAATCAAGTCGAGGCTTATAATCTTTTAATCTCCCAAAAACGATAACGTTAACTTTTAGTTGTTGGTGATTTTTTTTAATGTATGATTCAGCATTAATTCTTAGCTGCTCAATATGCTCTACAAGACGTCTGGTTTTAATAGGAGTAATCTTTAGCTGTTCTAGTAGATTTTGAGTTTTTACAATTGGTACTTCCTTATTCTTATTAACAAATAACAACGCATCTTGAAATGCCACAACTTGTTTGGACTCAGGGTGAAGTTCTTTTGCTTGTTTAATAGCTTGTAGCTTCACTACAACTTGATCAGAAAGGTTAGCAAATGCATTCGTTCCAATAATCGTTGTTTTACTCTTATTAACATCAGCAACTCTTTTTTCAAGTATTGCTTCAAGTTCCTTTTGGGGCTCACCCTCTTTTAACAGGTGGAGAAAGCCTCCTTTTTCATCGATCTCTTTTATATCTTTCCAGGCACGTTCTGCTAGCTCATTTGTTAACGTTTCAACATAATAAGATCCTCCTGCTGGATCGATGACACTAGAAAGTAAGCTTTCTTCTTTTAGTATAAATTGAGTATTTCTTGCAATTCTTTCTCCTAATTCTCCTCTACTCGGCAAAACATAATCAAAAGGATAGATAGATAATTCATTGACACCTGCTACAGCGGCCGCAAAACCTTCAGTTGTTGCACGTAAAAGATTTACATGAACATCATAAGTTGTCTTATTAAATAGCGAGGTTCTTGCATGAAGATACATTTTCTGTGACTCTTCGTTACCTCCCAATGCATGTATAAGCGATGCCCATAATTGCTTTGCTGCTCGAAATTTAGCAATCTCCATAAAGAAATTAGACCCTATCGCAAAAGAAAAAGTTATGTTTTTAGCAATGATATCAATAGATAAATCACGATTTAGCAGCTCATTTATCACATCTAGTGCATGTGAGAAGGTGTAGATTAGTTCTTGAAGTGCATTGGCCCCTGCTTCATGATAAAGATCACCTTTAATCAGGAAACAGCGTACCTCACATTCATGCTTTTGACACCATTTTATCGTATCAGCAAGATAATCAAATTGTGTTTTAATAGTTCGAATATCTTCCTCGCCATTAATTAAAATGCTTTCATACGGATCAAAACCTAAAGTTCCTTTTAGGTTCTTTAGTTCATTTCTCTTTTTACAGAATTGAAGTAACAATGGTATAAAACCAATGTCCTCACCTACATCAAAAAGGAAGGAATCCTTTACCCAGTCGATGTGCAAAAATGCAGTGTCTAGGTCCTCAAACTTCCTTAGAAACCGAACATTATCTAGATAAAATGAACTCTGCCCTTTATTTTTAGCTTGTTTTATCTTTTCACTTAACTCGTGGCAATGTTCAGCTAAAAGAACTTGACTAATATTCCAATCATTCGATTGGCGATGATCATGTATGCTTGATTGTTGCCTAGAGTCATAATCCTCTTTTGTATATAATGGCCTTAGCTTAATACCTTCGTATGTAGTTGAGCTTAGACTTTCAAACACCTTACCCCTTAATGCTTTTTTAGCCTCAGCTTTCCAATCGTTCCAATTCCCCTTTGTATGTATCATGTTTGTTCCTCCCCATGAAGTGTTCCTATCTGAAAGTCCACCCTCTTGTTGAAATTTCATGATCTACAACATTTCTAAACGATTCAGTATAAGCAGCTTTTGATAGGCGCTTACATTTATAAAAAACATAGAAAGTTCTACAATTTTATTTTATTATAATTTTTCACCATCAGCAATGAAGTTCTAGCTTAAGATTCGTTTGGCGATAAAAGTAAAAACAAAGGGTCAGACCCTCAAACCATATATAAAGCTTCACTTCAGTCAAAAGCTATATATATGGAGTTGAATGTTCTGACCCTTTTTAGTCCATTTTCTCTTACGTTTTATTATTTTGGCACTGTTAAATCATATTGTTCTTTTCATATTAGGAAAGCTAAATCTCGCTCCTTTTTTAACAATAATGTTGTTTAACAAAATTTTTAATATATCGAAGTTGTTTCTTTGGATACATTTTCTAATATTTCTTTTACACGTGCTAAGAAACGCCCACAAATTAATCCATCGATCACACGGTGATCAAGTGACATACATAAATTTACTATATCGCGAACAGCTATCATTCCATTGTTCATGACAACAGGTCGTTTTACAATTGTTTCTACCTGTAAAATTGCCGCTTGTGGGTGGTTAATGATTCCCATTGATTGTACAGACCCGAATGAACCTGTGTTATTTACAGTAAATGTGCCGCCTTGCATATCATCTGGTGTTAATTTGCCAGTTCGCACTTTGTTTGCTAATTCTGTAATTTCTCTAGCAATTCCTTTAATGGTTTTTTCATCAGCAGCTTTAATAACTGGTACAAATAAGGAATCTTCAGTTGCAACAGCGATAGAGAGATTAATATCCTTTTTCTGAATAATTTTTTCTCCAGCCCACATCGAATTAATTTGTGGGAATTCTTTTAGCGCTTGTGCCACTGCCTTTACGAAAAAGGCAAAGAACGTTATGTTGTAGCCCTCTTTTTTCTTAAAATCATCCTTTATGGAATTGCGATACTCAACAAGATTTGTTGCATCCACTTCGACCATCATCCAAGCATGTGGCGCTTCATGCTTACTTCGAACCATATTTGCTGCAATTACTTTGCGAACTCCTGAAATAGGGATTTCTATGTCGCCTGGCACTGTTGATGCAGTAGTATGAGTGTGGGTTTGTTCGATACCTGGTTGAAGAATTGGCACAGCTGTTGGTTTAGGAGCATCTTCTTGAATTGCAGCTCCAGTTTTCGGAATCGATCCACTTTCAATCAGTTGTAAAAGGTCCTTTCTAGTAATCCGACCACCAGCTCCTGAACCATTCACTTGCTCTAAGTCTATATCATTTTCCTGAGCTAAACGGAGCACAGCTGGAGAATAACGCTTTTTATTTGATTGAACCTCTTGTTTTTCAGATTGCGCTTGCGTTTCAACTGGTTCAATAGATTCGCTATTCACCTCAACTGGAGTTTCTGAAACTGCTTCTTCACCCTCTATTTCAATGGTACATATAATTTCTCCAACATCCAATGTTGTACCTTCTTCGGCTATGATTTCTTTAATAACACCACTAAAGGAAGATGGAACCTCGGCATTAACTTTATCTGTCATCACTTCTGCAAGTGGGTCATATTTGTTTACCTTATCTCCTACAGAAACGAGCCAGTTACTTATTGTACCTTCTGTTACGCTCTCACCTAACTGGGGCATTTTTATTTGTTCAATTGCCACTGTGAAACCTCCTTTGTTAAAGGCTATCTTGCTTGCATCTCTATAGGACCTACATTTTGTAAGCTTTTGAAAGATGCTGATGACTTATTAATGCCATCTCGTTCTACTTACGTAATAGTAAGTTAAGTTGCTAACTTCATATGGTTTTTGTTCAGTAGTTAAAATTCAGCAAGTTTACGCATTGCTTCCTCCACTTTATCTGGATTAATCATAAAGAATTTTTCCATTGTAGGTGCGTACGGCATTGCAGGGGTATCAGGACCCGCTAATCTCATGATTGGAGCATCTAAATCAAACAAGCAATTTTCGGCAATAATAGCTGAAACCTCACTAATAATACTTCCTTCTTTATTGTCTTCTGTTATAAGAAGTACTTTACCCGTTTTCGATGCTGCTTCAATAATCGCCTCTTTGTCTAAAGGGTAGACTGTTCTTAAATCTAAAACATGTGTACTAATGCCATCATTAGCTAATCGTTCAGCAGCTTGAAGGGCAAAATGCACACATAGACCGTATGTAATTACTGTAATGTCTTCTCCGTCTCGTTTCACATCTGCTTTACCAATAGGCAGAACATAATCATCTACAGGTACCTCACCTTTGATTAAGCGATACGCCCGCTTATGCTCAAAAAATAATACAGGGTCATCATCACGAATCGCAGCTTTTAATAAACCTTTTGCATCATATGGTGTTGAAGGAATGACAATTTTCAAGCCAGGCTGATTAGCAAAAACAGCTTCTACTGATTGTGAATGATATAATGCTCCATGAACACCACCGCCAAAGGGGGCACGAATTGTTATTGGACAGCTCCAATCGTTGTTGGAACGATAACGAATTTTTGCTGCCTCTGAAACAATTTGATTTACAGCAGGCATAATAAAGTCAGCAAATTGCATTTCAGCAATCGGTCGCATTCCATACATTGCTGCACCAATTCCTACTCCAGCGATTGCAGATTCTGCAAGTGGTGTATCCATAACACGCTCTTCTCCAAATTTTTCATACAACCCTGCTGTCGCTTTAAACACTCCGCCCTTTCTGCCAACATCTTCTCCAAGCACGAATACTTTTTCGTCGCGCTCCATCTCTTCATGCATTGCCATTGTAATGGCATCTATATATGAAATAACAGCCATCTTTCTTCCCCCTTACTCTGCATAAACGTATTTTAATGCATCTTCTGGATTTGCATACGGCGCCGCTTCAGCATAATCAGTAGCCTCATTTATGACGTTCATAATGCCATCTATCATTTCTTTTTCAATTTCCTCAGTAAGAACGCCAACTTCCTTTAAATATGCAGAAAATTTAAGTACTGGATCATCTTTCTTTGCTTCTGCTACTTCATCCTGCTCCCGATAGCTACTATCATCATCATCACTTGAGTGTGGTGTTAGTCGATATGAAATTGTTTCTATTAAGGTCGGACCCTCGCCACGACGACCACGATCAGCAGCTTCTTTTACAACAGCATAAACTTCAAGTGGATCATTTCCATCCACTGTTACACCAGGCATTCCATAGCCAATTGCACGATCAGAAATTTTTTCACAAGCAACCTGTTTGTCATATGGGACAGAAATGGCATATTTGTTGTTTTCACACATTAAGATAACTGGTAATTTATGAACAGCAGCAAAATTAGCTCCTTCATGAAAGTCGCCTTGGTTTGAAGAACCTTCTCCAAAGGTTACAAATGTAACAAGATTCTTCTTCTGCATTTTACCTGCTAATGCTATACCAACAGCATGGGGTACTTGCGTAGTAACCGGTGATGAACCTGTAACAATTCGGTTTTTCTTTTGACCAAAGTGACCTGGCATTTGTCTTCCAGCTGAATTTGGGTCCTCTGCCTTAGCAAATCCAGATAACATCAGATCCTTTGCTGTCATGCCAAACGTTAAAACAACTCCCATGTCACGATAATATGGAAGAATATAATCCTCATGACGATCTAAGGCAAATGCTGCACCGACCTGAGCTGCTTCTTGACCTTGACAAGAAATAACAAAAGGTATTTTCCCTGATCGATTTAATAGCCACATCCGCTCATCGATTTTTCTTGCCAAAAGCATTGTTTCATACATATTTAACACATCTTTATCTGATAGACCTAATGATTGGTGTCGGTTTTCTGTCATTTTATTACCTCCTAAATAAGAAATACGCAAGTATAGTGCATTGATCAGCCTCTAGCTAGTATGAATCGAAGGAGCCCTTTATTCAGAGTTGGTAACAACTGAGGCTTAAACAACACTAAGATTTTCTTATCTTTTCATAAAATTAAAAATGAATTGCCTTTCCATAAACAGCAAGTGCAGCTTCACCTATTGCTTCTGATAATGTTGGATGAGGATGGATCGTATGGGAAACTTCCCAAGGGGTTGCATCCAATACTCTGGCAAGACCAGCTTCAGATATCATATCCGTGACATGAGGTCCAATCATATGAACACCTAGAAGATCATCTGTTTCTTCGTCAACCACAAGTTTGACAAATCCTTCTGTTTCACCAAAGACAAGTGCTTTTCCTATTGCTTTAAATGGAAACTTACCTATCTTTGTTTTAAGGCCTTTTTCCTTTGCTTCATCCTCGGTGTACCCGACACTTGCTATTTCAGGTGAACTATAGATACATTTCGATATCAATGACTCATCAAGCGGGATAGGCTTATCATTTGCAATATGTTCAACAGCAACAATCCCTTCATGTGATGCAACATGTGCTAATTGTAAACCTCCAATGACATCACCAATCGCATAAATATGTGATTCTTTTGTTTGATAATATTGATTTGTGGCAATATACCCTTTTTCAAGTTTAATATCGGTATTTTCAATTCCAATACCTTCTACATTCGCTTGCCTACCAACAGAAATGAGAATCTTATTAGCTGTAAAGGATTTTTCTTCACCTTTATGCTCTGCTTTAATTGTGGCTATATTTCCTTTTTCCTTCTCAAGCGTTTCAGGTAAAACTTTTGCACTGGTGACAATGGTTATTCCCCTTTTTGCCAGTAAGCGCTCCATCTCTTTTGAAATCTCTTTATCTTCTGTTGGTAAAATTCGATCAGAGTACTCTAATATTGTTACATTCACACCGAAGTCTATTAACATGGAAGCCCACTCAATCCCGATCACACCTCCACCAACAATTATGATTGAATTTGGTAGACTATTTAAATCAAGGGCTTCTTCAGAAGTTAATACTATTTCTCCATCAATCTCAAGATCTGGAAGACTCCGTGGTCTTGATCCAGTAGCGATGATTACATTTTTAGGAATGAGCATTTCGTTTTCTTCCCCGTTATTCATTTCAACAGAAATTGTTCCAGGCATTGGAGAAAAAATCGATGGACCTAAAATACGTCCAATCCCCTCATACACATCGATTTTTCCTTTTTTCATGAGTTGTTGCACACCATTATGTAGTTGCTCAATAATTCCTTGTTTTCGTTCCTGAACCTTTGAAAAGTTCAGCTTCACTTCAGATGTTTCTACACCGAATTCTTCACTCTTTTTTGCTGTTGCATAAACCTCTGCACTTCTTAGGAGTGCTTTACTAGGGATACATCCCTTATGCAAGCATGTTCCACCAAGCTTACTTTTTTCAACAACTGCTGTTTTAAGGCCTAGTTGTGTAGCACGTATCGCTGCAACATAACCGCCAGTTCCTCCACCGAGTATGACTAGATCATATTCTTTAGCCAAACTATCGCCTCCCTTAATCTAAAGTCTTCGAAGTAACGTCATTTATTTTTCATTAGTGGCGCAAAAATGCCATAGCACTTTTTTTAGTAGGATATTGTTTTGCTTCTTCCTCATTTTTTAAAACACGTAAGGCACCCTCAGCAAGTGCTTGAAGCTCGTTTTCACCCGGAAACACAAGGACGTCTGCGATCCAATCGATATAAGTGGAAATCTCTTTTACGAATTTTTTACCATAGGCTAATCCACCTGTTAGGACAATAGCATCAACTTTTCCTTTTAATACAGCACTTGCAGATCCAATCTCTTTTCCAATTTGATAAGCCATAGCTGAATAAATTAGAGTGGCCTTTTCATCTCCAGCTTCAACCATTTTTTCCACCTTAACTGCATCATTCGTTCCTAAATAGCCAACAAGGCCACCTCTGCCTACTATCTGCTTCATCATTTCCTCTCGGAAAAACTCACCTGAATAACACATTGAAACAAGATCTCCTGCTGGTACTGTTCCAGCACGTTCTGGACTAAATGGACCATCTCCATGCAATCCGTTATTTACATCTACTACTCTTCCGCGCTTATGAACACCAACAGTAATTCCGCCGCCCATATGGGTAATGATCAAGTTCATTTCTTCATATTGCTTATTGAAATCTGACGCGACACGACGGGCTACCGCTTTTTGATTTAACGCATGAAAGATACTTCTTCTCTCGATTGTAGGCACACCAGATACCTTCGCAATCTCTTCCATTTCATCAACGACAACTGGGTCAACGATATATGCAGGAATATTTAGTCCATTTGCAATTTCATATGCAATGATTCCACCTAAATTAGATGCGTGTTGTCCAGCGAAACCATTCTTTAAATCCTCTAGCATTTGGTCATTTACTATATAGGTTCCGCCTTCAATTGGTCGGAGAAGGCCTCCACGACCACAAACTGCATTCAGTTTTGAAATGTTGATCCCTTCTTCATCAAGCGTTTCTAAAATGGCTTGCTTACGGAATTCATATTGATCAATGATGTTAGGATACGTATTAAGTTTATCTAAATCATGTCTAAGTGTTTTCTCAAAAATAGATACTTCGCTATCAAAAACTCCAATTTTCGTTGATGTGGATCCAGGGTTAAGGACAAGAATACGATATTGATTCACCTGCAACGTTTAAACCTCCGTCGTCTCAAAAATTGTTCTGTTGAATAATATGGAAGCCTTTAGCTTTATATAAATTGAAACTGGAGTTAGAAGGTCCACTTATCTAACTCCGCGTTTAATTATTTGGCTCTGTTAAAGCTCACTGTTAATTTTTACACTTTGTTGATTGGAGCGAATATGTGAGACTTCTGTGGGAGTGCGAGTCCAAAGGAGGATCCCGGACCGCCCACGGAAAGTGAACGCCTGAAGCGGAAATCAACAACCAAGTTACAGAGCCAATTATTTATGGTCGACGACTTAAAATATGATGTCCATTTTGCAAAAATTGGCTACGAGAATTTCTCATTCTTTCAATTCGTTCTTCCGCAAGACGATCTGCAGCTTGATAGGTTGGAATACCGTCACGTTTAGCTATTTCGATTACTCGGGCGATATTGTTATATATCCCTTCAACCTTTTTCAGCGCACTTTCACTGTTATACCCATATAATTCATCCGCAACGTTAATGACACCACCAGCATTAATGACATAATCAGGTGCATAGACAATTCCCATTTCATGGATTAAATCACCATGCTTAGTATCTTTTAATTGATTATTTGCAGCTCCTGCAATTACCTTAGCTTTTAATTGAGGGATCGTAACATCATTTATTGTTGCACCAAGTGCACATGGTGCATAAATATCACAATCCACACTATAAATATCATTTGGTTCAACTGCTTTTGCATTAAAATCCTCAACAGCACGTCGTACTGCTTCTTTGTTTATGTCGGTTACAACTAAGTGCGCACCTTCTTCATGCAAATGTTTACACAGGTTGTAAGCTACATTTCCAACCCCTTGTACAGCAACAACCTTCCCCTCTAGTGAATCTGTTCCAAATGCTTCCTTCACCGCAGCCTTCATCCCGCGATAAACACCATAAGCCGTTACAGGAGATGGGTTACCAGAAGAGCCAAAAGCAGGAGAGATGCCTGTTACATAATCTGTTTCTTCATGAATTAAATCCATGTCTGCAACAGTTGTTCCTACATCTTCAGCTGTAATATATCGACCATTTAAGCCTTGGATATAACGACCAAATGCCCGAAACATCTCTTCATTTTTATCCTTACGTGGATCACCAATAATAACTGTTTTACCCCCACCGAGGTTTAAGCCAGCAGCAGCATTTTTATAAGTCATCCCACGAGCTAAACGAAGAGCATCTTCAATTGCTTCTTCCTCTGATTCATAGGTCCACATGCGTGTACCACCTAGAGCAGGTCCTAGTGTTGTATCATGGATGGCGATAATTGCCTTTAATCCAGATTGTTTATCCTGGCAAAATACCAATTGCTCATAATCGTAATGCTCCATATATTTGAAAATTTCCATGAAGTCGTTTCCTCCTAAATGTTATACTTATCAGATGAACAAATCGCTAATGCTAAAGAATAGAGCTTACTTTCAGAAGAGTCCGATCGACTTGTTAATACAATTGGTGCTTTCGCTCCGGCAATAACCGCCCCAACACTAGCCTTCGCAAAATAAATCAGAGATTTATACAAAACATTTCCTACATCTATTGTAGGTACAAGCAATATATCTGCTTGTCCTGCGATGTCACTAACAATCCCTTTATGTTTTGCCGCTTCTAATGAAATTGCATTATCAAGAGCTAAAGGTCCATCAATAAGACAATCTTTTATTTGCCCTCTCTTATTCATTAATGTTAATGAAGCTGCATCTATGGTTGCCTGCATCGCAGGATTTATTATCTCAACTGCAGCAAGTGCAGCAACTTTAGGCTTATCGATCCCAATTGCTCTTGCAATTTTAACTGCATTCACAACAATTTGCTCCTTTTGCTGTAAATCAGGTTCAAGATTCATAGCAGCATCTGTGACAATTGTGAACTTTGAAAATCCAGGGACTTCAAAAATAGCCACATGTGATAAAATCCTTCCTGTTCTAAGACCATACTCCTTGTTTAATACAGCCTTTAAAAGAATAGCAGTCGGAACGTTTCCCTTCATTAGCACTGAAGCTTCATTCTGATGAACGGCTCTTACAGCTAGTTCTGTCGCTTGTTCTTTTGTTCTTGCTTGAATAATTTGAACATGATCTTTACCAATACCTTTTGCAATTAATAAATCCTCAATTTCTTCTTTTTTCCCAAACAATAAAAAATGAGCAAGATTACGTTTTATCGCTTCAGATACAGCTTCAATTACCTCTTCATCTTCTGCTGAAGCCACCGCAACAATCTTTCCATTTATTTTAGCCGCTTCGTCCAGCAGATTTTCTAGCTTCATTTTAATTTCATATCCTTCCAAGATGTATTCATCTGCTCTTATCAACTTAAAAGCAAAAAGTGTGCCAAAATAATAATGATCTATGATATTTTCTTATAGTCTTCACTACAATAATGTCCGCAATGCTTAAATTTCCGTATCATTAATACATTCTCTGCTTTGGCAAATGATGTTTTTCTTAAAGAAAATTAAATGCCAAATTTAGAAAGTTATACGTAGAACAAATGAAAAAGCACAATTATTCTTCTTTATCATATAACGAACATGCACTATTTTGCAAACCATGAACTTTATTGCATGCTATTATTTGCAAGGTTATATTTTTCCATTTTATAATATAAGCTTCTTAACGATATCCCTAAAGCTTTTGCTGTTTTTGTACGATTATACTCATGGACTTCTAATGAGTGTTTGATAACATCTGCTTCAACACGCTCAACAGCATCAGCTAATGTCTCTTCATTATTATGGACAAAAGCGCTATTTTCTTGTGCTTTACTTTCCTTTGTCGGTAACTGAAGCATCGGAATATGTTTCCCTTCAATCTCAATTTCGTGGTGCTCCATGAAAATGATTGTTCTTCCTAATACATTTTCAAGTTCTCGTACATTACCAGGCCAATCATGTTGGGTTAGAATATCAATTGCTTGACCTGTAATAGTAACGATATTCCTACCGTAATCCTGATTTAATTTACCAATTAACCTTTGGCATAAAGCAGGGATATCTTCCTTTCGATCTCTTAGTGGTGGTATAGAAATTGGATAACGATTTAGGCGGTAATATAAATCCTCCCGAAAAACGCCTTCTGACATTGCTTTTTCAATATTTAAATTCGTTGCAGCAATAACCCTTACATTTACTGGTATAGGTTTTGTTCCACCAACCTTGACGATTTCATTTTCCTGTAATACACGAAGAAGCTTTGCTTGCATATTGGCTGATAATTCTCCTATTTCATCTAAAAAAATACTGCCATTATTTGCTTCCTCAAAGAAACCTCTTTTCCCTCCACGTTTCGCACCTGAAAAAGCCCCTTCTTCATATCCGAAAAGTTCACTTTCAAGGAGACTTTCAGCAATAGCTGCACAATTCACCCGAATAAATTTGTTATATTTTCGATCACTTGCATTATGTATCGCATGTGCAAATAGCTCCTTGCCGGTTCCAGATTCACCCCGCAAGAGCACAGTTGCAGGAGTTTTCGCACCAAGTTTTGCCTGTTCAATCGCCATTTTCATTTCTTCACTTATACCAATTATGTCCTCAAACGAATATTTCGCTTCTAGCGTTCGAATAATTTGTCTTGCTCGACTTAACTCGGTAGTCAGCTTTTGAATTTCAGACATATCTTGAATAACCCCAACACTACCTTTTAGCTTCCCATTAACGATGACAGGCGCAACATTTACAATGACGTCTCTTTTTGCAGGACCAACCTTCATTCTGACGCCGCGAACTGCACGTCTTGTTTGTAGTACCTTCATATGCATGCTTTCACCTTCAGAGATATCTGCTGTTGCCGGCTTTCCTAGCACTTGCTCCTCAGATAACCCTGTCATTTTAGTATATGCCCGATTAATGAGAATTCCATGACCTTCTTCATCTACTACTGAAATTGCTTCCTCTGATGATTGAATGATTGCTTCAAGCATCACTTGGATCTCCTTTAAGTTCGTAACCTCTTCTGCCAAATTAACAATTTCTGTAATATCTTTAAAAAGCGCTAGTGCCCCTAGTAGATTCCCCGCTTCATCGATCATAGGAATCCTAGTCGTAATGATTTTAAGTCCATTATCAAGAACTTGCTCTTGGTTCGTTTCGACCTCGCGAGTTTTAAGCGTCCTTGCCAACTTACTCGAAGGAATTACCTCATTCACCTTGAGACCCAGTGCCTTTTTACGAGGAAAACCTGTTATTTCCTCCGCAGTTTTATTAAATAAGATAATTTTTTCATCTATATCAATCACAATCATTCCATCATTTGTAGAATTAAAGATAGTTTGCTGTTTATAGGTCTCCTCTTTAAGTCTTGCGATTAACACTTCTTTTTCTTCAACTAGTTCAGAAATAAGATGTGCTACTGTACCTGGAATAATAATCATATCTGGATGCTTTTCCTGCCTTAAAAGCTCCATAACCTTAACGTTACCTGTTGCTTCAATAACAATGTTAATATTTTTTTGCATAACAGTCTTCCAATGCCTGCTTGTTTCGATACCAAGACTTCTAGCTAGTTCCATCCCTGGAGCATGTTCATTTTTATCAATAATTGCCGCAACTTCCACAATGTTCGTTTCGACAATTCTTTTCAATAGAGCTGTTCCATCCTTACCAGCCCCAACTATCATAACTCGTTGCATAAACCTATCCCCTTTATGTCACTATTAAGAAAAGCGGAAGCGCTTTGGTCAGGCTAACAAAAAACTATGTTTTAAGACATGGTCTTTTTCATCGTTTAAATAAGAGTAAAACCACTAAATAAATCCTTTTTATAAAGCTTGCAAAAAATTGCACACTTATATCATAGCGCAAAGGATAACACTTGACAAACAACCGTGAGCAACAGACAATAAAGCGAGACTTATCAGATCTTTACGGGCAGTTATCTGCACCTTTTTACATTGCTTCACTTGAACCTGAGACTTAGATTTTACTGCCCGTTTAGAATGGGATTAATTCAAAGAATACGAAAGGACTATATCGTTTATGATTAGAATACTTGCACTTGTCATTATGGTCATTCCAGGAATTTTAGCCGCATTAGGTATTAAGCTCATGCGTGACATGACGTTTGGAATCCTTCAACCTCCTATTCCATATTTATGGTTGCAGTTTTTATTAGGACTTTTCTTATTTTTAGGTGGACTTAGCTTTGTGGCAGGCTTTATCTTTTATAGAGATCGAAAACGAAATAAGGTACAGAAGAGATTCGCTAAGAGGTAGGGAAGAGATTTTATTATAAATCTTTAAATTAGGCTGTTTTCGCAAACTTCGTTGCTATTTACCAAGTAATTCGGTGTGGTTGATTGCAGCGAGAGATGCACGCTTTCCGCAGGGCGGGCGGTGAGCCTCCTCGGTGTAAACGCCCGCATGAGTCTCACCTGTCCCGCTACTCCCGCAGGAGTCTCGCAATCCGTTCCAATCAACTTGAATTTGTTTTTGTTTTAAAGCAACAATCTCTTAGAAGAGAGCCTTAAATTATGATGAAAAAGAGTTAGCAATTGCAATGGCACACTCTTTTTCTCAGAATAATTGTGTAGGATTCAATTACCTTTTCGTTTTAGATCTACAGCAGTTTCTGGAAAATCAGTAAAAAACCCTGCACATTTTTCATTTATCAATCGCTGCATCATTTGCTTATCATTAATCGTAAATGGTCTTACGCTAATTCCATGACCTTGAGATTGCGAAATTATCTCGCCTTTGGCTGCATGATAATGGGGGTGCAACCCTTTCGCACCGATACTCTCCGCATACTTCCAAGGCAAATATAATCCTTCCATATAAAGGATGGCTGTTTCGATTTCAGATGATATCTCCTTGCAGGTTACTAAACTATAATGATTAAAAGATGAGATAATTACTTGTTTTTGAAGGCTATGTTTGTAAATAAGCTTAATTGTTTTTTCTTCTATTTTTGGGTAATCAATGATACCATTTTTCAATTCAATATTTACAATAAACCCTCTTTGTCGCTTAGCCCATTCTAGCACTTCGTTAAGCGTTGGAATAAATGAGCTACCTTTATATTGAGAAAACTTATAGCTCGCATCTAATCGAGAAATCTCCTCGAAGTTAAAGTCTTTTACAAAACCCATGCCATTTGTCGTTCGATCAACTGTTTCATCATGGATCACGACTAATTCACCATCTCTTGTCATTTGAACATCCAATTCAATCCCATCTGCATTTGCTGCCTTTGCAGCTTCGAATGATAGCATTGTATTTTCAGGATAATGACCTGCAGCACCTCTATGGCCAAAAATTAATGTCATCTTGTTTGCACCTTCATTTCGTGTAAAATAGTTAGTAGGAGGGAATACTTTATGAGACCATTACAAATATCAGCTGATACAGCACAGAAACTTGCTAAATCACTAAATGTTCCAATTGAGCAAATTATGCACATGCCACAACATATACTGATCGCTAAGCTTGCTGAACTAAATAGCAAAGAAGATTCAGACAAGAAAGACTGATTACTAGTCTTTCTTTTTTAGTTTTTGGCTGTTTTCGCATAGTTCTCCTTGGTGGTCACCGGTATTTCAAATAATTTAATTATTCATCTTATATTCTATTCCTTTCGATGCCTTTCCTTTGTTTCACATAATTTTTAATCATTTTTATATAAAATTGGTACCAGGTATTAATTTTAGGTGTTATTATTAGGTTATAAAGTTATTTACTGAAGCTCCCCCTACTATCTATCTAATTCGCTACTCGTGAACTTTAGATGGGGTTCTACTGCCCATTAAGTATGGAATAAAAACTAAGAGGTGACTAATAAATGATTTCAAAAGCTCGTATTACTGCCATTGGTTCATATGTACCGGATTTAATCGTAACAAACAGTGATCTTGAAAAAATGGTCGATACAAATGATGAATGGATTTTGAGGCGAACTGGAATAAAGGAAAGAAGATTTGCTGCAGAAACTGAATATACAAGTGATGTAAGTATTAAGGCAATCGAAAACTTGGTGGAACGCTACCAAAAAGATATAAGCGACGTCGATATGATTATTGTGTGCACACTATCTCCTGACTACCAAACCCCTAGTGTAGCCTCTTATATTCAAGGAAGATTGGGGCTAAAACAAGCTGGAGCCATTGATATAAATGCTGCATGCGCAGGGTTTACGTATGGCTTACATTTAGCAAATGGACTTATAACAGCTGAACTCCATAAAAAAATCCTCGTGGTAGGCGCTGAAACTTTATCAAAAATAACTGATTTTACTGACCGTACAACTTGTATTTTATTCGGAGACGGTGCTGGAGCTGTTCTTGTCGAGTATGACGATAAAGGAAGCTTTCTCTCGTCACACGTAGTTTCAGAAGGTGAAAAGGCACGAAGTTTATATGGAACCTATTTATCCGACAAAATGTTTGGAACGGAGCTACAGAATAAACAACAGCTCGTACAAAATGGGCGTGAAGTATACAAATGGGCTGTTACAACTGTTCCTAACGGCATGAAAACTGTTGTAGAAAAAGCTAATTTTTCTTTGCAGGATGTAGATTGGTTTATTCCGCACAGCGCTAACCTAAGAATGATCGAATCGATCTGTGAGAAAAGCCATTTTTGTATTGAGAAGACACTGACAAGCCTAGTCCATTTTGGTAATACATCTGCTGCATCAATCCCTTTAGCACTAGATAATGGAATTAAAGACGGAAGAGTGAAAGAAGGAGATCACCTATTACTTTATGGATTTGGAGGAGGTCTATCCCAATCAGGTCAACTTGTTCGATGGGGATAGGAGGTTTTTCACTCCCCTTCCTTATCTTTTTTTAAATAGTGGAATTGACACGATTGCGATGTATGATAAATTAACTTCTATTGATGTTGTTTCCTGAAGAAATTCTTTCTCTTTTCATAAACTAGGTACTGCATCTCGTAATCATTTGAACGTTTTTAAGAGAGGGGCTCAGTGTAAACTGGCACCCGTGTCAAGGACACAAGAAAAAAAGAGTCACGCAACTAGAAGATGATTCCTATATTGGTTAGGGGTCATCTTTTTTAAATTCCATTGATAACGGTAATTGTTATAGTAAACCA
>NZ_JAGDEL010000024.1 GCF_017497975.1 Metabacillus bambusae | reverse complement strand
TAAATTAATCGCTTTTAGCTTAATTTCTTTTGTATAGGTTGTTCTAATTTTCCCCATGAAAAAATCCCCTCCATAGAAGACAGTACAATCCTTTCTTTTTACTGTCCACTATAAGGGGATAATAACAAATTACTGGTTCCTTTTTAAAAAAAGTTTTTGTATTTTGTTTTGATTCTAGCAATGGAGCGAACCCTTTGAGGAAATGCTAGTGCAGTTAATGAGAAAGGGCTCTTGCGATTAGTTCTTACCTACAACTGAACGAACGAATACGATCTAAATCAATGCCGAAATATTCCCAACGATACTGATTTCTGCGCCAACGCCAGCCTGCTACAGAGTTTCTGCCTACAAATGTTGGGAAGTACCAAAATGCACGACCATTATTTAAGCGAATGTACGTATAACGGTAGAGACATCCACGAATTCCACCAGGATCAACCGCAAAAACTCCAAATTGTCCTTGACCCTGATCTTGAGGAATTGTACTTGGTGGTGGACCTGGAGGGGGACCACCTTGACCTGGAACACCGCCACCAGGAGGACCAAATGGTGGCTGACCAGGACCAAAACCACCTGGAGGGCCAACAGATGGAGACCCTCCTTGACCACCCATTTGTGGGAATCCAGGGATTTGAATTGTAAATTGACGATGATATGGATACATTCTAAATTTTTCTCCTCTCACATGAACCTTCAAGGTTACGATATGCAGGGGGGAAGCAATAGGTGAACGTCTATCTATGAACGTTGATTATGTATACATCCTGTTTGTGCTATTACTTAACCCTAGAATTAAATATCGTTACTGTGAGATCAGGTGGCAGCTAGAATGAATTGAAAAAGAAGATTACCGACAAAATAGATTTTTGTTATAACTGAGTTGTCTAAAATGCATAAATTATGTACAACTACAATTCGTTTGTTCGATTAAATTACTATCCTTATTTTCAAAATGAATATAGCAACTATCATCATATAACTTACATTGTTTTTTGACATCAGAAGCTATCTTACTAATTTCATCGATCGATTTGTAGGTGTGATGTTCGTTTGTTACAACCGCTATAGAAAGAGTCACAAGAGGGATATTACCAAAATTTCCATTACGGTCTTTTGTAAACACATATTTATTTTTCCAATCATTGTCATCATAGTACTCTTTTATACGATTTCTAAATTCATGCATGATTGCTTGACATGTTGGCTCAAAGTTATGATTTGGTAGAATAGCCACAAAATCATCTCCCCCGATATGACCAACAAAGGAGTCCTCAAGATTATTTAACAGAACATATTTACTTAGAAGATTAGAAACTTCTTTAATTAGTAAATCGCCTTTTTTGAAACCATATGTATCATTGTATTCCTTAAAATGATCTAGATCTAAATATAAGAGAGAAAAAGGCTTTGTTCCATTTTGTATGTATTCAAGCATTTTTTCCTCGATTAGAACATTACCTGGTAGTCCTGATAAAGGATTTGTATACATAGCCTGGTTTACTTGGATTTCAGCTAGCTTAATAAGTAAGTTTTTAATGCTAACAATTCCATGTAAACGTTCATTTTGTATGACAACAACATAATCATAAAGATTTTTTTGGCTTCTGGCCATTGCTTTTGAACTAACTAATGTGATTGGATCGAAGAATTCTACGATCAATGGATTTGTATCCATGACAAGATTTATCGGCCTACCCATAAAGAGATCAAAGCCATATTTTGTTGAAATTTTACGATAAAATTGCGATTTCATAACCAATCCGGCAGGTTTATCATCTTCAACAACAAGTATTCCTTCGAGATCGGGATTAACTTCAAAAAGTAAGTTCACTTCAGCACTTTTGGTAGTTAAAGAAACAACGGGTACCTTCTCTGAAATATCCCCTATGGTTAACATATACTCACGACTCCTATTATTTTACAGGCTTTGATTTACTCCTATTTTACTATATAGCTCACATTTAATTTGTTAAGTTAGTGTAAATTTTCAAAGGGAATTTACCTGAATCGCTTATTTTATATGGCTTTATCGAATAGTATTATATACCTAGTTGTTTTAAAGTAAAAAAAAAGAAGATGACGCAAAGATTATACTTTGAGTCATCCACTTTTTAACGCTCAAGAGGTTCTACAACCTTTGTTTCTAAATCAACCATATACCAAGCTTCACTTTTTTCTTGTAAGCCATCAACTGAATAAACATGAATAATATAATTACCTTTTTCTAAGTGATCATATTGAACAATCAGATCTTCATTTTCCTGCAAATCAAGTTTTTCTCTTACAAGCTCTTCGGCTTTTGTTGGGTGTAATGGATCGTGTTCATTATCTAGATTAAATTCTTCTCTTGATTCAACTAATAAGTCATCGTTCGTTCTTATTTTGTCATTACCAGTTTGTAGCAAGCCTTTTTCTTCAGTATTGCCTTCATTTAATGCTTCACCATTATTAACTGTATTACAGGCAGTACAGGCTAATAGGAATATAAATACCACTAAATTTTTCATCACACACCTCACAATGTCAGTTACCTTCTATAGTAAACATCTTCACTCTATATATTCTGTAAATAGTCGAGTGTTTTTATTCAAGGCTCTTTTTTTAAAGATTGTTGTTTTTTAATAGTTTCTTGAATAAAACCCGTTTTAGGTTGATTGGAGAGAAAGTCAACCATTCCCAATACTTGTTATATAGCAACAAAGTTTGCGAAAAATGCCTTATTTAAAGAAACTATGGGAAATAAATAACCTTAAAAAAATGACTAAAGACAGACCATTTTTGGTCTGCCTTAGTAAATTAATGAAGAGCATGAAAGATGAAATTAAGTAAAAATAACCCTGCAATAAAATAAAGAGGTGGTTTTACTTCTTTCCTTCTATTTAATAGAACCTTTAAAAATGGATACATAATAAATCCAAATGCCATTCCATCTACAATACTATATGTGAATGGAATTAACGCGATAATTAAAAAAGAAGGGAAGCTTTCACTAAAGTCATTTAAATCAATATGCTGTATATTTTGAATCATTAGGCTTCCAATTAAGAGTAAGATAGGTGCAATAGCGCTATCAGGTATGACTTTGATAAAGGGTAAAAATAATAATGAACTTAAAAACAAAACCCCAGTTGTAACAGAGGTTAAGCCTGTACGTCCTCCAGCAGTAATTCCTGCTGCTGTTTCAACGGTACTTACAGTTGGACTTGAACCAAATAAACCAGATGTAATTGTTGACAATGCATTGGCTTGTAATGAACGTTTGTACGTGTTTGGTCGATCAATCATATGAACTTGACCAAACACAAGTCCGATATTCTCAAAAACAATGACCATTGTTAATGAGAATGTAGCTGTCCAAAATGTTAAATCAGCAATTCGTTCGAAAGACATGGCGGCAATTACATCTTTATAAGCATGTATGGCATTTTCTGGACGTGTAGCAGATTCAAATGATAGCTGACCACTAAATCCAGCTAAAAGTGTACCAAGCAGGATGCTTATTAAGAAATTTCCAGGAATCTGCCTTGCAAACAACGCAATTGTTATTAATAGCGTAACTAGCGTTAACATAACTGATGGATCACTAAAGTCACCTAATGATACGTATGTTTCTTTATTTAAAACGACAATTCCACCCTTTTGTAATCCTATAAAAGTAAGAAATAAACCAATACCTACTGTAATGGCCTCTTTTAAGGAATGGGGGATCGATTCTGAAATAATCGATGCTAGCTTTGTAAATGCAATAACAGTAAATAATATACCCGATATAAAAACAACAGCTAAACCTTCTTGCCAAGATAAACCCATCCCTAAAACGATCGTATAGGTAAATAATGCGTTTACTCCCATACCAGGTACAAGGATAATCGGGGTATTTCCATAGAACCCCATGATAAAACAGCCTGCAATTGAGGTTAACACAGTCGCGATTATTCCTGCTTCTAACGGAATACCTGCATCAGATAAAATTGAAGCATTAACGACGACAATATAAACAATAGTAAAAAAGGAAACCGTTCCTGCAAGTATTTCTGTTTTAATAGTTGTTTTGTTGGCTTTTAGTTGAAAAAATTTATCCAATGTTTACCTTCCTTAAGTGTAACCCTCAGCCCATCCCGTATAATCGTACATACGATTCACAAAAAGGATTATAACAAGAGAATCACATTTATGCATTATTTTTCTTTTAAATTTAAGGCTCTGTTAAAGCTCGCTGTTGTTTTAGGCATTTTGTTGATTGGAACGGATATGTGAAACTCCAGCGGGTGGCTCATGGACCGCCCGCTGAAAGCGAACGCTTGGAGTGGAAATCAACAGCCAAGATTAACAGACCCAAATTTTTAAGATATGTTTCTTTTTATCATGCATAAATTTTTTATTATCATGCAGAAAGTAGCGGAAAAGAGTTTGGTGATAAAAGTTCCTAACAGAATTTTTTGATATTTTTCTAAATCAATGAAAAATTAATCAAACTTTGTAACGTAATATGTTTGAGACAACCCTATATTTCATATATATGAGTAGAGCTTAGAGAGAAAGGGTGTGAGGTCTCTGGCACGAAAGGTATGGGGAGTTGACTCGAGTAATCCGGTTGATCAAGAATTATATGAATGTGTGAAAAATCAACTTGGTTCACCTAAATTTTGGGGAAGATATTTAACTGAAAGAGTAAATGTTTCGAGTGGGCTAACTAAAGAAGAAATTAATTTTATAAGAAGTAAAGGTATTATGTTACTTCCAATTTACAATGTCATTACGGAAGCTGTAGGTTATGAAGAGGCAAGAGTAGCAGCAAGAAATGCAGTTTACCATGCTAGGAGATTAGGATTACCAAAAAATATTGCTTTATTTGCTAATGTTGAGCATTTTTTTAAAGTAGATGCAGCTTGGATCACAGGATGGGTAGAAACACTTTTACCTTCAGGCTATCGTTCCGGTTTTTATCATGATCCAGTGAAGGGAGATTTTTCACAAGCTTATTGTCAGGCTGTTCAACAAAATAATGAAGTTGCTGTTCAAGGAATCCTTTGGAGTGCAGAACCTGAAACTGGAGCCACTTCAGAACGAAAGGCACCAAGATATAATCCAGCGAAGCCAAACTGTAAAGCAAATGTATGGTTATGGCAATATGGACGTGATGCAAAAAAATGTCCAATTGACACAAACCTTGCTGATGAAAGAGTATTAAATTATTTGTATTAATGGAGCTTGGATTTGTTTCCAAGCTTTATTTTCATTAAACTATACATAAAATGTTTAGTGCGTTATGTTCGTTTATTAGAGTGGACATGCAAATCAATTATTATTTAACTCACTCGACTTTAAAATTATACTTTAGTTTCGAAAATATAAGCCGATATAAACAGTACAAAAGTTGATTACATGGAAGGAAGAAAAAGATGGTCCAACAAAAAGGAATTTTACTTGAAAGTGGAACAAATGAATTAGAAATCGTAGAATTTAGTATAGGTAAAAATAATTTTGGGATCAATGTAATAAAAGTAAAAGAAATCATCCAGCCTGTTAAGATTACTAAAATTCCTCATTCTCATCCTAATGTAGAAGGAATAATTGAAATCCGTGGAGAGATTTTACCTGTTGTAAATGTTGCAAACGCACTTGGATACAGTCCAAGTGATGATCCGAAAAATGATAAATTCATTATAACTGAATTTAATAAAACAAAGATTGTTTTTCATGTTCATTCAGTTACACAAATACATCGTATTTCATGGGATAAAATCGAAAAACCATCAGGCATGTATCAAGGCCTAGAGAGTCAAATCACAGGTGTAGTCAAAATCCATGATGAAATGGTGTTAATGTTAGACTTTGAGAAAATCGTTGTTGATATTAATCCTGAATCTAGTATTAATGTTGAGCAAGTAAAAAAGTTAGGGACTAGAGAACGCTCTGTCAAAAAGCTCATCGTTGCTGAAGATTCACCATTATTACGAAAGTTGTTACAAGAGACATTAAACGAAGCAGGGTTCCAAAATATTGAGTTCTTTGAGAATGGTAAAGATGCTTTATCATATTTACTTTCAATTATTGAATCAGGAAAAGCAATAGAAGATGAGGTACAGCTTGTTATAACAGACATTGAAATGCCGCAAATGGATGGACATCATCTTACGAAACGGATAAAAGAAGATCAATCGTTAGTTATTTTGCCTATTATCATTTTCTCATCTCTTATAACTAATGATTTGCGCCATAAAGGTGAAGTTGTAGGGGCAAATGCACAAATAAGTAAACCAGAAATAGGTGAGCTCATATCTAAAATTGATGAATTAATCTTATAGAGAATTCGTCATATGAATAAAATTTTTTAAGCCACTTGGGATAATCGTTCTTGTGGCTTTTTCTGGGGTGAAAGAATGATCATTACAAAAGCAAAAAAATTTGCTGAAACGGCTCACCAAGGTCAACTGCGGAAAATTAGTGGAGCTCCATATTTTACGCATCTTGAGAATGTAGCTTTAACATTATACAATTCAGGCTTTTCAAATAAAGTAGTAGCTGCAGGCTATTTGCATGATATTATTGAGGATACGAAAGTAACAAAGTTGCAAATTTCGAATTTATTTGGCAACGAGGTAGTGGAGCTTGTTTTAGCAAATTCAGAAAATAAATCGTTAGAATGGGAAGATCGCAAAACCGAAACAATAGAAAAAGCGAAAACAGCATCATTGGAAATAAAGGCATTGATTGCAGCAGATAAGTTAGATAACACTTCTGATTTGTTGAAACAATATAGACTTCATGGTGACAACGTTTGGAGTTATTTTAATCGTGGCTTTGATAAGCAAGCTTGGTATTATCAAAATCTTTTAGAGGCACTTTATCATGGTTTGGAAGATTCTAATGTACCAAGTTATTTTATGGATGTTAAAAGAAATATTGAAAAATTGTTCGGTGGCATTTGATCACTAGTATTAATGTATCGTTGGACTCAATAATATATCTAGCACAAGCGCCTAGCACTTCGAGCATAAGAAGATCCTGAATTGAAGGTAAAGAACACCTTCTATTCAGGATCTTCTTATGCTTTACAGGACTGAACAAGTCGCTTCCGGGGTTATTAGGGATAAGAAGTATCATGATGGGGAACTAGTTTACGTGTCTAGCTCTAGCGACTAGGTCCTCAAGTCATAAGTCACTCTATAATTGAAGGCAAAGAACGCCTTCTATTATGAAGCGTCTTATGCTTGTGGGACCTGATCAAGGATGCTTCCGCTTTTAATTATTACCTATAACTTTCCCCAAGTCTTTTGAACACTGGTTTTTCGTATGTACGTGTTTTTTTAGACTGGAATGATTTAGGTGGTTGTTTGTCTTCTTTCATTCCTACATAATTTTGTAAAAGGATTTTTGCCTTTGATAGTGACATATGTGTTTTGGGATTACGATATGTTTGATTCAAGGATCCTAAATGTGGAAGTTGATCGAAGTCATCTTTTGTAGGAGGCATATGAAAGTAATACTCTCCAGCTGATACTAATACGTCAGATTGTTGCTTACTATATTTTGGATTGTTAGAAAAATGAAGTCCTTCTTTTTTCGCTTTTCCTTCATGGACAAGTTTTATCAAGGCATTCTTTTTTAATCCATAAAGAAATTTAGGATTTGGTGCGGTTTTTGCATGACGGTTAACTACATAAATAGCACGTGCGAGGTTTTCGGTTGTTGGTTGTTTTGTAGGATCGAGTCGAATATGATCGTCCATTGTTTCTCTCCTTTTCTTGAACACTTTCAGTTTGAGCCATTCTTACTTAAATTATACTTCGAGAATAGTAAATTGCAACAAGTAATTAGGCATGAATTGTAAAAAATCTTTAAAATCTGATTTTCAATCTAATTTTTACTTCTAAGTGGGAAAATCAAATGAGTAGGGATTAATATTAATTTGTAAAGGGCATACACATGTATGTATTATGCCCAAAGTGTTTTCTATTTCTATATATAAGAACAAAAGCTAAGGGCGCCCGTTTAGCAAAGATAAAAAAGAGTACTCCTCTCTAGCTGCGGCTCCTAGCTCTTCAAGTCATAAGCCAATCAACTGTATAAGAAAAAAACACAAGAATCATCTGCTCGTCTTGCTTGTCAGACCTGAACAGTCGCCATCACTTGTTAATGTGCACAAAGGAAACACATTGAGCACGAGTGTTCGATGGTGATTTAGGTATAAGGAGTGTGAATTTCACATCTGATTTATAGTGTGGAGTTGGATGTCAAATTGTTATCTACAGTACAAGAATTAAATAATATCCTGATGTTTGAAAAAATTACGATTGATACTTCATCTGCTTCCTTTATAGTCATTTAATAGGAAATTCCTATTATTATTTTCGTTCATAAAATCAATAAATAGCTGAACAAAATAGCGACCCACTGTGTTCCTTTTCCTACTTCAATAATCGAAAGTGCTTTTTGAACTTGCATTCCATATCGGTAAATGTTGAGGGAATTTAGTGATTAAAAAAAGAAGCTGATAGTAAGACCTCAGCTTCTTTAAATCGAATTAATATTTGGACCAGGTTTTGTTCTTTGATTATGTTGGATTCTTTTTTCTTTTGCTTCAAATGCATCGCTTAATCTTGGTAACGTAAATGCATAGAAGAGTGAAACTAAAAGAATGATGATTGCCATTCCATAATACAAATAATCAATTGTTACAATTATTTTTGGGAAAAGAAATGCAATAAGTCCTAATGTAATTGACTGTGCTAGCATCATTAGAGGATCGATCCAACCACTTACTCTTCCCATTAACTTTGGATGGACAATTTTTGGCATCCATCCGCCAATTGCTATATTAATTGGTCCTAGGCACGTACCAATAACGAAGACAATAATTAAAAAGATTGATACATTATTGGTTAACCCTAAAAAGAAAATGAGCAAGCTTGTAACAAATATCGGAAACACCATTAATTGGTATGGTTTGAATTTTGAAGCGAAAAGAGTACCAATTCCGCTACCAGCTAATAAACCCAATCCAAGTGATATGGCAAAAAATGATGCATACCATTCATAATTATCAGGTGTTAGTTCATATTTCATTGTAAACATTGGTAAAATTGCAAATGCACCATTAACGATGCCGAAGATGAAAAACCCGAAAACTAAAACGGCTAACAAACGGTTTTTTATTATATATGCAATACCAGCTTTAAAGTCACTTAGAGACGATTTGAGGCTTATATCCTTCCATTCAAGTTTCCCATTTGGAAGTCTCGCAGATGTAGGGATTTTACAGGAACGAATTAATAATCCGGAGATAACGAAGCTTGCAAAATCTACAGCTACAGCTCCATGAATCCCAATCGTTTTATAAATTGCTGCACCGATTCCAACACCAAAAACCATAAATATACTAAAAAGCATTTGATTTAAACCAGCAGCTTGTGCGTATTGTTCTTTGTTTAAAATCCCTTGGACAAGACTATTTTCTGCTGGGAAAAAGAATTTTGTAACAGCACTACGTAAAAATAAAATAAGAAATACAAGCGGAACAGAGTTTAAGAACAAAGCACCAAATAAAACAATTGTCAGTGCTGCTCTAATCCAATCGCAGTTTTCTGCAACTTTTTTACGATCAAAGCGATCTGCAACAACTCCCACAATAAAAAACACTAAAATGGTTGGCAATGAATACATAAGCTCTGCCAATGTTGCGTAGGAAGGTTGATGACTAAAGTGGTCAAGTAGATAAAAGGCAAATGCCATATTTCCTATTGTGGTCCCCATTTGTGAGAAAAGAGCTGCATAAAATAATCTAACGAAATTCCGATTACGAAAAATTTTCATTTGTTTGCTCCTTACATTGCTATATCGTTTAGCTCCAGCAGTAAGACTTTGAGAAGAGTCGGTTGCTTGGCCCCTATAGTGCTTTTCGGGGCTGAACTAAGGCACTACCGTTTTGAACTATTACTTCATTTGTCATTATAAGGGATTTTATACAGTTTGAATACGCAACTTACAAAATATTAATAAAATCTTAAGGTCTAATTAAAACTCTAGTGCCATTAGGTACTATAGATGCTAGCTCTAATACATCATTGTTGTACATTCTAATACAGCCAAGTGATACTGCTTTTCCTATTGAAGCTGGATTATTTGTTCCATGAATTCCATAATGGATTTTCGATAAACTTAACCACATCACACCAAAAGGTCCTCCTGGATTTGGTTCCCGATTAACAATGACAAAATCTCCTACAGGTGTAGCAGTAACGATTTTACCAACCGCAATAGGATACTCCTTTACAACTTGTCCTTCTCTTTTTAAAATTAAACGTTTAGTAGAAACTGAAATTTGAATTGAAAAAGGAATGGAGTCGGGATTAGGTAAGGATGGTATGTTTATCTTTTGTCCTATATAAATAATATTTGGATTACTTATATTATTTACTGCTATTAATTGATTTAAAGATATTCGATAATTCGCGGCAATAATAGCAAGTGATTCCCTTGCCTTAACTATATGAATCATAGAAGCCCTCCTAAAATGATGGATTCATAAAGCATTCGTATGTCTAATAATGTTTTTTTTGTTGTGGTTAAAAAACACAGTATACCTTATGTTTGAATGTGGTATAATGTACCTTATTTTATCGAGTTAGGGTGTGAGTGTTGAAAGTGAACCAAGAAAAGTATGCAATTGTTGATATTGGCTCAAATACGATGAGGCTTGTCATTTATTTACGGGATAAAAGTGGTAGATTAAAAGAAATTCAAAATGTAAAGGCTGTTGCACGACTTCGAAATTATTTAACAGAAGCGGCCTTTTTAGAGGATAAAGGAATCGACATTTTAATAAATACATTGCAAAGCTTCCAAGAAGTAACAAGACATCATCAACTAGAAGAAGTAAAATGTGTCGCAACCGCAACGATTCGACAAGCTAAAAATCAAAACGATGTTCTTGAAAGAGTCAAGAAAGAAACAGATTTCTCGATGCGGATATTATCTGAGTTTGAGGAGGCATACTTTGGTTACTTAGCAGTAGTTAATTCAACTCCATTTGAAAGCGGAATCACCATTGATATTGGTGGAGGAAGTACAGAACTCACCTATTTTGAGGATCGAAAATTAATAAGCTATCATAGCTTTCCTTTTGGTGCACTGTCTTTAAAAAAACAATTTGTAAAAGGCGAAACTCCAACAGTGGAAGAGCTGAATTCACTTAGAGTGTTTCTAATCAATCAATTTAAAACACTAGACTGGATCTTGAATAAAAAACTTCCGATTATTGGAATAGGCGGAAGTGCAAGAAATATGGTGCAAATCCATCAAGAGTATACAGGCTATCCACTTGCAGGTGTTCATCAATATATGATGAGTAAACAAGATGTTAACGAAATCAATCATTTTTTACAATCAATTACTTTTTCTGAGATGCAGCGTGTTGAAGGACTATCAAAGGATCGTGCAGACATCATTATTCCAGCTGTGGAAGTATTTAATTGCTTAATGGAGTGTGTGGATACTGACAAGTTTGCACTAAGTAGAAAAGGTTTAAGAGACGGTGTATTTTATGAAGAGCTAACAAAAGAATTTGGACTATCTATTTTTCCAAATGTCATTGAGGAAAGCTTTTATGATTTAGCTACAGACTATAATATTAATATTAATCACGTATTCAATGTAACAGAAAGTGCTATGATGATCGCACAATTATTGAACAAGGCTGGATTTTCTTCAATTAACAAAGAGGATGCAAAACTTATAAAACGTGGTGTCTTTGTTTATAATCTCGGATCATACATAGATTCTGAATCTAGCAGTCAACATACTTTTTATTTATTAGCAAACAGAACAATAGATGGGTTACTTCATAAGGAACGTTTGATCATAGCTCTTATAGCATCTTTTACAAGTAAGGCAGCTTTCAAGAGAAATGTAACACTATATAGTCAGTGGTTTACAAAGGAAGAGCTAACTAAATACCGTTTATTAGGAGCTATCATAAAGTTCGCCTATAGTTTACATGCAACAAAACGAAATATCATCGATCATATTGGATTAGAAGCAAAAGGTGAAGAGCTTTTATTAGAAATTACGTGTAATAAGGATTGGAAACCTGAGCATTATCAAGTAGAAAAACAAAAAAAGCATTTGGAAAAACAAATAAAAAAGTCTATTAATGTGCAATTTTTAATAAAATAAATAACGTACTTCATCCTGAAAGTGACTTATTCGTAACTTAGCAATAATAGCTAGCTAAATTCGAATGGGTTATTTTTAAAATATTCGGAATATTCTTTTTTACAAAATAATAACAAAAAGTTTACAATAAATTTACAATTGAAATATAAGTAAATGATATTATGTAATTGTAGGTTATTGTCGAATAAAAGGGTGGCATAGAGAATGAAAACAATAAATAAAAATGCGATGGAACTTAATAGTCCAATGTATTACAACAATAGAGAACTTAGCTGGCTTGCTTTTAATGAACGTGTATTAGAAGAAGCTCTTGACGAGCGAAACCCTTTGTTAGAGCGATTGAAATTTTTGTCGATATTTAGCGCGAATCTAGATGAGTTTTTTATGGTACGTGTTGCAGGACTCAAGGATCAAGTCAAGGCAGGGTTTAATAAACCTGAAAATAAAGCGGGAATGACTCCTAAACAACAATTAAATGAAATTGCCATCAAAACTCACAATCTAGTAGAGCTTCAATATGAAACATATAATAAAGTACTATTACCAAAGCTTATTGTAGAGAATATTGAATTTCTTAAGATGGAAAACTTAACAAAGGAACAACTCGAAAATATAGAAGATTATTTTGATGAACATATTTTTCCTGTCCTAACCCCGATGGCTGTGGATGCATATCGTCCATTTCCAATGCTGTTAAATAAAAGCTTAAATCTTGCAATCGTTATTGAAGATTATGATGAATTTGTAGAAAATCGCTTGAAAACTGCAATTGTCCAGGTACCAGCTGTTTTAAATCGATTTGTCCGATTAGAAACATCTAATAATAAAGTGCAGTTTATTCAATTAGAAGACGTTATAAGTTATTTTATCTATAAATTATTTAAAGGATATAAGGTCGTTTCTGTCTCAGTTTTCCGGATTACTAGAAATGCAGATATGACGATCCATGAAGAGGGTGCCCGTGATTTACTTAAAGAGATAGAAAAGGAATTGAAGAAGAGAAAATGGGGTGCCGCAGTTCGTCTTGAGATTCAACAAAACGGTTTTGATCAAAATATTTTACGATATTTAACTGAAGAACTTGAAGTCCACGAAAAAGATGTATATGAAATTGATGGACCTTTAGACTTGACGATATTATTTGGTTTCTATAAGGAAATGGCTAGAATTCGAGAGCATTTAATATATGAAACATTAATTCCCCAACCCCCTCGTGACATAGCTTCAGATGAAGATATTTTTGAGAAAGTTTCAGAACAGGACGTATTTTTGCATCATCCATATGAATCATTTGAACCTGTTGTTGACTTTGTTGCTGAAGCAGCTGATGATCCTGACGTATTAGCGATAAAACAAACTCTTTATCGTGTAAGTGGTGATTCACCTGTTATTGATGCATTAAAAAGAGCAGCCGAAAAGGGCAAACAAGTAACAGTTTTAGTTGAGCTCAAAGCTCGATTTGATGAAGAAAATAACGTTCAATGGGCTAAAGAGCTTGAAAAGGCAGGATGTCACGTTATTTATGGTATGACGTACCTGAAAACACATAGTAAAATTACACTTGTAGTCCGAAGAAAGAATAATCGAATTGAACGTTTCGTTCATTTAGGTACTGGGAACTATAATGATCAAACAGCTAAAATTTACACAGATATGGGCTTACTCACATCCAAAAGAAAGTTTGGAATTGATGCTACAAATTTCTTTAATTATTTAAGTGGATATACGGAAAAACCTGATTTTCATCATTTATCAGTTGCACCTTTTGACATACGAAAAGACTTTATCCGTTTTATTGATGAGGAAATTAACTTTCACAAAAGATTTGCTAATGGTCGAATCATAGCAAAAATGAATTCATTAACAGATAAAGTCATTATCATGAAACTCTATGAGGCATCAAATGCTGGTGTGAAAATCGAACTAATTATTCGTGGAACATGCTGCTTGCGCCCTGGTATTAAAGGGGTAAGTGAAAACATAAAAGTACGAAGTATTGTAGGTAGATTTTTAGAGCATAGTCGTATTTACTTCTTCCATCATAATGGTGAAGAAAAAACCTTTCTTTCATCTGCTGACATGATGACTAGAAATATGGAAAAACGAGTAGAAATATTATTTCCGATATTTGATGGTGATATTAAAATGCGCATAAATAGTATTTTAGCAAGTGCATTATCTGACAATGTAAAAGCTAGAGAGCAGGATGAAAAGGGTAATTATCATTATGTGAAAAAAAACATTGAAGAACCTGTGATTGATAGTCAATTATTATTGTTTGGAAAAGCATATCAGGTCATGGATGATGAAGAATAATTGTATTTACATAGTTTAAGCAGACTCCTTTAGGTTAAGGATGTCTGCTTCTTTTATTCGTTCTTTTTTAAAGGAACAGAAATCAACCAAACCGCATTACTTGGTAAATAGCAACAAAGTTTGCGAAAACAGCCTTTATTTAACATATTGAAAAATATCGTAACTTTGAGATAATCATAATGGATTTATCATTGTGTAAAGGAAATGAGGCAGTTAAATTATGTTGAAAAAATTGATCAATAGCTTTTATGTGGCAATGGGTGGTGCTTGCGGATCTTTATTGAGATATATCATTTCTTTTGTGCATCCTTTTGGGCCTTTTTCTACTTTGTTTGTAAACATTTTAGGGAGTTTTTTACTCGGTGTTATTACAGCCTTTTTAATAGAACGAAAAGAAAAGGAATGGTTAAAGTTACTGCTCGGTACAGGCTTTTGTGGAGGATTTACGACGATGTCAACTTTTAGCTTAGAATTGACTCTTTTACCGGTGGGGCAAGCAGTTATTTATATGTTATGCTCCATTATATTAAGTCTCCTTGTTGCCTTTTTGGGTATGAAAATCGCTACTGATATTGTCAAAAAATGGGGTTTGAGTAATGGTTAGTGTACTTTTAGGTGGTGCAGTAGGTGCTGTCGCAAGATATTTATTGGGAGAGCTTTTGCTTACAATAACTAAAAATGTTAAGTTGCCACTTTCTATTGTTAGCATTAATATAATCGGTGCTCTTTTGCTTGGTTTTTGCGTAACAACAGTAAGCAATGAACAACTTTTATTATTTTTTGCTACAGGCTTTTGTGGAGGATTTACAACTTTTTCGACATTTAGTGTTGAGGCAGTTCAACTCATTCAGAAAAAACAATATCTAATGTTTCTACTATATATTTTATTAACGATAAGCGGAGGAATTTTAGGTGTTTTTATTGGGAAACTACTAGCTACTTAATCATAATAAATTCTTATCAATTGGATCTTTCTATGTGATACTATAAATTAAGCATAAAAATAAGATACTAAAAACATAAATCGTAGAAAGATATAGGATGAAGAAGGATGGACAATTTTCTTAACTTAATAAAAAGGGATTTTCATAATGATAAAAAGTTTACTGAAATTAAATCATTCATTTTTGAGATCATTCTAAAGCATATTAAAGATTTAATTTTTATAATGAAGGTTGAAATTGATGATTCGTTTACTTATTTGTTTGTGAATGATATTGGGATTTTACATGCAAAGTTTGAATCTGATTACAATGGGAAAACATTTCACGATCTGCAGCCAAAAGCAATTGCGGATCATCTACATGAAAAGTACTCTTTTGCACGTGTGCAAAAACAGCCATATTCTTTTCAAGATAAATTAGAAGTTGTAAAAGATACTTTTACTTACGGGGAAACAATTTTAACACCGATCTTAAATGAGCAAGAAGAAGTTGTCTATATTATTGGTGTAACAAGAGATATAACAGAACGAATGATTGAGAAAGGTTTGCTAGTTGAGAGTCAGCAAATGTATAAATCACTTGTCGATCATAACATGGATGCGGTCTTTTCACTTGATTTAGAAGGACAAATACGATCTGTAAACCCATCAGCCATTTCAATGATGAATATAAAGGATAGCTTAATCGGCTTAAGTATCTTTGATTTATTTCAGCATGAATTCCAAAGCGTTCTTAACAATTCATTTGACAATACCATTAAAGGCATAGCTTCAGAGGGAGAAACCAACATAATTTTTGCTGAAAAAAATATTAATGTTCATTACAAAACAGTACCTATAATTACAAATGAAGAGGTAAGTGGTATCTTTTTACTTCTTAGAGATATTACAGAAAAGACAAAGCAGGCAGCAGTAATTGAGCATATGGCATACCATGATCCATTAACGGGCTTATTAAACCGAAGTGCATTAAAAAAAGATTTAAAAGAATTTCTTGCTCTTTGTAAACAAAACAATCATCCATTAGCCTTAATGTTTATGGATTTAGATCGTTTCAAAATGATGAATGATACGCTTGGGCATAATAGTGGAGATAAGCTATTAATTGAGGTTAGTAAAAGACTTGAACAAATCAATCACAAAGATTTTAATGTGTATCGACATGGTGGTGATGAGTTCATTGTTGTATTACTAAATACTAGTCGTGAGGGTGCTGTATGTGTAGCTGAACAGATGACGCAAATGTTTAAGGAGCCCTTTTATATAGATGAAATTCTTTACTTTATTTCCTTAAGTATTGGCATTAGTATTTTTCCTGATGATAGTGAAAGTGAAGATGTCTTAATAACTAATGCAGACAAGGCTTTATATGTTGTAAAGCAAAGGAGTCGAGCAGACTATCAGTTGTATGCAAAAGAAATGGAAAAAAACACAAATGAGCTACTTTTGATAGAGACAGCACTTCGGAGAGCGGTTGAACATGATGAACTTGTATTGTATTATCAGCCGCAAATTGATCTAGCTTCAGGTGAAATTGTAAGCTATGAGGCCTTACTAAGATGGAAACATCCTGAACTTGGGATTGTGTCACCTGCAAAGTTTATTCCAATTGCTGAAGAATCAGGACTAATTATTCCAATAGGTGAATGGGTAATAGAGGAAGTTTGTAAGCAACTTTGGAATTGGAATGAAGCTGGTGTTTCGGAAACAGTTGTGGCCATAAATCTATCGGCAAAACAATTCCAGCAGCCACATTTAGTGGATATGATCGAATCCTTATTTAATACTTATTCAATCACCCCCTCACAAATTGAATTTGAAATTACTGAGGGTGCATTGCAAAATGCTGAGGAAGCATTAGTGATGATACAGAGACTGAAAAATCTAGGTGTCATGATTTCTGTCGATGATTTTGGAACAGGCTTTTCTTCACTCATGTACTTAAAGCAGTTCCCAATTGATTCCCTAAAAATTGATCAATCATTTATTAAGGATGTACTGAATGACAAAAAGGATGAAGCAATTGTAACGACGATTTTGCATCTTGCCCATCATTTAGATCTCTCTGTTGTTGCAGAAGGTATTGAAACTCTGGAACAGCTTGAGTTTCTTTCAAGGATGAATTGTCAAAAAGGGCAAGGTTACTTATTTAGCAGACCTGTCCATCCTGAAGTTTTAAATAGGGAGAATCAAAAAAGCTGACTGTTTGTCAGCTTTTTTGCATTTAATTTAACTAAACATGAGTTTCAATTCATAACTTTTGTTATTCAATCCTTAATTGGTATAAAGATTCTATGAACGATAAATCACTCTGAATAGAGTGTGAATTGCGATATTTCAGGAACGGAAAAAAATCTAAACGGAAGTCTTGTCGTTCCTAAGCCACGATTTACATATAGCTTCATTTCATCCACATTATACATACCCTCGGGATAAACGGATGCATACGGAGGTGTAATAAGAGGTCCATAAAATGGAACTTGTATTTGCCCACCATGACTATGTCCAGATAATTGGAAATTCACATTAAATCTCTTAGCTTCTAATGCTGCATCAGGTTCATGCGCTAATAAGATGTTGAAGAGATCTTTGTTTAAATTGCCTAGTGTACCTTCATAACTGGGTTTCCCTAACATTAAATCATCAATACCTGCAACTCCGATTTTACTACCATCAATCATCGATACATTTGTTACCTCGTTTTGTAAAAGGGTAAAGCCGGACATAGTAATAACATTTTTATAAATCTCAGTTCCATAACCACCGTGATCGTGATTTCCATAAACTGCGTATTTTCCAAAGGGAGCATTCAATTTTTCTAGGATAGGTACTATTTTATTAATTTCTGTATATTGGTTTGGTTCATCCATCAGATCACCTGTAAAAAATAAAATATCAGGAGACAGATGGTTAATCTTTTTTACAATTGTCTCTAACCTGTCTAATGTAAAGAAATCACTTAAATGAGTATCGCTAAACTGGACAATTTTAAAGCCATTAAACGCATTAGGGATTTTTTTATGTTTGATCGAATATTTTGTAATATCTAATAAGGATGGTTCAATATAACGAGCATATGTATAACCTCCAGCTGACGTGAAAATGCCAGCAAAGGAAAAGGAAAGAAGACCTTTTAAAAAAGATCTCCT
This sequence comes from Metabacillus bambusae, assembly GCF_017497975.1. Lineage (GTDB taxonomy): Bacteria > Bacillota > Bacilli > Bacillales > Bacillaceae > Metabacillus > Metabacillus bambusae. Next base: position 96,682 of record NZ_JAGDEL010000024.1, on the reverse strand, counting down.
TGAATATTGTTTTGTCATGATTACCAACCATTCTCCATAGTTTTTATCTAAGAATTGAGTATGCCTCAATTTTTTATATGTTTATAAAATTGTATTGAGGATAAGCGCATTTGTTCATAGTTACAACTTTCCTTAATACGTACTAGTATAGATATAAGTATATCACGGTTTAAATTAAGACTTCTATTCAAAATCTGAACTGTCATCTAATTGACTTTTTATTAATAGAATAAGGAGATAAAATATGGTAAAATAAAAATGAATGGTCATTCATTTTTATTGGGGGGTATTATGGTGAAGGATAAAGTCATCATTGTTACTGGTGGATCAAATGGGATGGGGAAAGGAATGGCAAAACGTTTTGCTGCTGATGGAGCAAAGGTTGTTATTATCGGTAGAACATTAGAAAAGCTGGAAGCAGCAAAAAAAGAAATTGAATTGTATGAAGGACAAGTATTCCAATATCAGCTGGATGTTCGTGATGATGAAAAGGTTTCTGAAATGATTACGTTAGTTGATAAAAAATATGGTAGAATTGATGCTCTCGTTAATAATGCCGCTGGGAATTTTATTTGTCCAGCTGAAAATCTATCGAATAATGGGTGGAGGTCAGTCATTGATATTGTGTTAAATGGGACATTTTATTGCAGTTCTGCAATTGGGAAATATTGGGTAGAAAAACAAATGAAAGGTGCCATTTTGAATATGGTTGCTACATATGCATGGAATGCAGGGGCAGGAGTAATCCACTCAGCGGCTGCAAAAGCTGGTGTTCTGTCTATAACGAGAACCTTAGCAGTTGAATGGGGGAGAAAATATGGTATAAGAGTAAATGCTATAGCACCTGGGCCAATCGAGAGGACTGGTGGAGCTGATAAATTATGGGAGTCAGAGAAAGCTGCAAAAAGAACTCTTAATAGTGTACCACTTGGACGACTTGGTACACCTGAAGAAATTGCCGCCCTTGCCACGTTTCTTTTATCAGAGGATGCTGCGTACATCAATGGAGAATGTATCACGATGGATGGTGGACAATGGTTGAATCAATTTCCTTTTTAATATAGAGATAAGAAATAGGTTCGCTGCCTGTTTCTTTTTTTATGGAGAAAAATGCTAAGAATTTATGAGATGATAAGTAGTTAATCGTTTGGGGGGAAACGTAGTTTAATCCAACTAACTTGCCTGTTTTATGGTATAATCATACATACTCTATATAGATATAGGTGAGGGGATTGTAATGGATCCATTAGATGTACTGACGAATTTAGATAAGGTTATTCCATATTACCAGGCAATTTTCAGTGCGGATGAACAACGAGTAATCGGCTATGAAGTGTTAGGCAGAATCGAGCATAATGGAAATATTCAAAGTTTAGGACCATTTTTTCAAGATGAAAATGTTCCAGATGAATATCGAATTGAAATTGACGACTATATAGTACATTCTGCGATTGACGAATTTTTAAAGTTGAAGGACCCTGAACTTCTACTCTTTATTAATCGTGACGCAAATTTACTGATGATTGATCATGGTGAAAGCTTTCTTCAAATTTTATTAGAAATGCAAGATTCTGGATTAAATCTTAAGCAAATAGTTCTTGAAATTACCGAGCATAATTTTAATGGTGATACGGAGCAATTATACCACCTTTTAACATATTACAGAACATATGGCATAAAAATTGCGATTGATAATATTGGAAAGGCAAGTAGCAACTTAGATCGAATTGGTATGCTGTCTCCTGATATTTTAAAAATTGATTTACAGCCATTAAGATTAACATCACCTTCCCAATCTTATTATGATGTACTCTATTCAATTTCAATTTTAGCGAGAAAAATTGGTGCTACCCTTTTATATGAGGATATAGAAGTTAATTTTCAGCTTCAATATGCATGGAAAAATGGTGGTAGGTATTATCAAGGATATTTTTTAGATAAGCCAAAGAGACCTTTTACTAATCGAGATGAATGTAAAGACAGATTGAAACAAGAATTTCAATATTATATTTCTGCTGAAAAAAAGAAGCTTGAAAGACTATATCACTTTACAGAAAGCTTCCATCAACGAATTCATCAGCTTATATCGAAAATAGGAAAGCAATATGACGATTATAATCAATTGTTGAAGGAGCTTTCCATTCAATTAGATGATTGCTGTTTTAGAATCTACATATGTGATGAGGATGGCTTCCAGCAATCGGTGAATATATATAAAAAAAATGGCTGGGAAATTCAACCCCAATATTATTTGAATAATTGGAGCTGGCGACCGTATTTTTTAGCAAATATAATGAAAATGCGCTATGATAAAAAAGGCTTTCTAAGTGATGTGTATAGTGATATTGAAAAAGGAGATTTGATCCGTACATTCTCGTACCCATTAAACAAGGATCTTTATCTTTTTATAGATTTATCCTATGAGTTTTTATATGACCAAGAGGGTTTACTTTAATGCTTAGAACTAAAGGTCAGGGCACTAGTTTAGCGTCGTATGAACTGGGGCACTCTGTATAAGATAAAGCGAATCCCAACAGTGGGTTATCTAATGGATATCGAGACTTAGAAGGAGTGTGAAGTTCACTTCTGCTTTAGCGCTGGAGCTGGATGTCAAAGAGTTATCCACAGTACAAGAAATTTATAATTTCCGAGAAGAAAATCGGTAAAGTAAACCAAAAGCATATTTGCAACTTTTTGAGTCATCCTATACATAGAAGGGGTGACACGAAGATGAGCTATTTAACGATGGTTCTTGGTGTAGTTGCTTTATTGGTTTTAGCAACAAGTTTAATCTATACATTTAGGGTAGGAAGGCTTGTTAGTGTGAGGAAATCAAATTTGGATACCCAAATTAATGAGAAAATTCAAGATCATCCATATATGCGTAACCCAGTTTTTTTGGCATATGTAATCGCAGGATTAGTTTCACTAGCCTATATTTTTTATTTAGCCTATACGACTTCTTGGTAACAGCGGACATGTCCGCTGTTTTTTGTTGCTTAAAATGAGCATTTATACAACTAATTAGTAAAGATGTGAAACAACACAGGTTAGTAAATCGTCTAATTGGGTAGATAAATAATAGCTCATTCTAGATGAAAAATTCCTGGAGTCTACAAATTTTGTCGCTTTTTTAGATTATTTTACGAACGGTTGCACAGCATTTTATTGATAATAATTGTTAAAATGAGTTGAGATCAAGAAATGGTTGTCCAATGTTGGAAATAAAAGAAAGGATGAGTTCTTTGAGACAAAATCGATTGTTCTGTTGTATTATCCTTTTTATTGTCATTTTGCCATTTTCCCAGCAAACATTAGCGAAGGAACTTGAAGGATCATCTCGAGATGAGGTACTGACTTACCTCCAAAATGCATTTGATGCGCAAATCTCTCTAACAGAAAAGATTAGGTCAAAAGAGGAAATCAAACAAATTTTATCAACCTATTTCGAGGGTGAATTGATTGAAAACTATATAAATGAAAATGTTCATCCGTTAGAAGGTCAATTTATCGTGTATGGAACAGACTTCCCGATCTATACAATTCCTTTTTTTACGTATGATGTAAAAACGAAGGTAATAGAACAAGGAGACGAGCGTATCATTTATGAATTTTTCCCTGCTTCTAAAGATGGACCAGTTGAATATGATGAACATTATGAAGTGGTGAAAATGCATAAAACAAATGAAGGTTGGAAGATATATTCGATTGAAAATGAAACAAATGAACCTGTAATGATAGAAGATCAAATAACTTCAACAGTGGACAAAGTAGAAAATGATGTTGTCTTACAAACTACTGGGACAGAATATCAATTACCAAATAAGGATACAAGCAATCAATTAAATATACCCAATCCATTAGATATTGATGATACAGCAACATTTTTTAATCAGTCTTTTAAAGATTTATATAACATATATTTTTTAAGCTGGAATTATATGCAAACAAGAAATTTTCTTAATGAATATTCTATGAAATGATGGAGTAAAGGTGGATTTTCTAGCGCTTTTTAACTACTTTACTATTAATTGAATAACGTCCAAAAAAAAATTAAAAATATATGCTGAAAGTAGTTGACAATGAAACTGATAATCATTCTCATTATAAATGAGAAAGATAATCAATAAAGTTCTTTTTCACAAGGAATTTGATTAGTCATGAAACTCTCGATTTTCCCCAAACCCCTTTTAATAGAACAGAAAAAGCTTGGCTGGTCACCAAGCTTTTTTTCTGCGTATTTTTCCTTATTCTTGAAGGTCTAAGAGCTCTTCAAGCTTTTTTAAATCAAAACCAGCCACAACTTGATCATCGACAGTAATGGTAGGGGTTGAGGTTGATAGAAGCTCATTAACTAATTTATCTCGAGCATCTGTATCTACACTTATGTCTTTCTCAATATATGATACTTTATGATAATCTAAAAATTGTTTCACAACTTGGCAGGGTGGACAACTTGGTTGTGAATAGACTGTGACTTCTTTTTTCATTATGAACTCTCTCCCATCACCTATTTATTAGTAAATGCAATCTTCAAACGCTAAGGAGCACAATTATGCTTGTTTTCCTTCCTTTATGAAAATAATTGGCTAGTCCCATAGCACAAATTGATAAGTCAAAAGGTAACATATCATAAATATGTATATTCTTTGAAATAGTTTGCTTACTTAGCTCATTAAAACATGTTAATTTAGCATTTTAACATTTTTCTAAAAGTAATCCTTCTCAACCGGCATGATCTAATTGAATATGTGTTACAATAATAAAGGCTATTTTCTCTAAGGGAATGTTGAGCGTTGATAAACCTTCTATTATATCTGATATAGAGGGATTTGCTGTTGATTCAAAGAGGACAATCAGTTCTTCTAAAAAGAACATAGCTACTTGTTCAACCTTGCATTTCTAATACGAAGCAACCAATAATTGGAATTCTTTCATCATCTGATGTTATGTATGCCAAGGTTAACTCCCTTTGTTAGTGTATTCTTTTATGTTTTGACATAGGAGGTTCCTTTTTTGACAGTCAAACAAGGGTGAGTTTAGGATTCCTTTGGTAATCCCATCATACATAGTGTAAAATTGATAAGGCACAAAGTAAAGATACAGATTATTGAATCGTTGTTTAGTGGATAGAATGTATGGTAGAGTAAGACAATATTAAATATTAGGAATCAGTTATACGTTAACTCTTCCGGAAGGGGGATATCTAGTGTCACAGCTATTAGGTATTATTACAAGACTACAAAATTTACAAGAAAATGCGGGTTCTGGTGAACCTTTACAACGTTTTTTCGAGGTTGAAGGAGAAAAGCGTTGCAGTGTGAAATACTTCGATAAGAGCAACACGTTCGAATTAGAGGTTTATCAAAAAGGAGATAAACCTCAATCATATCAATTTGATAACATTGATATGATCGCAATGGAAATCTTTGATCTACTTCAATAAGTGAAACTTCCATCAGTTGGTTTTAACTGATGGTTAGTTGAACTTATCGGACATTTACAGGCAGTTTTCATAATAGAAAAAATAATTATGATCCGAACTATGGCTAAGTAAGGAATTACTGCCAGTTAATGTGGGGAAAGTGAAACTTCCATCAGTTGGTTTTAACTGATGGTTAGTTGAACTTATCGGACATTTACTGGTAGTTTCATAATAGAAAAAACAATTATGATCCAAACTAATGGCTAGTAAGGAATTACTGCCAGTTAATGTGTGATAGGAGGCAATATGAGAAAAGAGCCAACAGTTATTTGTCCGGTTTGTCAAGATCAGCAGCCAATGACCAGAACATTAACAGCACAATCTAATCAAAATGTTATCTTTACGTGCGCTCGCTGCCATGAAACGATACGAAACATTGAGACGAATAAGGGAGAATAGTCATGCCTACAAGGCATGACTATTTTTTTATGCATTAATGTTCATATTTCAGTTTGTATAAGACATATATTTTAAAAGGAGGCTTTAGAAAGATTTTTGATAGCTGATTAGGAATCGAAAGAGACTATTGACGAGGAGATGTGACATGAACGAATCTTTCACCTTTTATAATGTCTCAGAAAAACAAATGTCTTTCCAAACAGTAATTGAGCGTATAAAAGGATTTATGCTTAAAGATCCACGTTCGGAGTATGTACTGTCAATTGGTTCGGATTCACACGTTCATCAAAATGAGACAAAATTTATTACAGCCATACATCTTCATCGCGTCGGAAAAGGTGCATGGGGCTGCTTAAAGACTTATAGTGTAAAACGCCCAATAGTTAGTGTCCGAGAAAAAATCTCTATGGAAACTGCACTAAGTCAAGAGGTGGCTTATTCTTTTACTACGAAATATTTAGTTGATTTAACAGACATATTAATCCCATTTGCTGATGAAGGTGCCGATTTACTATTTGAAATCCATCTTGATATTGGACGTAAGGGCATAACAAAAGAATTAATTCAAGAAATGACTGGGAGAATTGAAGCGATGGGGGTTGAAGCAAAAATAAAACCTGAGTCATATACTGCATTCAGCTATGCTAATCGGTATACCAAGTAGATTTTTACTATTGAAAATTGGTGAAGAAAATAAAAAGTTTTATCTTTATTTGAATTTGTAAGTAGGGGGTTATTATGGAAACAACATTGAAAAAACTAACATCTGATGATCAAAAATTATTAGTAGAAATTTTAATTCGTCAACAATATGCAATTGAAATTGTAAGTAGTGAATTAAATGATATTGAAGCAGGGGATAAGAGCACAGATGATGTAACATACAATCGCTTGGTCTCCCTTTATGAACTGCTGAGAATAAAATAAAAGACTACATAAAGAGTGAGAAAAACAAAAAATTTCTTCTGAAAAAGTTTAACAAGATACTCATAAAGGGTATCCTTTTTTTATACATTCAGATTGTAATTTTCATCCTGATACATAAGAAAAAACTTACGCAATGAAGTTCATTCGGACAAGTCAAGTCTTTCTAATTAAATCTTTATCCAAAATAAAAGTGACAGTTGCACGTTTGAAACCGTCACTTTTGTATAGAATAAGTTGCTTTTTAAGGGAAATACATGCAATCATTATGTTATGATAGAATAGGATATTTCAAGACCTCTTTAAACAGTAAGCGGGCTTAGACAAAGTTTTTTAGAGAGGAAGAACAAAGCGATGATACGTATAGAAACTAATGATTTTATGGACTTAAAGGTTAAAGATTTAATGATTCCAGGGGATAAAGTTGCTCATGTTCAACTTGGCAATAATTTAGAGCATGCTCTACTTGTCCTAACAAAAACAGGCTATACAGCCATTCCAGTATTAGACCCAACCTTTAAGCTACATGGCTTAATCGGTATGAATTTAATTATGGATAACATTTTTGGACTAGAACGGATTGAATTCGAAAAGTTGGAAAATATGAAGGTTGAAGAGGTTATGAATACTGACATCCCTAGACTCTACTTAGATGACACCTTAGAAAAGGGACTTGATCTTGTTGTGAACCATTCCTTCGTATGTGTTCAAAATGAAGAAAATCTCTTTGAAGGTATATTTACAAGAAGAGCAATATTAAAACAATTAAAAAATCATAAGAATAACTTAAACAAAAGTTAATAACGAGTATTTTTTTAGAAACGATGTAAATGGAAAGCATTCTTCATTGCATCGTTTTCTTTTCGAGTATATGCATATTATCTCTAAATTACATTACATTTTTATACTAGTACTATTAAAAGATTATAAAATTCAAGGTTTTTTTAAGGCGGTGTATTTGCAATGGGACAGGCAATGGTACATAAAGATTCAAAGGTGAGGTCAAGTAAAACCAAAAGACCATATGTGCTAGCTACAGTCATGCTTGCGATGTTTATGGCAGCAATTGAAGCTACTATTGTTGCAACAGCTATGCCTGCTGTAGTAGCTGAGTTAGGAGATTTTTCATTATATAGCTGGGTATTTTCTTCTTATCTGCTGATGAATGCAGTAACAGTACTGATTTATGGTAAATTATCCGATTTATTTGGCAGAAAGCCTGTATTGACAATTGGAATTATCATTTTTTTAATAGGGTCGATCTTATGTGGTCTTGCTTCAACTATGGAGTGGCTCATTGTCGCGAGGTTTGTCCAAGGATTTGGTGCAGGTGCAGTTATGCCAATCGCATCGACAATAGTTGGTGATATTTATACAAAGGAAGAGCGAGCAAAAATTCAAGGATATTTATCAAGTGTTTGGGGGATTTCAGCCATTATGGGTCCAGCGATTGGAGGACTGCTTGTTGAGTTTGTTAGCTGGAGATTTGTTTTTTGGATCAACATCCCGTTAGGAATTCTTGCAATTATTGGTTTATATCTGTTTCTTCATGAGGAAATTGAAAAAAGAAAGCCGCAGATTGATTATATCGGAGCAATCCTTCTTACAATATCGGTAACGTTGTTTATGTTTATTCTCGTTGAGGGGGGAGTCCGTTTTGAATGGCTATCAATGCCAACCTTTTTATTAGGTGGTTTAGCTCTTTTTAGCTTAATCGGATTTGTTTTATATGAGCGAAAGGTAGAGGAACCAATGATGCCTTTTGAACTCTGGAGTGAACGGTCGATTTTAATTGCTAACCTTACATCCTTAACAACTGGTGTAATATTAATCGGCCTTTCAACCTTTTTACCAACGTTTGTACAAGGTGTTATGGAGGAAAAACCGATTGTAGCAGGCTTAACATTAACAACAATGTCAATTGGTTGGCCTATTGCTGCGATGATATCCGGACGATCTATCTTAACAATAGGTTTTCGAACGACCTCTATTTTAGGAGGAATCTCATTAATTTGCGGAAGTATTATTTTTGTCATGCTCTCAGGAAGCGATAGCCCACTTTTTGCAGCTTCAGGCTCATTTTTAATTGGGATTGGAATGGGCTTAACTACAACAGCTTTTATTGTATCAATACAAAGTACAGTCGCTTGGAATAAAAGAGGTGTGGCAACAGCAACAAATATGTTTATGCGAAATGTCGGGAGTACAATTGGTGCAGCATTACTAGGAGGAATCTTAAACAGCAGGCTTCTTAGCTATTTATCAAGTAAAGATGCTGGTGAAGGAATGAACTTGGATTCTGCAACAACCTTGCTTAATAATAGTGAGCGAAGTAGTTTAACTGACGAAGCAAGGCAGTTGCTTCAACAGGGTCTAGAGTATGCATTGCATGATGTTTATTGGGTTGTTTTTGGATTTGCTCTATTAAGTTTTATTTTAATCGTGTTTTTACCGAAGAAAGAAAAGGCTGATTAATAAAATTAGCCTTTTTTCGTTGTGTAAAATTGGAAGTATTAAATTTCTGATGGAAGTGTCACCTTACATATATTCTAAAAATTCAATTCGATTTAAAAAAGGATCGAAGCATGAGAAACGGCTTACTCCAGGAATAGGTATTTCTTCTTTTATGGGAACATCGTTTTCTTCTAAATATCGTCTAGTTGCTTGAATATCGCTTACAATAAAGGCGGGATGACGTTTGCTTTTTGACTTTTCTATTTTCTCTACCCCAATATGGACAGTGATTGTATCCGCTTTACACCAAAAACCTCCATTTTTCTTTAAGTTTTCAGGCTTTTCGATTTCAGTGAAATGGAGCAGATCAAGATAAAAGTGACGTGCAGTTGACTCCTCACCAATAGGGACACAAATCTGAATATGGTCTAGTCCAATGATCGTTATACTCATGAAAAACCCTCCCAATTTTTGAACATTATTATTTACAAAGCAAACTTATATCCTTATCATACATTGTAAAAGGTCATAAAAAAATTAATAAATATTAAACAAAACATATAAGTAAAACTTATTAAAAGCAGGTGTATAGGTATGCAAACGTCCGAACTTCGTATGTTAGTCGTTTTATCAGAGGAAATGAATATGAGAAAAGCGTCTGAACGATTATTTGTTTCACAGCCAGCTTTATCACAGCGCTTACAAACGATAGAGAAATCATGGGGGTTCCAAATTTTTATTCGCTCACAAAAGGGTCTTACATTAACACCTGCCGGAGAAAAGGTTATTTCCTTTGCTCGTGAGGTAGTAAATAAAGAAGAAAAGGTTAGAGAACAAATTTCTGAATTAGAGGGTGAGGTGCATGGAACATTAAAGCTCGCCGTTGCATCAATTATAGGCCAGCATTGGTTGCCAGAAGTACTAAAAAAATATGTTAATAAATATCCTCATGCAAAAATATCACTTATAACGGGGTGGAGTAGTGAAATTTTAAAAAGTATGTTTGAAGACCATGTTCATATTGGAATAATCAGAGGAAATCCAGAATGGAAAGGGATCAAAGAACACCTTCTCACTGACACACTATATTTAGTTGATACAGAAATTAGTAAAATAGAGGATGTTTTACATACAGAAAGACCATTTATACAATTTAAGAGTGACTCAACTTATTATCAAGAAATACAAGACTGGTGGCATAATCAATTCCAAACTTCCCCAAAGCGAACAATTGTTGTTGATCAAATTGAAACGTGTAAACAAATGGCGTTCAATGGAATTGGCTATGCGATTTTACCTTCTGTAACATTAAAGGAGGATGAACAGGATATTTTCAAAATTCCATTACTTGATGAGAATGGCAAACCGATTGAACGAGATACTTGGCTACTTGGAATTGAATCGTCGTTTGAATTAAAACAGGTTAAAGCATTTTTAGACATTGTCAAAGAGCATAAATAGATAATAGGATCAATATGTTTAAAAATTCTAAAATTCATAGCTTGTCAAGTGTATCATCCTTTGATACAGTAAGGATTGATTAATAATTAGTACAAGGAGGAAACATACATATGAAAATGATGGATGCAAATGAGATTATCTCATTTATACAAAACAGTACAAAATCTACACCTGTAAAGGTTTATGTAAAAGGAAATCTAGAAGGTATTAACTTTGGTGAGTCAGCACAAACATTTATAACAGGTAATACTGGTGTAGTGTTTGGTGAGTGGGCTGAAATTCAAGATGCAATTGAAACGAATAAAGCTAAGATCGAAGATTATGTGATTGAAAATGATCGTCGTAATTCTGCAATTCCATTACTTGACCTTAAAAATATCAAGGCACGTATTGAGCCTGGCGCAATTATTCGTGATCAAGTGGAAATTGGCGATAATGCAGTAATTATGATGGGTGCATCAATCAATATTGGTTCTGTAATTGGCGAAGGTACTATGATTGATATGAACGCTACTCTTGGTGGACGAGCTACAGTTGGTAAGAATTGTCACGTGGGTGCTGGATCTGTTTTAGCTGGCGTAATTGAGCCGCCTTCTGCAAAACCTGTTGTGATAGAAGATGATGTTATGATTGGAGCTAACGTAGTAGTTCTTGAAGGAGTTACAGTAGGTAAAGGTGCTGTAGTAGGTGCAGGTTCAATTGTTACGAAAGATGTAGAACCTTATACAGTTGTTTATGGAGCACCAGCACGAAAAATTAAAGATATTGATGATAAAACAAAATCTAAAACAGAAATCATGCAAGAGTTAAGACAATTATAATACAGAAGGCGTGGATGGAAATCCACGCCTTCTGTATACGGTGGTGATAGTATGATAAGAGAAAAACTGGGTCAAATTCGTCGAGATCTTCATCGAATACCTGAAATTGGGTTTCAAGAATTTAAAACACAACAATATTTATTAAATGTTTTAAGCCAATTTCCTGAAGGTCGAATTGAAATCAAGACGTGGAAAACAGGAATATTTGTTTTAGTGAAAGGGTTAAATCCAAAGAAAACGATTGGATATCGTGCAGATATCGATGGATTGCCAATTACTGAGGAAACAGACTATGATTTTCAATCAGAGCACCCTGGCTACATGCATGCATGTGGACATGATTTTCACATGACTATTGCTTTGGGAATATTATCTCACTTTGTTGAAAATCCAGTTGATGATCATGTTTTGTTTTTATTTCAGCCAGCTGAAGAAGGACCTGGTGGTGCGGAACCGATGCTAAATAGTGAGATCGCCAAAGAATGGAAACCTGACATTATTACAGCCCTTCATATATCACCAGAGCTTCCAGTTGGGACAGTCGCAACAAAACCAGGTTTACTTTTCGCCAATACATCTGAATTATTTATTGATCTTAAAGGGAAAGGTGGTCATGCAGCATATCCACATACAACAAATGATATGGTTGTTGCTGCATGTTCACTTGTCACTCAGCTCCAATCAGTTGTTGCGCGTAATGTAGATCCACTAGATAGTGCGGTCATTACAATCGGTAAAATTACGGGTGGAACCGTTCAAAATATCATTGCAGAGAACGCTAGGCTAGAAGGAACAATTCGAACTCTTTCAGTACAATCAATGGATAAAGTGAAAGAGCGAATTGAGGCGCTTGTTAGAGGTGTTGAGATCGGCTACTCATGTAAAGCGACGATTGATTATGGTTCTATGTATCACCAAGTTTTTAATGAAGAATCGTTAACAAAGGAATTTATGGAATTCACTTCTGCTAATACTGATTTTACTGTTCGAGAATGTAAAGAAGCAATGACTGGAGAAGATTTCGGTTATATGGTTGATCAAATTCCTGGCTTTATGTTTTGGCTTGGAGTTGATTCTTCATACGGTTTACATCATGCAAAGTTAATGCCTGATGAAGAAGCTATACATGTAGCTGTGAAACTGATGAGTAATTATATAACATTTAAGGCAACTCAAAAATAAATGATGTATATATTATCCATCCATGTACACAATACATGTAGGAGGTGGATAAACAATGCCAAAAATCGGTGTAGAACAATCATTATCTGACGTAACTGCTGCCCTGCAACAAAAAGGCTATGATGTTGTCCAATTAAACAATGAAAGTGATGCACAAGGTTGTGACTGTTGTGTAATTACTGGACAAGATGCAAATGTGATGGGTATTAGTAATGCAGTGACTGCTGGATCGGTTATTCAAGCAAGTGGCTTATCAGCTGATGAAATTTGCCAACAAGTTGAAAGCAAAATAAATCGATAAGCTACATACGAAAAAGAGCACCAAGTAGTGCTCTTTTCGCTTTTTATGAGTACTTTTGCACTAATGTCTAGTGCACTTATTATTGAATTTTTTTCTCAACATACACTTGATGTGGAAAGGGGATTTCTATCCCATTAGCCTCTAATGCTTCCTTCATTGCCTTACGAAGATTTCGTTCAACCTCCCATTGCTTCATGTTTTCCGTTTTTGCAAGAATGCGGATGACGACATCTGATGCTCCAAGTGCTTGTACACCAAGTACATTTGGACCATCGACAATACTCGCATCTTCAGCTGCAAATTTATCACAAACAGTCTGCAAAACCGCAATTGCCCGATCAATGTCATCATCATATGATATCCCTATATCAACTAGTGCTCTCATGTTACCTCTCGAATGATTACTTACATTTGTAATTTCCCTGTTTGGTACATAATGAAGAGTTCCATCAAAGCCTCTTATTTGTGTTGTTCGAAGACCAACCTGCTCGACAATTCCATCAAAACTAGCTACTGTAACATAGTCTTCAACATCGATTTGTTTTTCTAATAAAAGGAAAAAACCTGTTACCACATCACTAACTAGACCTTGTGCACCAAACCCGATCGCAAGTCCAATAACTCCAGCACCTGCTAATAAGGCTGTTGCATCATAATTAAAGACTTCAAATACCATCACAACAAACATAAAGATAAGTACATAAGACAAAATGTTCAATGATAAGCTTTGAAGTGTTAATGCTCGACCAGCTGATATGTTATCACGCTCTTGTAAACGTTGGAACATTTTATTTACAATTCTGCTCCCGACTGCTTTAACAATTAAAAAGGCAATGATAATACCTACTAACTTTAAAATGATAATTCCAGCATTAGTTAAAAGGTATGACCAATCTATTCCTTCAAGAAGATCCATATAACAACATCCTTTCTAAATTGAGAGTTCTTTCAAAATACCTTCATTATCTTACCTCTAAAAAAAGAACAATTTTATATACCCTTTATCTAATAGGTTAAACAAAAAATAGACAAAAATGAAGGGACTTGTTTTATTTTAAGTTTAGAAGCTCATTGTTGATTGTGGAACTTTGTTGATTGGAACGGAAACGTGAGTCTCCTATGGGAGGCTCAGGGACCGCCTACGGAAAGCGAACGCCTGTAGAGTAAATTAATAACCAAGTTTAACAGAGCCTAAGTTTAAGTACATAGTCTCAAGGCAAATTAATTGAATTTTACATGGAGGATAGGGAATAATGTATTTTGTTAAAGAGAATTTTGAAAGTGTACATTCTTAAAATTATTATTATCTAATATTGACTGAAAAGGATGCTTGTCCTATAATGGTCACTGTATTAGACAAGAAAAATTTATCTAAAGAATCATTCATTTATTCTCAATTAGAAAAACCTAAAAATGAAAAAATATTTGGAGGGATACATAATGGCAGAACGTATGGTAGGAAAACAAGCACCACGCTTTGAAATGGAAGCAGTATTCGCAAACAAAGAATTTGGTAAGGTAAGTTTAGAAGAAAACATGAAAAACGACAAATGGACAGTACTTTTCTTCTATCCAATGGATTTCACATTCGTTTGTCCTACTGAGATCACTGCATTATCAGATCGTTTTGACGAATTTGAGGATTTAGATGCAGAAGTAATCGGTGTATCTACTGATACAATCCACACTCATTTAGCATGGATTAAAACAGATCGTAAAGACAACGGTCTAGGAGATTTGAAATATCCTTTAGCTGCTGATACAAACCATACTGTTTCTCGCGATTATGGCGTATTAATTGAAGAAGATGGAATTGCACTTCGTGGTTTATTTATCATTAATCCTGAAGGTGAATTACAATATTCTGTAGTTAACCACAATAACATTGGTCGTGACGTAGACGAAACACTTCGTGTACTTCAAGCACTTCAAACTGGTGGTCTTTGCCCAGCGAACTGGAAACCTGGACAAGCTACACTTTAAAAAGTAGCATACTAAAATTATTAGGAAGAGGCTGACAAAAGAGAATGTCAGCCCCTTTTTTAAAATGTATTTAGTTTTTAAATCAAGCAGCAGCACCAAGCACCCTCTAATGGATTGACAGGGCGTTGCAGCTTTTTTGAAATATGGGGGGAAGACAATGAAATTACGTGAGCCAATGCCAGAGTTAATAGGTGCAACTGAATGGTTAAATGGTGAAGTTACAAGAGAACAATTAATTGGAGACAAGCCAACGCTAATTCATTTCTGGTCAATTAGCTGTCATTTATGTAAAGAAGCAATGCCGCAAGTGAATGAATTCCGTGATCAATATAAAGATAAATTAAATGTTGTTGCTGTTCATATGCCTCGTTCTGAAGATGATTTAAATATTGATGAAATTAAAAAAGTTGCAGCAGAGCATAATATTAGTCAACCAATCTTTGTTGACAACGAGCATAAGT
Organism: Metabacillus bambusae; assembly: GCF_017497975.1. Taxonomy (GTDB): domain Bacteria; phylum Bacillota; class Bacilli; order Bacillales; family Bacillaceae; genus Metabacillus; species Metabacillus bambusae. Next base: position 81,211 of record NZ_JAGDEL010000024.1, on the reverse strand, counting down.
TTACCGATTCATTAGAAAATCAATATGTACCTGCTTACTATGTTTTCGATAAAGAAGGAAAGCTCCGTCACTTCCAGGCTGGTGGAAGTGGAATGAAAATGCTAGAAAAGCGTGTGAATCGTGTTTTAGCAGAGCTTGAAAACACTGAATAAATAATCATGTAGTGTATGATAGAAAAAGCCGGTTACCTTTTGAATGGTAACTGGCTTTTTTGCAATACATCGCTTTTGTCAGCCCATTTGATGGCTATTGTGTAAATTGTCACATCTTCTAATGCTAATTAAAGGTAAAATAAATATAAAAGGGTGGAAGCAATTTTGTATGAAACAGTTGGTGTGTTATTAGCGGGTGGAGAATCTTCAAGATTTGGTCAGCCTAAGGCATTTGCAAAATACAAAGGGAAATCTTTTTGGGAACATTCATATGAAGTGTTGAAGGTAGAAACAGATCAGCAATTAGTCATTAGTCGAACTGATTTAGTAGACAAGATGAAAGAAACAGCAACCTGTCAGGTGATTAAAGATGATGCTGAGGTAAAAGGTAAGGGGCCCTTAGCTGGAATTTACACAGCGATGAACCATGAAAAAGCTGAATGGTATTTTATCTTATCCTGTGATGTTCCCTTAATAACGAATCGTCTAATTCGCAGCTTGCTAGACTTGAAGGATCCGACTTTTAAAGCAGTTATTCCTAAAGTCAGCGGGAAGCTCCATCCGTTAATAGGTGTTTATCATCGTTCTGTTTTTTCGTTGGTTGAAAAGCAGTTGACTAAACAAGAGTACAGAATCATATCTCTCCTTGATAAAATCGAAGTTTTATATGTATCTGAAAAAGAAATTGGTGTTGATAAGAAGATTTTCAGTAACATTAATTCACAAGAAGATTACAAACAGCTACTAACTAATGATAAAATATCAGAATCTAAACAAATAGATCTAGATTACCAATGATAAGACCGGAGTGATTGGATGGTAGAGAAAAGAAAACCATTAGCTGTTAAGGAAGCGATTGAGAGAGTTTTAGAGTATTCGATTCATGGAGAAAGTGAACAAGTTGATTTGCAACAAAGTTACGGAAGGGTTTTAGCTGTTGATATTATTGCAGACCATCCTGTTCCTCCATTTGACCGCTCGCCATATGATGGGTTTGCAATCCGTTCAGTTGATACAAAATTTGCTAGCGCAGATCACCCTGTTAAATTTGAAGTCATCGACGAGATTGGCGCAGGGAGTGTTAGTGAGTTTACCATTGGGGAAATGCAAGCTGTACGAATTATGACTGGTGCACAAATACCAAGTGGTTGTGATGCTGTGGTGATGCTAGAGTTAACCAAAGTTTTTCAAAGGGCAGGTCAAAACTATATGTCCTTGAAAAGGTCCTTCAATAAAGGGGATAATATTTCTTTTAAAGGCGAGGATACACAAGAAGGCAGTATATTAGTAAAAAAAGGGGCATATATCTCACCTGGCATTATTGCCCTGCTTGCGACCTTTGGATATGCGAAAGTAACAGTTATGAAAAAACCACAAATAGGAATCATTGCAACTGGTAGTGAGCTGCTAGATGTGGATGAACCACTCGTACCTGGAAAAATAAGAAACAGTAATTCATATATGATTGAAGCGCAAGCAAGGAGAAGTGGTGCAGAACCTGTCTATTTAGGTAAGCTTGTAGATGATCTTGAAGAATGCTATGAAGCAGTAAAAAACGCATTAGAAAACGTTGATTTTCTAATCACTACTGGTGGTGTATCTGTTGGTGACTTTGATTATTTACCAGAAATATATAAACGATTAGGTGCCAATGTATTATTTAATAAAGTAGCGATGCGCCCTGGTAGTGTCACAACAGTTGCTGAGGTGAACGGTAAATTATTGTTTGGTCTTTCAGGTAACCCCTCAGCTTGCTTTGTTGGATTTGAGTTATTTGTTAGACCGATCATTCGAACGTTTTTAAATTCTGAACGTGCTCATCTTCAGAGAGTTACTGCTGTCTTAGGAGAGAACTTTTTAAAGCCGAACCCATTTACTCGCTTTGTTAGAGGTCGGATCTCATTAACCGCCGGGAAAGTGATAGCTTCTCCTGTTGGATTAGACAAATCAAATGTTGTTACATCACTTGCTGATGCAAATGCATTTATCGTATTACCTGGGGGAACTAGGGGATATAAGGCGGGAGATAATGTAGATGTATTGCTAATTGATGATCAAACAGGAAGTGAATCCTCATGGGCAGAGTCATTCAAGTAGTTGGTTATCAAAATAGTGGAAAAACAACCTTTGTTGTTGAGTATATTCAAGCAGCTGACAAACTAGGTCTAAAAGTAGGCACGATTAAACATCATGGCCATCAAGGCTCAGTTAAGATTGATGATCACCAAAAAGACTCAGGACTGCATCGTCATGCTGGTGCTTATGTATCTGTAGTAGAAGGAAATGGTTCCTTTGTGATGACTTCTGAAAAAATATCGTTATCTCTCCAGCAGTTGGTTTTCATGTATCATCAGTTCCAATTAAATATCATTGTTATTGAAGGGTACAAGTCAGCAAGTTATCCAAAGGTCGTGCTAATAAGATCAATTGAAGATGTGTCTATCCTTAATAGACTCGTGAATATCTGTTGTGTCGTTACAACTATTGAACTTCCTAACGATATAACAAAAAAATACAAAATCTTTCATAATACTAGAGATACCATAGAGTGGTTATTAACAAATAAAGTAGGTGAACTCATTGAATGAGTCTTTGTTTGAGATCGTAAAGGATCCAATTTCAATTGAAAAAATAACGAATAAGGTTATTCGAAGTGAAGCTGGTGCAATTACCACCTTTGTCGGGACTGTTCGGGAATTTACATATGGGAAGCGAACATTATCTTTAGAATACCAAGCATATGAAAAGATGGCTGTGAAAATGCTAGAGCAGATTGGTAATGAAATAAATGACAAGTGGAATGGAGCAAAGGTTGCCATCTCTCATCGAATAGGAAAATTAGAAATCTCAGAAATTGCTGTTGTTATTGCAGTATCAACACCACATCGGAAAGATGCATATGAAGCAAACGAATATGCGATTGAACGAATTAAACAAATCGTTCCAATCTGGAAAAAAGAAATATGGGAAAATGGAGAATCCTGGATTGGTGATCAATTAGAAAAAACACACTATCCAGAAGGGAAACCAATTAAGGGGCTGTAACGAATGATTAAAGTATTATTGTTTGCACATTTACAGGATAAAGCAGGTCGAGAAATAATAGAAATCGAGTACTCATCTTTAACTGTAAAAGAATTAAGAAAAATAATGGAAACAAATTATGAATTAGGCTCTTTAGAACACGTTATGGTTGCTGTAAACGAAGAATATGCACTTGATCAAGATAGTATTCATTCAGGTGATGTTGTGGCATTGATTCCCCCAGTTAGTGGTGGATGATCGGATGAAATTGAAATATTATCTTCTCTGTTTTGTATGCTTTATTTTTACCTTAGGTTGTTCTTCTACTTCTACTGAAGAACAAAAAGTTGATTTAACGATTTCAGCAGCGGCAAGTCTAAAGGACGCATTAGAAGAAATTAAGAAACAATACGAACAAGAAAATGAGGTCAATCTTCATCTTAATTTTGCAGCATCTGGAACATTGGGGAAGCAAATCGAGCAAGGTGCACCAGTAGATATATTCCTTTCCGCGGATGAAGAAACGTTTACAAATTTAGTGAATAAAAATCTTATCTATAAAAACGAAGCTATTCACTTTTTAAAAAATGAGCTTGTATTAATAGCGCCTAAAGGTTCTAAATTGACTTCTATCGAAGATATAAAAAAGGTAGATAAACTAGCGATAGGGATTCCAGAAACGGTACCAGCTGGAAGATATGCAAAGGAAGCCTTTATAAATCTGGAGCTTTGGCAACAAATTGAAAATGGTGTTATTTTTGCGAAGGATGTTCGTCAAGTTTTATCATATGTTGAAACAGGTAATGTTTCTGCAGGAGTCGTTTATAAAACAGATGCTTACATATCGGATAAGATTAAAAGAATTTCAACAATAGATTCTTCTTTACACACACCAATTGTTTATCCAATTGGTGTGATCCATACATCGAAACATAAAAATGAAGCAATTGATTTTTATCATTTCCTGCAAGATGAAAATGCAATGAGTATTTTTAAAAAATATGGGTTTAACGTAGTAGATTGAGGGGTAAGGATGAATATTGAGTTTTGGGATCCTATTTTATTATCACTGAGAATAGCAGTAATCGCGAGTGTCGTTGTTATGATCCTAGGTACTTTTATAGGGAGATTGATGGCTAAGAGCAATTTCATTGGAAAGATGTTAATCGAGACAATTCTTATTTTACCCTTAGTTTTACCTCCATCTGTTGTCGGATTTTTCTTGATTGTCATATTTGGAACAAATAGTCCGATTGGTGATGTGATACAAGATCTTTTTAATGGCCCGATTATATTTACGTGGTGGGCAGGTGTTATTGCCTCAGTTGTCGTAGCTTTTCCACTTATGTACCAAGTGACGAAAGCGGGGTTTGAGCATGTTGATTCTGGAATAGAAGAGGCTGCACGGGTAGATGGAGCAGGTGAATCATCAGTTTTCTTTTACATTTCATTACCACTAACAATAAAATATATCATTACAGGTTTTGTATTAAGTTTTACAAGGGCTTTAGGAGAATTTGGTGCAACTCTTATGTTTGCGGGCAATATTCCTGGTAAAACACAAACCGTTTCTACTGCTATCTATGTGGCAATTGATAGTGGAAATATGGAGATGGCTTGGCAATGGGTGGGATCGATGATATTGATTTCTGCTAGTTTATTATTCTTTGTGCAAATGCTTAATAAGAAAGGATATTAGGTTACTATAATAGATAGAATCCTCAAAAGTATTTTACAAAAAAAGTGTTTACATTGACAAGAAATGATAAATCGTTTAGAATAATAGAAGTGCTTATTTTTAATGCTTCACTTTTTATAGTGCTATGTGAATACTATGGTTTCTGGATGTGACCTATACAAGGTCTTTAAAAAGTCACAGATACGTATTTATCAATTCACACTGGCGCGGACTAGGAGCCGTAAGGACGAAAGAGAGGTAGGGCTTTCGTTGTTTTGAGGTTTTGCAATTTCTATAATTAATGATAAAAATAAATAGATTGTATGTTTATTTCAAATTACCAAATATGGAGCTATATAATTCACATATTATAGAGATTATCTACTCCTTACTTTGATATTCTCTATAATATGTGAATTTTATTTACCGAGTAAATATATAAGTAACATATTAAAAAATCTTTGGAGGTTTCTCTCATGAAAACTACAGGTACTGTAAAATGGTTTAATTCAGAAAAAGGTTTCGGATTTATCGAAGTTGCAGAAGGAAACGATGTATTCGTTCACTTCAGTGCTATCACTGGTGAAGGTTTCAAAACGTTAGAAGAAGGACAAAAAGTTGAATTCAACATCGTTGAAGGTAACCGTGGTCCTCAAGCAGAAGACGTTGTAAAATTATAATAAGCATATAAGAGGCTATCCTAAATAATGGTTAGCCTCTTTTTTATCGTTTAGGAAATTATAAAATTCTTAAACTGTGGATAAGTGCGCGACATCCAGCTCCAGCGCCTAGCCCCTTGAGGTCATAAGCTAATTTAGAATTGAAGGCAAAGAACGCCTTCTATTCTAAATCATCTTATTTGCCTGAGGCTGATCAAGGCGCTTGCGCTTTTGTTCTTTAGATTGAATTTATCCTTCAATCAAATGGTCGACAGGTACACTCTTTTCTTCTTGAGGATTATTCAGTGGATAAATCCTAGCGGTTCCCTGCTCTTCATCAACAGATTGAATATAAATACCTTCGTTCTGATAGTGGACATTCACCATCTCACCTAATTGTGAAATTTCTTTTGCTCTATTCACATTCATTTATTCTCTCCTCCTTTCACGTTACATACGTCTCCTTTTACGATGTCCAATTTCAAAGAAACTATTCGAGGAGAACGTAGAAATAGGTAAGAAAAACTTATTTGTTCAATGTGATTCTTATGGTATCTTGTATAAGTAGAAAGTTTTAAGGGGGATAGTTATTTGCTAAATATGTTCATTTTCTTGCTTTGTATCAGCGCTTGTTTTTACATTTTAGTAGTAAATAACCAAAAACAAGGAAATGAAAAAACATTTGATGATACCTTTGCACTGTCGTTTATAAAAAAATATGGTGGGAACACGTTGTCACATCTCCTTTTTCTACAGGATAAACAAGTTTTTTCTGCTCAAAATGACTCTGTATTGATTTCCTATAGAAAAAGAGGTAATAAATATATTGTGCTTGGTGATCCAATTGGAGATGAAGTTCAATTTGAAGCAGCTCTGGACGAATTCATTCAATTTGCTAGTGATAAACGAGTAACTCCTATCTTTTATCAAGCGAGTGATCGTTTTATGTCATTTTATCATGATCGCGGTTATCATTTCTTTAAAGTTGGTGAAGAAGCCAACGTTAGTTTAGAAAACTTTTCAATTGAAGGAAAGAAGAGCGCGAAGATGCGTACAACGAAAAATAAATTCTTAAGAGAGGGATATGTTTTTTCTGTTGAGTATCCCCCATTTCGTTCAGAGTTTGTAAACGAGCTAACAGCAGTTTCAAATGAATGGTTAGCTGATCGAAAAGAAAAAAGTTTTTCTGTTAGTTCGTTTCAGGAGGATTATATTGCGCTTTTTCCTATTTCGACCTTGAGAGATCAAACTGGACGCCTGATTGCTTTTGCGAGTTTACCTTCTGATTATAAAGATTCAGAGACGCTTAGTATTGATTTGATGAGGTACACGAATGATAGTCCATCAGGAGCAATGGATATGGTGTTTCTTTCTACGATTTTGTGGGCGAAGGAAAAAGGGTATATATCTTGTAGTTTAGGAATGTCGCCATTATCGAATGTAGGAACACATAAGGGCGCTCCATATCGAGAGAGAATGGCAAAGTACGCTTTTATGAACGGTTGTAAATTTTACAATTTTAAAGGATTACGAAGCTACAAGGCTAAATTTGCAACAGATTGGAAGCCACGATATCTTGTTTATAAGAAATCATTATTATTTCTATTGGTTTTTCAATTGATATTAATTGTTAGAAAACAGCCTAAGCAGAATCAAATGTCTTTTGTTAAAAAACTGATTAATGTTAAAAAAGCTATCTAATTTTAATAAAGAAAAAAGGATTAACTTTATTGAGGATCTTTAATAAAGTTAATCCTTTTCTTATCGTTTATGAAATTAAAAAATTCTTGAACAGAGGTTGAGTGTTTTGACATTCAGCACCAGCGCCTAGTCAACTTCACTCTCCTAATACTAAGCCAACATCGAACGCTTGTGCTCTTCGTGTTTCTTTTATCTCATAGATCTCTGATAAAGGCGCCCTGAGCTTTTGTTATGTAATCCCTATAATTGTTCGATGAGCTGCTTACAATATTCTTCGACTTCCTTTTCTTCTTCCTCTTCCAATGCAAAGTCTAAAAAACGTTCAGTTGTTTTTTCGATAAAATCATATTGGGCAATTTTAGCATTGTCGCCTTCGACTGCAAATATTAGCTTTAGTCTAATGCCATGCTCACTATAAAGCTCATCTTCCTCATCTATTTCTAATGTAAGGAAGATTTCATATCGATCACCTGTAAGGATACTAAATGGATCTTCTAGTTTTTCAATTGTTGAATCGATGATGTTCATTTCTCAATTACCTCTTTTCTTGGAAACCTTTTGAATAATAACAAATCAATAGTGTTCTTGTCTAAGTATTTTTAACTGCATGTCAAAAGCATTTCTTCTTATTCATTGTTATTATAGCCTTTTTAGTAATGCAATCCAAATGGAATTGGAGAATTGTTGTTTTTCATTTAGGTTGTTTTCGCTAACTTTGTTGCTATTTACCAAGTAATGCGGTGTGGTTGATTTCCACTTCAGATGCTCCCGCAGGAGTCTCGCACTTCCGCTCCAATCAACCTTAAATCGTTTTCGTTTTAAAAGCAACAATCTCTTAGAAAAGAGCCTTCATTTATTAACAGCTTCAGTTAACTGTGGTTTGTTAATTATTGTTACATCAGCAGATTCTGCAGTGGTACTGGTACTAATGCTTTCTGTTGGTTTGAATGTGATTCAAACAGCGATTATTGTAAGTTCGTTCCTGCTAACGTTTGTTTTAATTACGATGTCCTTTTCGATTTTATAGAGATGAAAAACAATAAGAAATTAAAGAAAAAAACAAAATAATTGTAAATAGTTTAAGTATCTTACCTACAGGATGCTTTTTTTTATGTTGAAAAACATTTTTCTAAGGATGTTGAGCGAGAAAATAAGATGTTTTATAAAAATATGTTAGATAATCTAACATAGAATTTTTAAAAACTTCTGAAAACGGGTTGACACTTTGCTGTTATCGTATAAAATAGTAAATAAGAACGAGATGTTATATTTTCTTACATCTTAAGTTATGAAACTACACGGGGAGGAAGTTCAATGGATACAATGTTTTTGATGAATAGTTTATGGGTCATGCTAGGTGCAATTTTAGTTATTTTTATGTTAGGTGGATTTATTTTACTTGAGGCTGGTTCAACTCGAATGAAAAATGCTGGACACATTGCAGGTAAAACCATTTTCACTTTTGGTCTTGCTTCATTAGTTTTCTGGGCTGTAGGATATGGATTTATTTTTGGTAGTAATGGAAATTTCTTAGTTGGTTTATCAGATTTCTTTTACTCTGGTTATCAAGTGGAAGATATGGGATTAGCAACATCTGTATTTTTCGTATTCCAATTAGCTTTTGCAGGTATTTCAATCACAATCGCTTTAGGTGGATTTGCAGAACGTGCTAAGCTTTCAGTTTACTTAGTCTTTACTGTTTTATTCTCTGCTCTTATTTATCCGGTAATTGCACATTGGATTTGGGGTGGCGGTTGGTTAGCAGAGCATGGTAAACAGGACTTTGCTGGTTCTACAGTTGTCCATTTAACTGGTGCAATGGCGGCATTTGCAGCAACGATTCTTTTAAAACCACGTATTGGTAAATACAATAAAGATGGTTCGGCAAATAATATTCAAGGTCATAACCAAGTGTTTACTGCTTTAGGTGTCCTAATTTTATGGATTGGTTGGTTTGGATTTAATGCAGGTAGTACTGTAGCTGTTGATGATGGATTCTTTGGTTTTGTTGCTCTAAATACGAACTTAGCAGCAGGAGCAGGAGCTGTATCAGCACTTATTATTTCTTGGATGGTACTAGGTAAATCAGATATTCCAACAATGTTAAATGGAGCTTTAGCAGGATTGGTAGCAATTACGGCATCATGTGCATTTGTTGACACATGGGCAGCAGTAGTGATTGGTTTTATAGCTGGAATTCTTGTATTCTATAGTGCTAGATTCTTTGAGAAGAGAAAAATTGATGATCCAATCTATGCATTATCAGTTCATGGTGTTGCTGGTGTTTGGGGAACTTTATCAACAGGTTTCTTTGCAACACCTGAACTAGCAACTGTTGGCTTACCAGGATTATTTTATGGTGGTGGATTTACACAACTTGGCGTACAATTTATGGGAGTAGCTGCTTCTGGTGCATACGCATTTGTTGTATCATTTGTGATATTAGCTATTGCGAAAAAACTTATGAACGGATTACGTGTTTCAGAAGAAGAAGAGATTATGGGATTAGATATGAGTGAACATGGCAGTTATGGTTATCCTGAGTTGTTTGTAGCTAAAGATCAAAATGTTGGCTCATAAGCAAGAAGCTTGGTCTAGCACGTACAACCTGATAAATGGTGAGGGAGTGTCTCTCATGCATGGTGAATTTGATTCGTATGAGTCAATAAAAAAGTGGAAAGATGAACATATCCATCAATTTGAGTTCGATACAAAAAGATTAAATAATTTTCATGATGAGATGATGAGGAGTGCTAGTAAATTAGCACTCTTTCATCTTGAAAAATCGTACGGTTTACCCCCATGTGAATTTTCATGGTTTGTAATGGGAAGTGGAGGCCGTGTAGAACAAGGGATTATAAGTGATCAAGATCATGGGCTAATCTATAAGGATCACAGTAAAAAAGCAAGCGATTATTTTGAAAAGTTGGGTGAAGAGCTTTCAAGAGGGCTACATCATATTGGATATCCATATTGTGAGGGAAAAATCATGAGTTCAAATCCCTTATGGTGTAAATCAATTGTTGATTGGAAGAAACAGCTTTTTAAGTGGATGGAAGAGAAAAGCTGGGAGTCGATTCGTTATTTGCAAATTTTCTATGATTCTCGCAGTCTCATAGGTGAAAGTGATTATGTGGATGAGCTAAAACAATTTATTTTTTCTTATCAAGTACAAAATCATCAGCTATTACAACGGTTTTTAGATAATATTCAGCATATTAAGCAATCTGTTGGACCACTCGGTCAAATATACGTTGAGCCTAGTGGCAAATATGAAGGTTGCATTGATATGAAAAAAGCTGCATTTCTTCCATACGTTAATGCGATTAGACTTTTAGCGATAAAAGAGGGTTTGGTTGAGACATCAACGCTGAAACGAATTGATATTCTCTGTGAAAATGATGCCTACTGTAAAGAACTGCCTCCTTATAAGCATAATTTTGAAAAGCTTCTTGAGTATAGGCTACTTTTGTTTGCAAATGCCAAATCTTATGATGATGTACATTACTTGAATATAAGGAATTTAGCAAAATATGAACGAAGAGAAATAAAAAACATATTGAAGGGTGGTAAAAAGCTACATCAATATGTTCAAGGGATTATTGAAAAAGGGTGTTTATAAATGACATTTGACCCGTTTTTTTTTATGAAAGGCATCCAAGGGAAAATTGGTGCATCTCAAGGTGGACAAAGTCAGCAGCAAGTAGCATATTTAAGGCAGTTACAGCGTGAAATGAGAGTTGAAGAAACATTAAACATTCCTCTAACTGAATTAAATGTCATTGTATTTGATATAGAAACAACAGGTTTTTATCCAGATCAAGGTGATCAAATTATTTCAATTGGAGCCATTAAGGTAAAAGGTGAAAAGATAATTGAGAATGAGACATTTTATTCCCTAGTTAGAGCAGAAAAAAGCGTATCAGAAGAGATTAGTCAATTAACTGGTCTTTATGATACACAGTTACAAAATGCTCCTCCATTATCTGAGGTTCTTTTTCAATTTTTTCAATTTGCTCAAGACTATACACTAGTCGCTCATCATGCAAATCATGAAAAAATATTTTTACAGCATGCCTCATGGAAGTTATATCGTGCACCATTTAAGCATCGTTTAGTTGACATGTCTTTTTTGTATCGGATTGCAGAACCTGATGCAAAGCTAATAACGCTAGAGGAGTGCTGTGAGTATAACGGAATTACAGTAAAAGGTAGACATCATGCGTTAAATGATGCGAAATTAACAGCACAGCTTTGGAGTATTTATGTTAATAAGCTTCATCAAAAAGGCTGTGAAACATTAAATGATCTTTACGAACGGTATACAAAAGTATAAATAGTATAGAAGGATGACTAAAAAGTGTATTGAAAACACTATTTAGTCATCCTTCTTTCTTTTTTTAGTGTGAAGGACCCTTGTGCTTTTCGTGGAAATATCATAAATTATTACACAAGCTTCCATTAGTTTACAAAAAATGTACATAAAATTACAAGTTTCTTTACATTAAATTAGTACAATGATTTTGTAGTAAGAAAGTATTAGAAAAAAATAAAAAAGATCCGAAAGGTGGAAACGTTTTGAGGAGAAGAATTAGACGGATAATGAAGCGGAAATTATTTCACGGTGCTTTAGCAACAACTCTAGCAATTAGTGTATTACCATTCTCATCAATAACTAGCATTGCGAATGCTGAGGAAACACCTATAACAATGAAAGTAAGACTCTTGGAAACGACAGATATTCATGCGCATATTATGGATTATGATTATTACGGAGACAAGTCGGTCACGAACTTTGGTTTGGTTCGAACCTCTACATTATTAAAGCAGCGCCAGGCTGAAGTAGAAAATAGCATTTTAGTTGATAATGGTGATTTAATTCAAGGGAATCCATTGGGAGAATATGTATACAAGCAAGGTTTAAGTGATGGACAAGTCCACCCAATTATATCTGCAATGAATCTATTAGATTATGATGCTGGAACATTAGGAAACCATGAATTCAACTATGGATTAGACTTTTTAAATGAAACAATGGATGATGCTGAATATCCGGTTGTAAACGCTAACGTGTTTCATGCTGGTAATCAGGAGGACTATTATTTTAAACCGTATGAAATCGTAGAAAAAGAATTCGTTGATGATAATGGTGAAACTCATACTGTTAAGGTTGGGTTTACTGGATTTGTTCCACCGCAAATTAACGTATGGGATAAAAAGCATTTAGACGGCAAGGTGGTCACTAAGGATATCGTTGAATCTGCGAAAAATGTCATTCCTGAAATGAAGGAGCAAGGAGCAGATTTAATCATTGTTATGGCACATACAGGTGTAGATTCAAGTGAGGGTGTTTCTGGAGCAGAAAATGCTGTTTTTGATTTAACAAAGCAGGTTACTGATATTGATGCAGTTGTATCTGGACACCAGCATAATCTTTTCCCAGGTGATGCAAGATTTAATGCTGTTGCAAATATTGATAATGTAAAAGGTACTGTTAATGGGGTACCAGTTGTTATGCCGAAAAACTGGGGTAGTCACTTAGGCTTGATTGATCTTGAATTAAAACGAACTGCTGTCATTGAGGGTGACGAAGAATGGGAAGTAGTAGATTCTCAATCGAAAGCAGAGTCAATTTCAGGTGTAACCGAACAAAATCAAGAGATGGTTGCTGCGGTTAAGGGTGCCCATGAATCTACTCTAGACTATGTAAGAAAAAGTGTTGGTACGACGTCAGCTCCTATCAACAGTTTCTTTGCCCTAGTTCAAGATGATCCATCCATTCAAATCGTGACAGATGCCCAAAAATGGTATGCAGAAGAAAAACTAAAGGGTACAGAATATGAAGGAATGCCGTTATTATCTGTTGGTGCACCATTTAAAGCAGGTGGGCGTAATGGGGCTGATTATTTTACGAACATCCCTCAAGGAGATTTAGCTATTAAAAATGTTGGAGATCTCTATCTTTATGATAATACCGTCCAAATCGTTAAAATAACAGGTGCTGATGTAAAAGAGTGGTTGGAAATGTCAGCTGGTCAATTTAATCAAATTGATCCTACTTCTCAAGCAGAACAAAATTTAGTGAATACAGAGTTTCCAACATATAACTATGATGTCATTGATGGTGTTACATATCAAATCGATGTAACAAAGCCTGCAAAGTATAATACAAGAGGTACGGTTGTTAATAGTGAATCAACTCGAATTAAAGACTTAATGTATGATGGGAAACCAATCGACTTAGATCAAGAATTTTTAGTCGTAACAAATAATTATCGTGCGTCTGGTGGCGGAAATTTCCCTGGGAACCTTTCATCTAAAATTATTGAGCAATATCCAGATGAAAATCGCCAAGCTGTTATGAATTATATTATGGAAAAAGGCGAAGTTAATCCTTCAGCAGATAACAACTGGTCAATTGCTCCGATCTATGGCGATGTTAATGTAACTTTTGAATCTTCACCATCTGCTAAATCGTTAGCTGATCAATCAGATAACATTAAATTTGTTGAAACATTAGATACTGGATTTAGCAAATATGCTTTGGATGTTAGTACTGATAATTGGAATCTTACCATAATGCATACAAATGACACACATGCACATTTAGATAATGTGGCTCGTCGTGTAACAGCTGTTGAGCAGGTTCGCGAGGAAGCTGACAATTCAATCCTGCTTGATGCAGGTGATGTATTTTCGGGTACATTATTCTTTAATCAATATTTAGGACAAGCTGATCTAGAGTTTATGAACATGATGAAATATGATGCCATGGTACCTGGTAATCATGAATTTGATAAAGGTCCAAGTGTTTTTGCAGACTTTATCAAAAAAGCTGAATTTCCAATTGTAAGTGCAAATATTGATTATTCAAAGGATACAAGTATAAATAATCTTTTTAAAGATGAAATTGGAAATCCAGGTGAAAACGGAAATATCTATCCTGCAACAATTTTGGAAGTAAATGGTCAGAAGGTGGGTGTATTCGGTTTAACAACTGAAGACACATCAATTCTTGCAAATCCAGGTGAAAACATTGTGTTTGAGAACTACATTGAAAAAGCAGAAGAAACAGTTGAAATGCTTGAAAATGCTGGAATTAACAAAGTTATTGCATTAACACATATTGGTTATAACTATGATAAGGTTTTGGCAGAATCAGTGGAAGGTATTGATGTAATTGTTGGTGGGCACAGTCATACTTTACTTGAAGAACCTATTGTTTATAATGAGGATGTTGAGCCAACAATTATTTTATCAGCGCAAGAATATAGTTACTTCTTAGGAAATGCTGATGTAACGTTTGATAAAGATGGTGTTCTAACATCATGGGATCAAAATCTTATTGACCTAGATGCCCAAGATGAAAACGGAAATTATTTGATAGAAGAGAATACAGTAGCTTCTGAACGTTTAGCACAATTAGCAGAGCCGATTGAAGAGTTGAAAAATGTAATCGTTGGTGAATCCTCAGTATTTTTAAATGGAGAACGCGATGATGTTCGTACGAAAGAAACAAACTTAGGCAACTTGATCGCAGACGGAATGCTATGGAGAGCACAGGAACAAAATACTGGTGCAACAATTGCAATCCAAAATGCTGGAGGAATTCGGGCTTCAATTGACCAAGGTGAAATTTCTCTAGGTGAAGTCTTAACAGTACTACCATTTGCTAATACATTAGTAACGCTAGATCTAACTGGTCAAGAAATAATTGATGCACTAGAAAATGGTGTTAGTCAGGTTGAGGATATTGCTGGCCGTTTCCCACAAGTAGCAGGCTTGAAATTTGGATATGATCCTGATCAACCAGCTGGTAGCCGTGTTCACAGTGTTGAAGTCCAAACCGAATCAGGCTTCGAACAAATTAATCTAGACGAGAGTTACACAGTTGCTACAAATGCATACATTGCAGACGGTGGAGATGGATATACTTCTTTCAAGGCTGCAAAAGACGATGGACGTATGACTGAGTTGTTTATACCAGACTATGATGTGTTTCAAGAATATTTAACTGAATTAGGTATAGTTGAAACTCAAGTTGAAGGAAGAATTACAATTGGAGCAGAACCGGAAGAAAACCCAGGAGAAAATCCAGGTGTAAACCCAAATGAAGTTCCAGGTGATGATATGTCGAATGATGATGATAGTTTAGATGAAGATGTAAATAACTCTGATTCTGGAAACGGATCGAATAGTGGTTCTAATTCTAACACAGACTCAGCTGGAAACTTTTTACCAATCACTGCAACAAATATGTTTAATATGATGACAATTGGTTTTGTTTTAGTTGCTAGTGGTGGTGTAATCTATTTAATAAGACGCAAGCAAAAGGAAGCACAATCTTAATTGTTGTTTAACTAAATAGGCTGACAAAGCGAAAAGTAAGAGGTTGACTCAGTAGTGTCAGACCCATCCAACTTGGATATAGTATCTTTCAACTCATCGAGAGGCTATATTTTATGTTGCAGGGGTCTGACTCATTGATTTTGAGTCAACCACTTACTATTTTTTGTGAAAACCAATTCTTTATATAAGGGGTTTTGGGTATAATTTCCTATTAAGGGTAGGAAAACATTGATAATAGATAGATTCATGCATACATATTTTTATTGAAGGCTGTTTTGCAATTATTATTGTTTTTCGTATGTAGCTCAAGTGTCTTTTTTGAAAAATTTCACATCATCCTTTTGAATTATTTTCTAAGGTGGAGATTGTATTAGAAATACTTTTGCTACCGTGATTAGTACTGGATGACAATAAGGGAGGAAATGAACATGAAACATAAAAAATGGATTCTATTGTCTAGCATAATATGCTTATTTTTTGTTTTAGCAGGTTGGGTGAGTTGGACGCTGTTTTCATCCGGAAAATCAGCTGAACCAATGAATTCTGATACAACCTCTAATCCTGGAACAACAATAGAAGAAAAAAGTGAGGACTTCTCAGAAGAGGTTGTAAATGAACCGACAAAAGAGGATATCGTCGTATTTTCAGCAAGTGAGTTTGAAAACGGACATGACTTTATAGAGGAGTTTCATGATTTTTATAATACTACCTTATGTTGGGGGCGTGTTGTAACAGCAGACTATAAAGATCAACAAGAAACAGCTTTAAGTATCGTTGAAGCATTTAAAGGGGTAAAAATACAGGATAAACGATTATCAGAGGATTTTATCAGCATCGAGAATACTGCAAAACAAGTGATTGAATCTGATGACCGTGACGCAATGATTAAACTGCACCGATTGTTCCATGACTTAGACATTTATTTTAATGGATACTCAAAAGACGACACATTTGGAGTTACTGAATATAAAGGTGCTTAGAATTATTTAAAGTAGACTAAAAAAAAAATCTCAGAATAGAGGCCACACTTTTTAAGAAGTCTGCCTCTTTTTTTAGGTTTTAATTTTAACGATTTTGAAAAGTAAGTAATAAGTTTTGCGTACTATTAAATGGTTTATTGTGCTGTAGTCATTTTATCTCATTTAAGGAAGGATGAAAGAACAACAGCAAAATTAGGATGATAGGTACAGATAAAATGAAAGCAATTAAAGGTTTCTTACTATGTAATCTTAAGATCGGAAACATAATCATGTTAAAAAAGAGTGACCACCATTCATTCCATCCATTATCATAAACAAAATACCCCATTTTACTGAAAGTAACCTCAATAAGCCAAAAGCAGAAAATCCATAAAAATATATAACCTATACCTTTCCGACCAGAAGGAAAAAAACGAAGATAAATCATAATGATGACTGGTATGATAATAAATGAAAATACAATTTCAATAAACGTATGCTTTATCCATACTATGGAGGATGCATCGTAAGACCATAATGTATGATTATAGAAGATAAAATTATATAGTAGGTTACAGATAATGTAGAATTTTATTGTTGGATTAAATTCTTTCCACATTGCCCAATCTACAAAATAAATAGCAATTATGATGAAAAATGTCCCAGCTAATAATAAGTACATACAAGTCCTCTTTTATTTATATAGTCCTATTAATTATCTCCTGAAAGTGTAACTTAATACATAATGTGAATAAGTTTCACCCTTAGGATGGCTTATTATATAACGTATTAATCGCCAAGATCAGATTTTAAGTTTGTGAAAAATGTAAATACAGAAGGGGAGAAGTATGAAAATTACATTATCTAGCTATAATCCGAAATGGCCAGTAGATTTTGAAGAAGAAAAAAAGGAGCTAACAGGTATAATCGGAGACTTAGAGCCACTAATTGAACATATCGGAAGTACATCAATTCGTGGGTTATCGGCGAAACCGATTATCGATATCATGATCGGTATAAAAGAAGAGTCGCTGCTTGATACTGTTGCATCAAGAATGGCCGAGGCGTCATTTGTTTATTTGCCTATTTATAATGAACAGCGCTACCATTTCGCCGATTTTTTATTGGATTGAAAACAATAGATAAAGAAACATTTCCTAGCGTTTTGACAAAGGAAAATTTTATTGAAATTCCACATGGAAAACGAAAATCACATATACATGTTGTACCTAATAACAGTGATTGGTGGAACGATCATCTATTATTCCGAGACTTTTTAAGGAATTCAGTTGTAGATCGTCAATTGTATGAAAAAGTCAAACAAGAGCTATCGTTAAAGAAATGGGAAAATGGAAATGAATATGCTAGTGCAAAAACAAGCTGTATTCAATCAATATTAGAAAAAGCACGTAGAGAAAAAATTAAATAACAGCAACTATAAAAAGCAACTCATAAAAAAGCCGTATTTTCATATCGATAACAGGTATGGAAAAAACGCTTTGAGGGTTGCTTTTTTGGGTGATAAGAAAGTATAACATTGTATCTATTTATTCATTTAAAAGAAAAGCCACAGCAAGATATGTTGTGCGCTTTTGTTCTTCTCATCCTAAAGTAGTAGATCGTTCATCAAGAAGAAGGAGGTGCATTTCATCAAATGGTTCGATTTTTTAGAAAAATGAAATAAATAACTAGAAAATTATTTCGATTCCCGATATATTTAGAGGTATGCCACTATAAGTATAGATAATGTAAAAATTAAACAAATTATTTTCTGGGTTGGGAGGAGTATATATGGATACCTTTAAAAAGTTGAAATCCTTTTATTTGCCTTATAAAAAATATTTCCTTTGGTCATTGTTCTTTGTTTTATTTATTACAGCGATTACCGTTATTTATCCAATTGTTCTACAGCTAACTATTGATGAAATTGTATTAAAAGAGCAATATGAATACATTCCATGGATTGTTACTGGTTTTTTATCCTTAATGGCGATAAAAGGAGTGTCTGCATTTTTTCATCAGTACTTAGGGGATATGTTTGGAATTCAGTCGGTCTATCGGCTTCGTAATGAATTGTATGAAAAATTACAGCGATTACCTTTTTCGTATTATGACAATGCAAAAACGGGAGATTTAATGTCAAGGCTTACTGCAGATGTAGAGGGATTCCGCTTTTTCTTATCATTTGGTTTCTCCGAGCTTGTTCGGTTTCTTTTATTAATCTGTGGAACATTAACAGTTATGTTTATTTACTCTATTCCACTAACGTTGGTTACGATTGCAGCATTACCTTTTTTAGCAATAGCCGTTTACCAATTTGACAAAAGGGTGCATCCTGCTTTTCGAAAAATAAGAGAGTCTTTTGGTAAATTGAATACAAATGTGCAAGAAAATATTAGTGGGATACAAACTGTTAAGGCTCTTTCGCGAGAGGGTTTCGAAATTTCAAAATTCAACGACGCAAATGGTCATTATAAAGAAAAGAATCTGTCCACTTCATTAGTATGGGCGAAGTATTTTCCACTAATGGAGTTAATAGGAAATATTTGTGTAGTTGCTTTATTAGCATATGGAAGCGTTCTCGTTATGAGAGGAGGACTACAACCAGGTGAACTTGTCGCGTTTTTTAGTTTGGTTTGGTATTTGATGATGCCAATCATGCACCTTGGTTTTGTTATAAATCTGTTTTCGCAATCAAAGGCTTCTGGTGAGCGCTTATTAGAGATTCTTGAAGCAGATGAAACGATAAGAAACAAGGAGAATACTGTCTCGGTCCCAACATTAGAAGGTCATGTAACGTTTAAGAATGTTAGTCTTCGCTACCAAAAAGAAGACGCCTTAGCACTTAATAACGTGTCATTTACAGCATGCTCTGGTAAAACGATCGGGCTAATAGGGGCAACGGGATCAGGAAAAACTAGTTTAACCCAATTAATGACAAGGTTTTATACTCCGACTACTGGAGAGATTTTTATTGATGGTAGGGATATAACCGATTATCCCTTAAAAACACTACGGTCTAATGTGGGAGTTGTGTTACAGGAATCGTTTCTGTTTTCATCAACGATTAGAGCAAATATTTCCTATGGTCGACCAGACTCAACAATGGAAACAATTATTGATGCAGCAAAAAGAGCTCAAGCACATGAATTCATTATGGAGCTTCCTAATGGTTACGATACAATGCTTGGTGAACGAGGTATGGGTTTATCAGGAGGACAAAAGCAACGAATCTCCATTGCTCGGGCAATTTGTATGAATCCCAGCATTTTAATCTTAGATGATTCAACAAGTGCTGTTGATATGACGACAGAGTTTAATATACAAAAAGAGTTAAAAGAAGTCATGAAGGGAAGAACAACTTTCATTATTGCTCATCGAATTTCTTCGTTAAAGCATGCTGATGAAATACTCGTACTTGAAAACGGCTCAATTGTTGAAAGAGGAACACATGATGAGTTAGTGACGAAGCAAGGCTATTATAAAAGAATCTTTGATATACAATATAAAGACCAGAAGGCTGTACTTCAGTCTACTGTGGGGTAGGTGTGATCATGGGAAATCAAGATAAGAAGGTACTTATTAAGGAAAGGTTTCAATATTCGACTGATACAATCATCGAAAAGCCCTTTAACTGGAAGCAGATGTGGAGGCTTTTGAGTTATTTAAAGCCTTATTCAAAAAACGTGTTACCATTGGCCTTTCTTGCCGTTATTGTATCGGCAGTTGTAAGATTAACCGCTCCTATATTAATAGGAAAATATACGCTTGACCATGCAATTAAGAATAATGATATGAATCTATTAACGATACTCGTCATAACGATTGCTGCAATGTACATTTTATCCTATATTGCAAATAGGTTTCGAATAAAGTGGATGAATTTGCTTGGACAAAATGTTATTTATGATATTAGAAGACATTTATTTACTCATGTTCAATCTCTGTCACATCGTTTTTTTGATCAACGATCTGCAGGATCAATATTAGTTCGCATTATGAACGATATAAATTCATTACAAGAGCTTTTTACGAGTGGAGTAATTAATTTATTAATGGACTTTTTCTTGCTCATTGGTGTTGTTGTGCTATTGTTTACTTTGAGTCCAGAGCTAACACTAGCAATTTTGGTTATCGTTCCGATTATGTTTTTTATTTCGACTAGCTTAAGGAAAAAAATTCGTCGCTCGTGGCAGACAGTAAGGCTAAAGCAGTCTAAGCTAAACTCCCATTTAAATGAGTCCATCCAAGGTATACGTGTTACACAATCCTTCACCCAAGAAGCAGAAAACATTGAATTCTTTGATGGTGTTAATACTGAAAATTTTCAATCATGGAGAAATGCGACAAAAAGAAATGCGATGTTTACGCCGATGGTGGAGATGACCAATGCAATTGGTACAGCAATCTTAATCTGGTACGGAGCTACACTCATTGCTGACGGGTCATTAACAATCGGTACATTTGTTTCCTTTGCTTTTTACTTAGGAATGTTTTGGGAGCCAATTTCAAGACTTGGTCAGGTATATAATCAGCTATTAATGGGGATGGCTTCGTCAGAGAGAATATTCGAATTTATCGATGAAAAACCGCTTGTTGCAGAATCGAAAAACCCAATTTTCTTGTCTGATATGAAAGGCCAAATTGAGTTTGAATCAGTTGAATTTGCATATGATACATCAAGAAAGGCACTTAACGATATCTCACTTACGATCGAAGCCGGGCAAACTGTAGCATTAGTTGGTCATACAGGTTCGGGAAAAACGACAATTGCAAACTTAATTAGCCGTTTTTACGATGCGACTCGTGGTGAGGTGAAAGTTGACGGGATTCCGATTAAGGACCTTTCAATTGAAGATCTGAGAGCACAGATTAGTGTCGTTCTACAGGATACCTTTATTTTCTCAGGTACGATTATTGATAATATCAGATTCGGTCGTCCAACAGCGACGGATCAAGAAGTTGTAGAAGCTGCAAAAGCAGTAGGCGCAGACGATTTTATTCAAAACCTATCGAATGGATACTTAACAGAGGTTGAGGAAAGAGGGAATGTTCTATCTGTAGGTGAACGCCAGTTGATTTCATTTGCAAGGGCATTGCTTGCTAATCCAACGATTATCATATTAGATGAAGCAACAGCGAGCATTGATACAGAGACAGAAATCAAAATCCAAAAAGCGATGAAAACATTATTAAAAGGGCGAACAGCGATAATGATTGCCCATCGACTTTCAACAATTCGAGAGGCAGATAATATTATTGTACTTGATCATGGGAATATCATGGAACAAGGAAATCACGATGAATTAATGGAACGAAGAGGGATTTATTATGAGCTTGTTAAAGCCCAGTTTAATATGCTTGAGGTTGGATAAGAGATGGAATTTTTCCATCTCTATTTTTTTGTAGTTTTAAACTAAAGATAAATTGCAATTTCAACTACAAAATACGTCATTTTCTTATTTTCCCGAAATAAAAAATTCTCAGGATTGTCATTGCAAGGTATTAGAATGCAAACACATTAAACTAGTAATTATATTCTATTAGAAAAAAGATACTAAAAAATAGAGGTTATGAGTGCAATTATTGTAGAGAGAAAATTCAGAAAACATTATTGTTTTTTTCCTTTTAGTAGTTTATGATCAAATTAACTTAAACGATTAAACTGAAGAGGCGATGTTGATGGTAACAATGAAGGATATTGCTGAGCGAGCAAAGGTTTCGATAGCTACTGTTTCATACGTTCTTAATGAAAGCGGAAACGTAGGGGAGGATACGAAAAAGAAAGTGTTAGAAGTCATAAAGGAATTAAATTATCGTCCAAACCTAATTGCCAAAAGCTTAAAAATGAAAAAAACAAATACAATTGGAGTTATTGTTGAAGATATGACAGTTTTCAATGCTCCAAATATAATCGATGGAATAAATGAAAATGCCGAAAAACTTGGTCTTTCCATTTTATTAACAAATATGCGTTTAGAAAAGCGAGTAAGCAACAACCCAAATGATCCAGATCTAGTGAAACCGATCATAAAAAAAATAATGGATGAATTGGTGAGTAAAAAAGTGGATGGAATCATTTATGTTGGCCTACATCCAAGAGATGTAACTGAAAGTATTCCAGAAACAGATATTCCTATATTGTTTACATACTGTTATACGACAAAACAAGAGCATTGCGCAATCAATTATAATGATGAGCAAGCAGCCTATGAAGCAACGAATTACTTTGTTTCAAAGGGGCATAAAAAAATAGCCTTAATAAGTGGTCATATTGACTCGATGTCCTCTCATTCAAGGTATTCAGGTTACTATAAATCGATCAAAAAACATAATCTTTTATTTAATCCATCCTATATTAAGACTGGGGATTGGCGATTTGATTCAGGGTATTCCTTGACTAAAGAGCTGCTTGAAACAAAAGATCTCCCAACAGCTATTCTTGCTATGAATGATCAGATGGCAATTGGTGCTATACGTGCTTGCAACGATTTAGGTTATAGAGTTCCAGATGATATTTCAATCATCGGATTTGATAATAGAGAATTTGGTGCTTACTACTCTCCTAAGCTTACAACAATGAGTCTGCCCCTACGTAGAATGGGCTTATTGGCTATTGAAACGATTTATCATTTAATAAGTGGAAGTCCAACTGATTGTAACAAATTAAAAACCACCTTAAGCTGTGAATTAATTGAAAGAGATTCTGTCTGCCCACCTACTGGCCTCTTCTAGTATATTCTAGAAAGGGTTACACTTTACTTAAACGTTTAAACTGATTGAAAGTATGATTCGAGATCATTAGTTAGATTTAAAACATCTCGAATTTGCTTGATAAACAAGAATATGAAGAGGGGGAAGAAAACAGTTTAATAAAACAATTTTGTAAGCGTTGTCAATAAGTTAAAAAGAATAACTAGTCTACAAGGAGGGTTCATTTTATGAAAAAGGTTCATGTAATTCTGGCATTTTTCTTACTAGTTTCCTTGGTTTTAAGTGGGTGTAGTAGTTCTAATTCTAATTCTACAAGCGATTCCGGTTCAGACAGTGATGTGGTTACCTTGAAATTTATGGGATGGGAAGCTAGTCCTTTAGAAACTGAAGCTGTAAAAAAAGGCTTAAAAGCATTTATGGATAAAAACCCTAATATTAAAGTCGAATACACACCAGTTCCACAAACAAACTATAGTTCAAAGCTTTTAACAATGCTTGCCGGTGATGCAGCACCAGATGTGTTTTTCTTAAATACCGAGGATTATCGTACCTTTCAAGGAAAGGACGTTCTCCTAGACTTAACAGAATACTTTAAAGCAGAATATTCACTAGATGATTTTATTCCGTCCGCAGCTCAAGTCATGGAGATTGATGGAGTAATTGCTGGTGTAAGTAGTTGTACAGTTTCACCAGTTTTATACTACAACAAAGATTTGTTTGATAAAGCGGGTGTACCTTATCCACCTAGTGACCCAAATAATGCCTGGACTTGGGACGAATTTGTTGAGGTTGCAAAAAAGCTAACAATCAAAGATGGTGACAAAGTTGAGCAATATGGTGTATTCGGTTTTGAAAATAATTACTCGACAATCACTGAATACCTTTCAAATGGCGGTAATCCTTTCAATGAAGATTTAACAAGTACTACCTATCAAACACCTGAGGTCCAAGAGGTTTTACAATCTGTATTAGACTTACGAGAAAACTATGGAGTAGCTCCAGAGGCTAGTGTTTTAGAAAAAGTAGGAATGAAAGCTTCACAAATGCTTCAAACAGGTAAAATTGCCATGCTTGCTGAAGGTTCATGGGCACTACAAGAATTAGCTAGCATGAATTTTCCTGTAGGAGTTGCACCACTACCAAAATTTAAAGAGGCGTATACACATGGGCAAGCACATGTTCACTCTGTTTCAGCCAAAACAAAACATCCAGAAGAAGCATGGAAGCTAGTAAGCTTTCTATCTTCTGAAGAGTATCAAATTGATTTAATTAGTGAAGGGCTTTGGATGCCTAATAGACAATCACTTTATACAGAAGAAGGAATTGCTAAATGGTATAACGAGGAAGTTCATCCAGAAGGATTTAAAGAAATGGTGTCGTACTTTAAGGATGCAAAAGTCTATCCGAATGCACTAATTTCAAATAACAAAGTGAATTCGATTATTACTGAAGAATTGGATAAGTTTTATTATGGAGGAGAGTCAGTGGAAGTGGTAACGGAAAATATTGACCGTCGTTCAGCAGAGGAACTAGCAAGGTAGTGATTATTATAAGCCCTAGTATGCAACTATTCAAACTAGGGCTTATCCATAAGGGGTGAAAATACGTGAGTCTAAAAACGAATGATGTTCCATTGATCCCAACGAATAATCCTAGAGAAAAGGAACGTTCTATAAAAAAACTATTCTATAAAGACAGTACTTGGGCAATCATTTTGTTGCTGCCAAACATCCTTGGATTTATTATGTTTACTCTTTGGCCGGTTGTAGCTTCTTTTTTTCTCAGTTTTACGGAGTGGGATCTATTACAACCAATAAAATTTGTTGGGTTAAAAAACTATATTGATTTATTTCAGGATGAAACCTTTATAAAAGTATTTTGGAATACGATTTATTTCACTGTTGCATCAGTACCACTTGGAATTGTATTTTCGTTAATGTTAGCGATTGCACTTAATCAAGGGTTAAGGGGTATTAAGTTTTATCGTGCTGCATATTTTCTTCCGGTTATTTCCTCAATGGTTGCTGTGGCAGTTATCTGGCAATGGATTTATAACCCTGAATATGGAGTGCTTAACTTCATATTAAGTCTCGTTGGAATAGAAGGCCCAAGTTGGCTAACGAGTACAACATGGGCGATGCCTGCTGTGATTATCACGAGCATATGGAAAGGTGTAGGTTTTAATATGCTGCTCTTTCTGGCAGGATTACAGGCAATTCCAGAACATTATTATGAAGCAGCAGATATTGATGGAGCAACTTGGTTTAATAAGTTTTGGAATATTACGTTACCACTTCTTTCACCTACTACTTTTTTTGTCACGGTTATGGCTGTTATTAATTCGTTCCAGGTCTTTGATTCGGTCTATTTGATGACACAGGGGGGACCTGCACGCTCTACATCGGTTATGGTTCATTATATTTATGAAAATGCGTTCCAATTTTTTAGAATGGGTTATGCAAGTGCGATGTCATATGTACTTTTCTTCGTTATTGCGATTATCACTTTAATTCAATTTTGGCGTCAGAAAAAGGATTCAATCTACTAAGGGGGGATCAAAACTATGAAAAAATCACTAACCAATCGTGTGATTGCACATTTCTTTCTTTTCCTAGGGGCACTTACGATGATCTTTCCTTTTGTTTGGATGCTTAGTACGTCATTAAAGGGAATGGGAGAAGTTTTTGTTTTTCCGCCCACACTATTTGGTGAAAAACTAAACTGGGACAATTATTTGAATATCTCCGATCGCTTTCCTTTTGGCCAGTTTTTCTTTAATAGTATGAAGGTGACGATCATTGTCGTAATTGCCCAATTATTCACAAGTTCTTTGGCGGGGTATGTATTCGCACGACTTGAATTTAAATATCGTGATTTATTATTTGGATTATATCTTGCAACAATGATGGTTCCAGCACAAGTTACAATGATTCCAAACTTTATCCTTATGCGTTTTTATGAATTAGTTGATACACATGCAGCCTTAATATTACCTGGACTCGTTTCCGCGTTTGGAACATTTTTAATGCGTCAATTCTTTTTAACAATACCGAAAGCACTTGAAGATGCAGCAAAAATTGATGGGTGCACTCCCTTTGGGATTTATTGGAGAATATTTTTACCATTATCAAAACCAGCGCTTGCAACACTTGGAGTCTTTATTTTCATGGGTGTCTGGAATGATTTCCTTGGTCCCTTGGTTTTCATAAATTCATTAGAAAAAATGACATTACCCTTGGGTCTAGCAGCGATGCAAGGTATGTATTCAACAGATTGGCCAGTATTGATGGCAGGTACTGTGCTTAGTCTTCTACCTGTTATCATTATCTTCCTTTTAGCACAAGACTTCTTTATCCGTGGGGTTACTTTATCTGGATTGAAAGATTGATAGGATAAAAAATTGAATAGTAAATAGATTAATATTCAACATTGAGTTCCAGGTGCTTCCACATTCATCTAAGCTCTTATTAAAGGGCTTAAACATATAATACGAGGAGGATTTAAAATGAAAATCGAACAAAAAGGAAAATCAAATGTTAAAATCACAGATAGCTTTTGGAAAAAACGTCTTGAGATTATTCGCGAACATGTCATTCCATATCAATGGGAAGCTTTAAACGATCGTATTCCTGACACAGCTCCGAGTCATGCAATTGAGAATTTCCGTCTTGCTGCTGGGGAAGCTGAAGGTGAATTTTTTGGGATGGTGTTCCAAGATAGTGATGTTGCAAAATGGATTGAAGCTGTTGCGTTTAGCTTAGAAAATGAACCGAATGAGGAGCTTGAGCAAATCGTTGATGAAGTTGTTGCTTTATTAGGAAGAGCCCAAGATGAAAACGGATACTTAAACACGTATTATCAAGTGAAAGAACCAAAAAACCGCTGGACAAATGTACGTGATAATCATGAATTATATTGTGCAGGTCACTTAATTGAAGCAGCTGTTGCTTATTATCATGCAACTGGCAAAAGGCAATTTTTAGATATAATGTGTCAATATGCCGACCATATTGCTTCGGTATTTGGACCTGAAGAGAATAAGCTAAAAGGATACCCAGGACATCAAGAGATTGAATTAGCACTTGTAAAATTATTTGATGTGACAGCTAACGAAAACTACTTAAATTTAAGCAAATATTTCATTGATGAACGTGGAAAACAGCCACATTATTTTGATCTTGAGAAAAAAGAAAGAAATGAAAAGAAACCATTTTGGTTCAATGATGACTATGCCTACCATCAAGCACATAAGCCGGTAAGAGAGCAAAAAGAAGCGGTTGGTCATGCTGTTCGTGCGGTATATATGTACACAGCAATGGCAGACCTTGCATCTAAGACCAATGATGAATCCTTGAAAAAAGCGTGTGAGACCTTATGGGAAAACGTGACTCAAAAGCAAATGTATATAACAGCAGGAATTGGTTCAATGGTATTTGGTGAGGCGTTCTCATTTGATTATGACTTACCAAATGATCTTTCTTATACTGAAACATGTGCTTCTATCGGTCTTGTTTTTTGGGCAAAACGGATGCTTAATCTTGAGGTGAATCGTAAATATTCAGATGTTCTAGAAACAGCTTTATATAACGGAACAATAAGTGGAATGGACTTAGATGGGAAGAAATTCTTTTATGTGAACCCATTAGAAGTTCAGCCAGAAGCTAGTGAAAAACGAAACGACAAGAAGCATATTAAACCAGTCCGTCAAAAATGGTTCGGTTGTGCCTGCTGTCCTCCAAATATTGCTAGATTAGTAGCGTCAATTGGACATTATATATACACTCAAAATCAAAATGAATTATTTGTCCATTTATATATGGGACATGAAACTCAAATCGAAATAGCAGGCAATCAAGTAGGTATTGTTCAAAAAACAAACTATCCTTGGGATGGTAAAATATCAATCAATATTTCTCCTGAATCTGAGCAACAATTCACCATAGCACTTCGTATTCCAGGCTGGTCAAAAGGTGCAGTTGTAAAAGTCAATGGAGAAATTGTCGATCATGAGCCGTTAATGAAAAATGGCTATGTCTATATTAATCGTAATTGGAGTGAAAACGATCAAATAGAATTAGCACTCCAAATGGTAATTGAACGGATCCAAGCTAATCCACTTGTTCGCAATAATAATGGCAAAGTAGCTCTTCAACGTGGCCCTATTGTGTACTGTCTAGAAGAAGTTGATAACGGAAAAAGCTTACCTAGCATTTTCCTTCCGAGAAATGCAGAATTAACAGCAAAATTTGAAGAGGATTTACTCGAAGGGATTGTGGTCATTTCAGGTCAAGCTGAACGAATGGAGGATGCTGGCTGGGAAAATAAATTATATCGACCTGTAGAAGAACACACACGTAAGGTGGAAATTAAAGCAGTCCCTTACTATGCATGGTGTAACCGTCAACCAGGTGAAATGATTGTTTGGGTGAATGAGAAGAGATAATCGTATATCCTTATAAACTGACTACCCTAAAATCTTAAAGGAAAAAGCGCCTATGAGGCGTTTTTTCTATGGACTTTTTAGCTATCAATAAACTAAATGAACAAAATATCTTTTACATATAAAAAGAATTATATACTCATATTGTTTTTAAAGCATTAATATACCAAAATATTTACCCTCCTTCATACGTCATTTATAGTAGTAATTAATATTTTAAATTATCTAACTATTTTATTTTGTAAGCGTGTTCAACATAAGGGGGACTTCAAATGTTAGCATTATTAGGCTTTTTAATGATTTTTGTGTTTATGTTTTTAATTATGACTGGAAGACTGTCAGCATTAATTGCGTTGATCGTAATACCTGTGCTATTTGCAGTAATTGGAGGCTTTGCATCTGAATTAGGACCAATGTTAATTGATGGAATTAATCAATTGGCACCTACTGGTGTCATGCTGATGTTTGCTATCTTGTATTTTGGAATCATGATTGATGCTGGTTTATTTGATCCTGTAGTAGGTACCATTCTAAAAGCAGTAAAAGGTGATCCGCTAAAAATTATCGTAGGAACTGCTGTTTTGGCGTTAGTCGTATCATTAGATGGTGATGGAACGACAACCTATATGATTACAATTTCTGCAATGCTTCCACTCTATCAAAGGCTTGGAATGAATCCATTGATGTTACCTTGTATTGCAATTATGGGAGTTGGTGTGACAAATCTTACCCCATGGGGTGGTCCAACTGCAAGAGCAGTTAGTGCGTTAAAATTAGATATGTCTGAAGTATTTGTACCACTTGTTCCTGCAATGATTGGTGGGGCTTTATGGGTTATTTTCGTTGCTTATTTATTTGGCTTAAAGGAGAGAAAACGAGTTGGGATTTTGGAAATGTCAAAACTACCTAAACAACAACTAATGGCAGCTTCTCAACAAGCAGCAACAGTTGAATTGCAAGAGGAAAAGCGTCCAAAGCTTTTATGGGTTAATTTTGGATTAACTGTTCTCCTTTTAACTGGATTAATAATGGGTGTTATGCCATTACCAGCATTATTTATGATCGGATTTGCAGTTGCTATTTTGATAAACTATCCTAATTTAGACGATCAGAAGGAAAGAATTAAAGCACATGCAGGGAATGTATTATCAGTTGTATCTCTAGTGTTCGCAGCAGGTGCATTCACTGGAATCCTATCTGGTACAGAAATGGTGGATGCGATGGCGAATAGCTTAGTTTCTTTAATACCTGATGCCCTTGGTTCGTATTTGCCGGTGATTACAGGTATTACGAGCATGCCGTTTACATTTTTCATGTCAAATGATGCTTATTATTTTGGGATGCTCCCAATCATAGCAGAAGCAGCAACAGTATATGGAATCGACCCTGTTGAGATAGCTCGAGCATCACTTGTAGGTCAGCCTGTTCATTTATTAAGCCCGTTAGTTGCATCAACTTATTTATTGGTAGGGATGTCGAAAGTCGATTTTGGCGAGTTTCAAAAATTTACGATTAAATGGACTGTTGGGACATCACTTGTCATGTTGGCTGTCTCGATCGTTTTTGGTGTGGTCTCTATATAAATCATGTTAATGTTATTGAGGCTGACTCGTAAGGGATTGACCTCTTGGTTTGAGTTAGCCTCTTTTTAAGTGAAAGGGAATGGTGTACTCTATATATTAGTATAAAAATAAGTACTACATAAAGGGTTAATAAAATGCACAAATTTAAAAAGATGCCACTTCAAACAAAAGTATTAGGTTTGATAAGTACTTTAATTCTGTTAATTATAATACTACTCGCAAGCATATTTGCTTATCTACAATCGGTTGATACGAGAAATCAAGTTGAACAATTAGCCTTACAATCAGCAAAGACAATTTCACTTATGCCAGAGCTAAAAGAAGCGATCGAAAAAAATGACCTTGAAGCTCATTTTCGCCCGATCGCTGAGCAAGTAAAAGATCAGGTCCATGCTGCCAATATCATTATCGAAAATCGTAAGGAAATCATTTATTCCCATTCAGATCCGGGTAAGGTGGGTGAGAAAAGTTTCGATCATACAAATTATCACGCGTTAATTTTTGGAGGATCAAACAATGTTGAAGTTGATCGAGAAAGGGGTTCGATTTTAAGTGGTAAGGTTCCAATTATCGCAGACTATGGAGATTACACTCGAGTCATTGGAACAGTATCAGTTGAGTTTCTGGAAAAAGACATTTATAAAAATATAGTGAGCAGGATCAAAACCATTGCAACAGCATCAATGCTTGTTTTAATGTTAGGAATCATGGGTGGTATTTATCTAACAAAAAGTATTAGAAAAGATACCCTGGGACTTGAACCACATGAGATTTCCTCATTATATAGAGAAAGAAGTGCAATTCTCTTATCAATTAAAGAAGGAATTATTGCAATTGATCAAAATGGGTTATTAACGCTGATCAATCAATCTGCAAAAATGATGTTGAATTTTAATGAAGATGACTATATAGGTCAACATATCCAATATGTCCTGCCAAATGTGAAAATAGATGCGGTGTTAAGGTCCGGAAAGACCCTTCATAATGTTGAGGTTACGATTAATGATAAAATGTTTATCTTTAATTTAATCCCAATCATTGAAAATAGTCAGGTTATTGGCGTTGTATCTAGTTTCCGTGATAAAACGGAATTAAAAAAGTTAATCGATACAATTACTGAGGTTCGCGATTATTCAGAAGGACTCAGGGCGCAAACTCATGAATATGCAAATAAATTATACTTATTATCGGGGTACCTACAATTAGAACGATATCAGGATGCATTTGAATTTATTCAAAAAGAATTTACCATCCACCAACATCGGAATAGGATATTATTTAATCAAATTCATGATCCTAATGTACAAGCGATTCTGTTAGGGAAACTTGGAAAAGCCTCAGAAAAGAAAATGATTCTTGAAATCGATCCTGATAGTTATGTAGAACCCTTACCTAATCATATAGAAGTAGCAGATATTATTACAATCATCGGTAATCTAATTGATAATGCGTTTGATGCTGTTGCTCATCAGGCAGAAAAAAAAGTAACTTTTTCGATTACGAGTCTTGGTAACGATATTATTATTGAAGTAACGGATAACGGAAAAGGAGTTTCTGAGGATAAAATCGACTCCTTATTTTCTTTAGGTTTCTCGTCTAAAGGTGAATATAGAGGCTATGGCTTATTCAATGTAAAACGCATTGTCGAATCATTAGCTGGAACAATTGAAGTGACTAACGAAAAAAATGGAGGAGCTATTTTTACTGTATACCTTCCAAAAAAGGTTTAGGAAAAGAGTAAGGAGAGGAACAAAATGATTAAGGTTGTAATAGCAGAAGACGACTTTAGAATTGCCCAAGTACAGGAGCAATTTTTACAAAAGATATCAGGGGTCAAACTAGTTGGAAAGGCTCTAAATGCAAAAGAAACAATGCGGATTCTAGGTGTACAAGAAGTAGATTTGCTTTTATTAGATATTTATATGCCTGATGAACTTGGTACAGATTTATTGCCTAAAATTAGAGAAAACCATCCATTAGTTGATATCATAATGGTGACTGCTGCAACTGAAAGAGCAATGCTAGAGACTTCGATCCGAAATGGCGTATTCAATTATTTATTAAAGCCAGTAACAATGGAAAAATTTGTTGAAACAATAGAAGATTATAAAAAGAAAAAGAAATTACTTAATAGTTTTGATGAGGTGGATCAGTCATTGATTGATCGGTATTTCGGAACCTCAAAGCAATCAGCAATAAGTCAAAAGGACCTCCCATCGGGTGTAGATCGTTTGACATTACAGAAAGTTAAAGAAGTTATGGCAGAACTAAAGGGTGGTGTCTCCATTGAGGAAATGGGTGAAAAGATGGGTGCATCCAGGACAACCGCAAGAAGGTATTTAGAGTATCTCGTTTCAATAAATTTCTGTATGGCAAAGCATGATTATGGAATTGTCGGAAGACCTGAGAGAAAGTATTACCTTGTATAATAACAAATTACGATTGAATAAGGTAAAGAGGTATGCACAATGAATAAAATACCATACTTTATTTTTGCACTTTTTGTCATTCTATGCATTGGTTGCTCGCAAAATGAGAAATCGGAAATAGTGACAAAAGATGTAACGATTATTGCTCCTAGTTCCGAAGGTGGAGGTTGGGACTTAACAGCAAGAGCGATAAAAGACATATTAATGAGTGAAGAGCTTATTAGTGAAAATATCCGTGTTGTCAATAAAATCGGTGCTGGTGGTGAGTTAGGGTGGAAATATGTTATGCAGCAAGAGAATCATGTTTTAGCAATGAATTCAAGTCTACTTTTAACAAACCACTTATTAGGTCAAAGTAGAATTACCTATAAAGATTTTACTCCAATCGCCACATTGGCTACCGAATGGGAAGTTGTGATTGTTTCAAAGGATTCAAGCATTAGCAGTGCCAAAAGCTTAATGAATAATCTAAAAAAAACAACCTCAGCCTATAAAATTGGTGTCTCTCCTAGGTTAGGTAATGATGATCAACTTTCATTCGTATTAGCGAGCAAACAAGTTGGTATACAACCAGAAGAGCTTGATTTTTATGTCTACGAAAATAGTGATCAAGTTGTCAATGCATTATTAAAAAACCAAATAGATGTTGCCACAATGTCTTTATCAGAGGCTAAAAAATATTATGATTCGAATCAGGTAAAACTACTCGTCATCTCGGCTGACAAAAGATTAAAGGAACTTCCAGAACTTCCTACATGGTCTGAAGAAGGCATTGAGTTAGTTTTTGAACATTGGCGCGGTATAATGGGGCCACCTAATATGACAAAGGCTGAAATTGAATTTTGGGACATGACGATTGAAAAAATGGTAAGGACTGAAAAATGGAAACAAACGCTACAAAAATATATGTGGAAGGATTTTTATAAAAATAGTAGTGAAACTTCTAAGTACCTTGAAGAACAGAGTAAGATGTATGAAGTATTAATGGGCGTAGATATGGAGAATTAGTAATCGATGAACAAAATAAACTAATTAACGTAATTGAATTTAATAAAATAATTAGTTGTATTATTTACTTCGTAATCTAATAGATTTAAGATAATGTCAAAAGTATGCACTTCTACTAAAAAAGAAAAGAATAGATCAACGTATCTAGTTGTCAAACTACTGCTTCTACAACGTTACTTTTAAATTTATGGCTCTAAATATTATTAATGGGGGAACGAATAATGTGGGTAATAACGGTTTATTTGGGTGAAAGTATTAGGATGTTTGAATTTGAAGATGAGATAGAGGCCAAAGAATTGATTCGAAAGATAAAAGGGCATAAAATTCTCTCACACATTGTTTACTTTAACGATCATTTTGCTGAAGCTGTTAGCTAAAAGAATAGTTTATGAGAGGCTGACTAAAGATTCTGTCAAACATCTCTACCATCGTATATTGGTGGTGGTAATGAGTATTTGACAGATCGAGTCAGCCTCTTATTGGCTTTGTTTATAAATTTCATGTAAGTGAAAAGGGGGTGCAGCATGACTTTTTCATCAATAACAAAGTTGACTATAAAAAGAAAACAAAAACAATTTCAATTCGTTGAAACATTATTAATTGGCATAATAGGTGGTGTTTTATTTACGTTCCTCCACCTACCTTTGGCATGGATGTTAGGACCTTTAACAGCTGTATTAAGTTGGAAGTTTTTATTGAATCGCGATTTATATTGGCCAGTTAGTTTTAGAAATGGTGGGCAGATGCTATTAGGTTATAGTATGGGTCTATCATTTACGATTGAGAGTGCTAGACAGATTGTAAATCAATTACCATCAATGGTTATTATTACGATTCTCATGGTAGGCTTTGGAATTGCCTTAGCCTATTTTGTTTCTCGGATAACTGGTATCAATCATCCAAGTGCTGTGATGGGGACGACACCAGGTGGATTATCACAAATGGTTGTCTTGAGTGAAGATATTAAGGGAGCGGAGCCAACAATTGTTACGTTCATGCAAACTATTAGAATGTTAACCGTTATTTTCATCGTACCAACTCTATCGATTCATGCTTTATCAAGTGAAAGTACTCAAAAAAAAATATCTTCGATCGATATGAACGCGCAAATGGAAAATGGGAGCTTTGTTGAGTTTACTATGTTCATTGTAATCGTTTTGCTCGTTACAAGTATAGCGCTTCGCTTCAAATGTCCGACACCATGGATTATTGGGCCGCTGCTCACCTCTGCAATTTTATCAATAAGCGGCATTGAAACACCTCATCTACCACCGATCTTTACCGTAATAGCGCAACTATGTCTTGGTGTTTATTTATGTTTAGGAATAAAAGTGAATATGTTAGGTAATTGGAGAAAACTCCTCCCGCTTTCATTTATTACTGGAATATTGATTGTGGGGTTTGCTCTTGTTTTAGCATATGGATTACATATTTTGTACCCAATTACGATGACAACAGCCTTCTTGTGTATAGCACCCGGTGGTTTACCTGAAATGGGTGTTACAGCACATACCGTTCAAGCAGATGTATCAATGGTTGCGGCTTATCAGTTGTTTCGTGTTTTTTTTATCTTGTTTATCGTGCCGATTTTCTTGAGACGTATATTTGGTAAGCAGGATGATGTTCAAAAAACAGTTAATACGGTATAAAGAGAGACTTCAATAAATGAGAGTTTCTTTCTTCCCCACCAATCAACTTTTCTTCTCTTGCATCTTGTGGTGGGGGTTTTACTCCGTTTAAGATTGGATGAAAATTAACACTTAATAGCCACAAACTACGTAAATTATCGTGAACAAAAAGAATTAAATGCTCATAAAGGTTTTAAAGCAATAAATTTTGTAAACAGTTACATGAGATGAAAGCTGTAATAGAATAGTTGTCAGGATATTAAAACGCTTCCAATTTTAAATACCTAATTTATTTTTAGCGCATCCAACAAGGAGCTATTGCTTTTGGTCTTTCGCTACGTACAAAAAATAGATTAGTAGTTCTAATATCCCCCTTACTTATAAAAGCTTCTGGAGGTAACGAATGTCTCAATTAAGCAATGCTAGCATGAATATTATCATTAGGCTGCATATTCAAAAAAATCTCGTATCGTTTAGTGATATTGCAAAGGTTATTGGAGAAACTGGCGGTGATATTATTGGGATAGATGTCATATCGACAAGTAAAACTCAAACCATTCGAGATATTACTATTACGGTTAAAAATCAGCAGCATGGTCAATTAGTGATGGATTCGATTAGTGTCCTAGAAGGAGCAAAAGTAATTTCAGTTTCAGATCGGACGTTTTTATTACATATTGGTGGGAAAATTGAAATCACACCGAAAAATCCGATAAAAAATCGAGATGATCTATCACGTGTTTATACTCCAGGTGTAGCACAGGTTTGTCATGCCATAGCTGATGAGCCAATAAAAGCTCATTCATTAACGATTAAAAGAAACACTGTTGCTGTTATTTCAGATGGAACAGCTGTATTAGGTCTTGGTGATATTGGTCCGCTTGCTGCTATGCCTGTCATGGAAGGGAAGGCGATGCTGTTTAAACAAATGGCTGGTGTTGATGCCTTCCCAATTTGCTTGGATACGAAGGATCCTGAGGAAATCATCAGGATTACGAAAGCTATTGCACCAGCATTTGGTGGAATAAATTTAGAAGATATTTCTTCACCAAGATGTTTTGAAATTGAGGAAAGATTGAAACAAGAGTTAGATATCCCTGTTTTTCACGATGATCAACATGGGACAGCGGTTGTATTACTTGCAGGACTTTATAATGCCTTAAAGCTTACAGGTAAGAAAATTGAATCGATAAAGGTTGTCTTAAATGGAGTAGGTGCTGCAGGTACAGCATGTGCAAAAATGTTATTAGCAGCTGGTGTAAGGAATATTATAGGTGTGGATCGTGTAGGTGTAATTCATCGGAATGAAACATATGATAATCCTAATTGGACAGCATTTGCAAGCATTACTAATCCTGAAAATGTAAGTGGATCTTTATCTGATTGTCTTATTGGAGCAGATGTATTTATTGGTGTATCAGCACCAAGGATCCTGAATGTGAGTCATTTAAAAACGATGGCAGCTGATCCCATTGTCTTTGCATTAGCAAACCCAGACCCTGAAATTGATCCTGATCTAGCAGAACCGTATGTAAGGGTAATGGCCACGGGAAGATCGGATTATCCTAATCAGATCAATAATGTCCTCTGTTTTCCAGGAATTTTTCGCGGTGCACTAGACTGCCGTGCTTCTGAAATTAATGAAGAGATGAAGATCGCTACTGCCAAAGCAATTGCAGATGTTGTTTCAGATGATGAATTAAGTGAAACGTATATTGTACCAAGTGTATTTAATCAGAAAGTAGTTGAAAAGGTCCGGGAGGCAGTTGTAAAAGCCGCATATGAAACCGGAGTAGCGAGGAAGGATATATTAAAAGATGAAACTAGCAAGCAATTCATAACAACGTAATATATCTTAAAGGATGACTCTTAAGTGTCTAGTGTCTTATAACCATTATTACTATATTTTAGATTTTATATCTATATAGTAGTAGTTGGAGATAGACATCGCTTAAGAGTTTTTTTAAATAATCGTATGACTACAAAAATCAGAAAGTCAAAGACAAAATCGAATTATTATTATAAAATAGTAGCACTTCTGAATTAATTTTGTAAGCGATTACTTATTTTGGTTATAAGGAGATGCGATGAAAAAATTCCAAAGAGTCAAGCTTCAAGAACGGATCATTATTTTTGCAGTGAGTCTTATCTTATTTATTGTTGTGCTATGCAGTTTGCTATATTATCATACTCTATCTACTACTGTTGAAAAACAATTAAGTAAAAGGGCATTACATGTGGCAACAACAATTGCTTCAATGCCGGAAATACAACATGCATTTTATATGGAAAATCCGTCCGTTGTTATTCAGCCCATCGTTGAAAACATTAGGATTCAGATAGATGCTGAGTATATTGTTGTAGGAAATAAAGAAGGAATTCGCTATTCACATCCATTGTCTGAAAGAATCGGAAAGAAGATGGTAGGTGGAGATAACGAAAGAGCATTAAAGGATGGAAAATCCTATGTTTCAAAAGCAACAGGCTCATTAGGGCCTTCTTTAAGAGGGAAAGTACCTGTTATTGGGGAAAATGGAGAGATTTTAGGTGTCGTCTCTGTTGGTTTTCTAATAGAAGATGTACATGATTTAATAATAGGCTATGCCAAACCAGTTATTTGGATTGCGATCATTGTTTTAATCATTGGTGCAATTGGAGCGATATTACTAGCTAATAGCATTAAAAGAATCATGTTTGGACTTGAGCCTGATGAGATCTCAATGTTGTTAAAGCAAAGAAACGCAGTTATCGAGTCTGTAAGAGAAGGAATTATGGTGATCAATAACCAGGGGAAAATTGTAATCATAAACCAAGCGGCATATGAAATCCTCTCTTTAGATAGTGAAAAACAAGTTGTAGGGGAAACTGTTTTAGATATTATTCCAAATACTTCGTTAGTAGAAGTACTTGAAACAGGTGAAGAACAATTTGATCGACAAATGGAATTAAATAACAAGCAAATTATCGCAAACCGATTGCCTGTCAAGTCGGGAAACGAGGTAATTGGTGTTGTCTCTAGCTTTCGGTTAAAATCGGATATTGACCAGTTAACAGAAGAACTATCACAGGTTAAACGCTATACTGAAGCATTGCGGGCCCAAACACACGAGTTTAATAATCTCCTATACACGATTTCTGGATTAATTCAACTGGGATCAAATGATGAAGCGCTGGAACTAATACACAAAGAAACTGAAAATCAAAAAGACTTTGTTCAATTTTTAATGAAGAAAATCAAAGATCCTTGGCTAGGAGGAATCATATTAGGTTTTTATAATCGTGCAAAGGAATTAAAGATAACCTTTGAATTTGATAGAGAAAGTAGTATTGAAAAGTTGCCAAAACATATAGATAATAGTTACCTTGTATCAATTTTAGGGAATGTAATGACGAACGCTTTTGAAGCGATGGAGAAGCTTAAAAATCATGATAAGAAAGTAAGGTTATTTATAACTGATATAGGAAACGATCTTTTAATTGAAATTGAGGATGCAGGGCCAGGAATTGAGGACCATCAGATGTCACACATATTTCGAAAAGGATTCTCAACGAAGGAGGGGGGGAATAGAGGGCTAGGATTATCTCGAGTAACTGAATTAGTGGGTGAGATGCATGGCAGCATAGCGATTGAAAAAGGGGAATTTGGTGGGGCTTTATTCATTGTGGCCATTCCAAAGGGAAGGAGTAATGTTTCATGAAAATTGAAGTTATGATTGTAGAAGATGATACTAGAATAGCTGAAATAAATAGCCGATTCACGAAAAAGGTTGAAGGGTTTGAAGTTATTGCGATTGCAACAACTGGGGAGCAGGCCATTGAACTATTAGAAATAATTCAACCACAACTTGTGCTTTTAGATGTGTATTTACCTGATATGAAGGGAACTGAATTAATAAAGAGCATACGTCAAACGAATCCTGAAATTGATATTATCATGATTACCGCAGCTTCTGAAGTAGACATCGTTGGTCACTCACTTAGAAGTGGGGTATCTGACTATATTGTAAAGCCAGTAACCTTTGATAGGTTTAAGAACAGTCTAGAAAACTATCAAAAAAAGCTAGAGAAATTGAATTATAATGAAAATTTATCTCAAGACGAAATTGCAAGTCTTTGGCGTAATTCTCAACAAGAAAATTCATTTGTAGTAGGAGAAGAGGCACCAAAGGGCATTGATCCATTAACATTAAATAAAATACTCAATTACCTTCCACAAGTTAAAGAAGAAGGGATTACTTCAGAAATGCTTAGCAAAGAATCAGGTGTTAGTCGTTCGACAGCAAGGCGTTATTTAGAGTATTTAATCTCACAGAAAAAAGTATATGCGGATTTAGTATATGGAAATGTAGGAAGGCCAGAAAGACGATATTTTCGGACAAAACATTTATGATGTATTTTGATGATATCTTGTGCTGTGAATTTTATGAACAAAAAGATCTATTTAGGTTTAATTGAACTTATGATGTTAAGATTTTATAAAAATAAAAATTCTGTTAACTTTAAGACAGCGCTTACAAACGCTGTCTTTTCTAGTTGTTTTGCAAACTATAAAATTCTAGTACTGTTGATAAGCGCTTTGACATCTTTCGTTCTGAGAAATAATTAAGGGGGAATAAAAATGAAGAGAGTGTTGATGTGGATCGTAGTAGGTTTATTAACATTTATGTTGGCAGCATGTGGTGGAAAGCAGGAGGCAACCGGTGGAGATGGTAACGCTTCAGATTATCCTAAAAAACCAATTACAGTCGTAGCTCCTTCTGGTGCAGGTGGTGGCTGGGATTTAACTGCTCGTTCATTAGCAAAGATCTTAAGTGAAACAAAACTAGTTAGTGAAACAATGACTGTGGAAAACAAACCTGGTGGTGGCGGAGCTGTTTATATGGCTGAATTTGCAACACAAGAAAAAAATAACCCATATAAACTAATGGTCAGCTCACCACCTATTTTAATAAATCATGAGAAAAAAGAAGGAAACAGTCCTTATGGATATAAGGATACAACTCCACTTGCTCAGTTAACGAGAGATTATGGGGCAATCGTTGTAAAAAATGACTCACCTTTCACCGATTTACCTTCTGCATTAGAGGCGATAAAAGCTGATCCAACTAAAGTAACCGTTGCTGGTGGATCTGCACCAGGTTCTATGGATCATTTAGTAGCCGTATTACCTGCTTTCAAATATGGAATTGATCCAAAATCAGTGAAGTATGTTTCATATGACGGTGGTGGAGAAGCGATTGCAGCACTCCTTGGCGGGAATGCAGACTTAATTGCTACAGACGCATCTACAATTGGTGAATATGTTAAATCAGGAAAAGTAAGAGTATTAGCAGTTAGTTCTACAGAACGATTAACTGGAGAATTGGCAGAAGTACCTACATTTAAAGAAGCAGGAATAGATGCTGATTTTACGATTTGGCGAGGCATTTTTGGTCCTAAAGAAATGAAAGAAGATGAATTAGCTTATTGGGAAAAAACATTGAAAGAATTATCTGAAAGTGAAGCTTGGAATGAAGAATTAAAGACAAACGGCTGGGAAAGCGATTATAAAAATGCAGCTGATTTTAAATCATTTTTAGACGAACAAAATGTAGTCGTACAAGAATTATTAACAGCACTAGGTATGGAGAAATAATAACTTGAAAAAGGGGAGGAGATCCTCCCCGTACCTTTCATTGGAGGTGATGTGTAATGAATAAAACATTTGATCGTTATTCAAGTTTGATCTATATGATTATTGGCGTTTTTTTTATCTTTGAAAGTAGGAAAATTTCTGAAAGTGCTTATGGGAGTAATGTTGGTTCAGATATTTTTCCAACAATTTTAGGAGCTGTTTTAATATTACTAAGTCTAAGGTTGTTTTATGAGACATTTCAATATGTCGATCATGATAAGGGAAAGGAAACATTAGATTATAAACGGTTCCTCATTATTTTAACTTCGGCGTTAGCATATGCGTTGTTTATTGAAAGTTTAGGATTTATTCTCACAACTTTTCTCTTCTTATTAATTAGTTTTCAAGTAATGGACAGAAATAATCTTATAAAATCTATCATTCTATCAGCATGTTTTTCGGGTGGTGTCTATTATTTATTTGTAGAGGTTTTAGAAGGGTCTTTACCAGGATTCCCAATTTGGTTTTAACGAGGAGGTGGCATAATTGGATACAATTCAATTTCTTACACATGGGTTTGCAGAGGCATTACAATGGCATAATTTATTATTCGCATTTGTTGGAGTATTGATAGGAACAGCGGTTGGCGTTCTACCTGGTATAGGTCCTATGAGTGGAGTTGCTTTATTAATTCCTGTTACAGCAACGCTTACTTCTGGCCTTGATCCTGAATCTGCAGCAGCAAGCTCGATAATATTATTAGCTGGTGTGTATTATGGAGCAATGTACGGGGGCTCTACAACATCTATTTTATTAAATACACCAGGGGAATCATCATCAGTTGTAACTGCATTAGACGGCTACCAAATGGCGAAACAAGGGAGAGCTGGTGCAGCGTTATCTATTTCAGCAATTGGTTCATTTTTTGCAGGGATTGTTGCACTTATAGGCCTAACAATATTAGCAGAACCATTATCTAGTGTTGCTTTGTCATTTGGTCCAGCAGAATATTTTTCATTAATGATTTTAGGACTATGTGCGGTTAGTGGTCTTGCAGGAAAGTCAAGAACAAAAGCGTTAATCATGACAGTTGTTGGACTTTTAATTGCGACAATCGGTATGGATAATGTTTCTGGTGTTGCACGGTTTACTTATGAAATTCCAGTATTATATTCGGGTATTGAGTTTTTAACAGTGGCTGTCGGACTTTTTGCCCTTGGAGAGGTATTTAAAACAATACTTGAAAAAGAAAAGACTGAGGGTTCGATAGCAAGAGTTGAACGGATTTTACCAACAAAACAGGATATGAAGGATAGCTCTGGACCAATTGTTAGAGGATCTTTATTAGGATTTTTTATCGGGATTTTACCTGGTGCAGGTGCTACACTTGCCTCTTTCTTTTCATATATTATGGAAAAGAAAATAAGTAAAAATCCAAGTAAATTTGGACAAGGGGCTATTGAAGGTGTTGCTGCACCTGAGGCAGCAAACAATGGAGCTTCTGGAGGAGCAATGATCCCATTGTTAACGTTAGGGATTCCGGGTTCTGGAACAACTGCCATCTTAATGGGTGCGCTTATAATGTATAATATACAACCAGGTCCATTATTTTTTACAGATCATCCTCAAGTTGCATGGGGATTGATTGCAAGTATGTTTATCGGAAATGTCATGCTACTTATTTTAAACTTACCTCTTGTGAAAATCTTTGCGAAAATTATCGAGACGCCAACAAAATATTTATTACCAATCATTATCGCAATCTCCATATTTGGTGTTTATGCTGTCCAATTTACTGTTTTTGATCTATTATTATTAATAGGATGTGGTGTTATCGGTTATTTCTTAACGAAGAATGACTATCCTGTAGCACCGCTTGTATTAGGATTAGTTTTAGGACCAATGATAGAAAATAATATGAGAAGAGCTTTAACAACGTCAAATGGTGATTTCATGATTTTTATAGAAAAACCAATTTCACTTATCTTTATTCTTATTGCCCTTTTATGGATGACAATACCGATTATTTTAAAAATGAAAGGTCGTAACGTTGTGATTAATGAAGAGGCTTAAATAGAATGATGTAGAAGAAGGCTGATATTTAATCGGTCTTTTTCTGTGTTTTTACTAAGCTGTTTTCGCAAACTTTGTTGCTATTTACGAAGTCGTGCGGTGTGGTTGATTGCAGCGAGAGATGCTCTCTTTCCGCGGGGCGGGCGGTGAGCCTCCTCGGCGTAAACGCCTGCATGAGTCTCACCTGTCCCGCTGCTCCCGCAGGAGTCTTGCAATCCGTTCCAATCAACCTTAAACAGTTTTCGCTTTAAAGCAACAATATCTAAGAAAATAGCCTTTTACAAATACATAAAGGAGGTGTATTCAGGTGGATACTTTATATTTAATCATATTAAATGTTATTTTACCTGTATTTATATTAATCGGGCTAGGTGCTTTTTTGCATCGAAAATTTTTCTTTGATATGAACACATTATCAAAATTAAATACTTTTTTACTCTTGCCTACTTTGAGTTTTGTGAATATCTATGAAACTAGTTTGAAGGGTGAAATTCTTGTTCGAATTCTTGGCTTTTTAACGATTCAAAACCTGATTTTAATGCTATTAAGTGCCATGCTTGCTAAAGTTTTCAAATTTGATCAAAGTCTATCAGCAACATTTAAAAATAGTGTTGTGCTTAATAATTCGGGAAACTTCGGTTTACCAGTTAGCCAGCTTGTGTTTCATGAAAATCCTCTCGGTACATCAATTCAAGTAGTTGTGACGATCTTCCAAAATTTCATAACGTATACATATGGACTTATGACCTCGGTTTCTGTAAATACAAAAGGACTAGGGGCAATGAAGGAATTTTTTAAAAATCCGATTATTTATGCTTTGCTCTTGGGAATGATTTTTAATGCATTAACCATCAAAATTCCCTTCTTTATATGGCGCCCAATCGATGATATTTCGAATGCATTCCTTGCAATTGCCCTTATCACACTTGGGGCTCAAAGTGCTTTCTTGAAATTAACCAAATTTTCGTTACAGCTAATTCTAAGTTTAGTTGGCCGCTTGATTTTTTCTCCAATCATCGCATTTATCATCATCATCGTATTAAATTTAGAAGGTACGATAGCACAAGCACTATTCATTGCAAGTTCCTTTCCAAGCTCAAGAAACAGTGCACTTTTTGCGCTTGAATATAAAAACAATCCAGAATATGCTGCACAGGCTGTTTTATTGTCAACATTATTTAGTAGTATTACAGTAACTGTTGTTGTTTATTTAGCAAAAATCTTATTTTAAAGGTTGTACCTAAGGATGTTATCGAGAAGATAATGTCTTTTTTATTTAAAAACCTTTTTCCTCTTGAAAATGGTACACCTATATAATTTGAACTTACTATTTAACCGAAGATCTATCGGTATCTTTGGGAAATCATACAAATGTAATGAATTTATATAGGATAAATGAAATGATTTTTTATATTTTTTAGAATATATTAATGTTGGACGAAATAGGATGATTATAAATACTTACAGAGGTAATGCAATTTCATCTTAGACAGGTTTTTGACTAAAGGATAAAACTACTCAGAAGAAGGTGGATAAAATTGTTAGGAATGAAGAGTAAATCGCTTTATCTCGTTCTGCTTACTTTTTTATTAGTCCTATCTACTGC
Source organism: Metabacillus bambusae (assembly GCF_017497975.1). Taxonomy (GTDB): domain Bacteria; phylum Bacillota; class Bacilli; order Bacillales; family Bacillaceae; genus Metabacillus; species Metabacillus bambusae. Next base: position 36,594 of record NZ_JAGDEL010000024.1, on the reverse strand, counting down.
CTGTCAATCAAGTCAATCTAGTGAGAGGAATCAAATGACTGAAAGTAAGCCAAAAGAAACGGAAGGCACTGAAAGTACTGACAGCGATTCTGAAGAAACAGAAGAAGCAACAGCTGAAAACACTAACTCTACGGATGTAGCATTAGTAAAGCAGCATAAAAATTATGAAGGTGATGTATCACCAGCATTTACTACCGAAGAAATGACAACGCTACCAAAAGAGGATTGGGTTACAAATGGAGGAAATGTTTATAATCAACGGTATTCGCCATTAGATCAAATAAACAAATCAACAATAAGTGGACTGAAAGGAGAATGGGTTGCTCACTTAGGCTCAGGTTTTGATTTTAAATACTCAGGGGAAGCCAGCCCTGTCGTATACGATGGAGTAATGTTTGTTATTACAGGTGAAAATGACGTATTAGCTTTAGATGCAAAAACAGGAGAAACCATTTGGGAATATCGCCCGAAAATTGCAGAAAAGCTTTCAACCGTATGTTGTGGCTGGACTAGTCGCGGAGTTGCCATCGGTGAAGGCAAAGTATTTGTAGGTTTATTGGATGCTAGACTTGTAGCTTTGGATCAAAAAACAGGTGAGGTTGTTTGGGAAACGAAGGTCGACGAATGGGAAAAAGGATTTACCATTACGAGTGCACCTCTTTACTATAATGGAAAAGTTTTTACTGGAATATCCGGGGGAGAATACGGGATTCGTGGTCGAGTAACAGCATATGATGCTGAGTTAGGAAGAGAGCTATGGCGCTTCAATACAGTACCAGGACCTGGAGAAGTGGGACATGAAACATGGCCATCTGACAATAAAGCTTGGATGACGGGTGGGGCCCCAGTATGGCAAACACCAGCTGTTGATCCAGAATTAGGTATGCTCTATTTTTCAACAGGAAATGCAGCCCCAGATTTAGACGGAAGCTTACGTAAAGGTGATAACTTATTCTCAGCTTCTGTTGTTGCCATAGATGTAGAAACAGGTGAGTACAAATGGCACTTCCAGCAAGTTCATCATGATATTTGGGATTTAGATTCACCAAATCCTGTTATCTTATTTGACGTAGAAAAGGATGGGGAGATGCGAAAGGCGATTGGTTCAGCAGGAAAAACAGGATGGGTTTACTTTTTAGATCGTACCAATGGAAAGCCGTTAATTGGTATTAATGAAACACCAGTACCGCAGGATGAAAGACAGGCAACTGCAGCAACACAACCTATTCCGGTGGGAGATTCATTTGTTCCTCAAGTGGTGACTGAAGAAGATATCAAGCGTGACATTCCTAATTATAAAGGAAAGATTGGGAAAATATTCGATCCATTCTGGGAGGAACCAGTGGTTACAAAGCCTTCAGCTTTTGGAGGAGCAAATTGGCCACCATCTGCTTATAATCCAGAAACTGAGTTATTTTATGTACTAGGAAATGATTCGTATATGTCATTAACAAGAAGTGAAGAAGAGCTTGAGCAAGGAAATACTTACGTCGGAAGTATAATTGCTCCAGTAGAAGAAGCTCCAGTGAGAGGTACAGTTACAGCGATGGACGTTAAAACGAATAAGGTCGTGTGGCAACAGAAATGGGATACGTTAGCTTATAGTGGAGCACTAACAACTAAAGGTGGATTAGTCTTCGTTGGACATAGTGATGGACGTTTCATCGCATTAGATGCAAAAACTGGAGACCAACTTTGGGAATTTATGACCGATGCAGGGGTAAATGCACCACCAATTTCCTATGAAATCGATGGGAAACAATATATTACAGTATTTGCTGCAGGAAACTCGCTTGCCGGTTCAAAACATGGTGATTCAGTATGGACATTCTCGCTAGATGGAACCATTGAAAAAGTCGAAGATGCTCCTAAAGCTGAAGCATATCCTGATGATAAAAATAATTCAAATGAGGAAGAACAAAAAAGCCCTGATGATAAAGGAACAGAAACGACTGCAAATGTAGACGAAGGTCGAACGGTTTATGAAGCGAACTGCTTAGCATGTCATGGTAGAGATGGGGCAGACGGTCATAATGGACCGAACCTGCAAAAAAGTGAAATAGCAAAGGACCATAATAAAGTGGTGGAGAAAATAAACCAAGGTGGAACTTCAATGCCATCGTTTGAAGGAAACCTATCTGAAGCAGAAATCAACTCAATTGCAGATTATATAACAGAAGTAGTTGCAAAACAGGAAGAATAATAATTTAGAATAAATAGTGAATGCAAGGAAGAAGGTTAATATACTCTTTCTTGCTTTTTTTATCGTTAAGGAAATTATAAAATTCTTGAACTGTGGATAAGCGCACGACATCCAGCTCCAGCGCCTAGCCCCTCGAGATCATAAGCTAATTTAGAATTGAAGGCAAAGAACGCCTTCTATTCTAAATCATCTTATGCTTGTCGGGGCTGATCAAGGCGCTTGCGCTTTTGTTCTTTAAAAATAATAAAACATGAAACTATTCCCAATTTTTAACGTATAAGTAAATGAATACATAAAATGGAGGTTGATTACTATGGAACAAGAAACTATTCAAAAGAAAAAGCCGTCATTATTCGGTATGGTATTTAGTCCAGGTATACAGTTTGAGAGAATAAGAGAGATGCCAGTTATTTGGGTTCCTTTAATTCTCTTTACAGTAATAATGACAATTGTATCAGCAATCACAGTATTAAATGTTGATTATTCAACAGTATCTGGGATGGAAATGTCCCCTGAAGAACTGGAAATGGCTAAAACCTTTGGAATTGCAGGGGCAGCAGTAGTTGGATTTTTCGTTACTCCAATAACTTATCTATTTTTTGCTTTAGTCTTTTGGGGGATTGCTAAAATCGCAAAATCTGATGCTACATATTAGCAAATGCTCTCTTTCACGATTTTCACTAGTTTTATCACGATAATTGGCCAGATCCTTAATCAACTGATTATTATGGCAATTGATGGTGATCCTGCAATAATGCTGACAAGTGTAAACAGCTTTGTAGGAGCAGATGGAGTCTTAGGTGCAGTTCTTAGTACAATTGAAGTTTTTACTATTTGGTATTATATTCTTTTAACAATGGGGCTTATTATTGTAGGAAAGCTATCTAAACCAGCTGCAACAATCATTACAATTGTCTTTTTTGTATTAGGGCTCCTCTTTGCTGCATTAGGTGGAGCAATAGAAGGAATGACACAATTCTAATGAAGAAAAAAATCTGGATCTCAACAAGTGTCATTTTATTAATTCTTGTATTAGTTGGAGTAAATGTTATTAAAGCCTTGAATAAAGAAAATCTTGCTGTTAAAACAGGGAGTGTTGAGGAACGTGAAATAACCGGGAATGTTATGGTTCCCGGAACACTTTCTTTAAGTCAGGAAGACTTTATTTACTTAGATCCTGAAAATGGTGAAGTATCAGAGATTCTTGTAAAAGCGGGAGATAAAGTAGTAGAAGGAACGCCTCTGTTACGATATGAAAACGAGCAACTGCAATTAGAAAAAGAGCAAAATGCGCTTTCAATTGAATCATCATATTTACGAATCAATCAAATAAAAGAACAAATTGATGACTTAGATGATAAAGAAGATGACTTAGAAAAACAAGTTGGCAAGAAAGAAGCAAAAAAACAGATTGATGCTGAACGAGATCAATTAGAAATTGATTTAAAAGTCGCTGATATTGAAGCAAGGCAAGTTCTTCTCCAAAAAGAAACGCTTGAAAAGAAGTAAAACAGTTAGAGGTAAAAAGCGAAATGGCTGGAACTGTGCTTTCGATAGATAAGGAGGCGGTTAAGGGTATTACACAAACGTCAATTTTACATATTGGGAAAGCTGATGAATATGTTGTCAAAGGGCTTATTTCAGAATATGATTCATTAAAAATTGACGAAAAACAACCAGTTATACTCAGATCTGACGTCATTCCTGATAAAGAATGGAAGGGTACCGTTACGAAAGTTAGTCTATTGCCCGAACAGACTGAAAATGGAATGGGAACTGAGGATACAGCTGTCCAATATCCAATTGAAGTATCAATTGATGCTAAGGATATGGAAGCAAAGCCTGGATTTAAACTGATTATGGAAATTGAAACAGAAAAACGTCATGTTCAAGCAATTCCTTTAGAAGCTGTGAGTCAGGACGGTGTAAAGTATTATGTGTTTGTTATCAAAGAAGGAAAAGCAATCCGTAAAGAAGTGAAAATGGGAGCCACTAGTGAAGAATTTATGGAACTAAAATCAGGTTTAGAAAAAGGAGAAGAGGTTATTATCAATCCTCCGGATCAGCTTCAAAATGATATGGAAGTGAGTGTTAAATGATCGAGCTTACTACTATCACGAAAAGCTACAAGGTTGGGGTTGAAACATTAGATGTATTAAAAGATATAAACCTCACAATCTATAATGGAGAATTTGTGGCAATAATGGGGCCTTCTGGATCAGGGAAATCGACCTTAATGAACGTGATTGGTTGTCTAGATAATCCTACATCGGGTACATATTTACTGAGTAACGAAGACATTTCTACCTACAAGGATGAGGAATTAGCAAAAGTTCGAAATCTATCAATTGGGTTTGTCTTTCAGCAATTTCAGTTATTACCTCGTTTATCAGCTTTGAAAAATGTGGAGCTTCCTATGATCTATGCAGGCTTAGGAAGGAAGGAACGTGAAGAAAGAGCAAAACATGCACTTGAGAAGGTCGGTTTATCTGATAGAGTAAATCATTTACCTAATGAACTATCCGGAGGACAAAAACAACGTGTTGCCATAGCAAGATCAATCGTAAATGATCCAAAAATTATTTTAGCTGACGAGCCAACAGGTGCACTAGATAGTAAAACAAGTATATCCATCATGGAGCAATTTACAGAGTTAAATAAGGAAGGCACAACAATTATTCTTGTTACACATGAGCAGGAGGTAGCTGATTATGCCAAGCGAATTATAACGGTTAGGGATGGAAGCATTCTCTCCGATGAAGAGCGGGGGAGATAAGATATGAGTTTACTAGAAAATATGAAAATGGCACTTAGCTCTGTGTTAGCACATAAATTGAGATCGATCCTGACGATGTTAGGGATTATTATTGGGGTGGCATCAGTAATATTAGTTGTAGCCATTGGTCAAGGTGGAGAGCAATTATTAAAAACATCCATAACAGGGCCTGGCAACACAATTGAGGTTTACTATGAACCTAGTGAAGAGGAAATAATGTCAAGCCCAAATGCCTATATGAACGCTGCTTTTACTCAGGAGGATGTAAATTCATTAAGCAGTATACCTGAAGTGAAAAAAGTTGTGGCTTCATCAACAGAATATTTCCCTACACGTTACCATGAAGAAAAATTAGAGACAAGTTTGAATGGTGTAAACCAAGCTTATATCGAAGTGAATGATTTAAAGATAAAGTCAGGTAGAAATCTTATGGAAGCTGATTTTATAGGTGGTACACGTGTAGGGGTTATTAGTAATGAATTGAAGAAAGAAATGTTTGCTAAAAAAAATCCAGTAGGGGAAGTTATTTGGATTAAAGGCCAGCCAATTGAAATAGTTGGCGTGTTGGATAAGCCAACAGGTTTATTCGCCTTTGGAGCAATGGAAGTATATATACCTTGGAATACGTTTCGTGCATCCTTCGGAAAAAATGATTACAATCAAATCACTCTTCAAGCAATTAATGCAGATGTTATGAAGGAAGCCGGAGAAAAAGCAACTCAACTTTTAAATGCCTCTCATAACACAGATGAATCCTATAAGGTATTTAATATGGAAGAAATGGCAGCAGGAATTAGCCAAATTACAAGGATTATGACACTAATTATCGGTTCAATAGCTGGAATCTCCCTGGTCGTTGGTGGTATTGGTGTCATGAACATCATGCTTGTTTCTGTTACAGAACGAACAAGGGAGATTGGCATAAGAAAAGCATTAGGGGCAACAAAGAGACAAATTTTAACTCAATTTCTCATTGAATCAGTTACGTTAACATTAATAGGTGGAATATTTGGTATTATTCTTGGTGCTGTTGCTGCAAATATCGTTTCAATATTTGCGGGTTGGCCACCACTTATTTCATGGCAAGTTGTAGTCGGTGGATTATTATTCTCCATGCTAATCGGTGTTGTGTTTGGCTTGCTTCCTGCAAATAAAGCGGCTCGCTTGAGTCCGATTGAATCTTTAAGATATGAATAAAGCTGGAAAGGGAAAATCTCCTGTTGGATCAACTACTATGTAAGTAGTTGTATCTGAGAGGAGATTTTTTTGTATGATTTAGGATGTATTGATCTGGAAAATAGAATAACATTATTGCTTCTATAGAAGTGGTTTAAATAATGGGAAAAATGGTTCAATAAATAAATCTAATGTTAAAAAAACAAGCAAATCGGTTTAATCAAATAAAAAATTGTAAATACCTCATAAAGATGAAAGTTATGATCAAGCTAAGTAATAGGAATTAAAAGAAAAATAGCTATAAATAACTGGGTTTTGATAGATTTTGAAATTTTGTGATTGATTTTGACTAAAATCGACAGTATAATAAGTGTGTAAGGTAACTTGTATTCGCTTACAATTGGTAGGGGGGTGATAAGTTTTGTTAACTCCTGAACGTCACCGAGTTATTTTGGATGTATTAAAAGCTAAACATTCAGTGAAAATTCAGGAACTTGTCGATCTGACAAACTCTTCTGAATCAACGATTAGACGTGATTTAACTCAGTTAGAGGAAGAAAAATATTTAAAAAGAATTCATGGTGGGGCAGCACTGCTGCAAGGTAAGCTAAGTGAACCAAATATTATTGAGAAATCAGCCAAAAACCTTCATCAAAAGAAATTAATTGCAAAAGAAGCCGCTTCATTCATTGAAGAAGGTGATTGCATTTTCTTGGATGCAGGGACAACTACATTACAAATGGTTGAATATCTTCCAACTGAAAAGGAACTTGTCGTTGTAACTAATGGGCTTACAATTATTGAACCACTAATGAAAAAAGGATTAAAAACCTACTTAATTGGAGGATTCTTAAAACCAATAACAGGTGCCATGATTGGTCGTGGTGCTTTAACATCATTAGAACAATACCGTTTTGATAAATGTTTTTTGGGTGTAAATGGAATTCATCATGAATTTGGTTATACAACCCCAGACCCAGAGGAAGCAGCATTGAAAATGACAGCTCTTCGCTTATCACGTGAAAATTATGTATTAGCGGATCATACAAAATTTGGAGAGATTGCATTTTCAAAAATAGCACATCTGTCTGAAGCGAAAATCATAACAGATGATGTGGAAGAAGACGTACTACATCAATATGGAAAAAATACAGCAATAAAGGTCGTGAAAGAATGATTTATACCGTGACATTAAACCCATCAGTTGATTACATCGTAGAAGTTGAACAATTCGAACTAGGTTCTTTGAACCGAACAGTTGCAGATACAAAGTTTCCTGGTGGGAAAGGGATTAATGTATCACGCGTAATGAAACGATTATCAGTCGAATCAAACGCATTAGGTTTTATCGGAGGCTTTACAGGTAAGTTTGTTGAGGATTTTTTAAATCTTGAAAAAATCCCTAGTAATTTCGTAAAGGTTTCTGGTGATACACGAATTAACATTAAATTAAAGACTGAAGTTGAAAGTGAGATAAATGGTTTAGGTCCGAATATTTCGGATGGCCAACTAACGGAATTCTTTGAAATTTTCCAAAAGATGACGAAGGAAGACATTGTCGTGTTGGCTGGAAGTATACCTGGAACATTACCTTCATCCATCTACAAAGAGATTATTGCAGTCTGCAAAGAAAAAGAGATTAAAGTTGTGGCTGATGTTTCTGGTGAAGCTCTTAAAGAAGTTATTACTGAAAAGCCGTATCTTATTAAACCTAATCACCATGAGCTTGGAGAACTGTTCAATACAGAAATTCAGTCTGTAGAAGAAGCTCTTATTTATGGAAAGAAACTAGTAGAACAAGGTGTAAAGCATGTGATTGTTTCGCTTGCTGAAAAAGGTGCATTGCTTATAACAGAAAATAATAGCTATGTAGCAAATGTACCAAAAGGCAAGGTGTTAAATTCAGTTGGAGCTGGAGATTCTGTTGTTGGCGGATTCATAAGTGCCATTTCAAAAAGTTATACTATAGAAGAAGCGTTTAAAATTGGAGTAGCAGCGGGAAGTGCCACTGCATTTTCAATGGAGCTTTGTACAAAAGAAAAAATAGAAGAGTTATTACCTTATATTGAAGTTAATAGGGTGGAGGGGGAAGAAAGATGAGAATTACTGAGCTATTAACAAAAGAAACGATTAAGTTAGATCTTCTAGCAACATCAAAAGAGAATGTTATTTCAGAGTTAGTTGATGTATTAGATAGAGCTGGTAAGCTTACAGATAAAGCAGCTTACGAGCGTGCAGTCTTGGATCGTGAACAGCAAAGCACCACTGGGATTGGTGATGGAATTGCAATTCCACATGCCAAGACGAATGCAGTAAAACACCCAGCAATTGTCTTCGGACGATCAAAAGCTGGTGTTGACTATGAAGCTCTTGATGGTCAACCAAGCTACTTGTTTTTTATGATAGCGGCATCAGAAGGTGCGAATAATACACATTTGGAAGCCTTATCTAAACTTTCATCTATTTTGATGAAACAGGAAGTAAGAGAAAAACTATTAACTGCAAATTCGGCAGATGAAGTTTTAGCAGTTATTGATCAATATGATGTACAGGATGAAGCCGAAGAGGTAAAAGGCTCAAATGCGGGCAAGATTTTAGCGGTAACTGCATGTCCAACAGGAATTGCTCATACCTATATGGCAGCAGATTCGTTAAAAGAAAAAGCAAAAGAAATGAATGTGTCAATTAAGGTAGAAACAAATGGTTCTGGCGGGGCGAAAAATGTCTTAACTGCCGCTGAAATCGAAGAAGCTACAGCGATCATTGTTGCAGCTGACAAGCAAGTAGAAATGGAACGTTTTAAAGGCAAACATGTCATTATTGTTCCAGTTGCAGAGGGAATTAGAAAACCGAAAGAATTAATAGAACGTGCACTTAAACAAGATGCCGCTATTTATCAAGGTAGTGGTGAGGGAAGAAAAGAAGATCAAAGTGGAGGAAGAACAGGGTTTTATAAACATTTAATGAATGGTGTTTCCAACATGCTACCCTTTGTTGTTGGTGGTGGGATATTAATTGCGATCTCATTTATGTTTGGTATTCATGCATCAGATCCAAATCACGAAACATATAATGCATTTGCTGAGGCTTTAAGCACAATTGGTGGTGGTAATGCATTTGGACTTATGATTCCAGTATTAGCGGGATTTATTGCTTTAAGTATTGCTGATCGCCCAGGTCTAGCGCCAGGTATGGTCGGTGGGTTTATGGCAGCGCAAGGTGGAGCAGGGTTCTTAGGTGGTTTGATTGCAGGATTTTTAGCAGGTTATATTGTAGTTCTTCTAAAGAAACTATTATCAGGTATGCCAGCATCATTGGAAGGTATAAAGCCAGTCCTTTTATATCCAGTATTAAGTATTTTTAGTGTTGGAATGATTATGTTCTTTGTTGTAAATAAACCAGTAAGTGCATTAAACGGACTAATTAGTGAATTTTTAGGTGGTTTAGGTACTGGTAACTTAGTTCTTCTTGGTTTGATACTAGGTGGAATGATGGCAATTGATATGGGCGGTCCTATTAACAAAGCTGCCTTTACATTTGGAATTGCAATGATTGATTCAGGTAATTTTGCACCACACGCTGCTGTTATGGCAGGCGGTATGGTACCTCCATTAGGTATTGCTCTTGCAACAACATTATTCCGTAGTAAATTTACAAAACGTGAACGTGAAGCAGGTATTACATGCTACATTATGGGGGCATCATTTATCACAGAAGGTGCTATTCCATTTGCAGCTGGTGATCCAGCCCGTGTTATTCCTTCAATTGTGACAGGCTCAGCTGTTGCTGGCGCATTAGCAATGTTCTTTGGAAATGGTTTACGTGCACCACACGGTGGGGCATTCGTAATTCCATTAGTAGAAGGAAATCCGCTTCTTTACCTATTAGCTATTGCAATTGGTGCTGTAATCACAGCAATCATGCTTGGGTTACTAAAAAAACCTGTTAGTGAATAAGTGAATCGTAACTTTTCTGAGCTGACTGATGACGAAGCATAACGCTTCGCTATAGTCAGCTTTTTTTATGAAAAATAATTAGTGGATTAGAAACTGTGAATAAGGGTAAAGTTTAATAGAATGAAGAATTGAATCTTTTTGATGTGTGAAACTAAATTGAATGAAAGCAAAATATGAAGAAAGGGTTGATAATCATGACAAAACCACTATTTACAGCAACAGTATCAGCAGTTGGAGGTAGAGAAGGAAGTGTAAAGTCTTCTGATGGGAACATTAATTTAGATATAGCAATGCCTGGAACTCCTAGAGCAAAGGACTTACCTGAAGCAACTAATCCTGAACAACTATTTGCAGCTGGCTATTCTGCATGTTTTGATGGGGCATTACAACTTATGGCAAAAAAAGCCAAAGTACAATTTGAATCAGAAGTTACAGCTAATGTTAGTTTGTTGAAAGATGAAGGAGATCAAGGGTATAAATTGGCTGTTTCTTTGCAAGTGAAAGGGACAGGTATTGAAAAAGAAAAGTTGGAGGAGTTAGTCCATAAGGCACACAATTTCTGTCCTTATTCTAAAGCAACAAGGGGCAATATAGATGTTACATTGGAAATAATCGATTAGTTCTATTAAACAAAACTGTTGATAATAAAGGGAGCAAGATCTTCCTACTTTAATACAAAAACATCAATATAATTTAACAAAGAATAGATTAAAAAAGGATGACTCAAAAACAATCGGGGGCGAACCCTCAAATATATTTATTTTATAGTCTTTAATGTGAGTGAGAAAATACTAGCGTTTGGTGGATTCAGGCCCCTCTTGAGTTATCCTAATTGATCTTAAAGTGAGGCTTTAGTGTAATTAGTCAAATCAAATTTACAAACTTTGAGTTTAAGGCTTGTTAAATTTTCTACCATAATAAATGCTGAGACCAATAATCAATGGTGTTATGATAATCGTAGGTAAAAACCACAAAATGATACTAACTGATTCAATATTTAATAATCTAGGAGCGCCGAATACAACAAACGCTGTGATCGTTGAAATACAGCATGCTAGCATACCTGCAAAATGTTCAAACCACCAATGCATTTTTCTGGTCGGTTTTTGAAGCCAATAGCTTAATTGGGTAATACCTAAAAAAAATCCTACAATAGGAAACCATGATAGTAACGGGATTTCATGAATAAAACCATATATACTAATGGCTATTCCTGAAATAAGTAGCAATATTGGATAGCTGAGGTCAAGTAGATGTGTGTGTTTCTTTTTGCGATTCTTATTCCGTAATACTCGTAAACCATAATAAGCTGCTGCAGAGCTCAAAATACTAATGAAAATAAGAAACCAAGAAAATGAAATAATTTCTTTTGTTGATGAGTGGTCAAGAAAGATACGATAAAATCCCATATAAAAGGCGCTGATAGCAACGACGATCATGCCATAGACGTAAATCCATCCAAAAGTATAATGAAGTTTACCCCCTTTTTTTGTTACAATAGGAACCCAAAATACGAAAAGAGAGACAAATCCTCCAATAATATGTAGAACTCTCAGTACGCTGAAAATAAACTCCATTAATTTTGTTCCCGCCTTCATAATTTGTATTTTTTACTATTCATTACCATTTTGAAGAATAATTGCAAAAAGATAAAGGATTTTTTTATTTTATAGCAAATAAATAGTATTAAATAGGTATAATGGAAATAGAGCAATAAAATAGGAGGCCACATCATGTCGCAAACTGAAACAGAAACGTCAAAATCAAAGATCTGGGAATGGACAAAAGCAATCATTCTTGCAGTAGGTCTTGCTATGATTATTCGTTTCTTTTTATTTGAACCATATCTTGTAGAAGGATCTTCAATGGATCCAACATTAAAGGATGGAGATCGTCTTTTTGTAAATAAGACCCTACAATTTATCGGAGAAATTGAAAAAGGGGATATTGTTATCATTGATGGGAAAGAAGAAAACATTCGATATGTTAAAAGAATTATCGGATTACCTGGAGATAAAGTTAGTGCAGAGAATGGTAATGTATATGTAAATGGTAAAAAGATCGAAGAGCCTTATTTAGAAAGTAACGAAGAGGATGCAGAACAAATGGGAATGCTTCTAACAAATGATTTTGAAGAGATAGAAGTCCCAGAAGGAAGTTATTTTGTCATGGGTGATAATCGACTAAATAGCATGGATAGCCGCAATGGGCTTGGTTTGATTGAGTCAGATCGGATATTAGGGAAATCGGAATTTATTTTCTTTCCTTTTAATCATTTAAGTAAAGTAGAATAACCATATAACCATCAAAAAGCCGATCTAAAATAGGTCGGCTTTTTATCGTATAAAAATAAGCAAGTACTAAATGTATTCGAAAAGCCGATGTTAATTATTAGATTGAAGTTGGTGTTTATTTATTTTCCTATTTTACAAATTTATGTAACATTTTATTTTAAAAAAACGACTATTCTCATGAAGGAAAAAGAGACGGAACTTCCTCATTATTAACAAGCCAATTTAGTTAATAATTTGTCAGTTTACGTTCTAAAAAAATTATTATATCACTAGTACTGAATATGTCTTATTAATTGTTTGGTATGTAGTACAGCCTTTCTTCATCGTGTTGGTTAAGTCCATATGTTAATTGGATGTTAGAACCTTAGTCATAAATCGTAAAGGGTGTGTCGAGATGAAAAAGTTGCTTTTGATCGGTTTAGCACTTTTAATTGCAGGGATTATTAGTGGGTGTAGTAATTCTGGAGAGGAATCTAGTCAAGCAGACAAAACAGTAGACGAAATTGAGCATAAAAGTAGCATAGCTGAGGGAGAAGAGCAAACTACAGAATTAGCTAACGAAGAAGTCACTGAGAAGTCTGAGGAAGATACAAAAGAACCTTCGAATGAGGATAAAAGTAATTCAGATGATCGCATGGTTATTTATTCGGCAAACCTTTCAATTCGAGTAAAAAGCTATCAGGATACACTAAATCTTGTTCAACAACAGCTTACATCCTCAAATGGATATATCGTTGAATCTAATTCATATTCAACAGGTGAGGATGAATCCCTTGAAGGAACAATTACAGTTCGAATCCCCCAGGATAAATTTGATTCATTTTTACAATCTGTAGAAAATGAAAGTACAAAAGTAGTCGATCGTTCGATTTCTGGTCAAGATGTAACAGAGGAATATGTAGATTTGGAATCGCGGATGACATCAAAAAAAGTCGTTGAGAAGCGATTATTGGATTTTATGGAAAAGGCGGAAAAAACAGAGGATTTATTAAAAATTTCAGCGGATTTGGCTGTTGTTCAAGAGGAGATTGAACAAATTAAAGGTAGAATGAATTACTTGAACAATAAAGTTGACTTAGCTACTGTAACAATTCATGTGGTAGAAGATAAAGTGAAAATACCGGCATTAGATAATGATGACTTAAACACGTGGGAGAAAACGAAGGAACAATTTATGAACAGTGTGAATTTTGTGTTAAAAGCATGCTCAGCAGTTATCATATTTATCATAGGTAGCCTACCAGTATTACTAGTTTTAGGTGGCCTTCTTTTCATCATGATACTGATTATAAGAAAAAGACGAAAACAAAATCATGGAAAACCACCTACAAAACCAGAAGAGTAAATCTACATTTTATGTCACAAATATAGTTAAAATAAGCATTGTAATAAATACTGTTCCGATAATGGAGAGGACGCTTATTAAAACAGACATCTTTTTATTTTCAAGATGGTAGCGTGGTAGGATTTTTTTCGTAGAAATATTGATAATTATGTAAAGAAGAATTACCCCAACAATAAAGGTAAGTCCATTTGAACGGAAGCCCAGAAAGGCAAAATAGGCTCCAGAACAAAGAATTAATAAACAATATTCAATTAGCGTATGTAACTTCAAGTTGACTGCTCCTTTTCTAGTTGTTAAGAAAATTATAAAAACTTTTGTATTATAGATAAGCGTTTGAACTCGAACTCCAGCGCCCATCCATCGCTAAACGGGCGCTTACGCTTTTGTTCATTAGCTCATTTTATCACAAAAATAGCTATTGGTTTAAATATGTTTCTTCCCGGAAGTGAATATTCCAGGACAATATGTCTGACTTTGATTGTAAGTAAATGTTAATGTTGAATAAAGGATAATTATTAATATTATCGAAATAGGTAGGTATTAACCTATAAAATAAGTTTGAAAGGAATTAAAGCCGGATGAATCATATTAATAAAATGACAGATTTATTATTTGAGGAACTAGAACTTGCTGTTAAAACATCCATTAATCTAATTCAAAAGATTGAAGATAGCCAATGGAATTATCGACCGAAGGAAAATATGAGATCATTAGTAGAGTTGGTCCATCACTTAGTATCGATACCTCTTTCAGATTTAACATGTTTATTGGAAGAAAAAAGTGAGAAGGAATACAGAAAAATAGAATTGGACATTGAAGAAATAAGAGACCCGGAGAAATTAGGAACTCAAATGCAGCATAATTTCGAAAAGTTGAAAGATTATATACTCGCTTTGAGTGATGAAGATTTAATGAATAAAATAACAAAACCATTTTATTTTGAACAAGGTGGTCATATACAAATAAAATGGTTAATTGAAATAGTGACACATACGTATCATCACCGAGCACAGCTATTTAACTATTTGAAGCAGTTAGATCATGATATTAATATGTTTGATTTGTATTAACATCATGAAAAATAGTATTGCCAACTAATTTATGTAAGGGTGAGACTAGTGACATATTTGCCTGAGAAGTTTATAGAAACCATAAAATCTGTTCATAGAGAGCACGGACAGAAGTGGTTGGATAACTTTAATGATTTAGTCAAGTATTGTGAAGCAAGATGGGAGATTCAAATACAGCCGCCCTATGAGTTATCATATAACTTTGTTGCTCCTGCATTCACACTGGATGGAAGTCAAGTTGTTATTAAACTCGTGGTACTAGGTGATGGGGGATTTGAGAAAGAAATTGAAGCGCTTAAACAGTTTAATGGAAATGGTATAGCCAGACTACTTGACTATGAAACAGAAAAAGGGATTATGATATTGGAAAAGGTTTTACCAGGGGAAAAGCTATCCTTGCTATCAAATGACGAAGAATCAACGATTATTATGTCACAAGTTATGAAGAACTTATGGATAAATGCTCCTATAAATTCATGTATCCCAACGATTTTTCAAAGGGAAGAGGACTTTAAGCAGATACGTAAAGAGCATAAAAATGGAATAGGTCCTCTTTCAAAAGAGATGCTTATTGAAGCGGAAGAAATATTTTCTAGGTTAACAAGTACTATTAATGACCTATTTCTTCTTCATGGAGATTTTCATCATTACAATGTTTTATCCGCTAAAAATAATACGTGGGTCGCAATTGATCCAAAGGGTTTAATTGGTGAGCGGGAATATGATGTCATTCAATTTCTCCTGAATAAATTACCTGTTGATAAAATCACCGATGTAATAGATAGACGGATTGATATATTAGTAGATCAATTAGATTTGAATAAAGAAAGAGTTTTACTGTGGGGCTATTGTCATTCCATGTTAAGCTTATATTGGCATATTGAAGACTTTGGTGTACCTGATGAAACGACATTAAAAGTGATAACATCATTTAAAAAATTACATAATGAATTGTCTGTGAAAACGTTGGAATTTTAGACAAAGCTTAAATAGAGATGTTAAGAAATATAATTGAAAACAAGTAAAAGAACAGGGAAATCCATGCTCTTTTACTTGTTTTTATTTAAGGGTTTTAAAAAAAGTTTTTCAACAAATATACTACCTTGTCTTTTTTGCTTCATCGTCGTTTCAAATTTTTAAGCTGCAATATTCGCATCATCATCAAGTTGTAAGTTGTTTGCTCTTGCTTTAATTGCAGCTTTGTAGAACAGTGCTATAATTATTGCTGTGGCAATACTAGCGCCAATGTAAGAGATGTTCATTGGTAAGCCAAATCCAATAGCTGCATTTAAAATATAAGTCGTTGTTGCCATTGTCATAAAGATTCCAGGAATCATGGCAATCCAGTAATTTTTCTTTGCGATAAATAAATACATCGCCCCAACCCATAATGCAATAACTGCTGTTGATTGATTTGCCCATGAGAAATAGCGCCATAAAAGTGTAAAGTCAATTTTGGTTAATCCATATGAGATAACGAACAATGGAACTGCAATCCATAATCGACTCATTAGTTTCGTTTGTGAGATGTTTAAATAATCGGCAATAATCATTCTTGCACTTCTAAATGCTGTGTCACCAGATGTAATTGGTAATACGATCACTCCAAGTACTGCGAGTGTACCTCCGATAGCCCCTAGCATAGCAGTAGATGCTTCACTTACGATTGCTGCAGGACCACCATTTGCTAAAATATCTGCTAAGCCATTATAACCGTCAAATAAGCTCATCGCTGCTGCAGCCCAGATCATCGCAATAATACCTTCTGCAATCATCATTCCGTAGAAAATAAAACGACCTTGTGACTCATTTTGTGTTGTACGAGAAATAATTGGTGTTTGTGTTGCATGGAATCCAGATAAAGCACCACAAGAAATCGTTAAAAATAATAGTGGGAAGATTGGCGCTTTGTCAGGATGCATATTTTGTAAAGTTAATTCAGGAATTGGTGCCCCTGTTATAACTAATGAAGCGCCAACTCCAATTGCACTGATTAAAAGCAATGCACCGAAGATTGGGTATAATCGGCCAATGATTTGATCGATTGGCAAAAGTGTAGCCAAAATATAATAGATAAAGATTGCTGCAATAATAAATCCAAATGATATCCAGTCTGGAGTAATACCAGCCAAAAGGTCGGCAGGTGCTGTGACGAAAACTGTACCTACTAAAAGTAATAATAAAATGGCGAAAGCATTTACTACGTGCTTCATCGTTTTTCCTAAGAATTTACCAGCAAGCTCTGGTAAATGTGCACCGCGGTTACGAATGGAAATCATGCCTGTTAAGTAGTCATGAACTGCACCAGCAAAAATACAGCCAATTACAATCCAAATAAATGCTGCAGGCCCATACAATGCTCCCATGATTGGTCCGAAAATAGGTCCGACACCAGCAATATTTAATAACTGAATTAATGAATTTCGTTTTTTACCCATTGGTAGATAATCAACATTATCTCGTTTAGAAAAAGCTGGAGTTTGCCTAGCATCCTTTACACCGAAAACCTTCTCAACGAAACGTCCATAAATAAAATAACCTACAATAAGAAGTAAAATTCCACCAATAAATGTATACATGAAGTAACCTCCTTCAAAAGATTGAATACGCTTACAAATATCTTAACAATAAACGGTAAGCCGAAGAGCTTTTTTTGTGTAACATGTTAAAAATGGACAATAACATGCAGAAAAACGCTTTCGAGATACAATGATTCTGTTTAATTCTGAAACTATCATCTGTTGAAAGGAAGTTAATCATACATTCTTGTGAAGATTAACGTATTTTTATTGATTATAATGTTAATATCTGTTAAAAATTACTAGGTAGGGAGTATGTGAGAATAACAGAAGGTCTATTTTATTACGACATTAAAAACCTTTTGAGCCACAAATCTTTACCTACATACATTTTTAAGGAAATATTATCTACTCTTTTTTATGATATACACATAGAATGGAGGGAAATGAATGGAAGCAATTTTTCATGGCATTTTATTGGCATTTGGACTTATTCTTCCTTTAGGTGCTCAAAATGTATTTGTGTTCAATCAAGGAGCCGTACAACCTACATATGTTCGTGCGCTACCGATTATTTTAACTGCTGCACTTTGTGATACGTACTTAATCATTCTTGCTGTATTGGGTGTTCAATCATTGTATTTTCATTTGCATGGTTGAAAGCTATCATCTTTATGATTGGAGTGCTGTTTTTAATCTACATGGGGTGGACAGTTAGGAAATCTGGGGGACAATCTACTTTTAATGATGACCAATCATATCTATCTGCTAAAACACAAAGTGATGTTTGCGATGTCCGTTTCATTGTTAAATCCTCATGCTATTTTAGAATACAATCGGCGTTATTGGTACAATCTCGTTAGTGTACAGCGGCTATGAGAAATGGTTATTTACTAGTGCTTGTATTATCGTTTCATGGCTTTGGTTTTTTTGTTTAGCACTGGCTGGAAAAAGTATTAAAAAAGTAGATCATGGAGGACGCATACTTAATAAAATTAATAAAGTTTCAGCCTTAATTATTTGTGGTGTAGCAATCTATTTGTTCATCCAATTATTTTAAAATGTTAGAGGAGTGTTATTATGGATCCTAATTTCATTTCAATTGCTAAAGGGAAAAACACGCATTTGCGCTATTTTTGGTCACTATTGGTTATTTTAACGTTTATGTTTGTGGTGGGTACAATAGCGTATGTAATAGCAGTGCTAGTAACCGCACTTATTAACCCAGGTATTGTTGATTTTGAAGAGATGATGATATCAGATCCACTCGTTGATTTTTATTTATATCATATTGTTAACATCCTGACTGTTATAGGTATGTGGATTGCAGCAAGAACGATACTGAAAAGGAAGCTCATTTCCTTTATTACACCAAATGAGAGGATAAACTGGTCGAAAATTTTTTATGGGTTTTTCATTGCGCTATTATTATTTGCACTTTTTGCCCTGTTAGATTATGCTATTTTTCCCAATGACTATGCCTTAAATGATTTTGATGGAACTCGTTTTGCTT
Source organism: Metabacillus bambusae (assembly GCF_017497975.1). GTDB lineage: Bacteria > Bacillota > Bacilli > Bacillales > Bacillaceae > Metabacillus > Metabacillus bambusae. The sequence continues at coordinate 17,742 of NZ_JAGDEL010000024.1, read as the reverse complement.
GGTTAGTTGTTGCATCAATGCTATTAGTTCCTATCCAAACGACCTCAGAGGAATTGTTCTTTAGAGGGTTTTTATTACAATGGGCTGGTAGAATAACAAAAAATCCAATTATCTTAATGATCATTATTGGAGGAATCTTTGGAAGTTTGCACTTTAGTAACCCTGAAATGGAACATGGAGCATTTTGGGTGGCGATTGATTATTTAGCGATGGGATTTATTTGGACATATATTTCAATTAAAACGAATAGTTCAGAATACTCTATCGGTGCACATGCAGCAAATAATATGTTTTTATGTATTTTTCTTACGATGGAAGATACAGTAGTTGGTGATATTCCTTCGTTATTTGTTATTACAAACGTAAATGCAATGCTCTCAGCACTTACAACTGTTACAACAGGAATAATCTTTTTATTTATTGTCATGAGAAAACATAGAAAAGAGAAATAATATAATCGAAGCAACCCACTACTCATGAAGATGGGTTGCTTTTTGGTAGTCGGTTAGTCAAGATATCTTTAATAATTGTAGCGTGAACTTCAGCCCAAGCTTTCTCACGAAAATGGAGGATAACGCTAATGATGAGAATGAGTAAATATATCGTAATAAATACGAAGAAAAGTACGCTTCCATTGGCGAATAAGAACTCTTGAAGCTTCTTAGAAAAAAGAAACAAGAGCCAAGGACCTGCAGAAACCAAAACAGGTATAATGCCCATCCCATTTTTCTCTTTCAACACACGATAATAGATTTTTTCCAGTGTAGAGCTTTTCAGGCTATTATAAAACGATTGGATCTCTTCAATTTCTGTTAATTCTCTCAACTCATCTATTGACTGATTACGCTTATAGGTATCTTTAAATTTTAAATATAATTTATGCGCATCACCGCGGGACGTAAACATCGAATAACCTCCAATCCATAAAAGACTTTACAATAAAGGATTGAATTATACGTAGGATTTTTCGCATCTTGGATCTGATTGAACTAAATGGAATCATTAAATGTATGTAAAGATGTTCTCACATAACGTATAAAAAACTGTATTTAAGTGGTATAATTGTTTAGATGTTTAAAGTATTGGAGGATGTTTCATGATTCAAGTTACGAATATTAGCTTACGATTTGGCGATCGAAAGCTTTTTGAAGATGTTAATATTAAATTTACTCCGGGGAATTGCTACGGATTAATTGGTGCAAATGGTGCGGGGAAATCCACATTTTTAAAAATATTATCAGGTGAAATTGAGGCACAATCAGGTGATGTAAGCATGGCACCTGGCGAGCGTCTAGCTGTCTTAAAGCAAAATCACTTTGAATATGAAGAGCATGAAGTTCTTAAAACAGTTATCATGGGACATAAACGTCTTTATGAGGTGATGCAAGAAAAAGATGCGATTTATATGAAGGCTGATTTTACGGATGAAGATGGAATGAAAGCAGCTGAATTAGAGGGAGAATTCGCGGAGTTAAATGGTTGGGAAGCGGAAAGTGAAGCAGCTATTTTATTAAAAGGTCTTGGCATTTCAGAAGACCTTCATACGAAGAAAATGGCTGAATTAACTGGTGGAGAAAAGGTGAAAGTTCTTTTAGCACAAGCTTTATTTGGTGAGCCGGATGTCCTTCTATTAGACGAGCCTACAAACCATCTTGACATTCATGCGATCGGGTGGCTTGAAGAGTTTTTAATTAACTTTGAAAATACTGTTATTGTTGTATCCCATGACCGTCACTTCTTAAATAAAGTATGTACACATATTGCGGATTTAGACTTTTCTAAAATTAAAGTTTATGTTGGTAACTATGATTTCTGGTATGAATCAAGTCAATTAGCACTTAAATTAGGTTCAGAAGCGAATAAGAAAAAAGAAGAGAAGATAAAAGAGCTTCAAAATTTCATCGCTAGATTTAGTGCAAATGCCTCTAAATCTAAGCAGGCAACTTCACGTAAAAAACTACTAGATAAAATTACATTAGATGATATTCAACCATCTTCACGTCGTTATCCATATGTAAACTTCACTCCAGACCGAGAAATAGGTAATGATGTATTGCGTGTTGAAGGAATATCAAAAACAATAGATGGTGTAAAAGTTTTAGATAATGTACATTTTATTTTAAATAAAGAAGATAAAATTGCATTAGTAGGACGTGATGAAATTGCGATCACAACACTGTTTAAAATTTTAGCAGGTGAAATGGAGCCAGATAGTGGTTCATACAAATGGGGAGTAACAACGACTCAAGCCTATTTTCCAAAAGATAACAGTGAATATTTTAAGGGATCTGAGCCAACGCTAGTTGATTGGTTACGTCAATATTCACCAAATGATCAAAGTGAGAGCTTTTTACGTGGGTTCTTAGGGCGTATGCTCTTCTCTGGTGAAGAGGTATTAAAGAAGCCAAGTGTTTTATCCGGAGGAGAGAAAGTTCGTTGTATGCTTTCAAAAATGATGCTAAGTGGTTCGAATGTTCTTTTACTAGAAGAACCGACAAACCATTTAGATTTAGAATCAATCACAGCATTAAATAATGGCTTAACTACTTACAAAGGCGCTATGATTTTTTCGTCTCATGACCATCAATTTGTTCAAACAATCGCAAATCGAATTATCGAAGTAACACCTAGTGGGATCGTAGATAAGCAAATGACATATGATGAGTTTTTAGAAGATGCCAATGTTCAGAAGCAAATAAAGGAACTTTATGCGTAATCGCATCCTTGCAATGGACTAAAATTAAACAAAGAGATAGCTTAGATGATATTTGTCATTTGCTATCTCTTTTTAATTTCAAGAAAATTGGGAATTTGAACAATTTATTCCATAATGATGATAAAATAGACATTATTGCTAATTAAAATAAAGGGATATTGATCTAACTTTTTAAATTTGGCTCTTTTCTAAGTGATTGTTGCTTTTAAAAACAAAACTAATTCAGGTTGATTGGAAGGGATTGCGAGACTCCTGCGGGAGAAGCGGGACAGGTGAGACCCCGCAGGCGTATACACCGAGGAGGATCACCGCCGCCTCGCGGAAAGCGAGCATCTCTCGCTGTAATCAACCACACCACTTTACTTGGTTAATAGCAACAAAAATTTGCGAAAACAGCCTTAATTTTAGGCTCTGTTAAACCTCACTTTTATTTTTGGCACTTTGTTGATTGGAACGGATGCGTGAAACTCCCGCGGACCGCCCGCAGCGGAAATCAACAACCAAGTTTATCAGAGCCTAATTTTAAAGCATTAAAAGCTTTAAGATAAATGGAATTACATAGGAGTTGAATTAGGTGAAAAGGTATTCAATCGTTATTATTGCAACTGCGATATTTCTTTCAGGATGTGGAAATAGGGAAGCAACGATAACTGCTTTAGAACCTGGCAATCAAACATTGAAAAAGCTAGAGCAAGGTGAACCTGTAATGGAGGGACAAGTGGTGGAACCAAATTCTGAGGTACAGTCAACCAACATGCCTAATCTGAACATTGATTTACCTGATTGGGCAAAGGTAATAAAAGTAGAAAATGCCATCATTGTTCGATTAAGGGATGATATCATATTTAACTATGATAAAGCTGAATACTATGAAAAAGCAGAAGATATTTTAGTAGAGCTGAAGAATATGTTTGCTACTTTACCTGAAAATAGTAAAGTGATTATCGAAGCTCATACAGATGACAAAGCAAATGACCAAGATAATCTTCAGCTTACTAAGGATCGCGCAAACCTCTTATTAAAACGATTTGCAGATGTAAAGACTTTATCCCATCTTACTATGACAGCTGTAGGAGTTGGTGAAGAAATGCCGATTGTTCCTAATGATGGAAACGCTGAAAATCATCAACTTAATCGACGCATTGACTTCATCATTCAACCCTAGAAAGAGGTATCACAACCTCTTTCTAGATTTCCAATCTTGACCGTAGTGCTTTTACATAATTTCTACTTACTGATAGTAATTCTTTATGTCCTTTAAGTTCTAATTGATAAGCGCCATTAAACCATGGTATTAATCGAGACACATCCTGGAGGTTTACAATATAGCTTTTGTGAATTCTGAAAAAGCGATGGTCCTTTAATCGAAGCTCAAAATCTTTTAATGGTGTTTTTGTTTCAAATTCTGCAGTTTTTCCAACTATTTTAGTTACTCGATCATCTCGATACAAATAGAGAATATCGTTCGGGTCAATATAGATAATGCCTTCATCGCTTTCAACAGCTAGCTTTGATGGTGGTGTAATCTCCACTTGTGGTGTCGTACTGATCAATCTTTCTTCTAATTTAGTAATCGTTTCTTTTAAGCGATCTTCCTCAAATGGCTTAAGGATATAATCGATTGCATCATAACGAAACGCATCTACAGCAAAGGTTGGGAATGCAGTTGCAAAAACAATAAGTGGTCCGTGTTTTAACTCCTTGAGCGCGATCGCTGTCTCCATCCCACTCATTTTTGGCATTTCAATGTCTAGAAACACAACATCTGGCTTCAGCTGTAATGTTTTGATTAGTGCGGTTTCACCTGAATCAGCCTCACCAACAATCTCAATTATCTCATACTGCATTAATAAATGCTTTAATTCTTCTCGACTATATCTTTCATCATCTACAAGTAACACTGATATCTTTTTCATTTAATCTCTCCCTTTTTTAACCTGAAGGAAACGGATGTACCCTTATGGAGGATTGAGTCAATGTGTAATGTACTTTCATCTCCAAGCATTAAGAGTAAACGACGATTCACATTATACATTCCAAAGCCAGTACCATTTTTTGAATGGACTATCGTGTTTAAAATATACTTTAAGCGACTTTGCTCAATTCCCTTCCCATTATCCTCTACCTTAACCTCAATAGCACTTGGTACATGTTTAATTGAGAGTTTGATTAGACAGTTTGCCTCTTTATCTTTTATCCCATGCTTGATAGCGTTTTCAACGATTGGTTGTAATGTTAACGTTGGAACCATTCGATCTAAAGCAGATTCATCAATATCATATTCGATCGAAAGCTTATCAACAAAACGTGCCTCCTCAATTGCTAAATAGGCTTTTACATGTTCAACCTCTTCTTTAAGTGTTGTCCATTTTTTCGTTGAACCTGTCAGGTTTTTACGAAAAAATTGCGATAAAGATAGAAGTAGTTTTCTTGCTAAGTCAGGATTTGTCCGTATTAATGATACGATAATATTTAAAGTATTAAAAAGGAAGTGTGGGCTTATTTGGGCTTGTAGCGCTTTAATTTCTGCTTCCTTTGCTAGCTGCTTTGACTGCTCTGCTTCTGAAATCTCCAGCTGATTACTTAATAAAGAACTAAGACCGCGAATAAGTTCAATTACAAGATTGGTGATATACTTTTCAGATTGGAAATAAAATTTTAATGTGCCTATCGTTTCATCTCTAATTTTTAATGGAGCAATAACTGCAGCACCTAAAGGACAGTTAGGATGTTTGCAGTGAATATCATGATGCTTCGCAATTATAAGGTGCCCCTTTTGAAGGACGTCTTTTGTAACCGCTGTTTGGATCAGATGATTTGCTTTATGATGATCATCTGCCAACCCAATATGTGTAAGAATTTTTTCTTGATTTGTTATGGAGATAGCTGAGGCATCTACTTCATTATAGATTATCTTACAAACGATTTCTGCGGTTTTGGTCGTAAGTCCATTTCTTAAATAGGTTAATGTTTGTTCAGCAAGTCTTAGAGCTTTTTGGGCTTGCAAGGCTGCAACTTTTGTTTCTTCAGATATTACACTTCTTATGATGAGCAAAAAGATAACAGATCCAACACCATTTGCCACAATCATTGGAATACCGATTGCTTCAACTAGTCGAAGTGCTTGATCAAAGGGTTTAGAAACAATTAAAATAACAAGCATTTGCATTGCTTCTGCTAAAGCTCCTACAAATAAGGCAGTAGAAAGATTGAGACGTTTTTCTTTTCGATAAAAGAATCCAGATAGAATTCCTGCCAAAATAGCGGATAAACCACAAGACAATCCTGTAAAACCTCCGAGTGAAAAGCGGTGTATACCTGCTATAAGTCCTGCACCGATACCTACTTTATAACCGCCAAGAAGTCCTGCAATGATTATGCCTATCACACGCGAATTGGCAAGTGCTTCTTCAGAATTAAGTGCATATGCCCAACGATCAAACTGCAAAGAACTTGTATCAAATGTGATGCCAGAATACGTGCCAATAATACCAAACACACCGAAAAAGATAATCGCATAATATTGTTGTTTGCGACTTATTTCATTTCTTTCAATCATATGCCTGAAAAAAGGTAACCTTGTCATGAGGAAAGCGACTGTAACAATGATTCCTAGGCGTTCAAGCATTGTAAGCAACAAAACAAACATTAGAGTTTTCTCCCTGTACGTATTTTACGTATTTGATCATATTTTTGCATAAGGAAATGGATATAGTGCTAGTAGTTGACGAAATAGATAAAAATTAGAAAAAGAGCGGAGACAGTACATAAATGCCTGCCCCTTTTATTTAATTTGTTGTTTGAACTTCTAATGACTCAAGTTCTGCTCTTAACTTTTGATGATCTAAATTTTCCCCAATAAAAACGAGTGTGTTTTTCATCTTCATTTGTTCCTTCATATATAGCGGCATACCATAGGAATATTGAAAAAGAAAAGTATCCTGTGAATGTGTGAAGGAGATATAGCCTTTTATCCGATAGATCGTATCAGGCATGTCCTTTAAAAATTGTTCAAACCTTTCTAAATCGATACGTTTTGAAAATGTATGGACAATTGTACGCATATGTAATGCATCATGAACATGTGCTTGCTCATGTTGTTTTTTTGCTATTCTTTTGTTAATCTGCAACTGTGATAAAGGAATATTTGCAAATTCAGTCATTAAAAGTTTCCCATTTTTGTTCAAAGCCTGAATCTCTGAAACAAGGGTTGCTTTTTCAGCTTCTGAAAGACTATCAACTTTATTTAATAAAACAATATCAGCATGCTGAACCTGCTCTACTAAGAGCTTTCGTAATTGGATGCTTAAACTTGAACGGTCTTGCCATCTATTTGCATCAATTAACGTGACAATCGCTTGTACAGAAAGTTTTTCAGCAAAAAGCGGAGACATGCAGGCATCAAGAACCTCAATTGGATGTGCGACCCCTGTTGTTTCGATATAAATCGCATCAAGCTCATATTCTTTTAGCATGTTATCTAACTGCACTTCAAGCTGTCCTTGGATTGTGCAGCATACACATCCATTTAATAGTTCCTTTAATGGTGTTTCTGCTGGTACGGCGTTCGAATCAATTGATACTTCGCCAAGTTCATTCATAATGACTGCGATCTTTCGTTTTAGTAGCTTTTCTTGAGAAAGTATGTTCTGGAGTAATGTAGTTTTGCCGGCTCCAAGAAAGCCAGATAATATATAAAGCTCTACAGGCTTCATTTTAATTCCCTCATTTCAATTCAATAAAAAGGGGTCTGACTAAAATGGAAATTGTCTGACCCCATAACGTTATACTAGTTGAGCTAACAGATTTTTACTTAAAATGCCCATGTTCCATTTCGGAATATCGCTTCAGTTGTTCCATCTTCTAATACACCATCAATATCCATATCAGCTGAACCAATCATAAAGTCAACATGAGTAATACTTGAGTTTACGCCAACCTTCTCCAGTTCCTCACGAGACATTTTTTTCCCACCTTCAACACAGAAAGCATAGCCATTTCCGATTGCTAAATGATTTGAAGCATTTTCGTCAAATAATGTGTTGTAAAAAAGAATACCAGATTGCGAAATTGGTGAATCATGTGCAACTAATGCGATCTCGCCTAAATAATGGGATCCTTCATCAGTTTCAACCAATTGTTTTAATACTTCTTCACCCTTTTTAGCTTTTACATCTACAATTCGTCCATTTTCAAATGTAAGTGTAAAATCGTCAATTAAATTCCCACTATAGCTAAGAGGTTTTGTGCTTTGGACAACACCATTTACGCCGTTACGAGATGGAACAGTGAATACCTCTTCTGTCGGCATATTTGCCATGAAGAAGTTTCCTTGCTCATTTTCGCTACCTGCACCAACCCATGTATGGGTGTCATGCAGCTCAATCGTTAGATCTGTCCCAGTTGCCTTGTAATGAAGCTTTTTATATTTTTTATTATTTAAGTGATCAACTCTTTTATGTAGATTGTTGTTATGCTCTTCCCATGCTATTACTGGGTCAGGTTGATCTACTCGAGTTGTTCTAAAGATTGCTTCCCAAAGCTTTTCAACCTGTTTATCTTCGCTTTCATTGGAGAAAACTTTTGCCGCCCATTCCTTTGAAGCAGCAGCAATGACCGTCCAGCTTGCTTTATCAGCCTGTAAATAGTTCCGATATTTTGTTAGAGCAAGTCCTGCAGCTTTAGTTGATGCTGCAATTCGTTTTGGATCAATCCCACTTAATAGGTCAGGGTCAGATGAAATGATTGACATAAATGCACCGTCATTTTCCGCTAATGTTTCTAATCCTTGTGCTTTCCATTCAGGGTAATCACTTAACGCGTCCTCTGATGCAAGCTCAAAGCGTGTTCTTGTAATCATATCATCATGCCATTCGACATACACATTTCGTGCTCCAGCCTCATATGCTTTTTTGACAACAAGACGAACAAATTCTGCTACCTCAGTAGAAGCGTTTATAACTAAATTTTGATTTTGTTGAATATTAACACCGACACGAACAGCTAGTTCTGCATATTTCTCTAAGTTTAGTTGAAAATTTGACAAAGCTTTAACCTCCTTATATGTAAAGAATAAATCCCCCAATAAAGGGTAGTTTTATATTATTATTTTATCAAAACAATCTAGAGAAAGAAAAGATAAAGCCTTTTCATAAGCCAAATAACTTTATGTGTTGCTAGAAAATAATTAAAATAGAGAGTAACGGGGTGATCACGTGAATTATTTAGACGAACAATTTATTAAAACAACAACTCAAAAGGAATTGCTAGCAAAAACAGAAGTGCTAGCAAAAGAATTTGCATTAACGGCTGATCAATATGATCAAGAAGGTGCTTTTCCATTTAAGCACTTTAATCGTTTAAAGGAAGAGGGATATTTAAAGCTAACGATTCCGAAACTTTATGGTGGAGACGGTGCAACATTATATGAGTTTTTACTAGTACAAGAAAAAATCGCTCAAGGTGATGCAGCTACAGCTTTATCACTAGGATGGCATCTAGGCTTAATTATGCATTTAAATGAAACTCAAACATGGGATATAAGCACCTTTGAAAGAATTTGTAAAGAAATTATTTCTGATCAAAAGTTAATGAATAGTGCTGCGACAGAACCCAATTCTGGTAGTCCAGCAAGAGGTGGGAAGCCAGAAACAATAGCTGAAAAAATTGAGAATAAATGGTTGATAAATGGGAAAAAGATATTTACTTCTTTAGCACCTGCACTTGATTATTTCATTGTACCTGCAACAATTGAAGAAACAGGAGAAATCGGTGATTTTCTTATTCCACGATCACAGATAGGTTTATCCATTGAGGAAACATGGGATACATTAGGAATGCGTGGTACTAGAAGTGATGATTTGATATTACACAATGTTGAAGTACCACTTGAGGCATTAGTCGAAAAAAAGCAGAAAAAGGTAAGACCTGCTGCACAAGGATGGCTTCTTCATATACCAGCCTGTTATATCGGAATTGCGATTGCCGCTAGAAATGAGGCTGTAGAGTTCGCTAAAACATATCAACCGACAAGTCTGCCTCATCCAATTAAGGATGTTCCTGAGGTCCGTAGAAAGGTTGCTGAAATAGATCTAAAGCTTACGACAGCAAGAACGTTTATGTATTCAATTGCTGAAAAGTGGGATGTAGCACCAGATGAACGAGCTCAGTTAGCATACGACTTAGCGGTAGCGAAGACAATTGTAACCAATACTGCTGTAGAAGTAGTTGATCTTGCTATGAGAATCGTTGGAGGACAAAGTCTGTTTAGATCAAATGCACTTCAAAGACATTATCGTGATGTGCGCGCTGGATTACACAACCCACCTTCAGATGATATTACGTTGAAAATTTTAGCAGACCGAGCATTTCGAGACTAAAAATTTGTTTGAGTAACATGCTAAGCTTAATTGAAATACACTTTTAAAATAAGGCTGTTTTCGCAAACTTTGTTGCTATTTACCAAGTAATGCGGTGTTGTTGATTGCAGCGAGAGATGCTCGCTTTCTGCGGGGCGGGCGGTGAGCCTCCTCGGCGTAAACGCCTGCATGAGTCTCACCTGTCCCGCTGCTCCCGCAGGAGTCTCGCAATCCGTTCCAATCAACCTTAATTAGTTTTTGTTATAAAAAGCAACAATCTTTTAGAAAAGAGCCTAAAATAAACAAATAGCATACAAGAATCTAAACTTGTATGAGATTCTTGTATGCTTACATATGTAATCCAAACTTTAATAACACTCTATACACCTGAGGCTATAGACATCAAGTACATAACACCGCTCCCAAACATCAAGATACCGATCACATATATATTGATGATCGCTCCGATTATTCCTTTCTTTGCAAACATGACGATAAATGAATAGGCAAACCCTAGTAAAAGAACACCTATAAAAACTGGAATCGTATAGGGGCCAAGCCCACCACTTATTAACAATAAAACTGCAACTGTAGGGAAACTAAACGGGATAAAATTCAATAAAGTAGGTTGTTTATTACTCTGATCCAATGTAATTACCCTCCTTTCTAGTTACTCTCCTTGGACTTGGACAATTTCATCATTGCTTGCAGGGCTCGCTGGCATATTCGCAAGGGATACACTCATACCTCCCATAATGATGACAGCTAAAGTTAAACTAATGATAATACGTCTACTAAGATCTTTCACAAATTAACCTCCCAATGTTTTCATATAAAAGACGAAATGGCAGCTGAAAAAGTTTCGTTGCCATATTAATCTCCAAAAAATATTTTAAAAAGCTACAGAAAATCCACCACTCCATAACTAGTAAGCCAAACATAATTTATTCAAAAATATTGCAAAAGATGCTGTTTTTTATGTAAATTTTATGTAAAATCGATTTTTTGATGAAAAAAACTACTTGAATTTAACTTCTTTTATGTGAATTTGTTCTGCCAGGCAAGAGGCGGAGTTTTAAGCAATAAAAAAGCTCATGGAGAATAAGACTAATTCTTCATGAGCTTTTGAATTTCTAGTAAGTTGATCTTTTTCCAACTAAATTTCATTAGTTGATATCTAAAAAACCTATTATCTTCTTTTCTTAAAAGTGTATGACTTTACTCTACTTAGCAGTTTTTAGAAGCTTACTAATAACAGTTAAGGATTTACCTGTACCGATTGCAACTGATTCCAATGGGTTTGGAGCAATGTGAACAGGAACAACGATTTCTTCACTGAGCCAATCCTGCATACCTTTCATTAAAGCTCCACCACCTGTTAATATGACTCCTCGATCAACAATGTCTCCACTAAGCTCAGGTGGGCAATCTTCCAGTGTGGCACGGATTGCCTCTAAAATGTGTAATAGTGATTCTTTAATAGCATCCTGCATTTCAAAAGAGGAGACGGTAATTGTTTTCGGTAGTCCAGTCACTAAATCCCTGCCACGGATGTCCATTGATTCCTTCTCATGTTTTACTAATGCATAGCCAATTTCCATTTTCATTTGTTCAGCTGTTCGTTCACCAATTAATAGATTGTAATTTTTACGGATATATTGAATGATATCTTCGTCTAATTGGTCACCGGCAATACGAATAGAATGAACAGAAACAACACCACCAAATGAAATAATCGCAACTTCAGTTGTTCCACCACCAATATCAACAACTACATTTGCAATCGGTTCATCTACAGGTAGGTCAGCACCAATTGCAGCCGCTACAGGTTCTTCAATTAAATGGACTTGTTTTGCACCAGAGCTCTTAATTGCATCTTGAATCGCTCTTCTTTCGACAGATGTAGCTCCTGATGGTGTACAAACGACAACTGTAGGTTTTCTCATTGACATACCAAGCTTACGTGAAGCAATTTTCATAATATGTCGTAACATATCTGTCGTAATATCATAATCAGCAATGACTCCATCTTTAAGTGGTCTTACCGCGACAATTTTTCCAGGTGTTTTTCCTATCATACTTTTTGCTTCAGCTCCGACAGCTAACACTTTTTTTGTTGTTGTATCAATAGCAACAACGGATGGTTCATTAATAATAATTCCTTTATTTTTACTATAAACCAATATATTTGCAGTGCCCAAATCTATTCCGATTTCATTATTAGCTAACATTATTAATCAAACCTCTTTTCTACTAACTTTCTTATAAGGTTTGTAGAAGTTTGTTGTTTTTTGGGGGCTGACATCAACTTGATAAGAGTCCGTCATCATTTTGTCATATTGTTGTCATAAAACATACAGGATTTCACAGCAGATCATACGTGGATTGTGTAATATTTGTTTTCTGGGAAAGTATTCTTTGTTTAATAAAAGCTTTAAAGCAAAAATGTTTTAAAGTAATTTAGTAAATGAATACTTAAAATTTTATAAGTGGATTATTAGTAGAGAATTTGATAAGAGAGAAGAGGAAATATGACAAAAAGTATCGATGTAATTGAGTTTTTGTCATATTTTGTAACCACTTACATTTACCTATTTCAAGTTAGAAAAATAGGGCGAATGAATGTAATTTAATTTTCAGAAAATGGAATTTTTGGACTATTTATTATATTCGTATAAATTTTATAATAGATTTGTAGTTACTAATATTTTTACTAGTAAAGTAATATGTGAGCATGCTTAAACAAGGGGGACTATTATTGAGGAAATTAAAAAGGGGTATTGCACGAAAAAACAGACGATGGGACAAGGCGTTTAAATTGACTGCTAGTTCAATTGTGGCTGTAGGATTACTTTTCGGTACATATTTACCGTTGTCTTCGAGTGTACAAGCTGCTTCAGAAATTCCAGAATCTGCTCCAATTGATTGGAACATTGTACCTGAAGAACGGCTTGGTGAAGCTTTGAAGGAGCAAGGGATTATTTCAAAAAAAGCGACAGCTGCACAAGTGAAAAAGGCTGTAAAAGATTATATTGAGAAAAAGCAGGGTGATAAGGAGAAAGTTGATTCTCATGATCATTCAACTAAAAAACTGATTGATAAAAAATCGAAGGACTTTTTACAGAAACAAAAGGAAAAATTAACAAAACAATTAAATAAAGGTCACAAAAATTATAAAAAGGGAAAACCGAATAGCTATGTAAAAGTAGATTCTGCTAAACAAGCAAAATATAATGGTAGTGTTCGCACTGATAAAGTACTAGTGTTACTAACAGAATTTGAAGATTTTAAACATAATAACGTTGATCAAGAAGACGGATATATGTATGCAGATGATTTTAATCGTGAGCATTATCAAAAGTTAATGTTTGGTGATAAAGAATTTACCCTATTTAATGGTGAAAAGGTTAAAACATTTAAACAATTTTATGAAGAGCAATCAGGAGGAAGCTATACGGTTGATGGAACTGTTACAGACTGGCTAACAGTCTCGGGTAACGCGCGAGAATATGGTGACGATAATCCTGCAGGTGGTCACGACAACCTAGATCCACAAGGACCTCGTGATCTGGTAAAGGATGCTTTAAATGCAGCTGTCGCTTCTGGCATCGAATTAGCTGAATATGATCAATTTGATTTATATGATCTTGATGGTGATGGAAATCAAAATGAACCAGACGGATTAGTTGATCATTTAATGATTATCCATGCAGGTACAGGTCAGGAGGCAGGTGGTGGTAAATTAGGTAATGATGCCGTATGGTCACACCGCTGGACCCTGGATGGCGTTTATCCTATAGAAGACACAACTGCTAAGGTAGACTATTGGGGTGGCAAAATGGGTGCATTCGATTACACGATTCAGCCTGAAGACGGTGCTGTAGGGGTATTTGCCCATGAATTTGGACATGATTTAGGATTACCTGATGAATATGATACACAATACTCTGGTCATGGTGAGCCTGTTGCTTCCTGGTCCATCATGAGTGGAGGTAGCTGGAATGGAAATATTGCAGGTACAGCACCTACAAGCTTTTCACCTCAAAATAAAGAGTTTTTCCAAACAACAATGGGTGGAAACTGGGCAAATATTGTAGAGGTTGATTATGATGATATTGATAAAAAAGGATTTGCTGCAGTTATCGATCAAAGTGTTACAAAATCGAAAAATCCTGGTATTGTAAAAGTGAATTTGCCAGAGAAGGATGTTCAAGGAATACTACCTGAATTTGGAAATAAGTATTATTACAGTACAAAAGGTGATGATCTACACACAACATTAGAAACACCTGAATTTGACTTAACTAATGTAAAAAATGCAACATTTAATGCAAAAGCTTTCTATGAAGTTGAGTTTGATTATGATTATGTTCATATCAATGCTGTAGTCGAAGGTGCAGAACCAATACAACTAGACGTAATAGGTGATGAAAATACAAAAGATGGCTATGAGTCAACTCTAGGTAAGTGGGCAAATTTATCATATGATTTAAGTCAGTTTGCTGGTAAAAAGGTAAAGCTAGTCTTTGAATATGTCACAGACGGTGGTTTAGCTCCAGCAGGTTTTGCAATTGATGAACTTTCAGTAACGGCTGATGAAACTGTAATCTTCTCAGATAATGCAGAGGGAGAGGCTAAAGTAACATTAGATGGTTTCGTAACATCAAATGGCTACACTAAAGCTAAAAACTACTACTACCTGGAGTGGAGAAACTACTTTGGCTCAGATAAAGCCTTAGCCTTTTCACGTGGGGCTGTCTATAATACTGGATTAGTTGTTTGGTATGGTGATGAAAGCTTTACAGATAACTGGGTGGGCATACATCCAGGAGAAGGCTTCTTAGGAGTTGTTGACTCACATCCAGAGGCTGTTTTCGGTACATTTAATGGACAAGCAACCGTATCTCAGAGTACACGTTACCAAGTGGCTGACGCTGCATTTTCACTAGATAAAACACCTGAATTTCTTGTAGATTCCCCAACACGTGGATTATATGAATTTTTAAGTTTAACTGGAACACGTAAATTTGATGATTCTAACTCCTATATCGACTCTGATCTTCCAGACGCTGGTCGAATTGTTCCACAATATGGATTGGAATTTGAAGTAATTGGTGAAGCCAAAGATAATACCGCAGGAGCAGTTTGGATTCATAAGTAAGATTAGTAAAGCTAACTCATTTGATTCTCTTCAGAGATTATCAATGAGTTAGTTTTTTTTGACCGATCAATATGTATTTAAATTCAATTTATCCAAAATTGATAAAATTCAAATTTGATCGATTGAGAAATGTTTCAATCTAAACATGTTATACTAGAATTAGAAATGAAAATTGTAAGTTTACAAGAACCAACAAAAAGCTAGGGTGATTACATGTTACAGCAAGCTGAAAAACAATTAAACGATTATTTCGGGTACTCTTCTTTTAGAAAGGGTCAAGAAGAAATTATAGAAAGTGTGTTGAAAGGACATGATACTTTAGCTATCATGCCGACTGGTGGAGGTAAATCGATCTGCTATCAAATACCAGCTTTACTTATGGATGGCATTACGATTGTTATTTCTCCTTTAATCTCATTAATGAAGGATCAAGTTGATGCACTTACTAGTGTTGGTATTCCATCAACTTATATTAATAGTAGTTTATCTGTTAGTGAATTGAATGAACGAGTTTCAGAAGTGAAGGACGGAGTCTATAAAATTCTTTATATTGCCCCAGAGCGGATTGAAACCCAATCGTTTCGTACATTACTTTTATCAATGAATGTCTCAATAATCGCAGTTGATGAAGCTCACTGTATCTCACAATGGGGTCATGATTTCCGTCCCAGCTATCGAAGTATAAAAAAGATGATAAGTGATTTTGTTGAAAAGCCAGTCGTCATAGCTTTGACAGCTACTGCAACAAAGGAAGTTACGACAGATATTTGTCAGTTATTGGATATATCTTCTTCAAATACGTATGTAACGGGTTTTGCACGCGATAATTTAACTTTTAATGTGATTAAAGGTGAAAATAAGCGGGATTATATTACGAAGTACATTAAAGCGAATCGAGATCAAGCGGGTATTATCTATGCTGCTACGAGAAAAGAAGTGGATGACTTATCACAATTTTTAAAGAAGAGTGGCGTAAAAGTAGGCAAATACCATGCAGGATTAGCTGAACAAGAACGAGCAGATCAACAAGATCAATTTTTATTTGATCAGCTAAATGTGATGGTCGCGACAAATGCCTTTGGAATGGGAATCAATAAGTCAAATGTTCGATACGTGATCCATCATAACTTACCGAAAAACATAGAAGCTTATTACCAGGAGGCTGGTCGTGCAGGTCGGGATGGTGAAAAGAGCGAGTGTACCATTTTGTTTGCTGGACAAGATATTCAGTTGCAAAAGTTTTTAATTGAGCAGACAACATTGAGTGATGAAAAAAAGGTACACGAATACCAAAAGCTACAACAAATGGTGGATCTTTGTCATACTGAAAAATGTATTCAAACTTACATTGTTGAGTATTTCGGTGAATCTACTCCATCCTCTGATTGTGGTAAATGTATGAATTGCAGGGACACTAGGTCTAAAATAGATGTGACGAATGAGGCATTAATGGTCTTTTCCTGTGTGAAACGGATGGACGAACGATTCGGAAAGACGTTGGTTGCACAAGTATTAAAGGGCTCAAAAAACAAACGCATTACCCAATTCGGTTTTGAGAAGCTATCAACTTATGGTTTGATGAAACATAAAACAGAAAAACAAATTGTGGATTTTATCGATTTTCTTATTGCAGAAGGATATCTAGCCCTAACAAATTCACAATACCCTGTTTTAGTGTTAAGTAATAAAGCAAGAACGGTAATAGTAGAAAAACAACAGGTATATAAAAAAGAGCTAGTGACAATCGAATCTATTGAAGCAAATGATGAATTATTTGAAATATTGAAGCTGGTAAGACGAGAATTAGCATCAAAGCTTGGGGTGCCACCTTATATTATTTTTTCAGATAGTAGTTTGAAAGACATGAGCAGCAAATGTCCGACAACAGAAGAAGAATTTTTAGAAGTAAAGGGTGTTGCGAAGACGAAACTAGATCGTTATGGCGACGACTTTATCACAGCTATTTGTAAGTACATGGAAATTGAGAGAAAAACTCCAATAAAACATGAAAATATCATTGACACCCATCCTGTTGAAAGTGATACTTCAGCGAGTCATTTCACAAGTTATCAATTATATTGTGACGGTCGGACGATTAAAGAAATAAGTGAGGAAAGAGGACTGTCTGAAATTACCGTTCAAAATCATCTAATTCGAGCTGTTAGCGAAGGCAATCCAATAGATTGGTCACAAATCGTTACAAATGAGCAGGAGACAATGATCATAGAAAAAGTATTTGAGCTTGGCACGGAAATGCTAAAACCATTAAAAGATGCACTTCCAGATGATATTGATTATTTTCAAATTAAGGCAATGATCTGTAAGCTGCAATTGGAAACTGTTAATAAATAGATCCTATAATAAGAAAAGCTAAGGTCTGTTGAACTGACCCATCTAAATGAGACTTAGAAAAAACACCTAAGCTACTTGTTCTCCAAACTCTATTGGAGACTGGTAGTTTAATTTTGCCTGAATTCGTATTTGATTATAATAATACATGTATTGAT
>NZ_JAGDEL010000023.1 GCF_017497975.1 Metabacillus bambusae | reverse complement strand
TATTAAGTTTTATAACAATAAACGTTTTCAAAAAAAATTAAATAACCTTAGCCCTACTGAATATAGAGCTAAGGCTGCCTAATAAGTGAACCTTTTATTAATTGTCTACTTGACGGGGATAAGACCAATTGTTAGGTTCCTTTTTCAGGATTCCTTTTCCCTTAAAAAGTAAATATAATCTGTAGCCACTGTCTGACTATTTATTTGTCTTAACATAGCAGATAGATTACCTCGATGATATGTCCCATGGTTCACAACATGTTGAACCAATTCATAGACAGTATTTTTAAATATTTCCCCCCCTGAATTGCAGTATTGGATTATGCGACCAAAATCCTCTTCTCCTTTTAAGAAATCTTCAAAATTTGTTAATAAGTTTTCATATTGAACAAGTAGATCTTCTCTCTTAAGAAATTGCCTATTAGCTATTTCCATACCTTTTAAACGTGAAAACCATATTTCGTCAACCTCAACCATATGCTTAAAGGTATCATTGATAGATGGAAATACACTTTTTATTTTCTGAGTATATAACTCCTCTGGTAATTGTCCCACATGATGGATAACTTTTAATGTAGCCCATTTATGATAAGCATATTGATGGATTACTTCGATCATCATTAATCTCCCCCATTTCTCATCACTCATTATTTTACATTAGTTAGGAAGATATTGTAAGGACAAAAGCGCAAGCGCCCGTTTAGCAACATAGAAAAAAGAGCACTCCGTATGAGATTAAGGAAAGACGAAGAGCGTTAGCGAATCGATGTTGACTTAGCGTATAAGGAGTATGAAGTTCATACTTTGCTGGGCGCTGGAGCTGGATGTCAAGTGGTATCCACGGTTCTAGAATTTTAATAATTTTAAACAAAAATAAAAGTATTGATTTCTGTACAAAATAAATTATGTCTTTACTTTGTACAAGGAGGGAAAATGATGACGAAACGAAATCGAAGAACAAAATCTGGACTACAAACAGCAAAGGCTATTACAGATCCAGAAATTGCGAAAGAAATTTCCCCAAATACGAATAAAAAAGCAGAAAAAACACATCCAAGAAACCAATAACATAAAAACCACATGATGGGGAACATCGATGACTAAGTAGCAAACTTTCCAACTGCATCCTGATACTGGAAAACTCACATAAATTTCGATTTTTCGTTAGAGGAAGACGTGTGAAATGAAAAAATTAAGTTAAATGCAGAAATTCATCAGGAATCCAAATGAATGTCTAAATTTCCCTTAATATTTTTGCATTTCAATCTCATTAAAATATACTTGGTCGGACATCATAAAATAGAGCATCTGATCGTGCTCAACGTTCCTAAACCATTCAGGAGGGGTGTTTGACGATGGCAAGAAACAAATTATTAGTGCCTGGTGCAGAAAATGCTCTGAATTCCATGAAACAGGAAATTGCGAATGAATTAGGGGTTGAACTTGGTGCCGATACGACAGCTCGTGCAAATGGTTCTGTAGGTGGGGAGATGACAAAGCGCTTAATCGCGATGGCTGAAAACCAACTTCAGAATCATACACATTAATTTTCCAAAGATTTTTATAAGGAGCCTCAATATAGAGGTTCCTTTTTAAAAACTAAATAATATTAGCCTTAGCCAAATCAAAAAAGTCTTCTCGAAATAGGCCACAATAAAAAGAAGTGCATTTAAAAGCAATTAAACACATGATGTTTTGCTGCTTTTAAGTGCACTTCTTTTATTTTTTAAAGTAAGTAATATCATACATTTACTTCTTTCGAATAGTTAAGAAAGAATTGATGTCTTCGTTTGGCTTGAGAAATAATCATTTTTATTTCGTTTTTATAAAAGTTCAAATGTGCAAGTGTTAGCGCGGAAAGCATTTCTGTTTCTAATTTAGCAACGATTTCTTGTTCTGCTTTTGTTAACAATCCTTTTTCAACATTCATCTTTTTCACCTCTTTTATCATTTGGCCAAAAAGTGTTTACAATAATATGTATTCGTTTGTTTGAATTGTTTTATGTCGGTATTACAATTTTGTCCCTTTATGAAAACGAAACCAGCCCATTTTGTAGAAAAACCAAATCATTGCAACACTAATGGCTAGCATGATGCCCAATACAATAAAATAACTATATTTACCCGCCAATTCGGGCATATAATCAAAATTCATTCCATAGACCCCTGCAATAAATGTTAAAGGTAAAAAGATCGACGACATCACTGTCAATGTCATCATTACGCGATTCATTCGATCTGAATTAATAGACAAATAACTATCCCTAATATCTGCAGACAATTCTCGATTAGCATCAATCATTTCAACAAGCTTTAATAGATGATCATAAATATCGTGAAAATAAACCTGCTTCTCCTTTAACGTATTCAATCTAGAGGATGAAATAATACGGTATAAGAGATCACGCATAGGGATTATCGTTCTTCTTAGTTTATTTAGCTCAGACCGAATGTCAAAAACCTGCTCCATTAATTCACTAATTGTTCGATCACTTGTATTATCTTCAATTTGATTAATTAAATCTTCTAATTTATAGATTGGTGGAAAATAATCATCAACAAGATGATCGATAATATGATACATTATTTGCATTGCGTTATTTTGTAAAGTTTTCTCTTTTTTTACACGGAACCAGATATTATTTATATCTCTGATTGGCTTTTTATGAAATGTCACAACATAGTTGTCTGAGACAAATAAATCTACCTCATCCGCTTCAAACGTTTTTTGATTAATGGCATGAACAACAATAAAAAGATAATGATCATAAAAATCCATCTTTGGTCGTTGGATATATTCTATACAATCTTCAATAGCTAGTGGATGAAAGTGAAAAAAATTTGATAAAAGCTTAACCTCTTCATTTGATGGCTCCTGAAAATCTACCCAATACCAGTGAATATGCTGTTTTTTTAGCGATTTTAGAGGTAAATCATAAACAACTTCATTGTCTGTTGTAATTGCTAATGTACGAATCAATACCTTCACTACTCTCTTTAACTATGTCTTTAAAACTATTCCCCCTTATTACGTTCACTAAACTTAGTGTAAATTTTTTAAAAAAAGCAGTATTCGAGAATGAATATTGTTATTCATTCATAGCTCTATTTCACGGCTTTAGCCTTTCTTTGTGATCTTTTCACTTATTAGTCGTATTCTTCCGAAATAGCATGAAGTAGCTTATAAGCAAACTTTTAGAAAAGAGCCTAGAAATATGATGACAACTGCACAGAAGATGGTAAAATAACACCTATATATTTATTTTAAGGATAATAATAACCAATTAACTTTTTAATAATGACAAAATCCGAGTGGTGGCTAAAGCACCCTCGAAAAATGGAGGTAATGATGGAACACTTAGTAAATTCACGTGTTAAACAAATTGAACTCTCAGGGATTAGAAAATTCTTTAATATGGTAGCAGATTATGAAGATGTTATTTCTCTCACGATAGGTCAACCTGACTTTGATACTCCAGGACATGTAAAAAATGCTGGAATAGAAGCGATACAACAAAATTTCACTACATATACTCACAATGCTGGTTTTATCCAACTTCGCGAGGCAGCCAGTCAATTCTTATTTAAGAAGTATGGTCTTACATACTCTCCTGAAAATGAAGTAATCGTGACAGTAGGGGCAAGTCAAGCAATCGATTGTACGTTTCGTACATTATTAGAAGAAGGCAGTGAAGTTATATTACCGAGTCCTGTTTATCCTGGTTATGAACCACTGATTAAGCTTGCTGGAGGGACACCTGTTTATGTGGACACAACAACTAATCAGTTTAAGCTAACGGCTGAATTACTTGCTCCATATATAACTGAAAAAACAAGGTGTATCGTACTCCCATATCCATCAAACCCTACAGGAGTCACGTTGGATGAGGATGAGTTACAAGAAATTGCTGAATTAGTTAGAGGTAAGAACATATTTATCTTATCAGACGAAATTTATAGTGAGCTTGTTTATGGAAAGCACCATCATTCTATTGCTCGCTTTTTACGAGAACAAACAATAGTGATAAACGGACTTTCTAAATCACATAGTATGACTGGATGGCGAGTAGGTTTATTATTTGCCCCAGAAGGTGTTGCCAAACACTTATTAAAGGTTCATCAATATAATGTGTCATGTGCAACCTCTATCTCACAAAAGGCCGCATATGAGGCACTTACTACAGGTATTGATGATGCAACAGTTATGAAGGATGCATATCAAGAACGATTAGAATATGTATATAATCGTTTGGTTACGATGGGTTTTGAAGTTGTTAAACCAGATGGAGCTTTTTATTTGTTTCCTTCTATAAAAAAATTCAAGCAATCTTCCTTCGATTTTGCATTATCACTTGTTAAGAATGCTGGAGTAGCACTAGTTCCTGGTAGTGCGTTTTCTGAATATGGAGAAGGCTATGTTCGACTTTCCTATGCATATGCCATGGAACAACTAATTGAAGCGATGGACCGGATCGAAAGTTATGTGAAAAGTTTATAAGATTTTAACTAAAACAGCGGCGAAAAGCCGTTGTTTTAGTATGAAGGAAAGGGTTTGAAGCCGCATAAACTAGTTATTTTGTTTTATTCAAGATCATCCACATGGAATTTCAACTGTAAACGTACTACCTTCCCCTAATTTACTTTCAACAAAAATGGTCCCATTATGATCCTCAATGATTTTATATGTAATCATTAACCCTAAACCATTTCCTTTTTCTTTTGTTGTCAAAAAGGGCTCACCTATGCGTTCAATTAGTTCAGAAGGTATTCCTTCTCCTTCATCTTTGACAACAATACTGACATTATTTTCATATCGTTTTGTGTGAACTGTAACCTTTCCACCCTTAGGCATCGCATCAATTGCATTTTTAAATAAATTGATGAATACTTGCTTAAGTTGATTTTGATCACAATTTATCATTATATTTGAATTCTCATGTTTCTGTTCAATCGAAACACTATTCAAATTAGCCTGTGTTTCCAAAAGCATCGAAACATCCTGCAGTAATGTTACTAGATTGGCTTGCTTAAATTTCGTTTCCTGTGGCTTTGCAAGCATAAGCAACTCACTCAATATCATCTCAATACGATTTAATTCTGAAAAAATAATATGAAAATATTGATTGTGATTTTTCAACTCAGGATGCATAATTTGTAAAAACCCCTTGATTGCAGTTAAGGGATTCCTGATTTCATGAGCAATTCCAGCTGCTAGTTGCCCAGCAATGGAAAGTTTCTCAGAGCGAAGCATTAATTCTTCAGTTTTTTTACGATCTGAAATATCTCGTAAAATGACTTGAACAGCTTGCTCGCCGAAATAGGTTGTTGGAATACACACCATTTCTGTATAAATTGTTTTATTCTTAGAAATCGTCCATGATTGATTTGTTACATTAACTTCTGATTTTCCCGTTAAAATACTTTCTAACGATTCCTTCATGTGCTTATGATCAGTTGGATGTAAATGTTCAAAAATATTTTTCCCAAGCATTTCTGGATAATCTCCAGCTTCGAAGAGCTTTACACCAGATTCATTCACAAACACCCATTTATCCTGGTGAATTACTGCAATTGTATCAATCGAATTGTCGATTAATCGTTGGTAACGTTCCCTACTTTTCTGGAGGATTTTTTGAAAGTTTCTCCTTGAAGAAATATCAGTTAATACGATTAATTCTGCTTTTTGATTTTTGAAGGTTGTTAGATTAGCTGTTACTTCAACACTAATCTCAGTACCATCAAGTCTTCTCCACATTTGTTCAATAATGCCTATTTTTTCGCCATTATGTAATCTTTGGATTCGATTTTTAACAATATCATGGTAACTTTTATCAATAAAATCAGCCGTATGCTTACCAATTAGTTGATCCTTAGAGCTTGCACCAAGTAAATCCTTAAACGCCTTATTTACATAGCAAATTTCACCAAAAATTGACAAATACAATGGACTAGGTAAATCCTCAAGTAAAAGATCACCATCCACATTACCAATTGTATGATCACTATTACTTTCAATACGATCACTTGATTGATTAATAACCAAATTAGTTTTCAACGCTCTCATTTTAAGAACAATTTCTTGCCCTTGCTTAGAGACATTACTTCGAATGAAATCCACAGTTGCTTCAAACCAAATATACCTTCCGTCTTCATGTAAAAAGCGAAATGTACAGGGGTTCAGATGATGCTCATTAAAAAAATAACTCTCAATTAAAAACAAATCCTCACTATGTATAAAATCTTTCATATATTTTCCGACTAAATCGTCATTTGGATAACCCATTTGTTCAATCGAATTTGAAGAAATATATTGGAAGCGTCCGTTTGATGAAACTACAGCATATACTTCTACATCCTGTATTACTGTATCTACATTTGTTGCTTTACGATCCATAGCTTCCCCTCCTTTTTCATTACCTCTTCACTAGGGAATAAGTATTAAATAAAGAACATATTAACTGTGAGACGAGATGGATGACGCCTTACGTCACCATTGATAGTAGAACGAACAATCTTGTACTTACGTACCTACCCCTTTAAGATAAGCGTGATGTGGCTAAGAAATTGGATTAAAGCTTGTACCAAACTAGCTTATCCCTTACCAAAAATGTAAAATGTTGCGTTACTATATTATTATTCAATTTCAATTATTAAAAATCCTTTTTTAGGATATTTTTGACTAATATTTAACATTCCTTGAGGTGAAGGCGTTAGTTTTATTTATTCGATTTTTCAAAAATATTGATTTTAATAGGTTAAATTTTATATATAAGTCTTAACGTTAATATTAAGTGTACGTTGTTATAGACTTTTGTCAATATAGAAAGCTTTATCCCTTTATAATTAGCGACCATTCTACCAATTGAATGTTCATCATTTAGCGTAAAAAACCCTTTATTACTCCTACTTTTTATCTACTAATCAAAACTGCAATGATTTTCACTTTAGAAAACCAAAATTAATTTTATTTCATTTTCCTATCTTTTAATGATAGAGACATATTTTCACGAAAAAGTCCTTAGGTAAAAATAATGCCAAACCTCAAAAAAGGTCTGACATTATTTTTACCTATCATTATTACAACAATCAACTAGACATGGCTGGCCGTATCTTAAAAGCCTTACTAATAGATTTATAGGCTTATTGCTTTTTAACCGTTTCATCTCTTAACGCTCTACGCAAAATCTTACCTACATTCGTTTTTGGAAGTGCTTCTCTAAAATCAATATATTTCGGAACCTTAAAGGCCGCTAAATGCTGGCGACAGTAAAGAATAATTTCATCACTTGTTGCTGTTTTTCCTGCTTTTAATACGATAAATGCCTTAACTGTCTCACCACGATATTGATCTGGCACCCCAATAACAACTGCTTCCTGTACGCTCGGATGCTCGTAAAGAACTTCTTCAATATCACGAGGATAAATATTATAACCACTCGCAATAATCAGATCTTTTTTACGGTCAACAATCGATAAATAGCCCTCTTTATCCATTCTTGCGATATCTCCTGTAAATAACCAACCATTACGAAGAGTGACTGCCGTTTCCTCAGGCATATTCCAATAACCTTTCATCACTTGTGGTCCTTTAATGATAAGTTCACCTAGCTTACCTATAGGAACTTCCTGTGTCCCTGTTCCAACATCAACGATTTTATATGCCGTACTTGGCATTCCCAAGCCAACAGTACCCGGTTTTCGTTTCTCGAACGCCGGATTGCAGTGTGTTATCGGTGATGCTTCTGAAAGACCATAGCCTTCCAAAATTTTCGCCCCAGTTTTCCGTTCAAATTCATTTAAAAGCTCAACTGGCATTGGTGCACTGCCACTATTACAAATTCGAATTGAATCAATACCATAGTCTTCAGCATTAGGGTGATTTGAAATTGCTACATACATTGTTGGTACACCTGGAAAGAGTGAAGGCTGCTCACGTTTGATCGTTTGAAGCACTTCATCCAAATCAAACCTCGGTAGCATAATCATAGAATTACCACAGAGAATTGATAGATTCATACAGCTAGACATTCCAAAAACATGGAATAATGGAATGACAGTTAAACACTTTTCTTTCCCTAGTACGATCTCATCTTTAAAAAACTCATATGATTGAACAGCATTTGCTACAATATTTTTATGTGAAAGCATCGCACCCTTTGATCGACCAGTTGTTCCGCCTGTATACTGGAGAACAGCGATATCATGCTCTGGTTCACATTCAACTGGAAATACTTGACCAGTTTGTTTAGCTAAAAAGCTATCAAATGTATAATCCTCAGGTTGATTTTTTTCTGAAGGTTGAAGGCTAACTGTAATAATATTTCTTAAATTTGTCTTTAATTGAATGGCTTTTATTCTTGGATAGAGGGCATCTAATACAACGATCGTTGCAGAACCAGAATCATTTACAATATACTCAAGTTCCCTTTCAACAAGCATTGGGTTAATTTGTGTGACGATCGTACCTGCTGTTAGTGCGCCAAAGTAAGAAACGATATACTGAGGGCAGTTCGGGAGCATAATTGCTACACGATCTCCCTTTTGAACACCTGATTGCTGTAAAGAGGATGCAAACGCAAATACCATTTTTGCAATCTCGTTATATGATAAACGAATTCCATAAAATGAAACAGCTTCATGATCTCCATAGATTTGAACAGTTTGCTGAAGCATTTCAGGAACGGAAATTGGAGGTATTACCACCTCGTTTGGAATATGCTCCGGATAAGTTGAATACCATTGCTTTAGATCTTCCATTAATAGTTCCTCCTTTTAAAAATTTCTCGAAATCAAGTAATAATTAATTAGCTATATCTGTTTGAATGAATTCAACTAAAAATTTTTAAAAGAATCCTATACATCGTAATGCCCTCTATTTTTGTATGCGTTTTCATTTTTATTTCAAGAGCATTTTCCTCTTTTCAAATTTAACCGAACAGCAGTCAATATTTCCTACCCCTCGTTGATAATGCAAGGAATTTTGACCACGCTTTTCTCTGCAGATTGAAGTGCCGATAAAGAAGATTCTTTTGGGTAAATATATTCGACCATAGAAATATGTATTCGCTCTTAAAGGTTAATTACCTTTTCTAAATTAGAAAAAGTTCACATATATGCTCTTTTCAGATTTACGAATCAGCTACTATTATCTGATTATGAATCTCACAAACTCTTCATCTTCTCATAGCGGAAACAATGTAAAAACTAAAAAAAAAAAAGAGACACATGGTCTCTCTTAATGACTTCCTTTATATTCTCCATTATTTTTGGATGCCTTTTCTTTTTTCGCTTTGTCTTTATGAATTTTATTTGTTGCTGCACTACCTAGCTCATGACTAAATTCTGAATCAATGACTGCTGAATCAAAGCCTTTTTTATTTTTTTGTTGTGGATCGTTTTTCTTTGTACGTTTTGCCAAATTATTTCACTCCTTTTATTTTATAACAAGCTTATTTTGTGAAAAATAAAAGGAATTTATGTGTGGGAGTAAGTAAAGAAATATATGTTAAAGTGTTTAGTTGTTATAAGTGAAATTCTAAATTCTGCACTATCCAATATAAAAAAACAGAGTCTAATTCATGAGATTTAGACTCTGTTTTTTTAAAAAATTCACTTTGAGTTAACCCTATGCCCAAAAGAAAATAGCTATTAATCCTCTTCTTTTGTACTTTCTTTCATGTCTATTTCAGTTGTTGTTACGTATTTCTTTTGAAGATCTATATAAGCTTTGACGATTCGATTAGCAATATGTTTGTTTACAGCATCACTATCATTACTTGCCCATGGAACAACAACACTAAATGCTACCTGAGGATTTTCTGATGGATAATATCCAACGAAATTTAAGTTATTCGTTTCTTTTCCCCAGTATTGACGTTTCGGTCCATAATAATTAGTTTGTGATGTACCGGTTTTACCAGCTACATCATATTTAATATATGCCCTAGCTGTCCCACGACTTCCGGAAACTACACGTTTAAATCCTTCTTGTACTCGTTCAATATCTTCTGATGAGTTGTTTACTTTATTTAATATGTTAGGAGATTTATCAACAGCTATTGGACCAAGTTCTCCGTTAATAACCGGTGCATGAATACTTGTTACAATTCGTGGTTGAACACGATAACCACCATTCGCAATAGCCGATACATATTGAGCTAATTGAAGTGGAGTATATGTGTCAAATTGGCCAATAGCAATATCTAAAAGTTTACCACCAGTATCTGGGGTACTTATTAAACCTGCAGACTCTTGTGGTAAATCTATACCTGTTGGAACCCCTAAACCAAATTGCGCAAAATAATTTCTTAACTTCTGAAAATCTTCTTGTGTGACATTTATCGGTTCATTTTTTCCATACGTAACGTCAGCGATTCTCATTGCTACATAAAACATATAAACGTTAGAAGAACGCTCTAAGGCGCTTAAATCATTTACATATCCAAGATTACTATAAGATCCTTTTGGTGGTGTTCCTTTAATATAAAGAGTTGTATCGTAATAACCTTGATTATGCGGCATACCATCCTGATACCCAGCAAGGACAGTTGCTCCCTTAACTGTGGAGCCGGCTTCATACTGGGTAGCAAATGCCCCGTATGCAAAGTCAAGCATTTCTCCACTTCTATTTTTAGCATTAAGTTGCTTACCAACCATTGCTAAAACATCACCTTGATAAGGATCCATCATCACAACAAACGCTCGATCCATTAAAATGTGACTTGAGCTTGCTTTTCGTAATTCATCCTCTACGATCTCTTCGACCTTCATTTGCAGCTCCATATCAAATGATAGCTTTAGGTCATACCCTCTTTGTCCTTCATCAACAACTTCTTCAGAAACAATGCTTCCAGTTTTATCTGAAACATACTCGACCTTTGCTTTTTGAGGATTTAAGTAATCTTCATATTGATATTCAAGATAGGAGGTTCCTACCCGTTCGTTTCGAGCATAGCCTCTTGCTGTATAATAATCCTCACGCGATTGAAGAATTCCTTGTTCAGGTGAACTAATTCCACCAAAGATCGTTTGCAATGACTCGTAAGGATAAGATCTTCCCCAATCAGTGATTACATCCACACCTGGGAGCACTTCTAAATGCTCTGCAACGAGAGAAACTTCTTTATCTGTTAAATTTAAAGATTTTACAACTTGTGGTTCATATTGATAACCTGAGGAGAAACGTGTATAAATATAGGCAAGTTCTTTTTCTTGATTATTCTTCTTAATATCTGCCACTTCACCTTCAGGTACACGTTCAACTTGTAATTTATACGTTTCTGATGGCTTTAATTCTAATTCTTTTTTTGAAAGCAGATCCTTAGCCTCTTCAGGATGTGACGCTAACCAATAGTCTTTTATATCTCGATCTTTTAGCTCTTCATCTAAAAATTCAGTTTCGTAACTAATATACTCTGCAAGCTTTTTTGCAGTTTCAATTTTGTCTTCAGCCTTTGTTGTTTTGTCAACAGTATATGTAATTGCTGGTACACTCTCGTTGTCAACAACTACTCTATTGTAACGATCATACATTTTCCCGCGAGGAGCAGGTAAGCTTGCATAATCTGATTCAGTTCTTGCTACTTCCTTTGAAAATTCTTCACCTTGTACAATTTGAACGACACCTAAACGAACGATAAGTGCAACGAAAAGTAAGAAGACAAGGAAAAAGAATACGTTAATCCTAACATATCTTGATTTTTTAAGTTTACGATGCTCAGATGCATTTGCGCCTTGTTCTGTCATAGTAGGTTCCTCCCTTTTTGTTTTTTAGAATCTATAAAATAGGCTCATATTATAATTTTAGTCCACCCTTTATTTTACCACTAACATAGGTGTAGTTATAGCCTTAGATTATTAAAATAATGTGAATACAACATGGTACATTGAAAAAGACAATGTGAAGTCACATTGTCTTTTAGACATATATATTTTCCATTTGAATTAGTTTCAAGATGATAAAAATTTTATTATTGCTGATCATTCTTTTTTTAACATAATCATATCCATACATCGTATTCCATTTTCAATAATGACTTCATTATAGTTATCAATAAAATAGTCCTTTTTTATAGCAAATATACGGAATCCACATTTTTGATAAAGTGCCAATTGATCTAAACTAGAATTCCCCGTACCAACTAGCATTTCTATTTTCCCTTTGTCTTTACTATTTTCAACTGCAAATTCAATAAGCTGTTTAGCAATTCCATTTCCTCGAAAATCTTTTCTAACTGCTAAATTGACAATTTCATCTACTATTTCTCCTAAAGGAACAACTATAATAATACCTATGATCTCATGATTATTTTCAGCTATAAAGGTAGTACCCGTTTTTAAATTTGCTTCTACTTTTTCAAGAGAAGGATCTGCTTCAAGTAAGAGCTCAAATGGGGCAGGCTCTTGCATTAGAAGTTTCCTTATTAGGACTTCCATAGCTTAAGTAACGCTTGAGTACCACTGTTCTCTTCTCCTGACTCAGCAAGCTGTTCATAAAGTCTATGGGCAAGCTCTAACCCTGGCGTGTTTACATTCATGTTACCAGATTCTTCTAAAGCAATCCCCATATCCTTTATAAAATGCTTTACAAAAAAGCCTGGTTCAAAATCATCTGCAAGCATTCTAGGCGCTAAATTACTAAGTGACCAACTTCCTGCAGCACCTGTTGAGATACTCTTTAGTACATTGGATGCATCTAAGCCTGATTTTTCTGCATAAGCGATCGCTTCACAAATACCGATCATACCAGAGGCGATTGCAATTTGATTACACATTTTTGTGTGCTGACCAGAACCCGCATCTCCTTGATAAACAATATTTTTCCCCATGAGTTCAAACAGTGGTAAACATGTTTCAAAAGCAGCTTTATCACCACCAACCATAATTGCTAGTCTTGCTTCTCTTGCACCAATATCCCCACCTGAAACTGGTGCATCAAGTGCATATAAATCCCTTTCTCTAGCTTGTTCATAAATTTTTTTAGCTAATGATGGCTGTGATGTCGTCATGTCAATTACATATGTATTCGGTTTTGCTGCTTGTAAAATCCCATTTTCACCTAAATAAACTTCTTCTACATCCTTTGGGTAGCCAATCATTGTAATAATGATATCACTAGCTTTAGAAAGTTCGCTTACAGAATCCTTCCAGCTTGCTCCTGCATTGAGAAGTTCTTCCGCTTTTTCTTTCGACCTTGTATAGACATTTAAAGGATAACCTGCTTTCAAAACATGATTTGCCATACTATTCCCCATAACGCCAAGTCCGATAAATCCAACTGTTGGTTTCATTTTGTTTCCTCCCTATTAGTAATATTTACTTTATGACATCAAATAAAGGATTGACGAATCATAACCTAACCATCTTCTACTTCCAACTATGCAGAGGATGTGCTGACACACCAATTGTCGCACCTTTTTTAAATTTCGGATAAGTTATCATATCTTCACCATTTATATCGACTTCAACATACCACCATCAATTAACAACGTTTGTCCCGTCATATAACTATTGGCATCAGATAATAGGAAGCTTACATAATTTGCAAATTCACTTGGCTCTCCATATCGTCCTAACGGTATCGTCTTCTTCATTTTTTCCTCAATTTCTTGTTTTGTCATTCCTTGTTTTTCCGCTGCATTCGCATCTAAAAATGCTACTCGTTCTGTAGCAATCCTACCTGGTGCAACCGTATTAATTAAGATATTATATGGAGCAAACTCGCTTGCTAGTGTTTTTGTTAAGCCGACTATTCCTGTTCGAAAAGTATTTGACAAGATCAATCCTGGAATCGGTTCTTTTACCGAGGATGAGGCAATATTGACAATTTTCCCTCCGTTTTTCTTCATATGTGGTAAAACTTCTCTCATAATTCTAATATAACTTAATAGATTTAATTCAAAGGCATGTTGCCAATCATCATCTGTCATTTCTTCAAATGTTCCAGCTGGTGGCCCTCCTGCATTATTAACAAGGAAATCAATTGAACCGAATGCGTCTACCGTTGCTTCAATGAGTAGTTTAATATCATTTGTATTTTTTATATTACACGCCTTATATTCTATTTTCCCTTTACTAGAAAGCAATAGTTCGTTTTTTACAGCTTTTAATTTTTCCTGTTCACGGCTGGATATCATGACATTTACACCTTGTGCTGCAAGCTTTTGGGCAATAGCTTTTCCTAATCCTTGGCTTGATGCAATAACAATTGCGTTTTTCCCTTGAAAACCTAGATTCATTTTCCGACACCCCTTATGTAAAAGATACGTTTATTTTATCACTTTCTAAATGACGCATAAAATAAAGTCTCCTGAAAATTAATACTTATTAGAAAATGAAATCTTAGGTTGCTATTCCTTTTTCATACAATTCTTTTAATTGGAGGTAACTGAAATGTTTTGGAAAGAACTTTATTTATTTAATGATGGTATACCTGTTAAGACCGTTTTTCGTCAGTATACACAAACTGATTTTGAACAGTTAATTGCAATTCAACAGGAAAGCTTTCCACCTCCATTTCCTCCTGAGCTATGGTGGAATACAGACCAGCTACAAAATCATGTGAACTTATTTCCTGAAGGGGCCATCTGTGCTGAAATTGCCGGTAAGATTATTGGTTCTATGACAGGATTAATCGTTCATTTTGATCATAACGATCAAAATCATTCTTGGGAGGAGGCCACAGATAATGGGTATATAACTAATCATCTTCCTACAGGTAATTCTTTGTATGTTGTTGATATTTGTGTTGCACCTTCCTATCGGAAATTAGGTGTGGGTAAATGGTTAATGCAATCGATGTATGAAATTGTAATCTCGTTAAATTTGGAAAGATTGTTAGGAGGAGGAAGGTTACCAGGCTATCATAAAGTTAGTAAAGATCTCTCGATTAATGAGTATGTGGACGCAGTATTAACTGGCAAGTTAAAGGATCCAGTTATGTCTTTCTTATTACGATGTGGTAGAACACCGTTGTGTCCTGTGGAAAATTATTTGGAGGACGAGGACTCTTGTCATTATGGTATGCTGATGGAATGGAAAAATCCATTTACATAGAAATGTACCAGCAAAGTCAACTGTGTATAGGCACTACACAGGGACTTTCCCTAGCAAATGTCGGATAACACGGTAGTCATAAAAGAAAGACAGGTCTACTCCCTGCCTTTACGTAAAATATTCAACCTTTGCATTCGGAAAGTAGTGATCGACATAATCCTCAAGTGTTTCACGAAGCTCTTGTTCTTGATCTTTTGGATAAATGTATTTTCCAATTCCATATCTTCCCCATTTGTACCGTCTTTCTTCTTCATTTAATTCAAGTTTTGTTTTGGGGTAGTTTTTTTGGATGACTCGTTTGGCTGGTTTGGTGAACCGATGCTGGATCATTTCAAAGGTGATATCATCTCTTACATCTGATGGAAGTTGGGCATCAAGCTTTTCAAATAATACTTTGTAGCCTTCCTGCCAGTTTTCATGGATATAAATTGGTGCAACTATAAAGCCTAATGGGTAGCCTGCTTTTGCCACTTTTACTGCAGCCTCGATACGTAAATCCAATGATGAGGTTCCTGGTTCAAAATTCTTAATAACATAATCAGCATTAACACTAAATCGGAACCTTGTTTTTCCATTGTGGTTTGCATCTAATAAATGATCGACATGATGAAATTTCGTTACAAAACGCAATCTTCCCATATCAGTTTGACCAAAAAATTCAATGGCTGATTTTAATGAATGTGTTAAATGATCGATCCCAACAATATCTGAAGTACATGATGCTTCAAAACGGGTAATCTGTGGAGCACGCTCTTCCATATAGCTTTGAGCTTGATTAAGGATCTCATCAACATTTACATATGTCCGTATGTATGGCTTACTTCCCATTGTTGTTTGTAAATAGCAATAATGGCAGTGACCCATACAACCAGTTGCGAGTGGAATTGCATATTCTGCTGAAGGTTTGGAGCTATCGAATTCTAATGTTTTTCTCACACCTACTACAAGCGTAGACTTTGCTGTGCGATATTGCTGAAGATGATTATTACCAGGAATATTTCGAACTTGATTGTGAGATGTTGTTTCCCTGATCTCAAGCCCCATTTTCCGAAATTTCTCTTTCAACTCTACACCACGAGGATATTCTAAAGCCCTAGGCTCAATATATACTAATTGTGGTACAAATGGTTTAATCATTTTGATCTCATCTCCTAAATAGAAAAGAACATCTATTTGATTAACCTTTGCTTAACTTCTATTTGTTAATCGAAATAAATATTTCCTGTTAATCGTATTGTTGATAATCAAATAATTGATTGTATAGCTCTTCAGCCTCATCAAAGCTTGAAAAAACAGCATCATCGACAGCTAAAGGGTGATAAGCATCGTGAAGAAACAAGGCTAACTCTTTAGGTTTATTAGGATGCTCTACGATGTCTGCCTTTTCAATATTAGCTACATTGGCAGCATGCGGATTTCTGTAAATAACGTATACCTCTTCACCAATCTGAAAATTGTTTCCTTCCATTGAAACACAACCTCCTAAAATGTACCTTCTTAAGGTAGGTTCCCCAACTTGCTTCATAATATAAAAGCGAAAAATTCATCAGAGAGCAACTCTTTTCGTACCCCAGAAATATTTGAACAACATAAAAAAGGACAGGCTAGTAACCTGTCCTTTGATGTTATGATATATGGAATGTTTCTTTAACAAATTCAACAACTTCTTCAGTTGTGCTCATTGCTAAAACTTTTTCTTTTACGCTTTGAGCTTGCTCTTTAGAAAGCTCTTTAATTTGTGTACGTGCAGGAAGGATCGATGTAGCACTCATTGAGAACTCATCAAGTCCTAGACCAAGTAATAATGGAATGGCAATTTGATCGCCTGCCATTTCTCCACACATACCAGCCCATTTTCCTTCTTTATGTGCTGCATCAATAACCATTGAAATTAGGCGTAAAATCGCTGGATTATAAGGTTGATATAAATATGAAACGCGCTCGTTCATACGGTCAGCAGCCATTGTGTATTGAATCAAATCATTCGTTCCAATACTAAAGAAGTCAACTTCTTTTGCAAATTGATCAGCCATTACAGCTGTAGATGGAATTTCCACCATCATACCAATTTCGATTGAATCTGATACTTGTACACCATTTGCAACTAGCTTTTCTTTTTCTTCTAAAAGAATTTCTTTTGCTTCTCTAAATTCAGAGACAGTTGCAATCATCGGGAACATGATTTTTAAATTACCATAGCTGCTAGCACGTAATAATGCACGTAGCTGAGTACGGAAAATGTCTTGTTCTTCTAAACATAAACGAATCGCTCTAAAGCCTAAGAACGGGTTCATTTCTTTTGGAAGATTTAAGTATGGAAGCTCTTTGTCTCCACCGATATCTAGTGTACGAACAACAACTGGTTTACCTTCCATTCTTTCAAGAACAGTTTTATAGGCATCAAATTGTTCGTCCTCTGTTGGAAGCTGATCTCTACCCATGTAAAGGAACTCAGTACGGTATAGACCGACTGCTTCTCCTCCATTTTCTAATACACCTTTTACATCATCAGGTGTGCCAATGTTCGCTGCAAGCTCTACATGTTTGCCATCTTTTGTAACAGTTGGCTCATTAACTAGCTTCGCCCATTCTGCTTTTTGAGCTTGGTATTTTGCTTTTTTCTCTTCATATTGAGCAATAACTTCTGATGAAGGATCAATAATTACATCTCCATCAAGTCCATCGACAATTACCATGACACCATTCTCGATACTGGATGTAGCTTGTTTCGTACCAACTACTGCTGGTATTTCCATTGAGCGAGCCATAATTGCTGAATGAGAAGTACGTCCACCAATATCTGTTGTAAATCCTTGTACAAATTGACGATTTAACTGTGCAGTATCAGAAGGTGTTAAATCTTCTGCAATAATCACAACTTCCTCAGAAATTAAGCTAGGATTTGGAATTTGAACACCTAACAAATGTGCGATTACACGTTTTGTGACGTCACGGATATCTGCTGCGCGTTCTTTCATATACTCGTTGTCCATTGATTCAAACATTGAAACAAACATATCAGCCGTTTCTTTCATTGCAAATTCAGCATTAACGCCTTCAGTGCTTACCTTATCCAATACAGGATTAAGCAACTCTGGATCACTTAATACTAATAAATGAGCAGCGAAAATTTCAGCTTTATCCGCACCTAACTCACGGTTAGCATGCTCTTTAATTTTTTCAAGCTCAGCTTTTGACTGGGTGATTGCCTGTTCAAAACGCTGCTTTTCAGCTTCTTTGTCTGTTATCTCTTTTTTTTCAATCTTAAGTTCAGGTTCCTCCAAGCGATACGCTTTTGCAATCGCAATACCCGCTGAAGCTCCTATCCCTTTTAAGTTCGCACTCATTATTCGCCAAGCCCCTCATTTTTAAGTGTTTGTTCGATACCTGCGATTGCTTCTTCCGCATCTCCACCTGATGAAATAATTTTAATTTGAGAGCCTTGAGGAATACCTAAAGACATTACACCCATAATTGATTTTAAGTTAACTGTTTTGCCATTGTATTCTAAGTTAACATCTGCATCAAATTTGCTTGCTGTTTGTACTAATACTGTTGCTGGTCTAGCGTGAATTCCTGTTTCTGCTGTTACTGTGAATGTTTTTTCTGCCATTTTTCATCATTCTCCTTTAAGTTACAATATTCTACAAAATACTATTTTATCAGCCACACGAATCAAAAGACAAGTGTGGCGTATTTATTCCTTATTGTTCAATCGAAATTATGTTCTCATCTTTAGCAGTTACATGACCTTTTGCTTGTAGTTTTATTGTTTGGCCTTCTTTAAGGTTAGTGAAAACAATTGGTGTCATAACTGTTGGTGCGTTTTGTTTCACATATTCAAGATCCACTTCAAGCAATTTTTGACCTTGCTCTACAATGTCACCTTCTTGAACAAATGTTTCAAAACCTTCACCTTTAAGATTTACTGTATCAATACCGAAGTGAATTAAGATTTCTTTTCCACCGTCTGATTGAATCCCAATTGCATGCTTTGTAGGGAACACATTTAAAATTTTACCGTTAACAGGTGAAACAACCGTTCCATTTGTTGGTAAGATTGCAAATCCATCACCCATCATTTTTCCTGAAAATACTTGGTCAGGGACTTCAGTAATATCCTTTATTTCTCCTGTAAGAGGTGAAACAAGTGTTTCTTCTACAACATTATTTTTCAAACCGTCTGCCACAACATCTTCAACTTGTTCTTGTACTTCTTGAGTTTGAGAATGTGTTTTATTTACTCTTGGTTTTTTTCCAGCCATTACATCTTGGATTTGAGTTTTCAAGTTATCTGACTTTGGTCCAAAGATTGCTTGAATATTATTACCAACTTCCAATACGCCAGATGCGCCAAGCTTTTTCAATCGGTTTTTATCTACTTCTTTTGCATCATTTACAGTTACACGTAAACGAGTAATACATGCATCAAGATGTTTGATGTTTTCTTGACCACCAAGTGATTCTAAAATTTGGACTGGTAATTCACCAGCAGTTGTTGGTTTTGAATCACCCGAATCAGATGTTTCGACATCAGCATCTTCACGACCAGGTGTTGCAAGATTCCATTTACGGATCGCAAAACGGAATCCGAAGTAGTAAATAACCGCGAGAACTAAACCTACCGGGATTACTAACCACCAATTTGTTTGTGAGTTTAATACCCCAAACAGTAAGAAGTCAATTAGTCCACCAGAGAATGTCATACCTATTTTAACATCTAATAGATGCATGGTCATAAATGATAAACCAGCAAAAATTGCGTGTATTCCAAATAAAACCGGAGCCACAAATAAGAATGAAAATTCAAGTGGTTCTGTAATACCTGTTAAGAATGAAGTTAATGCTGCAGAACCCATTAAACCAGCAACAACTTTTTTATTCTCAGGTTTTGCTTCATGATAAATTGCTAATGCAGCAGCAGGTAATCCAAACATCATGAATGGGAATTTACCAGTCATAAATGTTCCCGCAGTTAAATCTTGTACACCATCTTTAATTTGGTTGAAGAATATCGTCTGGTCACCACGCACAGTATCACCAGCAGCGTTCACATAAGAACCAAATTCAAACCAGAATGGCGAATAGAAAATATGATGTAAACCGAATGGTATTAATGAACGTTCAATCACACCGAAAATAAAAGCAGCTAACGTTCTATTTGCATCTAACAAGTTTGTTGAGAATGCATTTAAGCCAGATTGAATTGGTGGCCATACAAAGTACATGAGAATTCCAAGTAATACAGCTGAGGCTGCTGTTGCAATTGGAACAAATCGTTTTCCGGCAAAGAAGCCTAAGTATTGTGGTAATTCAATTGTAAAGAATTTATTGTACATATAGGATGCTAAAACACCAACAATAATCCCACCGAAAACACCTGTTTGCAATGTTGGGATACCAAGTACATTTCCATAAGCAGCACTATGACTTGCTAAAAACTCTGCTAATGCTGCCGAATCTGTAGGCATTACACCCAAGCCTTTTAAAATACTGCTCATCGTAACATTCATAATTAAATATCCGATTAAAGCAGCAATACCAGCAACACCATCTCCGTTAGCAAGACCAATTGCAACCCCAACGGCGAATAAAACAGGTAGATTTGAGAATACGATATTACCTGCGTTTTCCATTACACTCGCAATTAAAACAACCCAATCGCTAGTTAAAAATGGAGCAAGATTAGTTAAAGTTTCATTTTGTAAAGCATTACCCAATGCCAATAAAAGTCCGGCAGCTGGTAATAATGCAACCGGCAACATTAGAGCACGTCCTATTTTTTGAAGGACGCCGAAAGCATTTTTAAACATGTTGATAACCTCCATATATATTGTGATGACAAAGAGCAACAAAACAACAATGAAATAGTAAAATCACTTTGTGCTTTAACCGTTTACAACCTAGACAGATGTCTAAAAACAAATAAAAAAGGCATGGTGAACAGAGATTTATCTGCTAATAGGTATACTTCCCCAAAATAGCAAATAAAAACACCTCTTGTTCACTCATGCCTGATCGTATCAGTAACACGTGAATAATATCGGTTACATTTATTTTTTTATTTATTAGTTAGACGATATAAGTGCATTGTTAAATAAACAACCTCTGCATCATAAACAGGTTTTTTCAATGACTGTTGCATTACTTTAATCATTTTCCAAGAAGTATTGTAGCACAACGGATATTCCTTTTTCAACAAAAAAGCTAATTTTTCTGGTTCTGCTACTGTTTCGCCAGAGTTAACCCTTTCAATTGTATAACGAAGATGTCGAATTAGCCTTAAATAGTTAACACTTTCTCGATCAACTACAATTTTTAATGATTCCTCAATGACATCTGTTAATTTACTAATTAATTGTGAGTACTGATTGACTTCTGATAGGGGCTTATTTGAAATAGAACTATGAATGTGTAATGCGATAAACCCTATTTCACCATCAGGTAACTGTACATTTAGTCTTTGATTAATTCGTTCGATAACTTCTTTAGCAAGCTGAAATTCAAAGGGATAAAGAGATTTCGTTTCAACTAAGAATGGATTTTTCAGATCCATGCCTTGCTGTAAACGCTTTAAAGCAAATGTTATGTGATCAGTTAATGAGATGTGAATATGTTCGTTTAGTGGCTGCTCAACCCGTTCAGAAATATATTGGATCGCATCTTGAACAACATCAAGCATGTCCTCATCAATATCTGATAATAGCATTTTGTATTGTTCCTGCTCCTTCTGATTGGTTAGCACAAACATTTTTTCATATCCAGAATCCTCAATGATATCGCCTTGCTTTTTCCCAAAACCAATTCCTTTACCTATTAAAACAGCTTCACCGTACGAATTATGCCTGGCAATTAAAACATTGTTATTTAGTGATTTTTTTATTTCAAAGGACTCCTTCACGAAATCCACAGCTCCTTTTCATTGAATCTTATTTATCGTACATAAGTTAACAAGGAACGTCAATGAATTTGTCACTTTTTGTAGAAAAAAATAGTAAAAAAACCCCTTGACAATTATTTGAGTTAAAAAGACTAACGAAAGAGGTTTGACCTATTCTTTTACATTTTAATTAGCCAAAATTTACACATGTAAGGTGGAATTTATAGGGAATGGTATAAACGAGGTGATTAATTTGAGAAAATGCATAAAAATCATTCTATTCCTTTTTTGCATTAGCTTATTTTTAAATATCAAAACGATTGCTGCATCAGATGAAACGATTAAAGTTTTAGATATTGAGACTAGTACAATAATAAAGGAGCTCGATAGTACTGAAGAAGTAGATAAAGATGTAGAGAAAGCAATCAAATCAATAACACGGGTAACTGTGCAAGCAAACCCAATCCCAAAGCAGGGTTACTTAATAAAAATACCTTTAACAAAATCACTAAAAATAAAAAATAAATGGTTTGAAGATATTGTGAGCGAAGTCTTACTATTATATAACCCTACTACAAAAGAACAGGGTAAAATCATTTTATATAACGACGAGAACTCACCTATGTTTTTTGATATCGAATATAATTTTTCGCCACTAATTGAAAAATTAAATTTAAACTAATACGTATATTTCTTTAAGTTTTAACTAACACTTATGAGCGGGTTAAAAATAGTTATTTTCGGAGGTGAAATCAATTGAAGAAAAGTAATGATAGTAAAGAACAACAATTTCAACAACAACAGAATCAAGCTATGGAAACTGAATTCTCAAATGAAATGACACCTAAAAAGCAAAAAAAGAAAAACAAATAAATCTTTTGTAAAAAGGCGGATTAATCCGTCTTTTTCATTTTACAGATCTTTACTGAATCATATTTCTCGATATGATATAATATATGTAATATTGACCGTGGATGTTGCCGCATCCACAGTCTGCAGTCACAATTAGATCACACATAAGATTAGCAGACCTATCCAAGGTCTATTTTTTTTGTGAAAAAGCTAAAATCGTCACAATTAATGAAGCAAAACTAAACATAACAATTAAGCTTTCATATATTGTCAACAAGCATCACCCCCTTTCAAAAGGGGCTTGTTTGATCTAGTTGACTGCAAATTAATTGTATCATAAACTTAACCACTAATGGAACATATGTTCTTATTTAGTTATTTCATCCTAAGTAACAGCTTAAATATACCGCTTTCGTACAACCAAATAACCAATTTTATCATGTGTTTATTCTTGTTACGACAACATTTGTTTTTTTCATTCGATCTAATATATTAAAAGCAATTTTCACTTTGGCAACCGTTCCCTTCAGTGCTTCTTCATGAACCGACTGTGGTGATAAATATAGTGCAGAAAAATCATATAATGCCCTTGCTAATAATTCAACCGCCTTTTCATGGTCACTTTTATTCTTACCTTTTAGATCTTTTACAGAAATTCGAATGATATCCTCTGAGATTTCTTGTATTAACTTTACTTTTTCCTGTTCAGTCATCTTCATTCTCCCCTTTCAACTCTTTAACATGAGGAAGTTGAATACCTAACTAATTCCAGGTATATTCCTTTTATCATCATACGTTCTCAAACTGGAAAATATGGCAAAACTTAATAAGAAATGAGTAAGCGCCTTGCTACCTCATAAAAATTAAACTAAATTCAAAAACACGAACGTATTTTCGTTTTTTTTGCATAAAAGAATGTACGTTCGTGTATAATAAAACTAGATATGTATGGGAGGTGAATTTGTTGAAACAATATCTAAAACTTAGCTTAGAAAATCAGGTACCTATTGAAATTATTTATTTATCAAAATGTGGGGAGTTTTCACAAAGAAAGGTTTTGGTGAGAAGAATAAGCAAAGAAAAAATAGTCGCATATTGTTATTTACGCAATCAAATTCGTAGCTTTTCATTAGAGCAAATTTTATCAGCTAGCTGGAGTAAAAAAACTAAAGTATCTTAAAATAGACAAATACACGGTTTACTTCGCATGATGCTTTACATGCTACATCCCTCCTGAAGTACCTACCAATTTTTTCTTTCAATACTTCTAACATCATTTATCACTTAAAGCAAAATTGAAAAGCTGGCTAACGTTGTTTAGTTAGTCAGCTCATTATTAAATAGTTATTCTGGATTTTCAATTAGTAACACCTCAGCGTTAAACACATATTGTAAAGAAAAGTTATGAATATTGAATTATAGGTTTTCTCAAGAAAAACGAGGGTATTACATAAGTAGCGCGCTACGAAATGATGACTTCAAGAAGATACCTACAGACGCTAGTGTTTAGTGGCGCGGCCTAGGAGCCGTATCGATATAAGAGAGGAAGGGCTTATATCTTAAATGCGTCAAACAATTGGAATGCTTCACTCATCATATTCGTTTCATCTAAACTGCAGCTTTAATGATACCAAAACATGTTTACATAATTATACTAAACAATTGTAAGACTGAACATTAATTTGAGGGTTTTATAATTTGGCTGTTTTCTAAAAGATTGTTGCTTTTAAAGCAAAAACTAATTCAGGTTGATTGGAACGGATTGCGAGACTCCTGAGGGAGCAGCGGGACAGGACTCATGCAGGCGTTTTTACGCCGAGGAGGCTCACCGCCCGCCCCGCGGAAAGCGAGCAACTGTCGCTGCAATCAACCACACCGCATTACTTGGTAAAAAGCAACAAAGTTTGCGAAAACAACTTATAATTTTAATGAAC
This sequence comes from Metabacillus bambusae, assembly GCF_017497975.1. Classification (GTDB taxonomy): domain Bacteria; phylum Bacillota; class Bacilli; order Bacillales; family Bacillaceae; genus Metabacillus; species Metabacillus bambusae. Next base: position 91,942 of record NZ_JAGDEL010000023.1, on the reverse strand, counting down.
CAACTAAAAAGAAGCTGACTAATCAAAAGTCAGCTTCTTTCCATTTTCCATTCCTAAATCGATAATTGTTGTGATAACGTATAAACACCTTCTGGAAGAGCATCTTTTTGCTTAAGTATTTGAATAATATCGTGGTCAACAATTTCCTGCTTTTGCATTCCGATCGCACGTCCCCCTTTTCCTTCTACCAATAATTCAACTGCTCGTGCCCCTACACGAGAAGCCAAGACACGATCAAAGCCTGTTGGAGAACCACCACGTTGAATATGACCTAACACAGAAATTCGTGTTTCTAATTTGTACTTTTCCATTAATTCATTTGAGAGATCATTAGCAGAACTTACACCTTCTGCAAGGACAATTATGGAATGCTTTTTCCCACGTTCAATCCCTTTTTGAAGTTTCTGAACAACGTCGTCAATTACATAAGGTCGTTCGGGAATTAATATTGTTTCAGCACCTACTGCAAGACCTGAAAAAAGAGCAATATCACCTGCATGTCTTCCCATAACCTCAATAATGAATGTTCGATCATGTGATGTCGCTGTATCACGAATTTTATCAATACTTCCTATAACAGTATTTAATGCTGTATCAAACCCAATTGTGTAATCAGTCCCTGGTATATCATTATCAATCGTTCCTGGTAAACCAACACAAGGAAAACCCTTTTCAGTTAGTTTTGCAGCGCCTCGATATGAACCATCCCCACCAATGACAACAAGTCCTTCAATCCCAAGTTCTCTAAGTTGCTTGATTGCTTTATGTTGTGATTCATCTTTTTTAAATTCTTCCGATCTTGATGAATACAGAATTGTCCCACCCCGATGAATAATGTCACCAACAGAGCCTAATTCAAGCTTTTTTATATTGCCTTCCATTAGACCAGCATAACCATAGTAAACACCATATATCTCTAAACCAGTATAAATTCCTTTCCTAACAACTGCACGGATGGCAGCATTCATACCAGGTGAATCTCCTCCACTTGTTAAAACTGCAATTTTCTTCATAAAATTGCCTCCTTATTAATTAAAAGCAGTTACGTTATTATAGGCCTTCACTATCGTTTTGGTTCAAAATATGTATATTGAAATTACTATATCCCAATTTATAGCGTAGTTAAACCTTACTAATGGGAGTCTCACTATATCGTTTCCTGTTCATAGCTTTCTAAACTATTTAGATAAAGTTTTTCCTACATTAAAAAATGCTGTTTTCGTAAACTTTGTTGCTATTTACCAAGTAATGCGGTGTGGTTGATTGCAGCGAGAGATGCTCGCTTTCCGCGGGGAGGGCGGGTGAGCCTCCTCGTCGTAAACACCTGCATGTGTCTCACCTGTCCCCTCTTCTCCCGCAGGAGTCTCGTAATCCGCTCCAATCAACCTGAAATAGTTTTTGTTTTAAAAGCAACAATCTCTTAGAAAAGAACTTTTAAAAGGGGAATTCTTTAATATAAACAAAATTTTAAATAAAAATTTTGTTACCAAATTGTAAACTTTTAGAAATAATTGAGAGTTAACGGTTATCTGACACGGTTCTTGAATAATAATTCGCACAACTAAGTGCACATTAATGACCCTTCATAGATGTAATCGTTTTACTTTTGGATAAAATTTGATAAAATTAGAAAAATCAAATATTTAGAGAAGTGAGGGGATATAGTTGGACGTTAATTGTCATTCAAATTTTCAACCTCTTTCAATCTATCCTGAAGGATATTTTTCCGTTTTTCCGAATAATGACATGAAATTAATTGAGGTTTTAAATAATCTATATTTTTCTCAAATAACATCTACCCACTATTGTATTGCTTATAAAACGAAAGGAGATCTTAAAGAATACCTTTCATTCATCCACTATGAAATGGATAATATTTCTACATACGAAGGATCTATTCATCAAGAGGAACTCCCAGACTCATTTGACATATATTCATTGAAAACGATTTATGAACATACATTCCATGAAAATACTGTAGATATTATTAAACACGGAGAATTTATCAGTTTTCTTCAACCGATTGTAACCTTGGAAAATGAATCAATTTTAGGTTATGAGTCCCTGCTTCGTGTAAAGGATCAATCGATTTTCCCAAGTCAATTATTCGAGGTGGCTAAAAAAACAAATATGCTATCTCTTTTAGATCAGAAAGCTCAAGAGGTTGCTATACAAGGACGCTACAATAAACTCCCAAAAGGGATTAAAAGCTTTATTAATTTTATTCCGTCTTCTATTTCTAATCCAGAACTTTGTCTCAAACAAACCTATCAAATTGTCGAGAAATACAAAGTTTCGCCTGACGATCTTGTTTTTGAAGTAGCAGAAACAGAGAATATTGTAGATTTAAATCATTTAATAAACATCCTAAAAACATATAAAGATCATGGAATGAAGGTTTCACTTGATGATGTTAGCTCAAACTTCTCTACTTTAGACAAGCTATCAACAATTCAACCAGATTATTTAAGTATTAATAAGAAGTTTATTCAAGAATGTCATCTTAACAAGGATAAACAAACTTTTTTAAAAGATATTCTTCAAGTTGCTAATGAGCTAAATGTTTGTGTCCTTGCTAAGGGGATTGAACAGAAGGGTGAATATGATTATTTAAAATTGCTCGGTGTTCATTTAGGTCAAGGATATTATATTGGTAGACCAAGTGAAACACCGAGTACACTTGGTATTAAAAATGCTAAAATGACTGTGTAGACAAACTAAAGAGGAAGCACCATTACTAATGTGTCATCCTCTTTTTTACGTTACATTTATCTTTTTACTGCTCGGTAACCTGCTGAAATTGCTTCTGCTTCAGAACAAAACATTTCTTCAGGCTTTGTAACTTTATAAGAAGGGGATTCTTCTGTATGATATATCTTCTCCCCTTTGGAATTAATGTTTCCTTTAATTGTGCAGCCTTCAGGTGCTATTACAGTTTCTTCATTTCTATTTTCTTGAATCTCATTATCTGCAAAGCCTTGGTCTGTTGCATAATTCTCAATACTCCAAATTCCAATCCTCTGTTGCTGTGCCTTCTTTTGAATTGCAGAAAAATCGTCAACATATTTTGTATTTGGCTCAAAAACATAAGCTAACCTGGCTAAACCTTTTTCAAGCAGCATTTCATTGACCATTTGATCGTCAATATATACATAGGCTAGCAGTCTCCCATATTTATCACGTTCACCAGCATCCATCTCTAATTGAACGTTTGCTCCATTCAACAACTCATTTACAAAGCTACTAGCCTCGGGACCAAATGGTTGTACTGGTTTAGAAGGATGAACTGTTTCAGGTGTATCAATTAATAAAAGTCTTACTGTTTCCTCTTTCCCATTGATTTGTACATTTACTGTATCACCATCTACAACTCTTAATACTTCAGCGGCAATAAAACGAGAATCATTTTGTTGAAGTGAACAACCAGATGTAAGCATTAAGATGATGACTACGATTATCCATTTTCTCAATATACTTTTCCCCTTCAGAACACTAATTACGATTATTTAATAATAGTAAACTCCTTTGAAAATTTTGTTAATGTTTCAAATCCATTCTTAGTAATGAGCACATCATCTTCAATTCTAACTCCACCAATAGTCGGTATGTATATTCCAGGTTCGATTGTATACACCATGCCTTCCTTTAGTACCTCGTCATTTGTATGACTCATTGACGGATATTCATGAACATTTATCCCCAAACCATGTCCTAGACGATGAGGGAAATAATCTCCATATCCTGCATCAGTTATAATTGCTCTTGCAAGTGAATCAAGCTCACCGATACGATTTCCTGCTTTACTTGCTTGTAGTGCAGCTAATTGCGCTTTTAACACTGTTTCATAGATTTGCCTTTGTTGTTCAGTATGTGATTTATAAACAAATGTCCTCGTAATATCCGAGCAATAGCCATCAAGGATAACACCGAGATCAAATAAAACAAAGTCCCCATCACTTAACATCTTTCCCCCTGGATTCCCATGGGGTTGACCTGATTTTTCTCCAAATAACACCATTGTTGAAAAGGACATTTCACGGATACCCTTTTTCTTTAGTTCGTACTCAATTGTAGCAAGAACTTCCATTTCGGATACACCGTCTTTAAGAGCATTAATCCCAACTTGAACCCCATAGTCTGCAAGTTCTGCAGCTTGTTTTAAGATCGAAACTTCTTTTTCATCTTTAATAACACGAAGCTCATTCAAAATATTTTCAACAGGTACAACTTGACCAGGTTTTATAATTTGTAGCAAGCTTTCAACTCTACTATACGATGTTACTTCTTTTTCAATCGCTAGTGTTTGAATAGATAGTTTCTGTTTTATAACAATTTGTTGTATTAAATCCCATGGATTTTCATGATCACCATAGCCTACAATCTGATAATCCCAGCCTGCATCCTTCGCTTGACTAGCTTCCATTTGCGGACAAACGAAGAACGGCTCAGTATTTTTGAACAAAAATAACCCCATTAATCTTTCATGTGGATCAGTATAAAAGTTTGTTAAATAAAAGACATTTTCCTTAGATTGAATAAAACACATATCAATTTCATTCTCTTTTAACCAATTCGTAAGTTTAGTAAGACGCTTTTGCACATTTCCACTACCTTTCAAACTATATTAATATAATGATATCACATCTAGAGTTGATTAGAAAAAACTGATTCATCAGGAAGGCTCTAGTCCAGGATTCATCACTATTCTTAGTTCACACTTGACACTATAACTCCCTATATAAAAGGGTTTCTGACATATCGATAATCTTTCTTGTTTAGTTTCCCAAAATGATGGACAAAATAGAAAGTTGAAAGCAGATTACTCCATCGTGAAGTGATGATTTACTTCTATTTATGATTGAAGTTAGATTTCTAACTATACCTATTCTTTAACCATTCCCCCGAATTGTCAATCATTCCATATCAAATGATAGGAGGTTTTTAAAATTAAAAAGAAGGTAATTATTATTGGTGGTGGTTTAGGTGGAATGTCAGCTGCAATTCGCCTTGCTGTAGATAATTATGAAGTCACGATCCTTGAAAAAGGTAAGCGACTTGGTGGTAAACTTAATTCACACTGTGGACAGGGGTATACTTTTGATACAGGACCATCAATTCTTACCATGCCATGGGTATTAGAACATCTCTTCCTTAATGCTAATCGAAAGCTATCAGATTACATAACCATAAAAAGAATTGAACCACAAAAGAAAACTTTTTTTGAAGATGGAACATCGATTAATTTAACAAGCGATTTGCCAGAGATGATTAATCAGCTTCAGTCTTTGTGTAAAGAAGATGCCAGTGAACTTTTCAATTATTTGCATTACTGCAACAAAATGTATGACTATCATCTAAAAAGTACATATAAAAAAAGTATAGAGGGTATCCAAGACTTACGTTCAATTCTAAGTGTAAAAGATATGCTATCGATGGACCCAATGAAAACAATGAATCAGAGTACAAAGAAATTTTTTAAGAATAAAAAGATACAGCAGCTTTTTAATTATTTAATTATGCAGAGCGGCTCATCACCTTATCAAGCACCTGCTAGCTTATCACAGTTTGCACATATTCATCTTGGCTTAGGTATTTATTATGTCGAAGGTGGGATGTTTAAAATTGCTGAAGCACTCTCAAAAATACTTCATGAACTGCAAGTAAATATCCATCTTAATTCAAAAGTAAAACGAATAGTTTCACATAATTCTCACGCACAAGCGATCGAGCTTGAAAACGGACGGTTATTTGAAGCAGACATTGTTGTATCCAATTTGGAAGCAGTTCCCACTTATAACACACTATTAAACAACCATCCAATAACTCCTGAGGAAAACAATGAGCAAGAAAAATTTTCACCTACGGTTTCAGGACTCTTATTACTATTAGGTGTAAACAAGTCATATTCGCATTTAGCACATCATAATTTTTTCTTTTCTGAATCTCAAAAGAAGGAGTTCCAACAAATTTTCACAGAAGGAATACCTGCTACAGATCCAACTATTTATGTTGGTATTTCAGCTAAAACAGATCCAAACCAAGCACCCATTGGGAAAGAAAATCTTTACGTATTAACTCATGTGCCTTCACTAAAAAAAGGCGAAACATGGGCTGAAAAGAAAGACGAATACCGTCACATCATTCTAAATAAGCTAGAACGTATGGGAATCGAAGGACTTAAAGAAAATATAGAATATGAATACACATTAACCCCCAACGATTACCAACAAGATTATGGTGCAAACGGGGGCTCCTTATATGGAGTTGTATCAGACCGTAAAAAGAATGGCGGCTTTAAAATCCCAAGTAGAAGTAAGCTTTTAAAAAATTTATACTTTGTTGGTAGATCAACACATCCAGGTGGAGGAATCCCCATGGTTACTTTATCCGGACAACTAACAGCAGATTTAATCTTGAAACAGGATATTAAATACAACAAGGAAATTGGGTAAGAACAAAAGCGCAAGCAACTTTGTCACTCTTTGGCAAAGAAGTTCAATTTTACCTATTTTTAATTAAAACAGTACATTTGTAACATGTTTTTAATATTTCTTATGTACTCGAAATAATTTTTTTCTTGTATAATATCTACTATACATGAGTGTTTTATAAAGGGAGTACAAAAGAGCCGAGGAGCTCAAGAGTTTGTAGCTCTGTGTAGCTACTTCTATTTGTTGGAGGTGCTTGCAGTCCTGAAAATAGGACTGAATACTTTCAGGAAGAAAGACCACTATTGCTTGTACATAAGTAGCAAAATAGAAGACTATATTCAGAGGCTTTATTGCTGATTCTCGGACTTTTTGAACAACCTCTATACATCTATCTTTCTTCCTACTAAGGAGTTGTTGTTCGTGCTTCAATGGGTAAAACGTCACTTGGTTCCGATTCTTTGTATTATTGGATTTATCTCTCCGATTATCGGTATGTCATTAATTGATACTTTTTATTATAGTACAGTGTTTGGCTGGATCTTTGGTTTTTGCTGTTTTGTCATTTCTTATATTATTGTCAGCAAAAGACCTGATGAAGAAGAAACAACTTCTACTCCCTCCGCTACTGAATCTTAAATTAAGCGAGTCTTCAATCAGTGGAGGTTTTACTGCCTATTAAGAAAGAGCTAAATAAAACTAAAAAGCACAAAAAGGACTTACCATGATCGCAGTCCTTTTTTGCGCTGTAGCTTTTTAATTCCCTCTTAGTAAACGTAGGCCATTTAAGATAACAAGAATTGTACTTCCTTCATGACCGATTACACCTAATGGAAGATCTAATACTTGGATAAAATTCGAGCAAATAAGTAGCGCAATAACAGCCATTGAAAAAACTATATTCTGCTTTACTATACGATTCATCTTTTTCGACAGCTTAACAGCCTTTGTAAGCTTAGATAGTTCATTTTTCATTAAAATAATATCCGCTGTTTCAAGGGCAACATCTGTCCCTTCTCCCATCGCAATACCTACATCTGATGTAGCAAGAGCTGGAGCATCATTGATTCCATCCCCAATCATCGTAACATTACCATATTTTTCTTTCAGTTCTTTAATCTCATTTACTTTATCTTCTGGTAAGCACTCACTAATAAAGTGGTCAATCTGCAATTCTTTTGCAATTGCTTCAGCAGTTGACTTGCTATCACCTGTAAGCATAATCGTTCTAATTCCATTTTGTCGTAATGTATGGATAGTAGATTTCGCTTCTTCTCTAACAACATCTTTTAGGGCTAAAAGTCCGACAATTTGTTCTTCACGAACAACATAGACAATTGTTTTCCCTTCCTCTGCAAGCTTCTCACTTACTGCATTTTCATACTCTAATGCTTCTAGACGACCTACAAAGTCTGCTTTTCCAATTTTCCAATTTATGTCATCCAAAACAGCAATAACTCCAAAACCTGATTTTTCATCCACTGAAGTCATATTCGCTATTCGCTTTGGATAATCCTTTTGTATTTTTGCAACGATCGCTTTTGCTAATGGATGATTTGATTGGTTTTCAATTGATAGGACAGCCTCATAAAATGAGTCTTCATCCACTGTGTCCGAAACGATTATATCTGTTACTGTAGGTTCCCCTTTTGTTAACGTACCAGTTTTATCGAACACAACAACTTTTGTTTTACTTAATTGTTCTAAATGAACTCCTCCCTTAAATAAAAGTCCATTTCTAGCTCCATTAGATATTGCCGATAAAGTAGCCGGCATAATCGAGGCAACTAACGCACAAGGTGAAGCTACTACCATTAATACAAGTGCTCGATAGATCGTTTCGTTCCAGCTCCAACCTAATGCGAAATGTGGGAGCACCATCATGATCGCAACAAGCGCTAATACTGTTTTTACATATGTTCCTTCAAATTTTTCAATAAATTGTTGTGATGGTGATTTTTCTGATTGAGCTGATTGAACAAGATCCAGTATCTTTTGAAACATTGTTTCTGTACTTTTTTTCGTTACTGTTACTGTGATCGAACCGTTCCCATTCACAGTTCCTGCAAATACTTCATCATTACTCTCTCTTTCAACAGGCATTGATTCACCAGTTATGGCTGATTGATCGATATTCGTTTTCCCCGTAACGATAATTCCGTCTGTCGGAATTCTTTCTCCAGGTTTTACTAGGATTGTATCTCCAATATGTAATGAAGATACATGGACTCTCCTTTCATTTCCATTTTCAATCAAAAGGGCCTCTTCAGGCTGAAGGCTCATTAATGCAGAAATTTCTCGCTGACTTTTATTCATCGTATACGTTTCAAGTGCACCGCTTAACGCAAAGATAAAGATTAAGATGGCTCCTTCCGTCCAATATCCAATCATAGCTGAGCCAACTGCCGCAAATATCATTAGCAGTTCAACATTTAAGTTTCTTTCTGCAATGGTTTCTTCAATACCTTCCTTCGCTTTTGCATAGCCACCAATTACAAATGCTAATATAAACAACGGTATCGCAACTGTATCATTCCCTTGGCTTTCAAAGAACCACCCGAATCCAATAAGGATCCCTGAAATAATCGCATTTATAAGTTCAATCTGTTCGCTCCATTTCGCAAAAAGCCCACTGTCTTTATTTGACTGAACTGAATTTGTTATTTGACCAACACTGTTTAGTTCCATTAAAATCACTCCCTCTAATTGAGAATAGAATTCACTATAATCATTTCAATATTTAGATATAAAACACAGGAAATTGAATAAATCCATTGAATTATTTAATATATTTTTAATTATACCAAACAAACTTATATTTTAAAATAATAATTATTATAATTACTAAATAATAATTATTATAATTAATGATAACTTTTCTCAGTTGTTTTTCGTAATGACCAATCAGACATTTTATGAATTTTACTTTTCGATATTAATAGGAGAGCGTTACTCTAAACCATACCCTTTAGTATAATGAATGAAGCTTGGAAAAGTTCGATAAAACCAAAGCGTAAAGAGTGCTTAATATATGATAATAACACCACGAAGAGCACATGGAGTTCTATGTAGACTCGCAGTTGAACCTCCGCAATATCCACATTTTGTAATTTTTCTAAATTCAAAATAAAAAAGCCAGAAGATCGAAGGTGTTGACTTCGATCTTCTAGCTCTTCAATTTACCATTTACATTATTACTGTGTAATCAATTCTTTGAGCATATCTGAGGTAACTGGCCCTATCAGCTTTTTTTTAACAATCCCCTTTTTATCAATAATAAAGGTTGTCGGTATCCCGATTATTTGATAAGTCTTTGAAACTTCCCCATGCACATCTAGTCCAACTTGAAATGGAAGATCGATGCCTTTAACAAAATGAATGACTGCTTTTTCACTTTGTTCTGATGATGTAACATTCACACCTAAAAGCTCAACGTTTAATGAATTAGCCTCTTTCCGAAATTTAATGAGCTCTTCCATTTCTTCTTGACAATATGTACACCAAGTAGTCCAAAAATTCACAATAACAATTTTCCCAGCATAATCAGATAAATTGAATACTTTCCCATCAACTGTTTTTAATGTGAAATCAACTGCCTTTTCCCCTTCAATCACAAACCTATTTTCAGCTGCATCGACAATTTCTGATGAAATAAACAAATTACTTATAAGAAAACTCAAGATCATGCTTATCAACAATTTTTTACTCAGTTCTATCACCCTTTTGACAATAATTTATCAACAACTAATTCTTAGTTTCTTCTAAATTGAACTTAACATACAATTCGATTAGAACTATTCACATTACCTTCAATAATCATAATTTTCCTCTGGGCGCTAAGTTGGATTTCAAAGCACTTCACGGGACAAGAATTTTATTATTTCCTGAAGAACAAAAAGACGGTTCGCCATAACGCTCACCATCTACCAAAAATTAATATGTAAATTTTCTTTTCATGAAGTATACACTAATTCCTAATTTTCTACAGATTGTAACATAATGCATTAGCATCATGAGCACAGCACCCATGTTCATACCTAGAATGATTCCTTTCATATGTAGAAACTCTAATGACCCCAATACATACATCATTCCAAATGATATCACATGCGACCATATCGTATGAAAGAGCGCATCCTTTACTAGACCTAATCCAATTAAATAAGCTTGCATTGGAATAATAAAGAAATGAAAGAGAAAATATGGCCAAAGTAGTTTTAAGTAAAATGAAGCTGAGGTTGACTCAAAAAATAAATGTGTTAAAGGCTCTGCAAACATATACATAGCAACAACAGCAATTGTACCGTACACCATCGTAATCATCATTGCCTGCTTTAATAAACGAATTAGCTTGCTAGAATCATTATTTGCATATGCTTCAGAAACATTCGGTATAAGCATGATCATTAAAGAATGGCCAATAAATGCAGGGAAAAAGCCAATCGACATTGCCACTCCTGCAAGCATTCCATAATGTTCATTTGCCATTACACTTGAAAACCCAGCACCAATTAATGCTGCTTTTACTAAAAACGGCTGGATAGCATGTGTAAATGAATGGAACAGCCTTAATCCAGTTGTTGGAAAAGAAACTGCAAATAGTGCTTTTCTCACCTTTTTTCCTTTTATAAATTGCTTAGGTTCTTTTCGTAACATTTGATATTGAAGAAAGTATACAGCAACTAAATAGGTGCATACAAGAAGTTCACTTGCTATTAGAGTTGCTAAGGCAATTAGTAATGCCATCTGTAAATCAAATTGGAAGGTTTGATATACCCAATATAAAAGTAAAAGCTGGCCAACCTTTTTAATAAAATTAGAGAATGCAATCTTTCCCATATGCTGCACTCCCATAAAATAACCCCTTGCAATCGAAGAGAATGAAACAATTGGAATGAGTAGTACAACCAACCACTTTACGTAAGGATGATATCCTTGAAAAACTGGTATATATGGGATAAGCAGTGTAGTAGCTATGACAAAAACAATTGTAAATAATAAGGTTAAAAAAATCGTATGCTTTAGCATATGGTAATGTGTTTCACGTTGTTTCTCAGCAATAAATTTCGAAATTGAAATTGGAAGCTCTAAACTGGCAATAATGACGACAAAAAAGATCATCGGAAGTATAGTCATATATAAGCCCATTCCTTCCTCCCCTAACTCTCTAGCCAAAATCATATTAACAAAAAACTCAAGACACTCTCCAAAAAAGGCTGCTATCACAAGCAATAATGTACCTTTAACAAATGAATTCATGATGTCGTCCCCTCATATTAAACTAGTCCATATTTAAAACATATGAGACAAGGCATCAAAATATTATTGGAATACGCAAGCATTTAGGAGAGTTCATCTAAAATAGATTGACATTAAGGCTAATCGATTACACCTGTTTCCGAAATGACAACGTCAGCTTTGACATCTACGGTTAATTCTGGAATCCTATCTCGCCACTCATCGATGTTAAAGCCTCGTGATTGTGAGCGAATATCATCGCCAATTCCTAGCGGGTCAATTTTTAATTCTTTAAATTTCTCAATTAGTGCTATAGATTCCTTTTCTACTTCATCCTTAAAAGATTTTCTAACGTCTTTAACAATTTTTGGAGTGATCTTCTTTCCTGAATATTCATGAATAAAACCTTCTATATGTACAGAAATTTCTACTTTAAGTGGCTCAGTCGAGACTAATTTTAACTTTCTTGAAGTTGATATACTCTTAATCCCTGCTTTTTCTCCAGACTCTGGAATTTGTAAGGTATATGAACCTTTCGAATATTGATCTGCTAATACCTTAAAGAAAAGTAATTTTTCATTTGATATTTCACCAACTAGCTTTACATTATCAAATAATGCTAAGCCGTCAATTTCAATTCTATTATTATTATTTTTAAGAATAGGCAAATATGGATTCTGACCTTTGGAATAATATTGAAACAAAAACAAATGTAAATTTGACCTTGGTAAATCACGATATAATGTATTTTGCATGATTAAGTCTGATAAAAATCTGGAAGCACCTTGAGTTCCAAAGTCTGCTTCTAAAATATTTTTAGAATCCCCTCTCGTAACTGCTAAAAGAAGTCTTTCACTGATTGACGCATCACGTTGTAGTGTATCAACAAGATCCGTTACACCAGATTTTGATAATGATTCACCAAATAAAACAATTTGAAGCTTTCCTAAAACTAGTGGATCTGGGGATTTTTTTTGCATTTCAGATATTACATCTCTACTCATATCAGACTTTCCCTCTAATTGATAATCCTGTACAGGCTGATCCTTCAAATAGGTATTAATAATAGCAGTTCCTTTAATTTGATTATCTTCCGTACTATCAAAACCAGTAACAGTAATCAGATTTACATCATCGATTATTTCCTTTTCCACACAACCTGTTAATATTAATTGAAGGATAAAAACTAAAAGGAAGAATTTTTTCATGAATTTTCCTCCCTTCCTTTACGAACTTTTCGAATGATTAAAGTTAGAAAAAACATGATTGGAATATAGACAAACATAATATAAAAACCTATTTGACCAACGATATCATTCATTAAACTAATTTCTCCCCTTGTTTGTGATAAATTCACGCTAAAATAAGCAATAATAAGTACCATTAAGAGAGTATATTTTTGATTAAAAGCAAATGCATCTTTTAAACTTCGACTTGCAGCCCAGAGGGCTAAACAAATATTTGGTAGAATAATGATACTCCAATTTGCAATTCCTATGTATTCAAATCTCTCAACAAACGGCAATTCAATAATTTTCCATATTGTTAAAGTAGCCCAGACATTTTTCCCTAGCTGTTCTTCACTATAATAAATGATTGTAACGATACAAATGAAGGTATATACAAATGTACTAAAGGCAACTGCAAGGTGCGCCCATTTTTTTGATTCTTGAGTATTTTTTATAAACGGATAGTAAACAAGTAGTGCTTCAAACCCAATTATCGTTAATGACATCTTTTTAGTTGATATGGCTATGTCCTTTACCGAATGATCAAATATCGGAAATAAGTTCTTTATATCAGCAAATTGGAGTGGAAATAAGAAAGTAAAAAATAAATAAAAAGGTAGCACTACTCCAAAAAAACATATTCCTGTTACTACTCGAAAACCTCCACTAATGATGTAATAGACTAATAAAAAAAAGATAAATGAAAACACCCAGGTATTAAGGTCAGGAAACATCCATACTTCAACAATTTCAATATAAGTTCTAATTACAGTGATCGCCATAAGACTAAAATATCCAGCTAAAAGACAGCTGAAAAATCTACCAATCCATTTTCCAAATATCTCCTTATGAACCGTCACAATATTACCATTAGAATTCTGTAAAATTCGATAAATCATCCATAATGAAGCATGTACGAGAAGGCCTGACAAAACAACAGCAATCCAAGCATCTCTTCCAGCATTTTCTGCAATTATTCTTTGAAATCCTAGTACACCTACTCCGAATTGCAATGAATGGATTAAATAAAACACCAAAAAATGTGATACTTGAAAACGCTCTGCAATTTTAATCATAGACCTTTCACCTCACTTACTCATCAATGTCTTTGTTCTTTTTGGCATTAATAGATGAAAAACGGTTTGGTTTTTTAGTACGTAATTGCTGTGGACGTTTTGACATTAATGAAAATGGAAGCCTTATAAGAGCATCTTTCATATCAATCGTTCTGGGAGGATAAATAGGCTCTAAAAATGGTCTTCCTAAAGATGTCAATCTTAACAAATGAGCAGTCAAAAAACTAAAGCATAAAACAATGCCAAGTAAACCAAACCATTGTGCTAAGAGTAAAAATGGAAATCTAAGCATACGGATCGTATTACCCATAGCATAAATGGGCGTTGTAAATGAAGCTAGTGCAGATAGAGCTACAATAATAAGCAAAATGTTACTCGTTAAACCAGCCTCAACCGAAGCTGTTCCGATAACAATCCCTCCAACGATACCAATTGTCTGACCAACCTTCGTTGGCAATCTTGCTCCTGCCTCTCTTAATAATTCAATAGTTAATTCCAAAAATAATGCTTCTAATATAGGTGGCAATGGAACATCCCTACGAGAGGAGATAAGTGTGTTTAATAAATCACTTGGTATTAATTCATAATGATAGGTTAAAGCCGCTACATAAACAGGTGTTACCAGTATCGAGAATGCAACAGCAAATAGGCGAATTAAACGAAAAAATGAGGCACTAAGCCAATTATAAAAATAGTCATCAAAAGCTGAAAAAAATTCAACTAATGTAGTTGGTCCAATAAGTACATGAGGAGAACCATCTACAATGATCCCAATCTTCCCTTCAGCAAGTATTGATGAAACCCTGTCAGGTCGTTCTGTATCCAAAAGCTGAGGAAAAGGTGAATTGTGATTATCAGAGATCATCTGTGAAATAAAAGAGCTATCACTGATTTGATCGAATTGAATATCTTTAATTCGCTGTATAACTGTATGTACATTCTGTTCATCACATATATCCTCAACATACAAAATTGCAAGCTTCGTATTAGATAAATCCCCAACCTTCATTTCAAATATTCGCAATTTATCACTAGTAACCCGTTTTCGAATCAAGTTAATATTAGACTCAATCGATTCAACGAATGCCTCTTTTGGTCCAACAACACTAAATTCCACTTCTGGTAGTGATACATCACGAGCCTTATTTATTGTTGCCTTAACAAGTGCACAAGGCAGGCCATATTCAGACAAACAAATTACTAGATAGCCTTCAAGAAGTTTTTCCTTAATCACATCTGTATCAATTGTAAGTAAGATATTTTCAATAGGAATCCCTTTCTTTAACTCCTCTAACGTTTCCCATTGATCACTTTTCAAGAAAGGCATGATTGTTTGTTGAAGTGTTTGTACATCGACTAATGTTCTTATATATGAAACCCAATATTTGACCCTATTTGTACCAGCTTGATATTGAAGAAAATCAGATGATGTTCTAAATCGTGCAAATACTGTTGCTAATGAAGGCTTTTCTTTACCACTTTCATATTTCATTTTATCCATTTGTCACTCCACACGCTTCCGTATTCTTAACAAATTGTTAGCTTATTCAACAAGTAAGACCGTTTATATTTAATTTTTTATAGCATTCCAACTATGTATGGAATTATGCACCAGTAATAAAACACCTTGCTTAGCGTCTTGAAAACCTTAATTGAAAAATTAATGGTTATCCTTTTAAAAAAACAACAAAAAAGGATGACCTTATTAGATCATCCTCCTTAGTGATAAAGCTTTATTTCAAGAATTACTTTGCAAATACATGGTTACCAATTCTTACTGTTACTTCCCGTGATGTAATCCACGTACTTTTTGCTGTTTTAGGGTTATAGAAGTACAATGAATGATTACCCATACCACGGAATGCTAGTGCTTCCTGAACAGCTTCTTTTGATTGCGCATCTGCTGGTTCATTAATTGCACCATCTTGTACTGGTGAAAATGCATAATAACCTTGATCTTTTTGATAAATAACACTCTTAATATCATTTGGGAATAATTTACTGTCAACACGATTTAATACAACAGATGCAACTGCGACCTTACCTGCATAGGATTCTCCTTTCGCTTCTGCATGTACAAGTCTTGCTAATAAATCTTTTTCTGCTGGTGTAATTGTTTGAGGTATAACTAATTTCTCTCCTACAAATAGTAATGGTGTTGATTTTTTATTTGTCGACATTAACGATTTGACTGATACTCCATGTTTCTTACCAATTAACCAGAACGTATCACCGGATTCAACTTGGTGTGTTGTTGCAGCACTAGCTTTTGATTGTGGAGCAGTCATCGCAACGAGCGATAAAGCTAATGTTGAAACAGCAACAAGTTTTAAGATTGTCTTTTTCATATTTTTGTAACCTCCTAAGGTTTCAAATTTTTAATTTTATTAAGCTATCGTTGTCTTGGCTACATGAACAAGACTAACAGGTTTATCCTTGCAGAACATCCCTCAATTTATGGTAGGTATTCCAAAACTTTTATGATCTTGTCACGGTCATAAAACTTAAATAACTCATGTTCCTTGCTATACTCAAGTCAATATGAATCATTTTTTCTTTCAAATGATTCAATCAAAAAATAATTTTTTCTCTAGCAATCTTCTTCCTTTTAAAATTTTAATGATAAAAAAGGAGAATTTAAATCATATGCTTAATAAGTAAAAAGCCAAGAAGTTAATTCCTTAACTTCTCGGCTCTTGCAAATATCGATAGATGATACTTCCACCTTGTTGTGCGATTCCGCGAAAGTGCTTAAAATCTGATCGATCAATTAATATTTTTCGAAAGCTTAGAAACTGATCCTTCCCAACGTGATATTCATGTAATTCACCATCTTTAAGCTTATCTAATATCTCATGAATCGTTCGTTCATCCATAGCCATACCCTCCTATATTCCAATCAAAATTTTCTTATATTTTATTTTATCATTCCTAAAACAAACACTTGTACACCAATTCAATTAAATCTTAAAATGCGCCATTCCACTTATGCAGTATTATCAGTCTTGTAACCAGCTTTTTAATCGAGCAAATTCTCTTGTTGCATCCTGCATGCCTAGTGAATATAATTGTTCAAGCTTTTTGGGATTCCGTTCGATTCTACCCACTTTAAGATTATTACTAGGTCTAATCACAAAAACAGATCCATTCTTCTCCTGCTTTTCAATATAAGCAACTGTTTCATTATACATCTCATACCTTGTTAAAACCGCTTCAATGAGCTTTGGATACTCGCGATAGGAACGATTAAGAAGCCAGCGAATATTTGACTTTTTCTTTATGTAAGAACCCTCTTTCGTTAATATGACCACATTCTTTTTGTTTCCATCTCTTTCCGCTTTCTTTATAGGAATAGAGTCTACTATGCCACCATCTAATAACGCTTTACCATTGTATTCAACAATTGGCGCTATAAAGGGTAATGAACTAGATGCTCGAATAATGGTTAATAGATCCTTTCCATAGTCTTCTCTGTTAAAATAAAGCGGTAACCCTGAATGACAATCTGTTGTAGCTATTACAAACTCCTCAGACCCACGATAAAACATATCAAAGTCAAATGGAACGATTCTTTTTGGCATTTCGTCAAAAAGAAAATCCATTCCAAATAGTTGACGGTGCTTTAAAAAATTTTGAAATGATAGATAGTTAGGATGTGTAATATAATCAATATTGACTTTACGATTTCTACCTTTTTGTCTTGAAAGATATGATGCCCCAAAGCAAGCACCTGCTGATACCCCAATAACATAAGGAAAATATAGATCTCGTTCCATAAAACACTCTAAGACACCAGCAGTATAAATTCCTCTCATCCCTCCGCCTTCTAATACTAAACCTGCCTCTGTCATAATAAACGCTCCCTTGAATCAATAGTTATTTAAATATATCATACATAACCATTTCCCTCTTATAAAACATGTTGATTATTGTCAATAAATGTAGGTTAATGATGAATATCCATCATCTGTAAAGTTTTTTTAACTAAATAGAATGAAAGGCTTTACTTACTAGAAAAAATAGTGTTAAATAATGCTAATAAAGTGTTTTACAGTTTATAAATTAGTGCCTATGGCTCAAGGCGCCAGCAAATACTTAGATTGATTAGAGTAAGACAAATAGAGATCCTGATCGTCGAAGAATATGTAAAGGAGCGAGGCAATGAAAATCGCTAAGGTAGGAAGTATCATTGAATTTAGAGAAGGATTAACAGGTGTTGTTGAAAAGGTTAATGAAAATTCTGTAATTGTTGACTTAACCTATATGGAAAACTTCAGAGATTTAGATCTTGATAGACGTACAGTTGTAAATCACAAAAACTATAAAATTGTAAAAGACTCATTCTCTTAATATAATGTAAAACGCGAAGAATAATTTCATTCTTCGCGTTTTGCTTTTCAAAAAACATCACTTATCGATTATCAACCGTTTCAGGATACAAGTCATGATTCATTAAGCGATAGTTCGCCATTTCCTCATATTTTGTTCCCGGCTTACCATAGTTTGTATATGGGTCAATTGAAATCCCACCTCTTGGCGTGAATTTCCCCCATACTTCAATATATCGTGGATCCATTAACTCAATTAGATCATTCATGATGATATTTATGCAGTCTTCATGGAAATCCCCGTGGTTTCTAAAACTGAATAGATATAATTTTAATGATTTACTTTCAACCATTTTTTGATCTGGGATATAGCTAATGTAAATCGTTGCAAAATCTGGTTGATTTGTTATCGGGCATAAAGATGTAAATTCAGGACAATTGAATTTTACAAAATAATCCCGATTAGGATGTTTATTATCAAATGATTCTAAAATTTGTGGTGAATATTCAAATAAGTAGTTTACTCCTTGATTACCAAGTAGTGTAACATCTTTCAATTCTTCATTTTTTCTACCGGCCAATTTTCCATTCCTCTTTTCTATATTTATTAAACTCCGCGCTTATTTCCCCAGACTAACGTATGAAGTTGAGGTAATACACGGACATTATTAAGTTGTGAATCTTCAATCACTTGATCGATTAACCATTCATATTTTTCTAATAAAGTTTGTACAAGACGATCCGTTTCTGTTGTGTGAACATTTTCATTACCTACTTGTAGATAAAATGGTATCTCAGGATAACGCATATGAACACATTTGGCATAATTCAAGTCTTCTGTATGAAATACAACTACCTTTAAGCTTAACGAATTTTGCTTATTTGAATTAGTCAGCGTATTGATAATTTCATCTAGCTTCGTAAAGTCAGTCTTCATTCCAGAACTAGGTGGTTTTGGAGAAATTGTTAGATCATCGATATTTTTCAGCCATTCTTGATATCTACTGCCCTGTGTTTCAATCGCGATGTTCTTCCCTTTTTCCTTAAGAAGATGAACAAAATCATCCAAATTTGCTAATAGAGCAGGATTCCCACCAGAGATCGTCACATGAGAAAAACGATTACCACCTAATTTAGAAAGCTCTGACCAAATTTCCTCTGCTGTCATCTGTCTGATATCATTTTTCGCTGAGCCATCCCATGTAAAAGCAGAATCACACCAGCTGCAGGAATAATCACATCCAGCAGTTCGAACAAACATTGTCTTTTGTCCAATCACCATCCCCTCACCTTGGATGGTCGGACCGAATATTTCTAATACAGGAATTTTTTTCACTGCTGTTCCTCCTTTTGTTTTGGACGGAACACGACATAACTTGTTGGTGTTTCCCTTACAAATACTTGGACACATTTCGGTTTATTTGCTTTTGTATCAAGCTCTCTTTGAATCACTTCCCAAACCGCTCGTGCCATTCCTTCAGTTGTTGGAAAATAATTCGGGTCCTTTTCAGAAAATAACTCTGTATGATCATTTAAAAGAGTGTGGTCAAAACGATCATGAATCAATTTTTTGATACTTGAAAAATTCACTAAAAAGCCAGAATCATCAAGATCATCACCTGCAATGGTTACATTCACAAAATACGTATGGCCATGAACTTTTTGGCATTTTCCAGCATCTTCATGTGGGATATAATGTGCTGCTGCAATATGCATATCCTTATTTAGTTCAAATTGATAATTGTGTTGTACTTGAGGGTATATTTGTTGAATCATTTATCAACCACACCTTTTTCGAGTAAATAGTCATCTAGACCATTTTTTCTTAATTTACATGCAGGGCATTCTCCACAGCCTTCAGCAATTATACCGTTATAGCAGGTTAATGTTTTCTCACGTATAAAGTCAAGTACACCGAGATCATCTGCAAACTTCCATGTTTCTGCTTTATTAATCCACATTAAAGGTGTATGAATGACAAATGGTTTATCTAATGCTAAATTGAGTGTTACATTACAGGATTTAACAAATGCATCGCGACAATCAGGATATCCACTAAAGTCTGTTTCACACACACCAGTCACAATATGTCTGGCCCCAATTTGATTCGCTAAAATGGTCGCAAATGATAAAAATAGTAGATTTCGACCTGGAACAAATGTTGACGGCAGCTCGCCATCCTTATGTTCTATTTCAATGTCTGCTCTTGTTAAAGCATTTGGTGCAAGCTGATTTAACAAGGACATATCTAAAATATGATGCTTTATTCCAAGTTCTTCTGTTATTGATTTCGCCACATCGATTTCTAAGCTATGGCGTTGATTATAATTAAATGTTACCGCGACAACTTCTTTAAATTGCTTTAATGCCCAAAATAGACATGTTGTACTATCCTGACCGCCACTAAATACAACAACTGCCTTTTCATCTTTCATCAAAAACCGTTCCCTTCTTTTGATGTATAATCAATCCTTCATTACACATAATGTTAAGAGCCTATTATTTTTTCACAATAAAAAAACACCTTCGAAGGAGATTCGAGGTGTCTAGCGCATGGTTCATTCTATAATAAAACTATATCAAAGATATGGTAGTTTTTTATAGAGGGTTGTGCTAGAACCTCTCCCGATCTCAACGAATCGGATTTGTTCTTAAATTTTCAACTTAGAAAATATATCACGAATGAAATTTTTTTGCAATGATATTGTAAGTGGGGTGTATAGATGTCAATTAGACAACTCATCATTCGTGTTCGAACTAGCTTTTGGTATTTGCCAACTGTTTATGGGGTCTTAGCATTTATTTTTGCTATCATGAGCATGATATTTGATCGTTATTTAGCACAACAATCATTTTATTCAAGTATTCCAAACGTATTCTTATCAGATATGAATCTTGCTCAAACAATCTTAAGCTCATTATCTACTTCATTACTAACAATGACAACGATCACCTTTTCATCAATTCTTGTTGTTTTAACAACGTATTTATCCCAATTTTCTCCGAGAGCGCTTCAGAATTTTATAACCGATCATCATACACAGCGAGTATTAGGGATTTTCATTGGAGGGTTTATTTATACGATTATTTTATTGTTATTAGTAAGGGAAAATGATACAAGTACATTATTTATCGTACCTACTTTTGCGATTTTTGTGTCCATTATTTGTTTAGGTATGTTTGTGTTCTTTATTCATCATGTTACTACCTGGATTAAGGTGAGTAATTTAATCTTTCATATTACTACGAAAACAATGAACTCTATACACAGTCATTATGTTGGTGAAAATGAATTTCAAGCTGAATCACCATGGGAGAATTGGGAATATGAAGAATTAGCAACGGTTAAACCTTATTTACTAATTAGTAAAAAGTCTGGCTATATTGAATACATTGAAATAGAGAAAATTATTTCTCAAGCGACACAAGATAATTGTATCGTTAAAATCGAACAGGACTTAGGAAATTACGTTGATCAAACTAGTCCGCTTTTTTCGATTTGGAACCTTGATGATCCAAGCAAAAGTCATCGATATTTATCACTTATTACCATTTCCAATGACCAAGAGCCTGTACAGGACATTAAATTCGGTCTACAAAAATTGGTTGAAATTGCCCTCAGAGCAGTATCACCAGCGATTAATGATCCATATACTGCAATCAACAGTATGAATCATATAACTAAAATTTTGTCCTTATTAGGTCAGAAACATTTAGAAATACCTTTCCATTATGATCAGCACCAACAGCTACGTGTTATTTTTGAAAAGCCTTCGTTCTCTGATTATTTATATGAGTGCTTTTATCAAATTCGTCATTATGCAAAAGAGGATGTTTCAGTAATGGCAGCCCTATTAATGGGATTATCATTTATCGCTCAAGGTAATTCACCATTAATTAAAGGTGTGATATGGGAGTTTTCTCTTTATATCGTCGAAGGTTTAAGGGAAGTTAATTGGTTGTCTAAAGATAGGGAATTTTTAAATATGCAATTAATAAAGCTTTCAAAGGTGTGTAATAAACAAAAACGCGAGAAGGAGTTGATATTAAAGTAAATAAGAATATCATACGGATTTTTTATGATTTTAGTGCTTTTAGGCACATACCAACAACCATTATAACTAATTTATACTGCTGTGATAAGAACATCACCCAGTTTTCTAGCCTACTCTTCACTCCCACCTATCTTCTTAGTTCCTCTAGAATATTGAAATAGGGTTTTTCTTGCCCGTTAAGAATGGAAAAAATGTAAATCCAACATAAATACAGGTGTGGTGAATTTCACTACACCTGTTTTTTATACTTAGGCTGTTTTCGCAAACTTTGTTGCTATTTACCAAGTAATGCGGTGATGTTGATTGCAGCGAGAGATGCTCGCTTTCCGCGGGGCGGGCGGTGAGCCTCCTCGGCGTAAACGCCTGCATGAGTCTCACCTGTCCCGCTACTCCCGCAGGAGTCTCGCACTCCGTTCCAATCAACTTGAATTAGTTTTTGTTTTAAAAGCAACAATCTCTTAGAAAAGAGCCTATATTTATAACACTATTTATTCTCTTTTTTTCCCGCTTCACCAGCAAGTTGGTCAAACGATTTCACTTTACCATGAGGATTTTGGGATTGTTTACGGACAGCCCATTGACGTTCTTGTTGAGATTTTGATTGTGTCATTGTTAAACTCCTTTATTATCGATTTTATTAATAAGTTGACAGGAAGGCCTCGTTGAAGAAGCTTCTTTTTATTTTCTCCTGTAGCTTCATTTTAATTCTTATAGATCTTTTGAGGAATCATTGCTTTTAGCGAAGATCAGGAACAGTCCGACGATAATTAATAAACTGGCCAAAATGATAAAACAATAAAATGAAAGTAAATTCTGTAAAATAAACACAGTTCCCAAACAAGATAAAATGAAGATCGGGATTAAGAGACCAAATTTACGCCCGCCAAATAACCAAAGTTCAAATAAACCAAACGCAATAGCAAATAAATAAATAGGCCAAGTATTGTCTGAGAAACTCCATACTGTCATCTCCTCAAACATAAAAAGAATACTTAAAACAAATAAAATTCCACCAGGAACTAATAACCCTGCTTGCTGTTTCCGTGCTCCTGAAAGAAAAAAGCCAAGATGAAATCCAACAGAGATATACAGTAAGATAAGTGGCTATGAAAAACTCCAAAAATCACCAATTAATCCCAATGATGGCAAAGAGAATAAAATACCTAAAGCTACTAAAAAAAATCCATAAATACCCTTGCCATTTTTCAATTTATTATCCCCTTTTAGATATGTAGTATAAGCACCATAACTATATGTAAGGATAAGACCATAGTAGAACCCTATGTCATATCCTTATTTCCCACTACACATACGATGAAAATATTTTCCCTTTAATTAAGACTTTTTATGGGTTCAATAGGTTTCATAAAATTCAGTTAATTTTAAAAAGAAAAAGAACTTACAAATGTAAGTCCTTTATGAGGTGGCTATTTTTTTTTCAAGTAAAGCCGGATTCGGTAATGCTTCTTGTTGTTTTTTGGTGATTTCCAGGTATCTGATATGATGGTTTTCCATTTCAGTTACCTTAAAGGTATGTGAGCCAAATTCTACAAATCCACCCGTTTTAATATCATATTGCTCTGTTAAAACCCAACCACCAATTGTATCAACGTCAGAATCATCAATCTCTATACTAAATAACTCGTTTATTTCACTAACAAGTACTTTACCGTCAATAATATATTTTGAATCGTTGACCTTTTGGATAAGCGGGACCTCATCCGCATCAAATTCATCACGAATCTCACCAACGATTTCTTCTAAAATATCTTCTACGGTAACAAGACCAGCAGTACCGCCATATTCGTCAATTAAAATTGACATATGAATTCTCTCTTTTTGCATTTTCAATAATAATTCCTGAATTGGAATAGACTCAGGCACTTGAATAATCGGTCGAATATACGTGTCAATGGAAAAAGAATGTTGATCATTTAGATGAATTAGATCTGTAAAAATTTCTTTAATATTTACAATTCCTATAATATGGTCTTTGTCTCCATCTACAATCGGATAACGAGTATATTTTTCATCTTTAATTATCTCTAACTGCTCCTTGATAGATGCATCAATTGATAAGGAAATAATTTCTGTACGAGGTACCATAATTTCTTTTGCAATCCGATTATCAAATTCAAAGATTTTATTCACATACTTAAATTCAGACTGATTAATTTCTCCGCTTTTATAACTTTCAGATAAAATGATTCTAAGCTCTTCTTCACTATGAGCAAGTTCATGTTCTGAAACAGGCTTAAAACCAAATATTCCTGTAATAAATCGAGCAGATCCGTTTAAAGCCCAAATAAACGGGTACATTATACGATAGAAGGCCATTAATGGTCGAGCGAACCATATGCTAATTGCTTCAGCCTGTTGAATAGCAACCGTTTTTGGTGCTAACTCACCAACTACAACATGTAAAAAGGTAATGGTAGAAAACGCGATAACAAATGATAAAACAGTAGCTACAGAAACTGGCAGCTCAAAACGTTCAAATACTGGTGTTAACAAATGTTCAATCGTCGGTTCTCCAAGCCACCCTAATCCTAATGCTGTAATTGTTATTCCTAACTGACAAGCAGACAAATATTCATCAAGATTATCAATGACTTGTCTTGCCGCACTTGCCTGTTTGTTTCCTTCTGCAATTAATTGGTCAATACGAGAGCTCCTAATTTTAATAATCGCAAATTCAGAAGCAACGAAAAAACCCGTAAGAGCGATCAAAATTGCAACAAGCAACAAATTTACTATGTCCAAATAAGCTTCCTTACTCCGTCCTAAAAACGGAAAAGGAGTCACCTCCTGAGAGTTAAATCTTAACTATTTATTCAATTACTATGAATCTTTTATATAGCGTCCGCTTGGAGTACAATAAGGGATGCTATTAGTCTATTTAATTTTAACTCTGCCCCATATTATCACCCCACAGTTTTTATTAGAATAATCATAATACGAATTAAAGCAAACAGTCAAACGTAACACTTAGCCGATTTCTTAAATAAATATGTGATAAACCGTTTAAAAATACCTTTTTCAATGAAAAATCACGTATTATGACCTTAAATGAGTGATACAGCTTAAAATGTTAAACTTTTACTCTTTTTTCGTGTAACTTCCCTGAATTTTTATCGTTCTTTTGTGTTAAATTTATTGCTTTAATAGCGCTCTGTTTTGTAATAGTTGAATTATTAGTCTTACATTTAAACCAATTATTAGTTATTCTTCCTAAGTAAAAACAATCTTAAAAAACATAGTAATCACAATTGAATGGAAAATAGGTACCCATTTACTTTTTCAAGTATGTTATCTAACCTTTTTGAAGACCTCAAATTTTGAATAAACTAAAAAATAGAGTAACCAATTAATTATTGATCACTCTATTTGAACAGGTTTATATACGTTTTTGAACGATTTAAAGTATTAAATTTTTCTCATTTAATTTTTATTTTTTGATAAAAATCTTCATATGTATCCAAATAGAAGTCTGCCCCTACTGCTTCATTCTGAAACAAGCATGTATGCAGGCCAATTTCTTTTGCTGGGACTATATCTAGCACACGATCCCCTACAGCTAAATCTAAATTATACTTATCATGTAAGTAACAATATGATGTCGGATCAGGTTTTCTTGGGAACCCATCATCACCGGCTACAATTTCTTGAAAGTAATGATTCCAACCAAAATAATTAAGAATTGTGTGAACCTCTTCTCTCGGCTTATGTGTCATAATGACATTTAGATTTGATTGTTTTAATACGTCTTCAACAAATGGAAATGGTTGTTTCTTTTCTGGCGATATTGCTCTTTCCTTCTGTTTAAATTCAATGATTTGATCATCTGATAGTTGAAAGAAAGCTGTTGCATGTGTGAAAGATTTCTTAAGTTCTAAAAAAATTTCTTCAGGTGGAACACTCCCATTTAATACCTCATGCATAACATTAGTAAATGCTTTGTACGTATCAAATAGTGTTCCATCGAAGTCCCATAAGATGTTCAACATTGTCTTCCTTTCATTGTAAAAATCTATTTTTTAATTCCACGATAACGAGCAGTAGTAAGCTCAATAATATATGGCTCAAGATCTGGCATTTTCGCAACTTTAGCTAATTGAATTGCAAATTCTATATCATATGGTACTCGTACAAATTGAATTGAGAAGCTTGAACTTTTCTCAGAACCATATTGGCCCTCCAAAATAACATAAGAAGCTTGTGTTACATCAAGAGGATTACCCACACTACCAGTATTAAATAACGTTTTACCTTGAATATGCTGAATAAAGGCGTTGTGAACATCACCATAGCCAACGATATCTGGCTGTTTATTTTTCACCCCTGTATGTACAGAATTCTCAAACATACTTAATCGTTTTTCAACAGAGTCCCAAGGTTGAATCCGTGTATATAAGCTAAATGGTGATGCATGGAATAATCGAATGAACCTACCACTCATATAAAAATCAAACGAAAATGGAAGATTTTCTAGATATATGCATTGTTCATTTCTAAGTTTGTTTTGGTGCCATTTTAATGTTTCAAATTCGGTTTCCTTCGTAATAAAGTCGTCCCAATTTCCTTTGACAACAACCTCACAAATCTCTCGTATCCTATCAATCGCAGCGCTTGAATCGGGACCTTTCCCTACTAAATCACCTAAACAAAAAACCCGTTGGATTTGCCTGGAATGAATATCCTTTAAAACTGCATCAAGAGCAGGGATGTTCCCATGTATATCAGATATTATCGCAATACGTTCCAAAATACCCCTCCAAATCAAATAATAAAAACGTTTAGATCTCTTAATATTACCATACAGTAACTACTTTCTCGGTACTTTTTTTACTATTAATAAAGCAAGCATTCCTAAACAAACATAACCAAAAATAGGGTATAATGAGGAAATCAGTGAACTGTACCCGATCTTACTAATAAATGCAGCGATACATAAAATTGTACATACGATTATCATGCGCGGAATTTTTATGTAAGTTGCCACTTGTTTTTCAAGTCCAAATAGATTGCCAATAACTGATGTGAAGACCTCACCATAAATAATAGCTATATATATGAAGTAAAATGCATAAAACGTTGTTTTCATTACTTCTGCCATTGGGATATCAAACTGCGTTAAATTTGGCAAAGTTGAAAGTGCGATATGACTACTAATTAATATAACTGTTAATAAAAAACCGCCTAGCATTCCACCTCTTTTTAAAACTTTCTCATCATTAATCTCACTAGCTAGTGGAACAAGAACTGCTGAAGCCATCGTCAAATTAAAGGCCGCATAAGAAAATGCTGATAAAATCCATTTAAATGAAGCAGATGATTCAGAAGGTATGAAATATAATGGGTCAATGGAAAATGATTGGACCGCTAGCAAAACACTAAATAAAATTAACATTGGAACCACAATGATGTTTACGCTAAATAACCCCTTAACACCAAAAGCCATTACCGCAATTGTTAGCAAGATCGTAATGATCACTCCTAACCTTACAGAAAGGTCAAGCTGTTCCTTAAAGATCGCTCCTGCACCTGATAACATGATCGATGTTAAGCCTATTAGAACGACCAACATAAAAACATTCACAAAGCCGCCAATCTTAGCTCCAAATAAAAAAGTCATTAAATCTTGATAGGATGCTGCCTTTATTCTTTTTGATAAGATGAGCATTTTCGTTCCGATTGATATAAAAAGAATGCCGACTAGTAGAATTCCTGCTAGTCCAAAAACACCGTACTTCGTGAAAAATTCAACGATTTCCCTACCTGTCGCAAACCCAGCACCAACAACAGTACCAACGTAAACAGCTGCAACCTGAAAGGAAGAAACCCAAGATCTTCTCATCTAACACACCTCACTCAAGTTAAACAAATCTTGTATCATTATATGAAGAAAACGCTAGATGATTCTTTCCACTTCGAAACTATGAATTTGGTAATACTTACAAATAAATTTTTAGAGTCTAAATACTTGAAAGTCAAAAAAGGTCAAAGTATACTATGGTCAAGAAAGGTCAAATCAATGATCCTGTTTTTTATTCACTCATTGGTCAGATAAGATCAAAGCTTCTTATAAAAAAGCTCTGTTAAACTTGGTTGTTGATTTCTCTGCAGGCGTTCACTCCAATCAACAGAGTGCAAAAATCAACAGTAAGATATAACAGAGCCTATAAAAAAAATAAAATTCAAAATTGAAAAGGGGTTTTCATTTATGATGTGTGAAAATTGCAAAAAAAACCACGCTACTGTACATGTAAACTTTCAAATAAATAAACAACAAAAACAAATCACATTGTGTCAGGACTGCTTCTCAACTTATAAACAAACAATTCCTACTGGTGGTCCAAATGAATTTTTTTCATTTCCATATGATTTATTTTTAAATGGATTTCATTCAAGTCAACAATCACAAGGGGCACAACCACAAGCTCAACCTAACCATGGTAGTGGAATCCTTGATCAACTTGGTCGAAATTTAACACATGCTGCCCGTGCCGGATTGATTGATCCAGTGATTGGCCGTGATGAAGAAGTAGAGCGTGTAATCGAGATTTTAAATCGACGCAATAAAAACAATCCAGTATTAATTGGGGAACCTGGTGTTGGTAAAACAGCTGTTGTTGAGGGTCTTGCGTTACAAATTGCGAATGGGACTGTTCCATCTAAATTAAGTAACAAAGAAGTGTACCTTTTAGACGTTGCTTCACTTGTGGCAAGCACCGGGATTAGAGGTCAATTTGAAGAACGTATGAAAAAAATCATAGATGAGCTACAAAACCGTAAAAATATCATTTTATTCATTGATGAAATTCATCAGCTTGTAGGAGCTGGTTCTGCAGAAGGTTCTATGGATGCTGGGAACATTTTAAAACCAGCATTAGCACGAGGAGAGCTTCAGGTTGTGGGAGCAACAACTCTAAAAGAATATCGTACTATTGAAAAAGATGCTGCCTTAGAACGACGCTTTCAGCCTATTATTGTACAAGAGCCTTCAATCGATAAAGCTGTAAGCATTCTGAAAGGAATCCAAGCAAAATATGAAAACTTTCATCATGTAACATACACAGATGAAGCGATAAATGCCTGTGTAACATTATCACATCGCTACATTCAGGACAGATTTCTTCCTGATAAAGCAATTGATCTCCTAGATGAAGCAGGATCTAATAAGAACTTAGCTCTATCTAACGTAAATGATGAACAGGTTAAGGCACGCTTAGTTCAATTATCTAAACAAAAACAAGATGCAACAGAAAACGAAAACTATGAGTTAGCTGCTAAATTAAGAGATGAAGAGGTCTGTTTAGAATCTCAATTAGACCAAAAGGAAAATCCTGAAAAACTGCTCGTAGATGTAGATGATATTGAAGCGATCATCGAGAAGAAAACGGGAATCCCAGTTGGAAAGCTTCATGAAAATGAACAATCAAAAATGAAACATTTAGAACAAAATCTTTCAGAAAAGGTGATTGGCCAAGCAGAAGCGGTTAAAAAGGTAACAAAGGCAATTAGAAGAAGCCGTGCTGGTTTAAAATCGAAAACAAGACCAATTGGTTCCTTCCTCTTTGTTGGACCTACTGGAGTCGGTAAAACTGAATTAACAAAAACATTGGCAGAAGAATTATTCGGTTCAAAAGATGCGATGATCCGTCTTGACATGAGTGAATATATGGAAAAACATACTGTATCAAAAATTATTGGCTCCCCTCCTGGCTATGTTGGTCATGATGAGGCAGGACAACTAACGGAAAAGGTTCGCCGAAACCCTTACAGTATTATCTTATTGGATGAAATTGAAAAAGCTCATCCTGATGTTCAGCATATGTTCCTGCAAATATTAGAAGACGGTAGACTAACAGATAGTCAAGGTCGTACAGTTAGCTTCAAAGACACTGTTATTATTATGACAAGTAATGCAGGCGTAGGAGAAAAGCGAATAAAAGTAGGCTTCGAAACGTCTACAAATGTAGCAATAGAAGAAAGCCAGCTTTTACAAACATTAGGCTCTTTCTTTAAGCCAGAATTCTTAAACCGCTTTGATAACATTATTGAATTTTCTTCTCTTGAAAAGGATGATCTATTCAAAATAGTTACATTAATGCTGGATGAATTATCTAACACACTTGCTGAGCAAGAGGTCTCTTTAACAGTTACAGATCAAGCAAAAGAAAAGCTTGCATTATTAGGCTATCATCCTGCATTCGGAGCAAGACCACTTCGTCGCGTGATTCAAGAACATGTAGAAGATAAGATAACAGATCTTCTTTTAGATGAAGGTCAAGTAACAAGAGTAATTGTTGATGTAAAAAATGACGAAATTGTAATATCTCAATAAATATGAGGAGGATGACTTATAAGGTCAGCCTCCTCCTTTTTTCCTCTAGATCCTCATTACAACCTAAAACAATTATGTTAAAATTTTCATATGCCATATAGAATACATATTCAATAAGCGTATTTTTAACAAGGATTACATAGTATAAGAGCTCTAAGAAAGGAGCACATATGATTTTTTTCAGACGATTCTTCCTAAAAGTTGTACAAATGAATAATTGGATTCTCATATTCGCAACACTAACCTTGGTATTATCCAGCAGTTACTTCATTTATTTTTTAGAACCAGCGACGTTTACAAGTCCCTTTGAAGGACTATGGTGGACGATGACAACCGTTGCGACAGTTGGATATGGAGATGTGTCACCTACAACTGTTAATGGAAAAATATTTGCGATGTTTTTATATGTTGTCGGCATTGGACTCATGACGATTTTCATTGGGAAAGTGATTGATTTCTTTAGTATTCGAAAACGTTTGAAGGAGGAAGGAAAATTGAAGGTCACAACGGAGAATCACATTATTTTAATTAACTGGACGAAAAAAGCTGAAATTACATTAGAGGAGCTATTAAAAACGTTCCAAAATATCCGTATCGTTATTATTGATGAAAGTTTACCTAAAACACCTATCCTTCATGAGCAAGTTGAATTTGTAAATGGGAATCCAGCTAATCATGATGTTCTCAATCAGGCAAATCTGCTTAAATGTAAATCGGTTATGGTGTTTTCACCAGATGGTTTAATGACAGCATCTCAATCAGATGGTCATACTTTATTAATTGCCTCAATGATCGAAGGTATAGGAAAGGAATATAACCATAATATATACACCATTTGCGAGGTATCAGATTCAAAGCATATTAACGCATTTGTTCATGCGAATGTTGAAGAATTTATTACTGCTAACGACACTGCTGCAAACCTTGCAGCACGTTCCATCCTTTTTAATGGATCAAGTGAAATTATTAGACAGCTAACAAGTCATCAAGGCTATGATCTTTATTCAATTCCTAAAGAAAAGGAATGGCAAACCTATGCAGATGCTAGTCAAGCCCTTTCTTCTAAAGGCGCGCTTCTTATTGCAAATGGAAATGATTTATCTATTATTAATCATCTAGATCATTCCATTCCAGACAATGCGCAACTCTTTATTATTTGCAATCATACAACCTACCAACAGATTGTATCTTAAATTTTGCTATTAAGCATATAATACAGGCAGGCCAAAGCTGAGCCTCTTTTGTCATTGTTTCCCTTTTTAGCACATATACATGCTATGAGGTGTTGACAATGCAAAAATACTCAATCTTCTTCCTATTCATATCCTTCATTTTTCTTGTATTTAATGGATCTGCCCTTGGATTTATTTTCTATCAAGAACGTCTTGGTGATTTATTCGGAATTATTTTATATTTTGGTACAAGTTTTCTTGGAGCATTGTGTGCATCCATTGCCTTTGAAAAGAAATCATCTTATTACTCTAATCTCTTTTTTTATGGTCATCTTGTTGTCACATTTCTCCCTTTCTATTATTGGGGGATTTCGAGACTATTATTGACTATTCCCTGATACGTCTTAAGGCTGACTTTTCTAAGACACTTTTATGATGAAAACATCCTCCATGCACCTGACGAAAAAGGAATAATCTTCCTCTATGATAAAGGTAATACCATCATAGATATGGAGGATGAAAAAATGTTTGTAAATGAGTACACTCTAAAGAAATTATTTGAAGAAAGAAATGATCAACTTGAAAAAGAAGTAATAGAAAATCTGCTAAGAAATGAGAAAAAAAAGTCATTTTTCAATCCTAAAAACAATAAATAATAATGTCAAGAATGGCACGGTGTAAGTAGACACCGTGCTTTTTTTCGTCATAAAATGATAATTTTTTTATCCCTCAAAAAGAACTTCTACAAGAACCCTTAAAGTTTTCTAAAATCCTCCGATATAATAAATAAGAAAATAAATAGGAAATATGGTGATTTACGATGGATAAAACGTCAATAATTGGATTAATACTTGCCATCATTGCAGTTGGTGTCGGGATGTTTATGAAGGGTGTTAGTCCCTCTGTTTTACTTAACCCAGCAGCATTATTAATTATTATTTTAGGTACAATTGCAGCTGTTACAATTGCATTCCCAACAAGTGAAATAAAGAAGGTTCCTAAATTATTCGGAATCATTTTTAAAGAAGAAAAAATACCTACAATTCAAGAGTTGATTCCATTGTTCTCTGATTGGGCTCAAGTTGCTCGTAAAGAGGGTTTACTTGCTCTTGAAGCAAAGCTATCTGAAATTGATGATCCCTTTTTAAAAAATGGATTACTAATGGCTGTAGATGGCCAAAATGCAGAGTTCATTCGAGATGTAATGAGTGAAGAAATTGCTGCGATGGAGGAGCGCCACCAAGCTTCTGCAACCATCTTTACACAAGCAGGAACTTATGCCCCTACACTTGGGGTGCTTGGTGCTGTTGTTGGGTTAATTGCAGCCCTTTCTCATATGGATAATACCGAAGAACTAGGAAAAGCAATTGGAGCAGCTTTCGTTGCAACAATGATGGGTATTTTCACCGGATATGTACTTTGGCATCCCTTTGCAAATAAATTAAAGCGTAAATCTAAGCAAGAAGTGAAAGTAAAAGAAGTAATGATCGAAGGTGTTCTTTCTGTTTTAGAAGGACAAGCACCTAAAGCTATTGAGCAAAAACTAGCTACCTATTTACCTGTTAATGAACGAAATAAATTAAACGCTGCGATCACTGAGGGAGAGAGCGTAAATGGCTAGAAAAAAGAAGCATAAACATGAAGATGAGCATATGGATGAATCTTGGCTTGTTCCTTACGCTGATTTACTAACACTTGTTCTAGCACTATTTATTGTTTTATTTGCAATGAGTTCAGTTGATGCTCAGAAATTTCAGCAGATGGCAAGAGCATTTAACTCTACATTTACAGGCGGAACAGGCGTACTAGAATATCCAAGCCCTACTCCAGATGGAGAGATGGAACAACTTGATGTACAAAAAGATCAAACACCCCAAGAGGATGCTGAAGAGGCTCAAAAACAACTGGAGCAACAAAAGCTAAAAGAAATACAAGATAAAATTAATACGTATATTAAAAATAATAAACTTGAAACAAAGTTAAAGACAACACTAACAGATGAGGGTTTGCTCATAACCATTTTAAATGATATCTTTTTTGATTCCGGCAAAGCAGACATTCGAAACAAAGATAAACAGCTAGCAATGGAAATCTCAGAACTACTTGTCATGAACCCTCCTAGGAATATCATTGTAAGTGGGCATACTGATAATATTCCGATTAAGAACTCAGAGTATGATTCAAACTGGCATTTAAGTGTTATGCGTGCCGTTAACTTCATGAAAATATTAATCGATAACGAAAATTTAGATCCTAAGGTCTTTAGTGCAAAAGGTTTTGGAGAATATAATCCTGTTGCATCTAATGATTCAAAAGAAGGAAGACAGAAGAACAGACGTGTTGAAGTGTTGATTTTACCGTACGAGCAATGAGAAGAGCTCAGGGCGCCTTGATAGACCCTACAGGCATAAGACGCTCAGGAATAGAAGATGTTCTTTGTCAATTCCTGAGTGGCTTATGACCCCGAAGGTCTAGGCGCTGGAGCTAGACACCATAACTGAGTAATAAAAGTTATAAATTCTGATACTAAAATGAAAATGAGTGTGACTCTCAGAGAGTCACACTCATTTTCGATTATTCCTTATTTAAAAGGTCGTGCGCATGATAACCAACCTTTTTAAGGAGCTCAGTAACCATACTTTTTTCCTCATCAGTCAGAACACTTACAATTTCATTGATCCGTTCCTCATGTGGAGGGAATATTTCTTCAATTAATTGTTTCCCTTTATCGGTAATTTGAGCATGAGTTACTCTGCGATCTTTTGGACAAGCTTTTCTCGCAAGTAACCCCTTTTGCTCTAATTTATCTACTACGTACGTAATACTCCCACTAGCTAACAAAATTTTACCACCTATTTGTTGCAATGGTTGATCCCCTTTGTGGTAAAGTAGCTCTAAAACAGCAAACTCAGTTGGGTTTAATTTAAAGGTAGAAATATGCTTATTCACAACATCGTTAAATGCCCTATGCGCACGTGAAAGTACGATAAAAAGCTTTAGTGATTCTTCAATTTGCTTTGTTTTTTCCATTCCACTCAATCCTTTAATAAATATCTTGAATTCAAAATAATTTTATTAAACCTATAATAGATCATGAAAATAATTAAGTCAATATTTTCAGTTATAAATTCATGACCAAATGATGTTCCAATTATGATTGACTTCTGCATGAATTTTTTTTCGCTTCATTATATATTCAGCCATTAACTCTGACATATCAATAGGAATATCTTTAATAACAGGTTTCCCTTTAAACATTGAATAATTCCCTCCACCACCAGCTCGATAGTTGTTCATGACAACATCAAAGGTCTCGTCCATCCGAATCTTTTTACCGTCCTTCTCTAGCTTTACAACACGAGTTTCAATTGGCTTTGTTATGTCAAACGTATACTCGATCCCTTCCCACATATCGTAGTTATAATGCTGAGGCTTTGGTTTTGTAAACTTGGGATTGACACCTATGATCCCATCTTTTAGAAGAAAATAAGCTGCTGAGCGTTCTAAAGCATCTTTTATATCCTTTCCACTTATGCGAATAACCTTAAGTGTATTTGGATAAATATAATTTGCAACAATATCTCTCATCGTAATTTGATTTGGTATCCCTGGTGAATCATTATAAAATAATGCTGTTGCTGATATTGATACACCAGCAGCATCCATTTGAACCTTGTTTATAAACTCTATAATTGGATGTTCTTTTAAACGCAAGCTGAAACCATCCTTAATCATCATGTCGCCGACTACCTCGCCAATAGGTTGATCAAGCCATTCCTGCGTTTTTTGTTCATTTTCATTTACCAAGGCTAGCAGTTTTTCATCAGTGTTAGTTTTCTCAACCTTGATCACGCTTACCTTCTTATCGACTATTTTCATCCCTTGGCTTTTATCAAGTAATAATTCAACTTTACCAATTGCTTGTCCATTAAAACTTGGTTGAACGACAACTACATTATTAATTGTAGCTGTGATTGTACGGTGCTGATGTCCAGTTAACAGTACATCTATTCCATTTATTTGCTGACACATTTGATATCCTTGATTTTCACCTGTGATTTCTTCCAATCCTTCACCAGTATAGATATCCCTCTCAAATCCACCATGGTATGAAACAATCATAATATCTGGGTTCTCATTTTTTTTAATAAAATTAACCCATTTCTTTGCAGATTCAAATGCATTCTTAAATGTCAAATCAGCTATATGACTTGGATTTTCCCAATTTGGTATATAGTGTGTTGTAACTCCTAAAACTGCGATTTTTATTCCTTGTACGTTCTTTATTATATATGGTTTACCAAAAACGGGATCCATTGTATTTTTATGGAGAATATTTGCTGATAGCCAAGGAAAGGTTGATTGGGATACTGCATGTTCTAATACAGACATACCATAATTAAATTCATGGTTTCCAATAACTGCAGCATCATATTTTAATTCATTTAACAGAGTGATCATTGGATTTTTTTTTAATTGATTCTTTTTCACATGATGGAAGGTTAAAGGTGTACCTTGAATTAGATCTCCATTGTCAATTAGGAGCAAATGTTTATTTTTCTTCCGCTCATTTTTTATAATTGTAGAAATCTTTCCTAACCCAAGGGCTTTTTCTTTATTTGAGCTATAAACAAGTGGAAAAACATTGCCATGTATATCACTAGTTTGTAAAATCGTAATTTTTACTGTCTCCATATCTCACCGCCTCTTGTAGCTCCATTAAAATTATCTTACACAACTATTTGTAAGGCTACAATAAAAACAATTATTTTCAAATCCACAGATTTGATTAAAAAAGTATCCTTTTCGCCCATCCACCCATATACTATTCACGTATGAGACCATTAACTCATTTTTATAACCTTTTTAATGATGAATTACAAAGGAAGCCCTTTTTATAAACAATCATTTTTAAAAAGATAATTGCATAGTTATTTTATACATTCTTTCAATTTCGAATATTTCCGCTATAATATTTCTATATCAATGATTTTTTTGATAAGGGTTATAACCAATCAAAGGAGCATACTCATATGTCAGGAGTTTTATTAGGTAGTATTTTATCAGCTTTATCAACAGGGGTAGGAGCTCTTCCAATTTTGTTCTTACAAGGATCTATTACTCATCGCTGGCGTGATATTTTATTAGCCTTCACAGCTGGTATTATGATGACTGCATCGATGTTGGGGCTCATTCCTGAATCATTAAAATATGGTGGAGTCATTGAAGTATCAATTGGGCTATTTCTTGGTGTTCTCATCTTAACAACTCTAGAAAAAGCCATTCCACATATCGATTTAGAGCATTCAAGAAGTGGAATTAAATTTGATGAAAAAGCAATGCTAATTATTGCTGCAATTACCTTGCATAACATCCCTGAAGGCTTATCAGTTGGGGTAAGCTATGCTTCAAATGTAAGTGATACTGGTAACTTAATTGCATTTGCAATTGGCTTACAAAATGCACCTGAAGGTTTTTTAGTTGCGTTATTTTTAATAAACCAAAGTATTAGTAAAGGGAAAGCATTTTTAATTGCAACAGCCACAGGAACAGTAGAAATCGTTGCATCGTTACTTGGTTTTTATCTTACAAGCTTCATAGGATTTCTTGTGCCATATGGACTTTCCTTTGCTGCTGGCGCGATGCTATTTATCATATATAAAGAGCTAATACCAGAAAGTCATGGAGATGGTAATGAACGTAATGCAACATACTCCTTTATTATCGGAATTCTCTTTATGGTTATTTTAATTAATAGCTTTTAAACATTTGACTTGATTTATGAGAAAAGCGCAAGCGCCTTGATCAGACCCGACAGGCATAAGACGCTCAGGAATAGAAGACGTTCTTTGTCTTCAATTCCTGAGTGCTTATGACCCCGAGGGTCTAGGCGTTTGCGCTAGACACAAAACTAAGTAAGAAAAGTTATAAATTCTGATAATACAAAAAAAGCTGACTCAGCAAGGGGCAGACCCACTCCAACAAAATATATAGTCTATTCTCAATCTAGATAAATGAGACTATATATAAGTTATGTTTGGATGGTCTGCGCCTTATGGATCAGCCTCTTCGGTCTGATGATTTAAGCCAGTAATTATTTTTCAACCAACTGTAGTGAGTATCTGTCTGTTAGTGTCCAGTTTTTCATAGTGTGAACAAATTCATGAAATGGCCCTGTAGTTCTTTCCTTCTCTTCTAAGACAATTTGTTGATATTTATTTAGAAGCATGTCCAATTCTTGACTACACTTTACAACAGCATCACTTGTATAACCTTTTCTATTTGCAATATCGATCATTTCATTTCTTTTATTATTAATTGTTTCAAGAAGCTTTGCTTTTAATCGATCACGATTCATCGAGAGCCCCTCCTAGTTTTTCTGCAACTTATACGGTAACTTATTCAAATAAATATCTTACCTGTGAAGTATTACAGATTTTGCTATGTTTGTAAATACATTCGCAATTTTAGACAATCTTCTCAGTACTAAATTTGACAATTTATAAAATTTTCGATTAAGTGACTTGTTTTATACATTCCCAATAAATTATTTATTTAAACTACCGTTACAAAATATCGTTTCTCCTTACCTAATGATGTTAATACATGATTTCTCACTTGGTGGTTAGACTATACATCATTAAGTATGCTTCGTATAAAAGGAGAACATGTTTATGAAAATGCTTTTATTACTTGGATTACTATCAACAACTCTGTTACCTTCATTACCTCACTTATCAAGTACTCAACAAAGTAACGAACAAAAACATGTGGCGATTGTTATTGATGATTTTGGAAATGGAATGAAAGGAACGGAGGAAATCTTATCATTACCAATTCGACTTACTGTTGCTGTTATGCCATTCCTTTCAACAACAGAAAAAGACGCAAAGCTTGCTTTTGAAAAGGGGCATGAAGTCATCCTTCACCTCCCTATGGAACCAGTACATGGTAAAAAAAGCTGGCTTGGACCAGGAGCCATAACCACAGATTTATCAGATGATGAAGTGAGAAAGCGCGTAAATAAAGCTATAGATGCCATTCCACATGTTGTGGGAATGAACAATCATATGGGATCAAAAGTTTCTGCTGATAAAAGGGTCATGAGAATCATTTTAGAGGTATGCCAAGAGAGAGGATTATATTACTTAGACAGTAAAACGACTGGAAAAAGCGTTGTCGCCACTCTTGCGAATGAATTAGGTGTACCCTATTTAGAAAATGAGCTATTCTTTGACGAGCAGTACACTACAAGTCATATAATTAAACAGGCAAATCTACTGATGAATAAAATTGACGTAGACAATGAAATCATTGCCATTGGACATGTTGGAATAGCTGGTGAAAAAACCGCCTCTGTATTAAAACAATATGTGCCACTAGTAGAGAAAAAAGCGGAAACTGTCACACTATCCGAATTATTTATTGAACCAGAAGATGTAACTGAAATTCACTGAACAAAAGCGCAAGCGCCTTGAACAGCCTCTGGCAAATAAGACGCTTAAGAATATTTACTTATCGTCAAAATAGGAGTGCTGACTTTTCGTGACAGCACTCCTATTTTTAGTTATTATTTTCTATACGATCAACAGAGGCAACGCGGAAATCCTTATCCTCTAATTTATCTATTATTTTTTTCAGTTCTTTATCTGTTAGGTCACCCGATAAATTTAAGATGATTCTTCGAAGATACTTATCACCATTATCAAGGGTAAGTAATCCCTCAATATTCACATTTTTAACAATTGTTACAAGATCTTTAATTGCACCCTTATGCTCCTTTGTTCCTACAGTTAAGAGATAACCTCCTGTTTGCATCCCAAAGGAATCCTCTAGTACATCCATAATGTTTGAATGTGTAATAATACCTGAAAATTCATTTTGTTCGTTTAAAACAGCTAGGAAAGGCAATCTACGAATTGTTAAAAATGTTTTAAAGAAAGAATCCTCTTCATATATGTAAGCATCTTGATTTTTAAGTAGAGGCTCAATCGGGTCATTATCTTTTCCCTCATGTTCAATATAATGTTCAAGTAAATGGACTTTATAAATAAAACCAACAAATGTTTTCCCATTGTTTTTCAAGACAGGAATTGAACGAAAACCGGTTGTTTTCAAAAAATCATATGCTTGTTTTACGGTTGAATTTAGATCGCAATACTTCACATCTTCTTTTGATAGCGAACCTTCATCTATTCCCCCCCCTCACTAATTTTGTTGTTATAAAAGTCGTTAAAGAAAATTAAAAATAGCAAAGAATAGTCTCCTTATCATATGAAAAAATAAACATATTCATGTAAGAGTTCAATTCATTATTATACTACGACAATTTTCCATGTAACAGTTGCATTTCCAAATAAAACCTCATATACTTATTATTAATAAGCGAAGGAAAGGGTGAATGTTGAAGCAATGAAGTTCTAATCTATTTTTTCAGGACATTATATTCAACCAAATTGAATCATAATCAAACCTAGAGAAATTGGATTAGTCTGCCCATTCTTCAACTTATACATCCTTATAACAAATATCTGTGGATTCTTATTCTATTTGAGAACCTTTATTTGTTTTTACGATTATGTATAAAGTGGCAAGCGATACCTCTCTAGGTTATAGGGAGGTTTTTTTATGTTCATATTACAAGCACGGAATCTTAAGAAGCATTTTGGTGATAAACCAGTTTTAGAGGATCTTTCATTTGATCTAAATAAAAATGATCGGATCGGCCTTGTCGGTGCAAACGGAGCTGGGAAAACAACATTAGCAAATTTGATTTATGGAGACATAGAACCTGAACAAGGTACAATTAATAGAAATCCACAAATGAGGATTGGCTATTTACTTCAATCAGTAGATTATACGGTGAATGATGATAAACAACTGTCTGCCGAGTTTCTTGAACGCGCAAGTGAACTAGGGTTAAAAAAAGTTCATTCATGGCAGGAAGAACGGTTTGCCCATCTCAGTGGCGGTGAAAAGCTAAAAATTGCTTTAGCGCAAATTTGGGCAACTAACCCAGATATTCTCATATTAGATGAACCGACAAATCATCTAGATTTTCAAGGTGTGAATTGGTTAATTAATCAATTACAAGAATTTAACGGGACAGTCATCTTGATCTCTCACGATCGTTATTTTCTAGACAAAACGATCACAAAGGTGTTTGAATTAGATCTAGGAAAATTAACGATTTACAATGGGAATTATTCTACTTACCGTACTGAAAAGCAAAACCGGTATGAGGATCAATTACATCAATATGACGTTCAACAAAAATATAAAGCCCACGTAGAAGGACAAATGACACAATTACAACAATGGGCTGGAAAAGCACATCGTACAATGCGAGATCAGGAAGGCTTTAAAGAATATCATGGTGTTAAGGCGAAAAAGATTGATAAAGCGATTAAATCTAAAATGAAACGATTAAATCAAGAGCTAGAAAAAAACAAGGTAGAAAAACCAACCGAAGAAAAAAAGGTTCGGTTTCAATTCGAAGCTAGTAAAAAACGCGGAAAAAGAATTATAGAGGCAAAAAATCTTACTAAAAAGTATGCAAGCAGAACGCTTTTTACAAACAGTCAATTTTATATCAATCATGGTGAGCGCATTGGGATCATCGGTCCAAATGGATCTGGTAAAACAACTTTAGTGAATATGATTTTAGGCGATGAGTCGATAACGTTTGGTGAGCTATCGAAAAGTGATACATTAAAGATTGCTTATTTAAGCCAAGATGTTGCTGACATGCCTTTATCACAAACAGCATTAGATGCTTTACATCTATCTGAAAAAGAAAAACTTTTGCAAGCGAGAACAACACTTGCAAATATGGGAATGAATGCTGATAAGTTAGAACAACTAATCGGAACATTAAGCTTAGGAGAACGGACTCGAATTAAACTAACCAATATGTTAATAAGCGACTATGACCTATTGATTTTGGATGAACCTACAAATCACTTGGATTTAGCAAGTCGTGAACAATTAGAAACAACCCTAAGTGAATTTACTAGTTCCCTACTCATTGTTTCACATGATTATTACTTTATAAATAAGCTCTGCGATAAACTTCTTGTCATTGAAGATAATAAAATCAAGCGCATTGAAATGAATTTAGAGCAATATGAATTGAAAAAAAAACAGCAAGAAACGCCTGGAAAACAACAAATTGAGGAAGAATTATTACTCATAAATACTGAGATATCTGCGGTTCTCGGTGAATTAAGTTTGTTGACACCAGATTCTGAGAAATATAAAGATTTAGATACTACATTTTTATCATTAACGGAAAGAAAACGAGATTTGATGAGACAGATCGAAAGCTTATAAAAATTGATCGAAACAACAGACTGAGGCTGACTCAATCAAATGTTCACAACCTACCAACCCCAACCTATTATGGTTGGGGAATTGTTAGACATATAGAGTCAGCCTCACTTATACAATAAAAATGCCCTCTATTCAATTACACCTGTTTCAAGAATTTGGACGTCCGCCTTTACGTTAATCTCTACATTTGGGTATAAAGAATACCATTCCTTTTGATCCCAATTCCTTGTTCTCGTTCTAACTTGATCACCAATTCCTAAGGGATCAATGCCCAAGTCTTGAAATTCCTTTATAAGTTCCTCCCCTTTTTTTTCAATTTCCTCCTTCATTTTGCTCTCAATCTTGGATACAGCCTGCTTATTTATTTTTTCTCCCGAATACTCATTTACGATCCCTTTAAACTTTACTCTTAAAGTTATTTTAGAATCTGTCATTGGCTTTGGTACATCATAGGACCTTTTAGTATTTACATTGTAAACAGATGCCATTTCTTCTCTTTCGCCAAGTTCAAGTTCCATTGAAGCATCACTCGAGCTTTTTTCATACAGAATTTTAAATATAAACATATCGGTATCTTTTAGATGCTGCACGAATTTATCTTGTTTAAAAAGGGCTAGTCCCTTAATATCCGCTTTATCATATTCCTCTCCGATAATTGGTAAAAAGGGATCCATTCCTTCAGAATGGTAAGAATATTTAAATTGATGAAGGTTCGTTTTCGGAATCCTTCCGCTCTTAATATTTTGCTCAATTAAATTTGATAAATAGATCCCATTGTCTGTACTTCCATATTGTTTTTTCAAAAATTCCTTTGCACTACCTTCTACTATAACTAAATACACTTTTGAACCTATACTAGGATCGCGTACTAATGTATCTAATGTATCAATCAATCCTTCTTCCGCTAAACGGCTACTATAAAGTGCAACCTGTATTTTCCCACTAACAAATGGTTTATCAGATTGTTCATTTAGCTTTACACGAGCTTCTTTACTAAGTGATACACTTGTTGTAAAGGTCTCATTTAGAACAGATTTGTCAGGCCTATAAATGGGCGTCACAGCAGTAACCTCGACTGTTCTACTATCAACATAGTCGTACCCTCCCGCTGAACTGAGTTGAATATCATCTAATATTTTTTTATCAATATTCATACACCCTGACATCAAGAATAGGGAAAGTAAGATTAGAATGACGTTCTTAATGCTTAATTCCTCCTTATTTTGGACATTAGTTTTGAGTATAAGAGAAGACATGGGACATATAAATACACTAAAAGTAAACCTGAAAAGGTAACCAGGTTACTTAATTGATCAATTTTTTCTTTTCCTTCTATAAAGATACAACCCACATATAAAAAGACCATCATAAAAATGAGTATTTTCTTTTCCTTTATCTTAAAAGTGCCTGAAGCCACCTTTAAAGCTGCCCATACGGCTAAACTAATATTTGGTAGAATAACAAGCACCCAAGATGTGATACCGACATATTCAAATCTTTCAACAATTGGCATTTCAACAATCTTCCACATCGAAAGAGTTGCCCAAATATGTTCGTCTAATTGGCCTTCACTAAAATAGCAAATAGAAATAATAATTAGAAACATATAGACTAACGTAGTTAAGATATTGCCCAACTGCGCCCATTTTTGTGACTTTTCAGGATGTTTAATGTAAGGATAATACATTAATAAAGTTGAAAAACCTAAATAACTTAAGCCCATATCCTTTGTGGCAATGGCCATTTCATTTATGGAATGATTCCAAACAGGTAAAAGATTACGAAAATTTGTATATTCAATAGGAAAAAGAAACGTTAAGGCTAAGTAGAATGGAATAACAACACCTAAAAAACAAATTCCAGCAACAACACGAAAACCACCAGAAATTCCATAGTAAACAAGTAAAAGTAATATAAAGCTAAAAACAATGACATTGATATGCGGAAACATCCAAACGGAAACAACTTCTATATACGACCTTATTATAGTAAGACCTAACATAAGCCAATACAAAACCCAAATAAGGTTTAAAAGCCCTCCAAACCATTTACCAAACAATTTCCGATGAATCCCATTTAAGTCCTTATTTTTTTCATTTTTTAGCAAACCATACATGAACCAAATAATAACACTTGTCGTAATTCCAGCAAAAATTACAGCAATCCATGCATCATTTCCTGCTGATTTCACAATTAATCTCTGAAACCCTAATATCCCAACACCAACTTGAATTGCATGAATTAAAAAAAACACAAGGAATCCTGAAATTCTGACTTTTTGGTCTTCTGCCACTAGTAATTTTTCTCCATTTCCTATTGTTTATTATTCTTTTTCTCCTTACCTTTTTTTGAATTGAACCGTAATGTGTCCTCTGTTTGAAGTTCGATTGGGCGTTTCGACTGAAATGAAAAAGGTAAACGAATGAATGCATCCTTTAAGTCAGAAAACCTTGGTGGAAAAAGCGGTTCAAGAAACGGTCTTC
Source organism: Metabacillus bambusae (assembly GCF_017497975.1). GTDB lineage: Bacteria > Bacillota > Bacilli > Bacillales > Bacillaceae > Metabacillus > Metabacillus bambusae. The sequence continues at coordinate 47,254 of NZ_JAGDEL010000023.1, read as the reverse complement.
CTAAAGATGTTAGCCTTAATAAATGAATGAGTAGAAAACAAAAGCAAAGAGCCACACCGATTAATCCAATGTAATGAGCAAATAATAGAAATGGGAATCGTATTAATCTAATCGTGTTACCCATTTGATATACAGGTGTTGTGAAGGACGCCAATGCAGCAAGTGCAACAATAATTAACAAAACATTGCTCGTCAATCCTGCTTCAACAGATGCCGTTCCAATAACAATACCTCCCACGATCCCAATCGTCTGACCAACCTTTGTAGGTAAGCGGGCGCCTGCTTCTCGTAATAATTCAATCGCTAATTCTAGGATTAATGCTTCTAAAATTGGTGGAAGTGGTATTGCACTTCTAGACGTCACCAGAGTGCTGACCAGCGCTTTAGGAATTAATTCGTAATGATAGGTAAGAACTGCTACATATATAGGTGTAACCAAAATCGAGAACAAGACAGAAAAAAGTCGTACTAAACGGAAAAAAGAAGCAACCATCCAATTTAAGAAATAATCCTCAAATGCAGAAAAAAATTCGATAAGGGTTGTAGGGCCTATAAGTCCATGTGGAGCCCCATCAGTTAATATCACTACTTTTCCTTCTCCTAAGACAGAGGCCAGACGGTCAGGCCTTTCAGTATCAATAAATTGTGGGAAGGGAGAATTAGGATTATCTTGAATCAATTGTGTAATATATGAGCTATCATTGATCTGATCGACATCTAAATCAGTTAGTCGTTGAATAACGGTATTAACATTCTCCTCATTAGTAATTCCCTCGATATATAGCACGGCAACTCTTGTTTTTGAAAGCTTGCCAATAACTAGCTCTTTCGTAAGTAATTCAGGAATGGGCAATCTTTTTCGGATCAGGTTAAGATTTGTATCAAGAGATTCGACCAATGATTCCTTTGGACCAACTACACTAAATTCAACTTCTGGCAATGATACTTGCCTTGTCCTTTCAACTTTTGCTTTTATTAGCGCCGCAATTGATGGATCATTTTGCAGGATGATCATAATTGCACCTGATAAAAGCTGTGTTTGAACTTCCTTTGCTTTTCTAGTAATTGTAATACTCTCTATTGGAAGAACATGTACCAACTGATGAATTGAAGTACCATCAAACTGCAAAAGATATGGAAAAACATCTTTATGTAAAATTTCAACATCAATGAGGGAAGTATAATAGCCTATTTTAACGATTTCATTGGTCGTTTGTATCGGAAATAATGTGAAATCATTAGATTGTTGAAATTGCTTAAATAATGACTCAAAGGTTTGATCTTGTTCATCATCTAACATCTGTTTGTCGTTACTACTCATTCATTCCACCTAGATTTCCTATAAAGATACTACTCATTATGTACTTTTTAGAACCCACTTAAACCATCACTCTATAGTCAACGAGAATAATCTGTTTGATTTTCCCTTTAAGTTTAAACAATGCCAATAAAAAAGGAGGTTAGATTAATATATCTATCTAACCTCCTAACAAGTCATTAAGTTAACATCTATGTAAGCATTTAAGAGCTTTTAATACGATATTAAATAAAAAAGGGCTGATCAAAAACAAAGGTTCTGACCACACTGTTGATATGGTCTTTTAATATCATAAAAAGCACTATAATATAGTGGTGTCAGCCCCTTTTGAGCCAGCCTCTTACTTTAATTATTTACTAATCTTTTCTTTTTCTTGGAATGGATGTGCAACCCATCCCTCTGTTTCGATAAATAATCTAACAGCTACAACTTGGCGATCTTCCATCAATGTAAAGAAATGTGGATTACCTTCTGGTACAGAAATTACATCACCAGCTTCTAGCTCTACATCGAAATAGCCAGTTTGGTCATCGCCTTTGATGATAAAAATACCATGTCCAGCCGTAATCGCTCTAACCTCATCTTCTGTGTGAGTATGCACGTTTTCAAATTTCTTAAGTAAGTCCTCTAAGTTTGGTGTTGCATCTGATAAAGCAACTATATCCCAGGTTTTATAACCTCTTCTTTCTGCCAAATCTTCAATCTCTTCTTTATATGTTGATAAAATCTCTTCTTTGTCTTGATCACTAAGTACAAACTTTTCTTTCAAAGCTTCAGAAAGTTTACTCATTTCCCAATGCTCATAAAGAACTCCTTGTTTTTCCAAAAAAGTTGAAACATTTTCATGACCTTCAATTACTTCATTTGTATTTCTAATTTTAATAACTGCCATATTGATAACTCCTCCATTTTGTGTTTATTCGTTATTTTTTCTAGGGTACTACACCAATGCACGTTTGAATGCTAATAATTTCAAATGATAAGAAAAAAGAAATTCACTAGCTTCTAAATATTTTTTTGCTTCTAGAGCATCTCTTCCCCAAGCTGTAATTCCATGGTTTCTTATTAAGACAGCACCAGCATCTTCTTTCACAAACTCTGCGAAATCAGCTGCTAAAGTTGGGATATGTGCATGATTGTAGATGATCGGAATTGTAAACTCAGCATCTTCATCCCATAATCCATATGCTTTTATAATTTCTTGACCTTTAAATGTAATGCTTCCTTTATCACCATATAGTTCAGAAATCACATTATTATCAACAGTATGAACATGTAGACTGCAGCCAGCATTCGTTTTGTTGAAAATTTCCACATGGAGAAGTGTCTCTGCAGATGGCTTTAAATGTGTTTCTCCGACTGGCAGACCTTTACTGTCAACAAGTAAAAAATCCTCGTTTGTTTCCTTTGTTTTATCTTTTCCACTTGCAGTAACGAGAAAACTTACAGGCTCATTATCAACCTTTATCGCCAAGTTTCCACTCGTCCCAGGAAACCAATCACGTCTAGCAAGTACTCTTTTAATATCAGCAAGCTCTTCCCATCGCTTAGCCATTAGGCTCATACTGACACCTCCTCTATTATCTCAATTACATCATAAAAGGTTGTAAATGGTTTATGTGGTAAATGTAATTCTTCACATTTTTCTAACAGAAAATCTCTTGCAATCACAAAATCAGCAAGTTTTGCTGCTTGCAAATCTGTAATCGAGTCTCCGATGACAATTTTATGTTGATCCATGCTTGTTAACTTTTTAATAAGTGAAGGTTTACAGCAACCACAATCATTATCACAAATATGGTCACAGCTATGAGGCCATTCAATGGTAATCATTTCATTTGAAAAATCAGCTTTATTGCAATAAATTTGTCCTTCATCAATCAAACCTTCAAGAAGTGGATAAACGAAAAAATCAATGCCCCCACTAACAATATAAAGTGGAATATTTTTTTCTTTTGTATACTGGACAAATTCTTTAAAACCAGGGCGAATTTCAGCATGATCTAATATAAATTCTACAATGTCTTTTTTTAAAGAAGAAGGTAGAAGTTGAAACATGTTTCCAACACCTTCACGAACAGAAATATCTTGAGATAGTACTCCTTTTTTAAGGTTATCCCATTCTGGTGGTGCAAACTGCTTCATAATCGCAATGATGTTATCTGTCTCTGTGATCGTCCCATCAAAATCACAGATTATTGCTTTGTTGCTCATTTGTACACCTCTTTTGCACCCCAAAGATTAATCGCAAGCTTTAGATCTTCATCAAAGGTTGATGCTTGCTTCAAAGTGATGCCCTTAAGTGTTGCATCGATTGCGGATCGAAATGCACGACCTCCGCCAATTGCTCCATTTGGATGTCCGTGAACTCCTCCACCTGCATTAATCACAGAGTCATTACCAAAGTCTTGGATAAGCAATGGGACAAGCCCAGGATGAATGCCAGCAGATGGTACTGGGAATGACTGCTTAAAAGCATCTTCCTTTAAGCAGTTTTCCGCGATACCAAGCGCCTCGTTGCGATCTAACGCAACACTACCATATGGTGATGGAAATAAAGAGAAATCCGCTCCAGAGATTCGTAATAGCTTACCAAGTAATAACGAGCTAGAAAATCCATATAAGCTTGAAGCAGTTGACGCTCCGCTTACTGCCGGATGAGCCATGATTGGAACTGAAATTTCTGGATCTTCTGCTAAGCTTTGAAGAACATCAAGTCCATATGCAAACACATTGAAAAGTAATACATTTGCACCAAGCTCTGCAGCTCGCTTCGCTTTGTCCTTTAATTCAAACGTTTTTCCAGACAAATTAACAGCATAAAATGCTTTATGACCAGTTTCTTCATAGACATTTTTCAAAACATCTTTACCAGCTATAATTCGATCTTCAAAAGGTGTTAATGGATTATCAAAAAGGATTTCATCGTCTTTTACTAGGTCTACACCACCTAAAACCTGCTGTCTTAATTGATCCTTAAGATATGTAAGGTCTCTCCCAATCACACCTTTAAAGATGCTCATTAATAAAGGACGATTATAAACACCTAAAGCTTCACGAATTCCTGAAACACCAAATTCTGGACCAGGGAATGAAGACTTCACATCCTCCGAAAGCTCTAAATCAACTAATTTCACTTCACCATCGAGTGACAGCTTTCCAAAAATAGTTGTTAAAATGGCAGGTAGATCATGACTATAATTTAAGCTTGGATAAGCAATTTTTATTTTACCTTTTGTAACTGTCTTCCCTAAGTATTGATTCGTTTTTTCACAATTTTCTAGTTGACTGACTTCTAATACTCGTCCTTTATGTGCCTTTAATTGCTCTTGTTCAAGCAATGGGAGATCAGTCCAAGAACCAACTGTTAGACCTAAAGCAATTCCCTCAGCCTTTTTCGTTAAATCTCCCTTAGCATCATGCACGAGATATGTAGCAATTACTTCACTCACTTTAAACCCTACTTTCTATCAAAGCGTATCTGATATTCTGAATCTTTTTATTTATCTTACTAATTTTATCATTTTTATTTGGATAATACCTATTACTTTTTCTTGAACATTGATTAACATTTGTACATATGGCAGAGAATGTATTAGTCAAGAATATTAAGTTGCTCGAAAATACAATAAGCCCCTTCGACACTAATAGATCGAAGGGGCTTTTACATGCATAAATAACAAGCATATCTCCTTATCTATCAGCGAATGCTGCAAGAATTAGCACCGTGCTCAAAGCATTGTTTAAGTCGGTTGCCGGGCTTCATAGGGCTAGTCCCTCCACCTGCTCTTGATAAGAACGAAACGTTCATAATATTGATTAAATTAATATGGATTATGACAGATCATTTTTGAACTGTCAACTCTGAATATTAAAACAAATTCAATGCTTTTATTCTGTTAGCAGCTTCTACTAATCTTTCTTCTGAAGTGAGAAATCCTACCCTTACATAGCCTTCACCGTAATCCCCAAAGCCAATTCCAGGTGCAACTACGACATGGGCATTTTCTAATAAATAATCTGAAAAATCTTGAGATGATTCAAACTGACTTGGTACAGGAAGCCAGGCAAAAAATGATCCAGATGGAGCCGTCACATCCCAACCAATCTCACGAAAAGCTTGAATCAAAGTATTTCTGCGAGATTCATAAAGTGCATTTAACTCAGCTACACATGTTTGTGGACTTAATAACGCATGTGCTGCCGCTTCTTGAATTGCACTAAATACACTTACATACATATGATCCTGCAAAAGATTTAAGGCTTCAATCACAGATGGGTTACCAACGGCAAACCCAATTCGCCATCCAGCCATGTTATACGACTTTGAAAAAGTATAGATTTCAATCCCGATCTCTTTTGCCCCTTTTGTTTGCAAAAAGCTCATTGGACGTTTTCCATCAAAGCCAATGGCACCATAAGCAAAATCATGAACTACACAAATGTCATTCCCCTCAGCAAATTCTACGGTTTCTTTGAAGAATTCCTCTGTTGCAGTTGCACCTGTTGGATTATTTGGATAGTTTAAAATCATAAGCTTTGCATTTTCTACCGCTTCTTTAGACAAACTTTTATAGTCAGGTAAAAAATGATTTTCTCTGATTAGTGGCATCACTTCCATCTTGGCACGTGCAAGCTCAACACCTGACCAATAATCTGGGTAACCAGGGTCGGGAACAAGTACGACATCACCTGGATTCAACAAGCATTGAGGAACCTCAACAAGTCCTGCCTTTCCACCGAATAGAATCGCCACTTCTGTCGATGGTTCAATTTCAACTCCATATTCCCTTTTATAAAAAGTTGCGATCGCTTCCTTCAAGAAAGTCTGACCACGGAATGGAGAGTACTTATGGAATTGTGGGTTTTCCACTGCTTTTTGCATTGCTTTAACAATATGATCTGGTGTTGGCTGATCTGGATTTCCTTGACCTAGATTAATAACATCATGACCCTGTGCAACAATTTTATTTACCTTTTCAACTAAACTTGCAAAAAATTGCTTCGGTAATGTTTCTAATAATTGTGATTGTTTAAAGGTTTTCATTTTTAACACCTTCTCAAAAAATTCTTGAAATTCTAGTCACAAATCATATATTGTTAGAATCAACTTGTAAAGTAAAATTTTAAAAATGAAGGTGTGATTTTGCTTGAAACCTGTCATTACTTGTATACAACTTGATATTAAATTCGGTGATCCAGCATTCAACTATCAGCAAGTAGAGGAAAAAGTTGCTGTTGCAGTTGAAAAGGACAATCCAGCGATCATCGTTCTACCTGAGCTATGGACAACAGGCTATGACCTCACTCGCTTAGATGTGATTGCCGATGAAAAAGGAGAAAAAACGAAACAATTTCTTTCCAAACTCGCAAAAAAATACCATGTTAACATCATCGGTGGCTCTGTTGCGAAAAAGATGCAGGATAATGTCACAAACACGATGTACATTATGAACGACCAAGGTGAGTTTGTTCATGAATATAGTAAGCTCCACTTATTCAAATTAATGGATGAACATCATTACTTAACTGCAGGTACTGGAAAAGGACTTTTCGAAATTGATGGAATAAAATGTGCTGGTGTGATTTGCTATGATATTCGTTTTCCAGAATGGATTCGTGCACATACAACAAAAGGAGCAGAGGTACTATTTGTTGTTGCTGAATGGCCACTGCCCCGACTAAATCATTGGAGAACATTGCTTTTAAGTCGTGCAATCGAAAACCAATGTTATGTCATAGCTTGTAATCGATCAGGCACTGATCCAAAAAACGAATTCGCTGGTCATTCCATGATAATTGATCCTTGGGGAACAATTATCTCTGAAGCTGACGAAAACACTGGTTTCATTTCAGCAGAAATCGATGTTGAAACAGTCAAACAAGTAAGAAGTCAAATTCCTGTATTTGAAGACCGACTTCCTGACTATTATAAGTGATTTTCAAATTACCTGTTGACAAATCCAAATAATCATTGGTAACATGCTAATCAAGCATTACATTTTTCTTAATAGATAAAATGTTCTAAAAATAACGTAATTTAGTAAACATTAGTTTCATAATGTTTATCCATATTGATCTCTTATCAAGAGTTGGCAGAGGGACTTGGCCCTATGACGCCGCAGCAACCGACCATACTACCATTGCAAAATGGGGTGATTCTTTTCACCTTGGATTGTTTCCAATAGGGCACGGTGCTAATTCCATCAGAAAGGCAATCTTTCTGACAGATGAGAGGTGCGAAGCGACGCCTTCAAGCCTCTTTCATACTGAAAGGGGCTTTTCTTATTTTCTAAAGAAAAGCCTCCATCATTCAAACTACTAATATTTGGAGGTATTATTATGTCTACTAAAAAATCATCTGTTTATGAACCATTAACTGAAAGTGGAGCAATCGCTCTCACGAAACGATTACAATTATTCGAAGAAAATAGTAATCTACTTTGCAATGAAATTGGAGATGGAAACTTAAATCTCGTTTTCAAAGTTAAAGATAGTAAAACGGAAGAAAGTATCATCATTAAACAAGCACTTCCATATGCAAAGGTCGTAGGTGAAAGTTGGCCTTTAACACTTGATCGAGCACGCATCGAAACACATGCATTATTAAAACAAGCTGAATTTGTTCCTCAGTATGTACCAAAGGTTTTTTACTCCGATGAAAAGCTAGCCATTACCATTATGGAGGACTTATCACGTCTTCAAATATCTCGAGCTGCACTCATTGAAGGTAAAGATTTACCCCTGATTTCAAAACATATCGGAGAATTTTTAGCTAAAACTTTATTTTACACATCCGACTATTCCGTTAATCAACATTATAAAAAAGCTTTAGTCAAACAGTTTATCAATCCTGATCTTTGCAAAATTACTGAAGATCTTGTTTTCACAGATCCATTCTTCGATCACGACACAAATGATTATGAACCAGAACTCGAGCAAGATGTTGAACGAATTTGGCAAGATCAAGCTCTCAAGTTAGAAGTTGCTAAGCTTAAACAGAAATTTCTTACAAAAGCAGAAGCACTTGTCCATGGTGACTTACATACTGGAAGTATTTTTGCTGATGGTAAGGAAACGAAAGTGATTGATCCTGAATTTGCTTACTTCGGACCGATCGGTTTTGATGTAGGCCAGGTATTCGGAAATTTCTTGTTAAATGCGATTTCACGAGATGTTGAAAACCAGGAAGTGCTTTTCAAGCATATCGAAACAACATGGAATGTTTTTGTAGAAGAGTTTTCGAGAGCTTGGAAAAATGATGGTCTTGAGATCTTCACGAAAGTTGACGGTTATTTAGAACATGTATTATCAGAAATTTTCGAAGAAGCAGTTGGTTTTGCTGGCTGTGAAATCATCCGCCGTACAATCGGTCTAGCACATGTAGCAGATCTTGATTTAATTCAGCCATATGAAAAAAGAATTTCAACAAAACAGCTTGCCCTCACAATAGGTAGTGAACTTATTAAAAACCAAAAAGCAATTAAAGACCCTACTCAATTTAAAGACTATGTGAAACAAACTGTGAATCTATAAGTCTATTTCTAAAAAGTATGTTATTTTTAGACACTTAAAGCAATTTCATGAGATTAGGACTAAATTAATAAGCAAAAACAATTTGATAATAGGCATTATCTGAAAAACACAAGCATTGCAAATAGCCTTTCAAAAAAATGTTAGAGAATTAGTGAAAATAAAGGAGTTATTGAGCATGGCAACAACAAAATTTACGATACCTCGTTCAGTTATTTGGAAGGAGGAATCAATCTCCCTATTAAATCAGCAAAAAATCCCGCATGTAACAGAATATCTTGAATTAACAACGATAGAAGCTGTCTGGGAGGCTATACAAACCTTGAAAGTAAGAGGTGCTCCTGCTATTGGGATTACTGCAGCATTTGGCCTAGCATTATCAGCCTTACAAGATCAATCTAATACACTTGAGGGTTTTCAGCTAAAGCTCAAACAAAACCGAGATTATTTAGCTAGCTCAAGACCAACTGCTGTGAATTTAGTATGGGCTTTAGACAGATTGGTTACCAGTATCACTGAAACGAAATCCATCAATGAGGCTAAAACAAAGCTTGTACATGAAGCAATTCAAATCCAGGTAGAAGATGAAGAGGTTTGTCGATTAATTGGAGAGAACTCGCTCTCAATTTTTAACGATGGTGATCGCATTATGACAATTTGTAATGCAGGGTCTATCGCAACTGCAAAATACGGAACAGCTCTAGCTCCATTTTATTTAGCAAAGGAACAAAACATAGAATTAAGTGTCTTTGCGTGTGAAACCCGTCCGGTTTTCCAAGGTGCACGGTTAACAACTTGGGAGCTTATGCAGGCTGACGTTGATGTTACATTAATTACTGACAACATGGCAGCACATACAATTAAGTCAAAAAAAATCTCAGCTATTATTGTTGGTGCTGACCGTATTGCAGCTAATGGTGACACGGCAAACAAAATCGGTACATTCAATTTAGCACTATTGGCAAAATCATTTAACATTCCATTCTATGTAGCAGCACCTTTATCAACATTTGATCCTTCTATTTCAGATGGTAATCAAATTCCAATTGAGGAACGTAATCCTGAAGAAGTGACTGAGATTAATGGAGTACGAATTGCTCCAGAGGGTGTAAAGGTATTTAACCCTGCGTTTGACGTCACTCCTGCCGAGCTCATCACAGGTATCATAACGGAAAAAGGGATTCTTTCTGGGGATTATCGAGAATTAATTTCAGAATTATTTTCTGTCTAAATTGACAAAGTGAAAACCTTAGTCCTCCATTTTTAAAGGGCTAAGGTTTTTACATTTTAGAGCCTATTTTGATACTTTGACTCATACTTGCTCCCTGATGCTTCCATTTTTTCTAACAACCCGTTTTTTTCAGCTTCTGAGATGATATGAAGCTTTGAAAATAACGATGCATAAAAATAAACCTTTTTTGGACGTTTATGAATCCACATCTTACTTGCCCCTTTCTTTACCATACGCAACTTTTTTCTCTTACTCAAATAATATGTTACGTAGCTAAAATTGTGACAAGTTAGGCTTGTGAATCTTGTCAAATCAATGTTAATTTTTTATATTTCAATCTGGAAGATTATTGATTTATTGGTAGAGTAATATGAAAGGTAGTTCCTTTCCCTTCCTCACTTTCGACATCAACGATCCCTCGATGCTCCTCAATAATTTTATAGCTCACCATTAAGCCAAGACCTGTACCACGTTCCTTCGTTGTATAAAATGGTTGCCCAAGTCTTTTTATTTTATCCTCAGAAATACCTGTACCTCTATCTATAATTGATACTACTATATGACTCTCATCTTTTCGTTTAATTTGGACATCTATCTGTCCACCCTTAGTCATAACCTCAATCGCATTTTTAAGCACATTAATAAAAACTTGCTTTAATTGATTAGGTTCACAATAAATTAAAGGTAGGTCTTTTTCTAAGGAAAGCTTCATTTGTACATTTACAAGGATCGCTTGCGCGTTTAATAAATCAATTGTTTCCTTCATAATCTTACCTATTTCTATCTTTAAATATTTAATTGCTTGAGGTCTTGCTAAAATTAAAAATTCAGTAATGATTGATTCTATTCTGCTTAATTCTGATGTTATCACATTAAAATACATTGAAAAGTCATCCTTCACACTTCCTTCAAGAAGCTGAATGAATCCCTTTAATGCTGTCATAGGATTACGTATTTCATGAGCGATTCCCGCTGCTAATTCACCTACGACGTTTAACGTATCAGATTTTCTCAACTGCTCCTCAAGCTCCCTTTTTTCAGTAACATCACGAAATACTGCTAAATTCATATTTTCATTAATATTACTTTTTAAGGTGAATTCTAAGATTTTTTCTTCCCCATTTTCAAATCTATAGGTTATTTCTTGTAGTGATTCTTCCAAATATTTTGAGTCGAACCCTGTTTTAACTCGATCTTTTTTCAAATCAGAGGAAAGTAATTCATATAAGTTAAAGGAGATAATATCCTCAGAAGAACCATTTAAAATACGCAATGCCGAAGGGTTTGCTTCAATGATTTCAAAGTCATTGTTAAATAAAACAATTCCATCCATTGCCCCATCAAATATTTTACGGAACTTTTGCTCACTTTCTCTAAGTATCTTTACCATACGTTTTCTTTCACTTACATTGCGAAAAATCGTTAAGTGATGTCCTTCAGCTATATCCATTTTTGAAGTAAATTCGAGCTCCTTATTTTGCCCATTAGGCATATGGAAAAGGAGTTCCTCTCTAATTGCTCCCATTTGAAAGTATTCCTTTTTTACTTTTGCAAAAGCTAGTGTCGTTTGATCGATAAAATCAAGAATATTTCTAGTGACAAGCTCATCTTCTGCCAATTCAAATGTTCTGCTTGCGGCTTGATTTACCCTTAAGATTTGACCATCTTTTCGCCAAATCATAATGGCATCAATCGCATTTTCAAAAATCTCTCTAAAGCGTTCCTCACTCTTATAAAGCTTCAATTCCATCGAGCACTTTTCAGTAATATCTCTCATAATCGCCATATAAAAACCATTAATAATATTTGAGGTCGTTGTGAATTCAAAAATTTTCTTATCACCATTTTTTAGGACAACTGGTAGTTCGCCTTTAGCACTTCCGTTTTCCTTTAATACACCCCATAATTTATCTAGCTTATCATTATCTTGTTTATCGATAAAATCATCAAGTGCATATGAGTTTAATTGAACTTTGTTAATCTCAAAACTAGTACAAAAAGAGCCATTTGCATCAATAAAAGAGCCGTGCTGATCAAAGATGACAATACCATCTACTGCACGATGAAACAAATCTTTAAAAAGCTGCTCATTAATTGTTCGTTCACGTTCAAGCATTTTCTTAAACGATACGTCCTTAAGCATAGCAAGATCATATCCATTAATGGCCTGTCTGCGTAGCGAAATCTCTAAAAACCTTACTTGCCCGTTTTCTAATTTAACGACTACCTCCTTCCCTAATGAGTCTTTCTTATATAGTTCATCCACTAGTTGCTTTATTTCATTCTTAGGAATAAGTGTAAGAAAGTCATAAAGGTTTCGTTTACAAAGCTCTACCTTTGTTAACTGAAACATATGACATGCTGAAGAATTTACATCAATAAATCTCAACTGTTCATCAAATATTGCAACAGCATCAAGTGCACCTTCTAAAATATTTTCATGCTGAAGAACTTTCGATTTAAGCAATTCATTTTCAGCCTTCAATTTAGCCAATTGTTCTTTCATAGTAACGATTTCGTTTTCCTCCATCGTCTGCTTCAATCTTTTCACCCCTAATTACCACAATCTTCACTATCAAATATTCTACAAGGAGTGTCATTGTCCTTCACTTATCTACAAAATGATTAGAAAAACTTGGCTTTTCGCCGAGCACTTTGGTGAAAACCTTAGTTTTTCTTATACTATCCTCCTTAATTACCTATTAAAAGATAGTGCTAGAAAAACTTGGCTTTTCGCCGAGCACTTTGGTGAAAACCTTAGTTTTTCTTATACTATCCTCCTTACCTATTTAAAGATAGTGCTAGAAAACCTAGCTATTCGCCCGCACTATGGAGAAAGACTTAGTTTTTAAAGCACTATCTTTTTTGAATCTATTCGCATGAAAAAAATGTTTGCTTTTTTTTCAAAAAAAATTATGATAGATGTTGGCATATTTGAGATTTCATTTGATTTCATAACCATTCTTACATTAAGGTTACACTTACGTTACATCCCCAATAAAATATATGTCATTTTACGAATAATAGTTTAGTAACGCATGCTACTTGGGAATAAAATGGAGGACATCAATATTTCTCTTGTTAACTTGCCGTAAAAGTCCAATAAGTCTCGTTTTATAACTTCAAAAGAAAAGGTGAAAACATGAAAAATCGAGATAGTTACTTCGATAATGCTAAATTCTTTTTAATACTTTTAGTTGTTTTTGGACATATCATTCGCTCATTTATTGATGACAGTCCAATGATTATGAATATATACAAGTTTGTTTATACCTTTCACATGCCAGCATTTATCCTGATTTCTGGGTATTTCGCGAAAGGGTTTAGAAAAAAAGGCTATGTGTCAAAAATAACGAAAAAACTCATACTTCCATATCTTATTTTTCAAGGGATCTACTCAGTATATTACTTTTTCATTGAGAAACAAGGTTCAATTGTTCTTGATCCATTAGATCCACATTGGTCGTTATGGTTTTTGATCAGTCTATTCTTTTGGAATGTACTCCTATTTGTTGTTACAAAACTTCCGACGAAATGGGCACTAGTTCTAGCATTTTCAGCTGGGTTAGCAGTTGGTTATTTTGAGATCATTAGTAATTATTTAAGCTTATCGAGAACATTTGTCTTCTTCCCATTGTTTTTAGTCGGCTTTTACTTAAAACGCGAGCACTTTACGTTTATTACCAATTTACCTGTAAGAGGATTATCAATTACTTTTTTAACGATAACATTTATTATGTATTTTAATCTTAACTTTGATTATGAATGGCTTTTCGGATCAAAATCGTACTCACATTTTGGCGAGCCGTCTGTCTTGAGTGCAGTTATTCGCCTAGGATTTTATTGCTTAACACTCATTACATCGATTAGCTTTTTGTCGTTAATTCCAAAATCCCATGCCTTTTACACAGAATGGGGAACACGAACATTTTACGTCTATTTATTACACGGGTTTATTATTCAATATATGAGAAATAGTGAGTTGTTAGATTGGATGAAAGATTATCAAAGTCTTAGCTTAATCATTATTTTATCGATCCTTTTAACATCAACGCTATCAACCAAAATCGTAAAAGCACTCACCCAGCCATTTATTGAATTACGTGCATCAACATTCAACTATTATTTAAAGAACTTTACAACATTAAATACAAAGTCTGATTAAGAAGAGCATACCCTGCTCTTCTTTTTTTATATAACTGTTTTAAACCCACTTGTTTTCTTCCATACTATGGCTATGAAACCAGTAACACATGTACGATTTTTTTAGCAATTATGATACAATAAGATTTTAATTCCATGATAATCAACAATTATAATGACAAAAATATAGGTAGAAGTGGTGTTACATTAAATGAAAACTGTTTTATCAACATTAAATGCAAAATACATTCATACAAGTCTTTCTATTCGTTACTTAAAAGCTTATGCAGCTCCTGAGTATGATATTGAACTTGCCGAATATACAATTAAAGATCCGTCAATGAATATCGTCACTGATCTGTATTCAAAAAAACCTGAAATACTTGGTTTCAGTTGTTATATTTGGAACATAGAAGAAACAATTAAAGTTATTAAAATGATGAAGAAAATCAATCCCTCGTTAATTATTGTCCTTGGTGGTCCTGAGGTAACATATGACACAAGAGAATGGATGGAAACAATCCCTGAGGTTGATTTTATTATGATTGGTGAGGGCGAACAGTCGTTTAAGCAGTTATTAGATGAATTGCATGGTGAACAAAACTTTGCAAACGTAAGTGGCATTGCGTACCGTGAAAAGGATTCTGTACAAATTAAACCACAACGAAATAAAGTTGACTTAAAGGAACTTCCATCTCCATATCGTTTTGAAGAAGATCTACCACATCTTGCAAAACGTGTGACATATATTGAAACGAGTCGTGGTTGTCCATTTAGCTGTCAGTTCTGTTTATCTTCAATCGAGGTTGGTGTTAGATACTTTGACCGTGAGAAAGTAAAAGATGATATTCGTTTTTTAATGAATCATGGAGCAAAAACAATTAAATTTGTCGACCGAACCTTTAATATAAGCCGTAGCTATGCAATGGAAATGTTTCAATTTTTAATTGATGAACACAAGCCTGGAACTGTTTTTCAATTTGAAATAACTGCTGACATTATGAGACCTGAAGTCATTCAATTTTTAAATGACAATGCTCCAAAGGGGTTATTCCGTTTTGAAATTGGAGTACAATCAACAAACGATGCAACAAACGAGCTTGTAATGCGAAGACAAAATTTTAATAAACTAACAAGAACGGTAACAATGGTAAAAGAAGGCCAAAAAATCGATCAACATTTAGATTTAATTGCTGGATTACCTGAAGAGGATTACAATTCCTTCAAAAAAACCTTTAATGATGTATTTGAGCTACGACCTGAAGAGCTTCAATTAGGCTTCTTAAAAATGTTAAGAGGTACCGGGCTTCGTTTGCGAGCTGCTGACCATGGCTACGTCTTTATGGATCATTCACCATATGAAATTTTAAAGAATAATGTCCTTTCCTTTGAAGATATGATAAAAATCAAACAGGTTGAGGATGTATTAGAAAAGTATTGGAATGACCATCGTATGGATGAGACAATTGAGTACTTAGTTTCAACTGTTTTTGCATCTCCATTTGATTTCTTTCAAGGCTTCGGAACGTTCTGGGATGAAAAAGGGTGGACAAGGATTGGTCATCAGTTAGAAGACTTATATAAGCACCTTTTTGACTTCCTTGAGAGTGCAAAAAAAGAGGAGTTACACATTGTTAGTGGATTTATGAAATATGATTACTTGCGAAATCAAAAATATAAACCACGTAAACCTTGGTGGAATGATGCCTTAGCAAAGCATGAGAGAAGTACGATCTATCATGCAATCTTAGATAATCCGCTTATTTTAGGTGAAGAATTTGCTAGTAAGCAATTATCTGAAAAAGATCTATTTAAACATACAGTACTTGAAACACTTCCATTTAATGTGAATCATTATTTAAAAACAGGAAAAATAGTTGAAGAGGATTCATTAATTCTCGTTCATTATGATCCAATTCAGGCCAAGACTACTGTATATTCAACAGCATTAACTGAACTTGATTTAAAAGTGAGCTAAAAGTGAGAGGTCTTATCCCTCTCACTTTTTCTATTTTCATACCTTATTTTTCTTTACGTTTTTTTCCTTCTTTTTTACCCTTGTTTTTATTTCCTTCAATTACACCATATATTTGTGAAGCATTTACATCGCCAAGCTCATGACCAAACTCTTCTTGCAGAAGATCCTTAGATGTTGGTTTTTTATGATTTTCCATATCTTTGCTTTTCATATGTTTTTTTGTCATCGTAATATTACTTCCCTTGCTTTCCTTTTTTTGAATTACGATTTGCACCCTTCATCGGGTCTTTATCATCATTGATTTCAGCAAATTCAGTATCAGGAAGGCTTTCAGTTGGTGTGAAATTATGTTTCGTTGCCTGGTTTCTAGCAGCTTTTCTTTTCATTAAAATCACCTCAAATTCATTTATTTAAGATGCTACATATATACTTTTACCTAATTTGCTTTTTTCTATCATAGGTAGTAAAAGGGAAATTTAATTTTCGTTATGCTCATAAGCGATGAGTACAATATCTTCTCCTGTTTCTTCTCGTAGCTTAGATTCCATTTGGAGTATAGATTGAATTTGTGACTCCGTTAAATTCGCAACAGGAAACTCTCTCTGATTGTCCATTTTCTCACCTCACTTCTATCCTTATTTACTTTTTCAATTTCATATCTAAATTATGTACGGGAATAATAAGACAGAGGTGAGCATAGTGTCTAAAGGTAAAAAAACAAAAGTTTCAATCGAAGATACATTACCACATCAAATTAATTCTCCTTCCTGGAAGGATACAGGGATTAAGATGAAAGAGCCTTTTATTAATAAATATGGTGTAATGATTGGAGATTGCTTTTATGATTCTGATGCATCTCCATTAAATCAATGGAGTGATGAGATTGATCCAGCGATTATGTCTGGGGAGCAATGGGTACATCCAACAAATGATATTGGGTGGAATACACCAGAAAATCGTGAATTAATTGAATCAAAGAGAAAACCATTTGGTGTTCCTTTTACACATCCTGATAAAGATATGAGCTATAATAGCGATTAAAATAGAATGTAGAGGTTGAAAGTGTCTGTCCCTTTTATGTCACTCTACTCATTTTTCAGAGTTATTATTTTATAAAAAATAAGCATCAAAAAAAGGCTGACAAAAAATTGTCCAGCCTTTCTAACCTTTAATTTGGGGAAAATGCTTTAAATACTTCCTTTACTTTCGGTACAACATAATGGCTTCCACCTTTTGCTTTTACATCCTCAATCATCATTGTAATTAAAAGCTGTGGATCCTCAGAATTAACTGCAACAAACCAGCCATTCTCCTGACCATCTTGATCCTCTTTTGATTGTTTAAGTTCTGCTGTACCTGTTTTCCCAGCTAATCTCTGTCCTTCAATATGTGGTTTATAGCCCGTTCCATTAGGATTTTGTACCACCTGTTCTAAATCCTTAAATAAAAGATCAGTATGTTCTGGGGTGACAATTTTCTCTTTCCACACTGTTGTTTGTGCTTCAGATTGTTTTTCCAGATATGGTTTTATCATGTTTCCATTATTCACAAATGTTGTGTATGCTGCCGCAATATGGAACGGGCTCATCTGAATTTGCCCTTGACCGTAGCCTGAATCAGCTAAAAGCTGTTCATTTGTAAGCCCATCACTTGCAATCGTTGATTTACTAATTGGGAACGGAAAATCAATCTCTTCCTCAAAGCCAAAATTCTTTAATCCAGTTGATAATCCTTCAGCCCCAATATCTAATGCTAGTTGGGCAAAGAAAATATTATCTGAATAAATCATAGCATTTTCTAAGTTAACGGTTTCTACTTTACCAGATACACGTGTCACGTAATAGTTTCCCCAGCTGCTATCTTTTCGCCATGTTGAACCTTTGATCACCTTTGTATCTTCCGGTTGGAGTTTTCCAGATTCCAAGCCAATAGCTGCTGTTAGCGGTTTAATTGAAGATCCTGGTGAATAGGTTTTGTTGAATCGAGCCATTAATGGATTTAGTGGATTAGTAGACAAAGCGTCATATTTTTCATTTGACATCCCGTAAATAAACTCGTTAGGGTTATATGCTGGACTGCTAACCATTGCTAATGTCTCACCTGTAATTGGGTGAATAGCAACTGCTGTTCCTGGTTCACCATTTAATTGTGCATAAAGTGCCTTTTGAAGATCATTATTAATTGTAAGCTTAATATCTTCCCCGTTTACTGGTGCTTTCTCAGCAATAACCTTATCTGTTCCATCGACATAGATTTTATACCCTGTTTCACCCTTAAGACGATCCTCATATACTTGCTCAAGGCCTGCTTTTCCTACACTAGAGGTACTGCTATAACCTTTACCTTTTAACTCCTCAAGCTGTTCAGCTGTAATGCTTCCAATGTACCCAGTTAAATGTGCAGCTGCTTCACCTAGTGGATAAACCCTTGAAGCGACATTTCTATTTTGCACTGATGGTATAGCAATTAATTGGTTCAAGAGTTTTTCATTAGTAGCGTCGATCTTTTTAATAGGAACAAATAATTCCGGCTTGACCCAAGATTGATTTAATTTTCCTTCAATCTCTGATACATTTAACTCTAATAATTTTGCAACGTTTGCAAGGACTTCATCTTTGTTTTCAGGTAACTTTACTGGAACAATACCGATTTCATTTGCTACTCCGTTAACTGCAAGTCCTTTATCATTCTGATCGAAAATTTGTCCCCTTGCAGCTGGAGAACTCGAGACTCTTACTTCTTCTCCTTCTTCTAGCTGGGGAAAAATCATCGATGGTGACCAAGTAATAAACCAGTTTTCACCGTCTTCCACTTCTTCTTTCTTTAACTGAACATCTTGCTCAAAAGAAACTTCCCCTGCGAGAGTTTCCATCTGAAGAGAAAATGGATACAAAACCTCTTCCAAATCACCTTGTTTTTCTTCCTCTTTTGGCTTCTTAAATGTTACTTTTACATTAGTTGCTGAAACACCATCATAAATATCCTTGTAGCGACTGGTGAATTCTTCCTTTGATATTGTTTCCTTTGTGCTTGTTGTCAGCATGTCATACATCTCAGAAAACTTTTGATCATTCCATAGTTCTATGTATTTAGAAAAACGGTCACCTGCTGTTGGAGTTTCTGAACAAGCACTTAGTGCCATCATCGAAAATAATAATAATAAACTTAGCCAAAATTTTTTCATCATCTGCCCTCCACTTTACATATTGTACCAAGAAAGTATATCATAGTGATTTTAAAATAACAGAAATTTTGCCTATTTCTTTCAGAAAAGCGCAAGCGCCTTGAACAGACCCGACAGGCATAAGACGCTCAGGGATAGAAGACGTTCTTTGTCTTCAATTCCTGGGTGGCTTATGACCCCGAGGGGCTAGGCGCTGGAGCTGGATGCTAAGCGCTTATCCACAGTACAAGAATTTTATAATTTCCTAGACAATTAAAAAAGATTGACGATTACGTCAACCTCCATAAATTTTACCCAATAATAACTCTTTCCTTTGGAAAATGGTAATTATCTTTTCTATCTTTTGTCCCTAATAAATACAGAAATGATAAAATCCCAATTCTACCAATGAACATTAATATCATAATCACTACTTTTCCTACTGTACTTAAATCAGGTGTGATTCCCATAGAAAGTCCTGTTGTTCCAAACGCCGAACATACCTCAAATAAAATTTCAGTAAATGAAAAAGGTTCTGTGATTGTTAATGTGACAACAGCGAAAAAACATATTAACATCGCCATCATTGTCACCACAACGGACTTCATTAAATCTTCTTCGTGTAGCTCCCGTTTAAAGATCTTAATTGATTTATTCCCTCTTGCAAAATGGAAAAGAAATAAAAGGTTTAAAGCAAAAGTTGTTGTCCTTATCCCACCACCTACTGAGCTTGGCGAGGCTCCAATAAACATTAAGGCACAAATCACGAGTAACGTTGGTTCAGTATACAAACTAACATCCATCGTAGCTAGTCCAGCACTTCTAGTAGCTGTAGATTGAAACAACGAATAAAACAATGTTTCATGCCATACCATCCCTTTATAAAAAAAGGAGTATTCTAAGCAAGCAATAGTTATTGTTCCACCAATAACTAATGAAAAAAAGGTAATTGATGTAATCTTCGTGAATAAGGAAAATCGATATTTTTTATTTTTGTTAAATAAGAAGTCCTTTACTTCGATTAATACTGGAAACCCGATTGCTCCCAAAATAATTAAAATGATAACGATAAATTGGATAAAATAATCGTCTGCAAATGGGATCATAGATTGTCCTGTAATATCGAAGCCTCCGTTCGTCGTAGCACTAACCGATGTGAAAATACCATGTAAAAACGCTTCCTGCCATGTTTCATAATAGTTCAGGAAGTAGACTCCTAAAATGATCCCGCCTGTTAATTCAATTAAAAGAATTAAGCCGATGATTTGTCTAATCAAATTAACAATGCCAGACAAATTCGTTTGGTTTTGGTCTGTCATGATCAATTGTCGTTCCTTTAGGCCTATTTTCTTCCCCATGATTAGCCAGACAAATGTACCGAGAGACATAACACCTATGCCTCCAAATTGTAGAACAAAAATCAATATAAAAATTCCAGGTACACTTAAAGTATCCGCAGTTGAAATAGAAGTAAGACCTGTTACACTGACTGCACTAACAGCAGTAAACAAGCCATCGATAAACGTCCATTCCACCTCAGGCTTATGCGCTACAGGCAAGCTTAATAAAAAAACAGAAACTGTAACAGCTATAAAATAATAAGATACGATTAATTGTACGGGTGTTAATGATTGCAAACGTAGCTTCCATTTGTTCATACTCATTCATTCCTATCATAAAAACTGCTTTGACGTCCTAACGACACCATAAAATATGTATGCCCTCTATCATAAAGAAAAAACGAACAAAATTAAAGTGCTTTTCAATAATACTTTAATTTTAGAAAATTGCATAGATTATGGAAAGTTCTTTTCACAAATTGGATTACTCTAGTCATATTAGATAATTTTTATTTTCTATGAACAAAAGCTCAGGGCGCCTTGAACAGCCTCGGGCAAATAAGGCGCTAATGAATAGAAGGTGTTTTTTACCTTCAATTCATTAGTGGCTGTAGACCCAAGAGGGGCTAGGCGCTGGAGCTGGATACCTAGCGCTTATCCACAGTACTAGAATTTTATAATTTCCTAGACAAAAAAAAGATGACTTATAAGTAACTACCACTTATAAATCACCCCTAAACGATTATTTTGCTTCTAAACGACTGATTCGATCATCCAAATTCGGATGTGTTGAAAATAATGACAGTCCCTTTTTGCTATTAATTTTCAATGTTGATAGTGAAGCTTGGTCATCTCTTACACGGCCAGTATAGTGTTTTAATGAACGAAGAGCATGGATCATTTTGTCCTTACCAGCTAAATCCGCTCCACCTCTATCAGCATGAAATTCACGATATCTAGAAAAGGCAAAAACAACAAGGCTTCCTAACACTGAAAATACCAATTGAAAAATAATTATTGCAATAAAATGAACAATTGGCGCAATATCTTCTCTTACAAAACGAGTGACAAGCCAAGCTGCAATACGAGCAAAAAAGACAACAAATGTATTGACGATCCCTTGTAATAATGTCATTGTCACCATATCTCCATTAGCTATATGTGCCACCTCATGTGCAACAACACCCTCAATTGCAGCATCATCCATCTCATGTAATAATCCAGTTGAAACAGCGACAAGTGAACGACGTTTAGAAGGACCTGTAGCAAATGCATTTACTTCTGGTGACTGATAAATACCTACTTGAGGCATTTTTGTTAACCCTGCCGCTCTAGACAAACGATGAACTCTATCTACTAAGTTACGCTCAGTTGATGAAAGAGATGCTGATGGATCTAAAACTTGGACCCTCATCATCATTTTTGCCATCCATCGAGACATTGCTAATGACATAAACGAACCTGTAAATCCAATTACAGCACTAAAAATTAGTAAGTTAACTAAATCAATATTACCGTTCAACGTTTGATAGGGTGATACGTTTAATAAGGATAAAACAATACCTATAGTCGTTAAAACAAGAATATTTGATAAAAGAAAGAGAAAGATTCGTCTAGCCATTTTAACCTCCAAATTTTAAGTTCATATGAACTTATATTATAATTAAATTATAGAAACATATTAGTGGAAATGCAAGAATGAATACTTCCTTTACAAAAACTTTATTTTTTATTTAGGCTACCCTGAAAATAACTATGTTTAACATTACCATTCGCTCCAATCAAAAAAAGTTCAAAAATCAACAATGAAGCTTTAACAGAATATTTATTATTATCATCCATTTCTAGCTCACAATGGAAAAATCCCAATAGTATGTTCTATAATAAATATTTAAGATACAAGACTGAGGTGTCATGATGCCAATTCAATTAACTCGTAAACAAATGACAAATTTATTATATTCCTTAAAAGGAGAGTCAAACCAATCTCCTTCATCTATATTAGAAACCGCATTAGGAGTTTCACCTAGTAAAGAAATGAAAGTCCCCACCTTCCTTTTGAAAACAAATAAACGACGCAGTCACAATCAAGTATATGGCTTATCAACAAATGAAATTGTATCTCTTGCGAATTTATGTGAGCTTACATCTCTTAAATCAACATCAATCCAAAACTGGATTAAGCGTGATGTCAAGGAATTGATCGGTGCTCCAGAGCTTGGTAAAAAATATTCAATTGAACAAGCTGCAATGCTATTAATTGTAAAAGATTTAAAAACAGTTTTTGATTTTGAAAAAATACGCAAGCTATTAACAGTTGTGTTTAATACTTTATCAGATCGAAGTGACGATTTAATTAGTCCAATCGTATTTTATGAAATTTATGCAACAGTTCTTGATTCTCTAAATGCTTTACCCTCGTTAACACTAAATGATAAAACATTAGAAAACAATATTGTTGAAAAAATCAACGCGATACCTAAGAAGTTTTCAGAACTCCCTGCCAAGCAATGGGAGGCAATTAGAAATGTTTTAGTTATTACTGTCTTGTCTGTTTTAGCATCCCATTTACAAACGAGAGCACAAGTTTATTTAAATGAAAAATCTTGATTTTCCTTTAGGCTAAACATTACCAGTATAGAAAATGTCCTTAAAATGAAAACTTATGAATAAGGCTGACTTAAGTTATCTTTTATTATTAAGTATTTAGGATAAACTTTATGCCAGCTTTATTAAGAATATTTAAAGGGGTGTGTGTAGAATGTCTAGAAGTAGTAATAAGTTACTTGTCCCAGGGATTGAACAAGCTCTGGATCAAATTAAATATGAAATTGCCCAGGAATTTGGTGTTCATTTAGGATCAGATACAGTTTCTCGTTCAAACGGATCTGTTGGTGGAGAAATTACAAAACGTTTAGTGGCACAAGCTCAAGCACAATTAAACGGTCAAAAAACTGAATAATTATATGGCAAAAAGGCTGACATTTCAATCAGCCTTTTTACTTTGATAGATGACTAAAGACCATTTATTGGTGAATTAATCTTCATCATTTTTGTTTCGATTATTTTTCTTCTATTTGTTTTGATTTTCTTTCTGATTACTTCTTTTTTCCTTATTTTCTTTATCGTTACGATTATCTTTTACATCCAGTTTATCTCTAACATTGCTATCTTTCTGGACATCCAAATCGTTTTGATCTTGTCTAACTTTTTTATCATTCACCTTTTGGATAACAGGTTTTTTTTTTGCATTTTCATTTTTCTTTGCAGCTTTTTCATTTTTCTTTGCAGCTTTTTCCTGCTTGCTTACATTTTTATTATTCTCACTTTGTTTTTTTACATTGCTATTACTACTTGAGTTCTCTTTTAACTCGTTCTTTACATCTTCAAGCTTTACTTTTGTTTCTGATTTTAACTTTTCTTTAACAGTTTGGTTGTTACTAGTTGTTTCTTCTGATATAGATTGGTTCTCTGTATTAGCTTTTGATGAGCTTTTATCAGGTTGTTCTTGATTTTTTACTGGTTCTACTACTTTGGCTTCCTCTTTAAGCTCTATATACTTCCCAGTTGAAATCCCTTGATTCTGAGCCTTTTCTCTCGTTTCATTATCAGATTCAATCGTATTTACAACCATTTCCTGATCTTCATAAGAGGTACTAATCTCATCAATTCCAGCTTCCAACTTAGTTTGAACGGCTTTATCTTCTTCATTAATTACTGTTGTTATCAAAATTTCCTTACCTGGATAAACATAACCCTCTACTTTAGATTCAGCTACAATAGCATCAACAATTTTATTAAATGGTTTGTTTTCCCATACAGGAAGCTTTTCAATAAGCTTTTCAGCTTCTTCATTTAAAGGCACTAGAGAAATAACGTTTAGTTGATTATCAATTCCAACTTCAAAGCTAGGATTAATATCAATCGACATATACGCATACACTTTATCATTATTAAAAGACGGTAAAAAACTTATCATAAAAAACATAATTGCTAACACAGATAAAGCGCCTACTCTAACTTTTCGAGAATTAAATAGGTCAATTAAACTTCTTTGTTTTATTCTAGATGTGCTTGTAGCAGCTTCTTCACGTTCATCCATTAAAGGAAAAAAAGTAATTTCTTCCCCTATTTCATAGCTACCCAATTTACTATTAGCTTTTAAAAATTGCCCATCTGGGGTGAGCAGTGTTACAAAGTCATCATTATACTCGACGACGACCCCTCTCTTCATGAATGTAGCACCCCTTTAATATAATCTTTTAAATAGAGAAAGTCCCCTGACAGAATGATGGCCATTGCAATAATGTATTTTCTATTTCGTTCGATTGTCTTACGACTTACTGCAACTTTTGCTTCAAGCTGTTTTACAGGAAGTTGTTTTTTTTGGAAAAGAAACTCCCTTAATTCGTCATCCTCTACCAATTTCGTTGCGACCACAATTGCATTTTGCCTTGCATCATAATGCTTTGGAGATTGTTCAACTATTTCAGCAAAAGTTAATTTAAAATCATTTAGGCAATGCTGAAAATAGGCAATTTCTTCCTTTCGGTGCTCTTGCTCAATCATTTTCGTATATTCATCAATTGATAAATCTGATTCAATTTTACTTTGAGAGAATTCACCCTCTTCATGCTCATGAAGGTCTAGATTAATAGTATAAGGATTACGAACTTCCTTACGAATATAATCAATTACTTTACGTTTAATCACTAATTCAGCAAAAGCAAACAATGAACTTCCTTTATCTGTTGAATATTTTTCTATTGCATCATTAAATGCAATTAATCCTATACTAAATTCATCATCATTTTCGTTTATATATCGTTTACAAACAGAAGATACGGTTTTCGCAATAAATGGTTTATATTGTTCAATTAATTGGTTTTGTAAATCTCTGTCACCTTGTTGAATTAAGAGAACGGTATCTTCTAATGTACGTTTTTTCTTACCTAGTCTAAACAAAAGGCTAAGCATTGGAGTTTCACCTCTGTTTCCCCTATATTACTTTGTCTATAATAGCTAAATTACATAGGGATCGCAAAGGAAGAAATATGAAACTATCTTTCTTATTTTCTACAGATTAAAGACAATTGTTACAAATTACAGTACTTTATACCCACAAAAAACATGAGGACGATTTTCACGTACACGACATAAATGGAAAATGAAATATAATGATTGACGAAAAAAATGATCAATAAATGTTCATTATATAGTTAACTTTTTCTACAAGAAAACCTTATTCTTTCCTTATTTGAACCATTTGTATACCCCTTACCCCCTTTTAATTCTAATGGCTTATTTCTTCTTACACTACATTATTTCGATACATCTTTCCGTATTAAGGGTGCACAAAAAAATATTTTCAAAAAAAAATTAATATAAGTAATTAATCCTATATTTTGTTACATATTTGACATAAAAAGATGTCACTTTCAAGAATTTGCTTACATTAAACCTCCTTTTTTGGATAATCTTTAAGTATAAACATTCCATAAATTCCAATATTTAATATTTACTTACAAAAAAAGACGTCTGACAAGTTACTATCAAACGTCTTTAAATCCTTTTATTGGTTTTCAACCTTTTTCATTAATTGTTGATCTGTCTCATCTTCAACTTTTACATCCTTCGATAGGAACCAGCCGCCAATAGCAATTCCAGCAAGAACAATCCAGAAAATCACTTTCCATGTTGCTGATTCAATAAAGTGTTTAGACACTAGATCAATTTCTGGGTGTGCTAACGTATACAACGCTAGCTTTACTCCAACCCAACCTACAATGACAAAAGCTGCTGTTTCAAGATTTGGTTTTTTCTTTAGAAGTTTTACAAAGTACGTAGCAGCAAATCTCATAATGATAATTCCAATAATTCCTCCTGCTAGGATTACAAGGAATTGACCACCATCTAACCCACCAATGACAGGAAGATTAGTAGCTGGTAATGTTACAGCTAAAGCAACCGCCGCCAAGATAGAATCAACAGCAAATGCCAGATCAGCTAATTCTACTTTCAATACTGTTCCCCAGAAGCCAGACTCTTTTTTTACCTTTTTTTGATGCTCATGCTTTTTCAGTACAAATTTCTTTATAATATGATTGATTGAGATATAAAGTAGATAAATGGCACCAATCGCCTGAACCTGCCATACGTTTACTAAAAACGAAATTAAAAATAATGCACCAAATCGTAAAACAAATGCACCTGCAAGCCCATAAAACAAAGCCTTTTTCCTTTGATCATCCGGTAAATGCTTTACCATCACCGCCATAACAAGTGCATTATCAGCTGCTAATATTCCCTCAAGAGCGACAAGAACAAGTAATACCCATCCATACTCCAACAATAATGTTACATCCATTTTTTCTCCTCCTATGCTTTAGGTCTATTTTCTTATACCCCGTGTTAGCAAAAGGACAACAAAAAAAGACCTTTGCCAACGTAGGCAAAGGTCTTGCTGAGCATGTGTTACAAATCCGATCATGCCAACAAAGCCGATGGAAGTAAATCCATGAAATGACGACTTTGTTTTCAGGTATTACCCTGAACGCTACTCCCCTTTGAAAGAAGAATATTAAGTTACTATTATCATATGTTGAAGCTTATATTTTTGTCAACAGATTTTTCTTCCTAAGTGCAAAAACCAGTAGATAAGTGCCTTAATTAACAATATTCTTGTTAATTAATTTTTTCCTTCTGATTGAGAGAAATTTATAAAGGAGAAAAATAACTAAAACCCCTATTCCAATTGGAAGTATATAAGAATTAGCTAATTCTGCAACATCTTTCCATCTTTCGCCAAGTTTAAACCCTAGGTAAACATAAATAAATGTTATAGGAAACATAGCTAAAAAGGTATATATTGAAAACACCCAAACATTCATTTTAGCCATGCCACAAGGAATCGAAATTAAAGTTCGTACACCTGGAAGAAATCTTGCGGTAAAAGCAACCATTGCTCCATTTCGTGCAAAAAATGTATCAGCCTTTGCAAGTTTTTCTTCGTTAATGAAAACAAATTTACCAAATTTCAATAAAAATGGTCTTCCTCCAAATCTTCCAACTGCATAAAGTGTTAATGGACCAAAAGTGCCCCCTATCGTTCCTGCTAAAACAGTCCCCCATAAGGTCATATCTCCTTCATATACCCAAAAACCTGCAAGAGGCAAAACAAGCTCTGCTGGCACAAATTCAATCGTTAATGCAAGCATAATTCCTAAATATGATAGCTCTTTAAAATTTTCTATGATTGATAAAATAAACTCTTCCATAAATAATCACCTATTTTCATTCAAGAAGTTCTACCGTCCTATATAATACACATATTCATGTATACAGACAACCATTTTTATGAAGGAACGAGGATAAAACTACACTAAATCTGGCATTTGCAAGTTCCGTTGAAATGAACTTCTTTCACTCCTCTATCATTCCTACTTTTTTAAAATGGTTACGAGAATACTTCATATTCATTTGGTTAGGAGGAATTAATATGGATTGGCTCCAAGCAATTATTTTAGGAATCATTCAGGGATTAACAGAATTTATACCAATAAGCAGTACAGGACACCTTTATCTTGGACGAAAGCTATTCGGCTTAGAGGAGGCAGGCTTATATTTAGATACAATGCTTCACATTGGTACACTCATTGCCTTACTTGTTTTTTATAAGGACATCATAATCAACCTGATAAAAAAACCGTTTAGTCGAATAACTGCATTGCTAGTAGTTGGAACAATTCCAGCTGTTTTTACTGGTGTATTGTTCAGTGACTTTTTTGATGAAATCTCAAAAACAGGTGTAACAATTGGTTGGGAATTTCTCGTAACTGGATTATTTTTATGGTTTGCCGACTCAATTAGAAATGGTGCAAAAAAGATAGACGACCTTTCTCTTTTTGACTCTTTTTTTATTGGAAGCTTTCAAGCATTTGCAATTTTCCCAGCGATATCTAGGTCTGGTATGACGATCGTTGGTGCGCTTATAAGAAAAATGGACAAAGAAGCTGCTGCTTATTTTTCATTTTTACTTTCAATCCCCGCGATTTTTGGTGGTGTCATTTTTCAGCTGAAAGATGTAATGTCAGGGAACGTTCCACAAATTAGCCTGTTATCAATGCTTGTTGCAACCATTTCTTCTGCTTTTTTTGGATATCTAGCAGTTAAATTTATGATTTCCTTTGTTAAGCGACAGTCCCTAAAGATTTTTGCAATTTATGTATGGGTACTAGGTGGAATCATTATTATTTTGCAAAAATTAGCTATTTTTTAGTATCTGTTAAACTTGGTTGTTGATTTCCGCAGCACGAGTTCGATATCAGCCCAACAAAGTGCAAAAAACAACAGTGAGCTTTAACAGAACTTTTTTAAAAGTCAAAAGCATTAAGCTTTTGGCTTTTTTCATTGGTATGTATTACTAGTCATGAAAAGGGAAAAAGTTACTTATGCTAGTAATAAAAAATAGGTATGTCGTATTTAAGCTAAATCAATGAATTAACCACTATTAACCACTATGTTAGCCTGTATCCCAAATATAGTGGAGTGAACAGAACAACCTCTATCATCATTTTAAAATATACGATGGAAAGCAGGGAATTGTATGCATACGATGTGGAAAGGATCGATCAGTTTCGGACTGGTAAACATTCCAATAAAGCTTTATGCAGCAACTGAAGATAAAGATATTAAACTTAGAACCCTTCATAAAAAATGCCATACACCGATTCAATATGAAAAAAAATGCCCTAATTGTGATGAAGAAATTTCGACCGAAGAAATTGTCAAGGGTTACGAATATGTAAAAGGGAAATATGTTGTTCTTTCTGATGAAGAACTTAAAGAACTAAAGGACGAGCATGAGGACAAAACCGTAGAAATCATTGATTTTGTTAAAATGGAAGAGATTGATCCCATTTACTTTAGTCGCGCTTATTTCATTGGTCCAGGTGAAAATGGTGGAAAAGCATATGGATTACTACGTGAAGCATTAAATCAATCCGGTAAAATTGGTGTTGCACAAATAACAATCCGCTCCAAACAACAACTAGCAATGGTCCGTGTTTACCAGAACTGCATTGTCATGGAAACAGTCCATTATCCAGATGAAGTTCGAAATGTGAAAGAAGTTCCAAGTGTACCTGAGCAGGTCGAAGTTGGCACTAAAGAGCTAGAAACTGCCATCATGTTAATTGATCAACTTACTACAACCTTTGACCCTGAAAAATATAAGGATGACTATCGACTCGCACTTCAAGAACTAATTGAACGAAAAGTAAATCAAGACGAGGGCAAAACACCAACAGAAGCAGCACCAAGACAAAATGTAGTTGATTTGATGAGCGCACTACAAGCAAGTATTGAAAAAACTAAAAAACCACAAGGAAAAGTAAAGCCTGTTAAACCAGCAAAAGCAACACAAGCTAAAGCTGCTGGTGATGAAGGTGGTCAGCAAATGGCACCAAGTCCAACAACTGCTAAAAAGACGAAAACTGTCCGTAAAAAGGCTTAGGGGATCCCATGAGTCACATATCCGTTTTTATCAACAAAGTGCCAAAGTGGGCATTAGCAGAGCTTCTCGATTATGTTCGAAATTCACACTAAAAACACGCTTAGATAACAGCATTTCCTGTCACTAAGCGTGTTTATTATACAAATATATTTCCAATCTAGCTTTATTACTGAACATCTAAGCATTTGCCCAATCCTACTACCTAATTTAAGCTAGAATAAACGGTAAGGAGCTTAAATTATTTTCAAAACCTATTTTTTAAAATATACCTAGTTCTGTTACTCCATAGTTTCTAGTCACTAGGTCCTTCTTACTCACTTCATTACAGCAAGCACAACTGTACCGCCATTATTTTTCGCTGGTATATTAATTGTTACTTCCTTGTTGCTGTTTACTATATATTCTTTATCATTGTATAAATCTCTAAACTTAGTATTAGCGGGAAAATCTACTACAAATGTTGCTTGTTTTGCATTGTCTCTTACATTTAATCCAACTAAAACCTGCTCTTCTTCATATTTTCTTTTAAATACTAAATAGCCTTCAGCATCTCCACCTGCTACTTTTTCACGAGTACCTTTTGAGAATACTTTAGAATACTCTGCACGGATGTTTAGTAATGTTGAATAATGCTTGTGTAATGCCATTGCGTTAGGATCTTCTGTTTCAAGTAGCCCCCATGGCATATCATCACGATTTTGCCCAAATTTTAATACAGTTTCACCTTCTTTTTCCCAGTCTGATTTACCGGACCTGCCTAATTCTTCTCCGTAGTAAATAACTGGTTGACCTTTCGAGGTAATTTGTAATGCTGAAGCAACCTTTAATTTGCCTACATCTCCATTCACGTATTCAGATAGAAAGCCATTTTGGTCATGACTGCTTAAAAATTGTCCTAGTGTTGCTGTGTTATTAAGTTGGTTGTTTCGTGCTTGTAAATATGTTTCGACACTATCAATGCTTCCATCTACAAATGCTTTTGCTTTTTCTTTAAAATCAAAGTCAAGAAGCGAATCCATTTGACCAGTCCCTAAATATCCGCCATCATTGGCAACACTTGCCCCCCAATATTCACCAATCATTTTGAAATCAGGATCGATAACAGTTAAGTCGTTTTTCAATGCTTGCCAGGTTGCATCTTCAACATGCTTTACCGTGTCAATTCGGAAAAAATCAATTGTGTCGCCGCGATCAGTTCTTGCTTTTTCAAGCCATGCCGTTTGCCAATCGATTATTTTCGCACGTACCTCAGGATCTTCTGTTTTGAAGTCTGGAAGATTGTCAAGTTCACCTCTGACAGTTGGATCTTCATCAACTGTTCTGAACATGCCCTGCAATTTTGAGACTTCCTCATCTGTCGGGAGATTGTCTGAATCAGCTTTCCACGCGTCATTCATTTTTCCATTCACACCATAACCAGCATGATTTACAACCACATCTAACATAATTTTCATGCCGCGGTCATGAGCTTTTTCAATTAACTCTTGAAATGTTTCAATATCACCTAAGTGCTCATCTAATGCTGTAAAGTCCTTTGCCCAATAACCGTGATAACCATATTGTTTTGCTTCTAGACCTTCTGCAGTTGTGAAATCCAACCCTTTGTTAAAGTCAATATTATCCACAATGGGTGTAATCCAAATTGTATTAATTCCTAGATTATCAATATAGTCTAACTTGTCAATAATCCCTTGAAAGTCACCACCATGATATGCTTCAGCATGGTCTTGATCATATTCGTTTGTGCCGTTGTTAGAAGGATCTCCGTCCTTAAAGCGGTCAGTTAGCATGAAATAAATTCGTGCTTCATCCCAATCAAAATCTAATTCATCACCTACAGTTGGCTCTGGAATAACAGTTACCTTGATTGTTTTTGTATGGTTGTTTCCATACTCATCAACTACCGTAACAACTACTTCCTTCTCACCTGCTGATATTGATTCGTTGGCAGCAATTGAAACAGCGCCAACTTCAGGGTCAATTTCAACCTTTTCCTGTCCACCAAGTGGTTCTAGGTTTACAAACATTTCCTTTATGGTTACATTTTCATTTGATGAAGCTTTTACGGAAAGAACCGCATTTTCATCAGATGAAAATTCATTTGGTGTTACACTTGCTTCAATTGTTAGATCTGGACGATTATATGTGATGATTGACTTTTCGTTTTTAGTGTTTTTCGGGTCGGTAACCTCAGTTGTTTTACCATCTTTTGTGACTAAAAAGCTATACTCATGAGTCCCTTCTGCTAAGTCTTCAAGCTTATAAGAGAAGTATTCATCTTGTTCACTGTATTGCATTGTGTACTCTTTACCATCGATTTTAATTTTAACTTGATCAATTGTATGCATGCTCTCCCCCTGGAAGAGCTCTTCATCTCTGTAGTAGAATGTGACATTACCATCCTCTAAAACTGGACCTGTAACAGTTGGTACCACTGTTTGACCTGTAACACCTGTTACAACAGTTACTTTTGTAATTAAATCATCGCGATTAATTTGCACAATATGATCATCACTGTCTGGTGATATCTTTGCTGTATTCCAATCCGTTCCTTTTCGTACTAAAAAACCTATTGATTCTGTCTCAGGTGCGATTTCCACATTTGCTATCGCTGTGTCACCTTTAATTGATTCAAAGTCTATTTGATCATTTTTTACTCCTGTATTCCAAACCCAGAGATTCCAAGCCCCAAAATCACCCGTAAAATCTCCATTAGGCCTTATATATTTAATCCGTACATAACGTTTTACATTTTTGTTAATTGTCATCTCTAATGTAGCAATTGCATTTTCAGATTGTGCTGTTATTGTTACAATCCCTGGTTTCATACCCGTAACTTTTCCTGTATTATCAACCGTTGCGATCGTCTTATCAGATGAGCTCCATGTTACCTTTGCTCCCAGCATGTCTTGATCATATTGGTCTTTTACAAGAGCAGAAAGTTGTGTAGAATAGGTTTCAAAAATGGAATTATTCCCTACAATTGTTATAAGCTCAGGTGCTAAATTATCAACTATAACCTCTATTTCAGCGGTTATTTTACCTACTTTTGCGGTAATCGTCGATTTACCATTTTTAATACCAGTTACTTTTCCATTTGAAACCGTTACAACCTTTTTATTTGAAGAAGACCATTTGATTTTTTCTCCTAACATCACTCTTCCCCTCTGATCTTTGACATAAGCGAACATATTCTTTGATTCATTTGGGTTTATTGCAAGTGACTGAGGAGTGACTTCAATGGTTGTTGCAATAGGCTTATATGCTGCTTCAGCTTGATCGTATAGCACCATCATCGAAAGTCCCTCAACTAAAACTTTATTGCTCTTTACTGTTCGAATTGTTTCAACTCCTGCTGCTGTATGATCTACAACGACATTCCATTCACCATTCGCAGGTAGTGTCACTTCTTTCGCTTTTTTATTGGCATTGTATATGACTACAATGTTTTCCCATGGATCATTGTTTGCATTTTCTTTCAACTGAAAGGCAACAACTTGTTCATTGTGTTTAAAAACGTCTAGATTTTTTTCAATCTCTTCTTTTGAATCTATTTTAAAAGCAGGGTGTGTTTTTCTTAACGTAATTAATCCTTGGTAATAATTAAAAACAGATTGATACTCATCTTTTAATTCCCAACGAATTTGATTAATTCGATCGGGGCTCTTATAGCTATTATGTTCACCGTATTTACTTCTGAGCATTTCCTCCCCTGCATGTAAAAAGGGGATCCCTTGTGAGGTTAAGACAATACCATTTGCTAAAAGACTTCGCTTTACCCATTCATTATCTAATTCATTTTCTTCTGTAATCACAGCATGTGGATCATAATTTATATCCTCATGATTTCCATCCATCTCTGCGACCCGCATGAGCTTATCCCATAGATTTAAGTTATCGTGTGCAGTTACATAATTAATGCTTTCAGAAGAACGATTTGTAAAGTCATGGATCGAGCCTTGGAGACCTTTAACTAGTTCCGCTTCTTTATCATTTGCACCTGTGGCAAAACCTGTTCCAGCTCCGTCGCTATCTCCTTTAATGGCTCCTCTTATGTGATCATTAAATACTGCGTAGCCTTGATCTTTTTGGGAACCCTTCACGTTTTGTAATGCTTGAGGCAAACTTGAAGGACCACCAGTCCACGGTTCGCCATAAATCAAAAAGTTTGGATCAATTTGATTTTTTAGTTCTTTCGTAATTTCTTGCATCGTTTGCTTATCGATTAATCCCATTAAATCAAACCTGAATCCATCAATCCCATATTCAGATGCCCAATAATGAACAGAATCCTTAATGTATTTACGAACCATTGGTCTCTCAGACGCAACTTCATTTCCTGTACCTGAACCATTCGTGATTTTCCCTGTCTCATCTGTACGATAATAGTAGCCAGGGACGATAGAATCAAATGGTGAACCTCCTTTCAACTGTGTCGATTCATTCATGTATGTATGGTTGTACACAACATCCATCACAACACGAATCCCTTGATCATGTAAAGATTTCACCATTTTCTTATATTCTTTAATTCTACTAGATGGATCCTTTGGATTGGTAGAATACGAGCCCTCTGGTACATTGAAGTGAACTGGATCATAGCCCCAGTTGAATTTTGCATCTGGTGAGTTAGGGTGATCAACTGTTAATTCATTTACAGAGCCGAAATCATAGGTAGGTAGTAGATGAACATAATTTACTCCCAATTCTTTTAAAGAATCCACACCTGTTTTTACACCGTTTGGGCCAGTAGTTCCCTTTTCAGTAAATGCCAAATATTTCCCTTTGTTTTTCATGCCCGATTGTTCGTTAATGGAAAAATCTCTTACATGTAATTCATAAAGTATCGCATCATTTGGTGAAGAAACTGCTGGTTTATCTAATGGATCAAACCCTGCTGGATCGGTTTTGTCTAAATCAACGATCACTGCTCTTTGACCATTAGCTGAAGTCGCGCGTGCATATGGATCTACTGCATAGTTTACTTTTCCATCTGCAAACTCTACTTTGTACATATAATATTTGTTTTTAAGATTTCCTTTTAGATCTAATGACCAAACACCATTGCTAGCTCTCGTCATGTCTGTTTCTTTACCATCAGAATGATCGATTACAAATGCATCTTCATACCTTCCAGCATTTTCATAGATTGCTAGACTTACTTTTGTTGCTGTTGGTGCCCATAGTTTAAATGTCGTTTTTTTAGGTGAATATGAAAAACCCAAATCATCTCCTGCATAATAAAAGCTTTCATCATTTAGAATCTCTCGCATTATGATTTTTGTTGGTTCTGAGTCTCCTATCTTTACTTCATAGATCTTCCTTACGTCTACTTTTTCACCATCAGCTAAGGATAGTTTTACTTTTTTATCACTAATAGCCGTTGTTGTTGTTTTCACTATTTTATTCGTTTCTTTCTCAATTACTTTGAAAGATGGATCAGTTACTGCTTTATTTGTTGTCACTAAAATTTCAGTTAACGAATCCATTAATGCAGATTGAACTTTCACAGGTTTAGGAGATTCAATTGTAAATATTGAATTTCCATCTACTGTATTAGGATTTGCAGGATCTATTGTCGACTCATCCCAAGAACGATTGTTTTGCACAAATTTATATTGGTAATCCCCAGCTTCTAGGTTAGGGACCGTTACAGAAAAAACGCCCTCCTTCTCTATCATTTCAATTGCTTTCGTAAGCTCCCAATCTACAAAATTACCGATGAGATATAATGCTTTTTCCCCTTTACTTTCATAGTTAAATGTTACACTTCCATCCTCATTTATGACTGGGCTAGTGATTTTAAGTGTATCATTCACTGTAGGTGTGTCTTTAATTGTTAAAATGGAGTTTCCATCCTTTTGATTGGGATTAGAAGGATCAAGAATCCATTTCCCATCAACAATAAATTTATATTGATATGTCCCTGCTGGAAGATCCTTTTTAAGCTCCCATTGCCCTTGCGTTTTTTCAGTCATGTTAAGGGCTCCAGATTCCCACTCTGTAAAGCTTCCGGCTACTTTAACAGTAGCTGCCTCTCCCTCATAACTAAACGTAATAATACCATCATCATTACTAACAGAATTCGAATCGATCGCGGTAATGCTTGCAGAAAGAAACAAGCCCGAAAAAACCTGTAAAACCAATGAAAAGATAACTAATTTAGATAGCGCTTTCATTTTAAACTTTCTCAATCCGCATAACCTCCCCTTTGACTAAAGTTATTTAGGAAAACGTTTGCACAAAAAGTTAAATAAACAAGATTTCTGTAAATAGAAATCTTATCAATTGATCGTACAAGCGTTTACATAAAATTTATCTTTAGAATATCACTTTCGTAAATTTACCGCAATGGTTCAATGTAAGGATTTTGTCTATGTAGACCTACTTTTCATTCGTTAACCATTTTGCAGCCTCATACAATGATGGAAATTGATAATCTGCTAATCCTTCATTATCTCCAATTAAAATAGTTTTTGTTCCAGCTTGTCTTCCTGCTAAAATGTCAACATCACGATCACCAACCATGAAACTCTCCTTTAAAGAAACTTGATGCTTTTCAGCAAGTCTATGTAGCATTTCAGGTTCTGGTTTACGACAGGCACAACCAGCATGAGGCTTGTGTGGACAATAAATAATATCGTCTATTTGCCCTCCATACTCAGCGATATCATTTTTCATTTTTTCATGTACTTTAACTAGCATCACTTCCTTCATATACCCTAGACCAATACCACCTTGATTGGTCACTACAAACACTAAAAACCCAGCATCATTTAATAATTTAATTCCTTCTCCTACACCTTCAAGCAAAAACATTTGCTCTGGTTTATTAACAAATTTAACTCTTTTACTTAGCACTTCATTTATTACACCGTCGCGATCAAGAAAAACAGCTCTATTCAAAATTTTCACATCCTTTCATGATTCTTGATTAACTGTCCATATTATAAGTAAGACATTTGATAAAGGGTGAATTGACAGTGAAACCAATGCTACCAACTTTACATAGTGAAATCCCTGTAGGTAATGATTGGGTATATGAGACAAAGTACGATGGATTCCGTGCCACTCTTACCATCACGAATCAAACCATTGACATAATAAGTAGGAACGAAAAGTCTTTAAATCATACATTCCCAGAAATCTTAGAAGAAATCCGACAACTTCGTCAAAAGCTAGAACCTTTTTTACCACTTACGCTTGATGGTGAAATTGTTTATCTTACATCAAAACATTTTTCTGATTTTGAACAATTACAGATTAGGGGTCGGTTAAAAAACAAAGAGAAAATAAATCAGGCTGCAACCCAATTTCCATGTAGGTATTTAGCGTTTGATCTACTTGAGATTAACGGAAAATCGATACAAAATGAACCGTTAATAACAAGAAAGGAGCAGCTTCAAAAGCTTTTCAAGGCTGTGAACCTCAAAGCGTTCGTGGATCCCTTACTCTCCAATCTTTTACAGTATGTTCCATATACACCGCAATATACTGATTTATGGAAAGAAATGAGGCTTAATGATGGTGAAGGATTGATTGCAAAACAGTTAAAAAGCAAGTGGGAAAGTGGTGTACGCACAAAACAATGGCTAAAGATAAAAAATTATAAACATGCAAGTCTTTTTATTTCTGGTTATGATAAGCAAAATGGGTATTTTCATGTTGCTGTTTTAAAAGGTGAAGAAATAATTCAGGCTGGAGTTTTTTCTCACGGAATCACTAGTGAAGAACGTGAAGCACTAATTAAGATTGTGAAGGAAAACAAACGCTCTGAAACACCAAGCTTCGTGGAGATTGATCCGGCTATTGTTGTAGAATTACAATTTTTATCTCTTTATAAGGAACAGTTGCGCGAGCCTTCATTTAGTTCATTTCGATTTGATATACACCATGTAGAATGCACATGGGATCAGCTTCTATTATCAACTGCACCTATTCATGAGGAAGTTACGTTTACACACCCTGATAAACCACTTTGGGAAACAATGGACGTTAAAAAAGAACAATTCTTAAGTTATCTTTATCAAATATCACCGCTTATGCTTCCTTTTTTAAAAAATCGTCTATTAACCGTCATCCGATTTCCACATGGTATGTTTGGTGAAGCTTTTTACCAAAAAAATCGACCAGATTATACACCAAGCTTTATCGAAACAAAAAAGCATGAGGATATTGATTATATTATTTGCAACGATTTATCAACATTACTTTGGTTAGGTAATCAATTGGCATTTGAATTTCATATCCCCTTTCAAACAATTGACACAGATTATCCAACTGAAATTGTATTTGATCTAGACCCTCCATCAAAGGAGTATTTCTCTCTGGCCATTAAAGCAGCAACAGAAATGAAAAAGATATTTGATCAATTTGGGTTAAAAACATTTCCTAAGCTTTCAGGTAACAAAGGATTACAAATTCATATCCCACTATCAAAAAACTCGCTAAGTTATGATGAAACGAGAGTCTTTACAGCCTTTATTGCCGAGTTTTTAGTGACCAGCTTTCCAGATGACTTTACAATTGAACGTATGAAAAAAAATCGCGGTAATCGGTTGTATGTCGATTATATTCAGCACTCAGAGGGAAAAACAATCATTGCACCCTATTCCCTGCGAGGCAAAAAAGAAGGTGCCTACATTGCCGCTCCATTAGATTGGACAGAAGTAAACAATAGCCTTTCTGTAGATCAATTTACTATTGAAAATGTACTTAACCGGGCTAATACAATTGGATGTCCATTTCAGGAATATTTTTCTTCTCCCCAAGATGAAACATTGCAAACATTAATAAAGGGTCTAACTTCAACTTAAATAGTTGGTTTTAGACCCTTAGTATCTATCAGTTTATTTTATAAATACGTGCTTCATGAGGCTGCAAAATGATTGAAGCACCTAACTCCAGTTCATGATTGTCATAATTAGCAATGAGTAATTCTTTTTTTGAACCTTGATGTTCTTTTTGTAAAAAATACTCTCGAGGTTCATTTGAGTGGTTCAATACGATAAGCCAGGTCGTTTCATTAAGGGTCCTAGTATAAACATACAAATGTCCATCTCCTGCTGATAAATCTGTGAAATCTCCATAGACCATTACATCATGCTTCTTCCTTAAAGTAATAAGCTTTTGATAGTAATAGAAAACTGAGTTTAGATCCTTTAAAGCTTCTTCTACATTTATATATTTATAATTAGGGTTCACTTTAATCCATGGATTACCATTTGTAAAACCAGCCTGATCTTGATCACTCCACTGCATTGGTGTTCTTGAATTGTCACGGCTTAATAGGAGAAGACTATCAAACACCTCGTTTGGATCTTTCCCTTTCCCCACTTCCTCTTTGTATTTATTTTTCATTGCAATATCATTATAATCATCAATTGAGTCAAAGCGCACACCTGTCATACCAATCTCCTCACCTTGGTAAACATACGGAGTTCCAGGAAGAGTATGAATCATTGTCGCTAATAGTTTTGCTGATTCAACTCGATAAGCTAAGTCATTTCCATAACGAGTCACTTGTCTAGTATGGTCGTGGTTATTTAAAAACTGAGAGTTCCAGCCTTTACCCTTCAAACCTTGATACCAATGGTTTTGGATTTCTTTAAACCTGAGCATATCCCAGGTTGGCATTTCATCAGCAACTTGGAAATGGAACAATGTGTTAAGCTCATTTCGATCTTCTCCAACATAGAGAAGGCCTTCATCTGGCGTAACAAATGGAATTTCCCCAACTGTCATACCATCATAATGCTGTAAAACCTCTCTGTTCATTTCTTGAAGGTATTCATGAATACCAGGATTATTTGCAAGATAGCTAATATTAGTCGGGTCTTCTGCATCAGGGAAGCCATCTTGCTTAGCTAACAAATTAATGACGTCCATTCGAAATCCGTTAATTCCCATATCTAGCCAAAAACGCATCATGGAATAGATTTCTTGACGAAGCTCAGGATTTTGCCAATTTAAATCTGGTTGCTCTACTGCAAAAGAATGTAAATAATATTGTTTAGTTTTTTCATCATATTCCCATGCTGATGGAGCGAAGTAAGAACGCCAATTATTTGGTTCTTTTCCGTTCCTTGGATCTTGCCAAATATACCAATTACGCTTCGGATTATCTTTCGAAGATTTAGATTCAATAAACCATGGATGTTGATCAGAAGTATGGTTAACAACTAAATCCATAATTACCTTCATTTCACGACTATGGATCTCACTTACTAGTTTCTTGAAAATCCCCATATCACCCGCTTTATCCATAATTTCATAATAATTTGAAATATCATAACCATTATCATGATCCGGAGATTCATAAAATGGATTTAACCAAATGACATCAATTCCTAGCTCTTTAATGTAATCTAACTTTTCAAGAACCCCTTGTAAATCACCATATCCATCACCATCAGAATCATAAAAGCTGCGCCAGTATACTTGATAGACAACCGCTTCCTTCCACCATGTTTTTTTTATCATTATTTAACCATCCTTAGCTCAGTATTTGTTAATAATAAAGCAGATCATAAGAATGACCTGCATTGATAAAATCTATTTACTTTTATAAACTCTTGCTTCATACGGGCGCAATTCAAATGAATGGATGTCTTCATTTGGAGA
Organism: Metabacillus bambusae; assembly: GCF_017497975.1. Taxonomy (GTDB): domain Bacteria; phylum Bacillota; class Bacilli; order Bacillales; family Bacillaceae; genus Metabacillus; species Metabacillus bambusae. Next base: position 6,411 of record NZ_JAGDEL010000023.1, on the reverse strand, counting down.
AACATCATAATTGCTGATTAAAAGTTCTGGAGCAGTGATTGTCACATTACCAGGTAGGGTAAATCGAGTTGCTTCACCGCTAAAGTTCGTAATCACCAACAACATTTCATTTTCGAATGAACGTGTATAAGCAAAGATTGATTCATGTTCTGGTAAAATAAGCTCGTAATCACCGTAAACGATAATTGGGTGATTTTTTCTTAACTGAATGATGTTCTTGTAGTAGTTATAGATAGAATGTTGATCCTCAACAGCTATTTTTGCATTTATTTCTTTGTAATTTGGATTTACCTTAATCCAAGGCTTACCAGTCGTAAATCCTGCATTTTCACTATCATCCCATTGGAATGGTGTTCTTGCATTATCTCGACCTTTTACATATATCGATTCCATTACTTTTGCCGAATCTTCGTTACCTTCAATAACTTTTTCTTTATACATATTTATAATTTCAATATCTTTATAGTCATCAATCGAATCAAAACGAACATTTGTCATCCCAATTTCTTCACCTTGGTACACATATGGAGTACCTTGTAGCATATGAAGGAACGTAACAAGCATTTTTGCTGATTCAACACGGTATTCTTTATCATTACCAAAGCGTGAAACCATTCGAGGCTGATCATGATTATTTAAGTATAAGCTGTTCCAACCTACTCTATTTAATCCATTTTGCCATTTTGAGATATTTTCCTTTAGATCAAGTAAATTAAGTTTCTTTAAATCCCATTTCCCTTTCGGCCCTGAATCAAGATCCATATGTTCAAATGTGAAAACCATGTTTAATTCTTCGCGTTCATGACCAGTATAAAGCTTTGCGTCTTCAACAGAGGCACCTGGCATTTCACCAACAGTGATGATGTCATATTTTGAAAGAACTTCCTTGTTCATTTCATGCAAAAATTCATGAATGCGTGGACCATTCATAAAGAATTCTCCACCTGATGCATATTTTTTCCCTTCTGGGTTAGGTGCATCAGGTAATCCTGGTACTTTTGAGATGAAATTGATAACATCCATTCGGAATCCATCAATTCCTTTATCAAGCCACCATGTCATCATTTTGTATACTTCATTACGAAGCTTTGGGTTCTCCCAGTTTAGATCAGGTTGCTTTTTGCTAAAAATATGTAAGAAATACTCATCTGTTGCTTGATCATATTCCCATGTAGAACCACTAAATGCTGATTCCCAGTTATTTGGTTCACGACCATCTTTACCAGGACGCCAAATATAGAAGTCACGGTAATGATTATCTTTGGATTTTCTAGATTCAACAAACCATGCATGCTCATCAGAGGAATGATTAACAACTAAATCCATGATCAGCTTCATTCCGCGGTTATGAACTTCCTGTAATAGTTCTTCCCAATCCTTCATTGTACCGAACTCATCCATAATATCCTGATAGTCACTAATATCATAGCCATTATCGTCATTTGGGGATTGATAAACAGGAGAAAGCCAGATCACATTAATTCCAAGATCCTTTAAGTAATCAAGCTTTTCTGTAATCCCCTTTAAATCACCAATCCCATCACCATTACTATCATTAAAGCTTCTAGGATAAATTTGATAAATGACACTTTCTTTCCACCATGTTTTGTTCATGTTGTACACTCCTTTGGGGGGACAGTCCCTAATTTCCACTTTAGTCATCTCACATTGACTTAGGGACCTTTTTGGGGACTGTCCCCATTGGTTTTATTCTCTTTATTTATTGAGGATTAATATGCATTTCTCGTTAAATCAAATACTTTGGGGGACTGTCCCCAATTATTTTATCGAGCCCTTCATAACTCCACTAATAATCCATTTTTGTGCAAAGATGTATACGATAATCATTGGTGCTAAGGCCATTAAATATGATGCAAAGGCCAGGTTATAGTCTGTGCTAAATTGTGATTGGAAAATGTATTGAACTAATGGCAATGTGGCCATGTCTCGATCACTCAGCATGACAAGTGGAAGCATAAAGTCATTCCAAGCACCTAAACATGTAATAATTGCGACAGTAGCATTCATAGGTGCTAATAATGGAAAAATGACTCTCCAGAAAACACCCCATGTGCTTGCTCCATCAATAACAGCTGCTTCTTCTAACTCTTTTGGAATAGAACGAATATACCCTACATATATAAACGTATTAAACGATAAATTGAACACAACATATAGAATAATTAGGCCAACAAGATTATCCATTCCCCAAGCAGCCGTTTGTTTTACGATTGGTAACATGATGATTGGAAAAGGAATAAACATCGCACTTACAAAATAATAAAATAAGAATTTATATGCCTTTTTATGCATGTTACGGGCGATTGCATACGCCACTAATGAATTTGTAAGTACAGTAAAAATCACAACAAAGACAGTGACAAATACCGTGTTTCCAAGAGCACTAAAGAAATTTGTCATCTCAATTGCTTGTGTAAAATTGTCAAATGACCATGATTTTGGGAGGGCTAGTAAATTCCCTGCCATCTCCTGTGGTGTTTTAAAGGCAATAGTAATCGTTAAATACAAAGGTAGTAAAATGAGTAATGTCCCGACAATTAAGAGAGTGGTAACAGGCCAGTTTGTTTTTTTGTTGATCATTAGTTTTCCACCTCTCGTTTTTCTAAGAATTTAAGTTGAATAATTGAAATGACGACAATCACGATGAAGTAAATAACTGCATTTGCGGACTGATAAGCAAACTCTCCACCTTCAAAACCGCCACGATAAATTAAAAGTGAGATCGATTCTGTTGATTTACCAGGTCCTCCGCCAGTAAGAGCAACAATTTGATCAAATACCATTAAAAAGCCTTTCATTGCTAATACCATGTTAATAGTGAAGAAAGGTGCAATTAGAGGGAAAGTGATCTTCCAAAACTTTGTCCAAACTCCAGCCCCATCTATACTTGCAGCTTCATAAATGTCTTCAGAAATTGTGACAAGTCCTGCTAAATAGAGAATTGTATTAAAGGCCACCGATTGCCAAACTGCTACAAGGACGATACCAAGCCATGCAAACTTTGGGTCTCCTAATATATTTTTTGATAGGAATTCTATTCCTAGACTCTCCCCAATTCCTGGAAGGAAATGAGTAAAAATAAAGTTGAAAATGAATCCGACGATTAAAATACTTAATATATATGGAAGAAAATAAATTGCACGAAGTGTCTTTTGAAATTTAATCTTTCCATTAAGCCCCATAGCAACAAGTAAGCTAAAGATATTAACCAATATTGTAGAAATAATTGCGAATTTAAAGGTAAACCCATATGCATCTAGAGCCCGCTCATCTTTAAAAACATTTAAATAATTTTTTATTCCAACAAAACTCCAATCCCCATATCCTTTCCAATCTGTAAAACTGTAGAAAATCCCTTGGAGAGTGGGATAAGTATGGAAGATGAAAAAAAGGATAAACGCAGGTATTGCAATAAGCATATATACGGAATTTTTCTTTTTCATTTTTACCTCTCCTTTTGAGCAAATAAATCACATCTATGACCCTTTTTATGCTCTATCATGCATAAGACGCTTCTTAATAAAAGGTACTTCTATTACATTTTCACCTTTAATTAAGGAGTGGCTTATACATCAAAGAGCAAGGCTATTGTGATTACTAAGACTATAAATAGAAAGGGGCACCAACAGTAGATGCCCTTTCCATCAACTAATTTTTTAACGATTCTGTACTTTTTTCCATTCACTATCAAGCTTTTTCAAGAATGCTTCTTTTTTCTTTTCAATTAAGAATTCTTGAACAAGATTTTCTGCACCCATACCTGCTGGATAGTAATGATCAGGGAAGCTTGTAATAGCTCCGGATTCAAAGTTTGTTTTAATTCCTTCAAATACAGGATCTTCTTGGAATACTTCTTCTATAGCAGAGAATGCTTTTTGTTCGTCAATATAACGTTTTGAAGTGTCTTTATTCATCATAAATTCAATAAATTTCATTGCTTCCTCTTTATGCTCTGTTTCTTCACTCATCGTTAATAATACATCTACACCAGAAACAAGTTTATTTTGAGCAGGATCATTAGTTACAGGCATAGCGAAAGTTCCAAGTTCAATATCTGGATTAGCTTTAACAATTTCAGGAATTGCCCAGTTTCCTTGGATATACATAACACCCTTTCCATTAGCAAAGGCATTATTACCATCCCCATACGCAACACCCATGTTGTCTTTATGACCGTATTCTGTAAGGGTTAGCATTTTGTCAGCTACTTCATCATAGCTTTTAACAAATGTTGCTTCACCAGCACTTTTCTTTTCAGCAAAATCTTCACCAGCAATATTTGCAGCAAGTGAGTTCCAAGAAATCATTCCAGTCCAAGCATCTTTTAAGGTAAAGTAAATTGGAATTTCTCCAGCTGCTTTAGCTTTGTCTAAAATAGCAATAAACTCATCCCAAGTTTTTGGAACCTCCAAACCTAATTCTTCAAACTTTTGCTTGTTATAAATAACAGTATTAGCATTAGTTGCATATGGAAGTCCGAATACACCTTCTTCTTCAGCACCGACTAAGCGGCCAATCATATCAACATAAGAAGGTTGAATTGCTTTTAGTAATTCTGAATCTGAGAAGTCATGTAATACTCCGGCACGACCTAATTCGCCATATGTGGCATTACCACCAATTGACATAATATCAGGCAGGTCGTTTTTCGTTAAGCGAGTCTTCAATACTGTTTCTGCCTCTGGAGGTGCATCAAGTTTAATTTTAATATCAGGGTTTTGTTCCTCAAATTCTGCAATAATCCCCTTATAGGTATCAATACTTTCGGCTTTGTTTGAGAAAAGTTCTAATGTAACTTTTCCATCTTCAGCACCTCCACCTTCATTACCTCCACATCCTGCTAGAATGGAAGTCCCTAATGCAAGACTAAGGATACTTGCTGTTACTTTTTTCATCATAGTAATTCCCCCTAAAAATGGTATTTGATTAATTGATAGTTATGTTGCGTAAACATTTACGGTTTTAAACATTTTAAAAATTTTTCAAATTAAAGTCCTAAGTAAACGTTTACTCATTGTATTAAAAAAACACTACCTTACATTCATACTTAGTTTTTTATAATATATCAGTAAACGTTTACGTAATAGTTCAAAAAAAATTACACCTCCTGATCTCTTACACTTTTCCTCTCAACGATTTTATGTGGCATTATTCTACTTTCTATTAATTTATCAGAATCCAACATCTCAAATAGCATATTAGCAGCCATTTCTCCCATCTCTGTGAGGGGCTGTGCGACAGTTGTTAGCGGGGGTACTGACATTTCAGCAATACTTAAATTATCATAACCAATAATCGATAATTCGTCTGGTACCTTTATCCCAAGTTGATAGGCCGAAGAAATTGCTCCAATTGCTAATTCATCACTTGCAGCAAAAACTGCCGTTATATCAGGAGCCTGTTTCAATAAAATCTTTAAACTATCCATTCCATCGTAAAAGCTAAATCCTCTATTAAATATTATTTTCTTTTCATCTACTAGTAGGTTATTATCTTGAAGTGCACTTATATAACCATCTATCCTTGGTTTTCCCGAAATAATATCATCTTTATTCCCACTAATCATTCCTATTTTTTTGTGGCCTTTATTTATTAAAAATTGTGTAGCAGTATAGGCTGCGTGTCTGTCATTAACCTTAACGTATGGGACAGGATGCGCATATGTTTCTGTCGACAAAAGAACCATCGGGACATTCATTTTCTTAATATATTGATAATATTCTTCTAGTAATGGTGCACTTGTGAAAATAATACCATCAATACGCTTTTCATTTAACAGTTGAAGGTATTTCATTGTTTTCTCACCATTTGATTCTGTATGGCAAACAATGACACTTGACCCTACATCATGAGTAGCTTTTTCTATTCCACTTAACAGGTCTGTCACTAAAGTACTTGATAATTTTGGAAACAGCACCCCAATTGTATGTGTTCGTTTATTAATCAAGCCTCTTGCTACAGCATTTGGCTCGTAGCCCAATTCCTCAATAGCCTCGAGGACTTTCTTTTTTGTTTTTTCTGAATAACCGGTTTGGTTATTAATAATTCTTGATACCGTTGCGATGGATACATTGGCTAGTTTCGCAACATCCTTAATAGTAAATGACATGAGTTACCTACTTTCTAACTTAAGAAAACGTTTACGTTGTTATATTATCATTCAAAGAAAACCTTTTCAATACTTTTTTTCATTTTGTGGACTATTCCTCAAACTTATGTCCTACCCTTCACTTATTTTTCTACGAAAAAAAGAGGGACTCAATATTAAACTGGCACCCGTGTCAAGGACACAAGAAAAAAAGAGTCACGCAACTAGAAGATGATTCCTATATTGGTTAGGGGTCATCTTTTTTAAATTCCATTGATAACGGTAATTGTTATAGTAAACCA
>NZ_JAGDEL010000022.1 GCF_017497975.1 Metabacillus bambusae | reverse complement strand
TGGTTTACTATAACAATTACCGTTATCAATGGAATTTAAAAAAGATGACCCCTAACCAATATAGGAATCATCTTCTAGTTGCGTGACTCTTTTTTTCTTGTGTCCTTGACACGGGTGCCAGTTTAAAATACCTGCTCTTTTTTCAAGCTTACGCTTCGTCTTTATTTTCTTTCTTCATGCTCTTTTTTAACACGTTTTTCTGCTTCTTCTCGCTGTTTTTCTTCAGCCTTTTTAACAGTTTCCTTGGCTTTCTCTTCTTTCTTCTTTACTTTTTCACGTTCTTTTTCAGCAAGTTGTTGAGCTTCTTCATGTTTCTTTTCTTCTAGTTTATTTAGGTTTTCACGCTTGCGTTCTTCCTCTTGTTTCTTTAATGCCTCACGTTGTTTTTCTTCAGCCTTTATACGTGCTTCTTCTTTATTTTTATCAACACTGACAGACTCATCTTGATTTTCCTCTTCTATGTTAGAAGTATTTTCGTCTATTTCAATACGATTTTCTTTATTGGCGTTGCCTTTACCTTTATCATTTGCTTTTACTAATGCATCTTCTACCACTTCATCAGCCTCTTCGTTGAGTTCAGCAAGTTCTTCATTGAATTCTTCTTCATCAATTTCACCAGATGCTAATTTTGCTTCGAATTTTGCACGTTTATTTTTAGCCTTTTGCTTTTTTTCTTCTAACTTGGCTAACTTTTTGTTAACCTTCTCCTCGAACTTTTCTTGTGCTTTAACAATATTTTGTTGAAGAGCTTCTTTTGCCGCTGGGTTTTCAAGCTTTTCTATCACTGCTTGTAAAGCAAGAATGTTTGCTGCGAATTTTGCTTCAAGTTCAGTACGGATTGTATCGGCTGGGGTTTTATCTTGTGCAACGTCTCCATCCACTACTTCTGTTGGTTCTTCAGTAGTAGGTTCTGCATCTGAAGTCGATTCCTCATACTTAGTTAATGCTAACTCTTGTTGTTCAATGGCTTTTTGGAGCATTTCATTTGCTAACTCTTCCTCACCATTAGCAAGTAAGGCTTCTGCTTCTTTGATCCTTTCTTCAGCAAAAGAAGCTAGCAATTCAGCCTCTGTTACTCCATCAAATGTTAAAGCTAATTGAACATTTTCAAATAACTTTTTTGTGAAATAAAAGAATTCACCTGGTAAAAGTGAGGGAGATTCATCTTCTACTACTGGATTAATCTCCGTCTCCTCTTGACTTGATTCTTCAGTTTCTAGTTCTTCAGTAATCTCTTCGTCTTCGTCTGTGATTTCAGTAATTTTTTCTTCCATTGGTGTCTCTGATATTTCATCACCTTGATTTGATGGCTCAACAGTTGAATCGATTGATGTATCAACTAATTGGTCTTGTTGAACAGTCTCTTCTATTAGAGAGTCTGTTTGTGATTCATCGTTATCAGCCAAAGCCTGTCCAGATCCAAAAGAAAAAGCGAAAGCCGATGCAAAAACACTTGTAGCAAGAACATTGCGAACATTTTTGATAATTGTAAAATACTTTTTTGACATTAAAAAAATCCCTCCAAAACAATTTTCTGTAAAGGAAGAATCTTGAACTAACTCTATTAATATTGAGTCTTTTCTCGATTCTTCATTTGGTAGCCCAGCCATCAATAGTATTGATACCTTAGATCTGTGACTTTGCGTCTCTACCTTTCAGTAGATTTGCCTTTTTCAAATGAGAAACGAAAGCTCAATTAATTCGTTCATCATTATTAAATTAAATATACATTAAAAATCAACGAATGAATATTATAATTTTTTTCCAGAATAACACTTTATACTTACTGTTTAATTAGTATCAAATTAATTTTAATAATTATCTCGGAATAATAAATTAATTTTTAAAATGATCTAATCTAGCAAAAAATTCTTGTACAAAATTGTAAAATAACTCTTCTGTAGGAAGTAATACACGTTGTTTCGGAGTGATGACTCCCACACTTCTCGTAACATTTGGTTCGATCAATGGAATTTTTACTGTTGAGCGTGGAATGTTATCAACTAATGTGACTTCTGGCATTAGTGCTACCCCAAGTCCCGCCGAGACTAGCCCTTTCAACGCATCAATATCGTCCCCTTCGAAAGCAACATGTGGTGAGAAGCCTAGCTCAGCACATGCATTAATAACGATTTCTCGAAAAACAGTGCCGTTTTGTAGTAAACAAAAAGGGTCATCCTTAAGTTCGCGCAACTTTATAGTCGACCTTTTTGCAAGCGGATGATGAATTGGCAAGAGGGCAACAATATTTTCCGTGAATAATATTTTACGCTTAATCTTCTTCTCATCCATTGGCAATGGACCAATTAAAGCAAGGTTAAAATCCCCTTTCACCACTCCATCTATTAAGTCGTGGTATAGAGCTTGCTTCAGTTTAAATTTCGCCTCTGGATAGTGCATACGAAATGCAAATATCACAGTTGGTAACGTATAAGCTGCCAAACTAATCGGAAAAGCTATTCGAATCGTCCCTTTTTGTGGATCTAGATACTCTTCAACTTCACGTGTCGCATCATCGATCACATTCATTGCATGTTTCATCCGTTCTAAAAACACTTTTCCAATTGGAGTTAATTTGACTCTTCTTCCTTCTCTAATAAACAAGTCAACACCTAATTCGCTTTCTAAATTAAAAATCTGTCTACTCACAGAGGATTGTGCCACATGCAGAGCGTCTGCTGCTTCTGTAACATGTTCTCGCATAGCAACTTCCATAAAATATCTTATTTGTCTAATTTCCACAGTTGTTCCCCCTGATCATTCATGCGTTAAACGCATTAACTTTATCGTTTCTTTATATTGATTGGATTATTATTTGATTATAAAATACAGCTTAACAGTAAATCTAACAAAAATTAAAATATTTCAGTCAATATACCATTTTTATTTATATTGACACATAGGAGAATGAGAAGGATGAAAACAATCGAAAAAATAGAACAATCATTTACAGATAATGTGAAAGAATATGTCGATCAAGTTTACGCAACTGTAAAGAAACGTAATCCACATGAAAGTGAGTTTCATCAGGCTGTAAAAGAAGTTTTTGATTCTTTAGTTCCTGTTCTCGCTAAAAATCCACACTACATCAAGCAAGCCATTCTTGAAAGAATTGTTGAGCCAGAAAGAGTCATCTCATTTAGAGTTCCTTGGGTTGATGATCAAGGAAATGTGCAGGTTAACCGTGGGTTCCGTGTACAATTTAACAGTGCTATTGGTCCATATAAGGGCGGTTTAAGATTTCACCCTTCTGTAAATGCGAGTATTATTAAATTTTTAGGCTTTGAGCAAATTTATAAAAACTCTTTAACTGGCCAACCAATTGGCGGCGGAAAAGGCGGAGCTGATTTTGATCCTAAAGGAAAATCAGATGCAGAAATCATGCGATTTACACAAAGCTTCATGTCTGAACTTAGCAAGTATATCGGTCCTGATATCGATGTTCCAGCTGGTGATATCGGTGTCGGCGCTAGAGAAATTGGCTATATGTTTGGTCAGTATAAAAAAATGCGTGGTGGCTTCGAAGCTGGCGTATTAACAGGTAAAGGCCTAGGTTACGGCGGAAGCTTAGCACGAACTGAAGCAACTGGATATGGAACAGTGTACTTTGTGGAAGAAATGTTAAAGGATCATGGCCTAAGCTTCAAAGGAAGTACTGTTGTTGTATCAGGTTCAGGTAATGTTTCCATTTATGCTATTGAAAAAGCGATGCAGTTAGGAGCTAAGGTGTTAGCATGTAGTGACTCAACTGGTTATGTATATGACAAAAATGGCATAGACCTTTCAACAGTAAAACGCTTGAAAGAAGTAGAAAACAAAAGAATAAGTGAATATGTAAACGAACATCCAGATGCTCATTATGTTGAAGGCTGTTCAGGGATCTGGACGATTCCTTGTGATATCGCTCTACCATGTGCAACACAAAATGAAATAGATGCACATGCCGCTGAGCTTTTAGTTTCTAATGGTGTGAAAGCGATCGGTGAAGGTGCAAACATGCCTTCTACACTAGAAGCAGTCGAGATATTCTTGAGAAATAAGGTGTTATTTGCACCAGCAAAAGCTGCAAATGCAGGTGGCGTTTCAGTCTCAGCATTAGAAATGGCTCAAAATAGTGCAAGATTGGCTTGGACATTTGAGGAAGTTGACGCCAAATTACATGATATCATGAAAAACATTTACAATGAAAGCATGAAAGCAGCTCAAGAGTATGGTGCACCTGGAAATCTTGTCGTTGGTGCTAATATTGCTGGATTTGTTAAAGTTGCAGATGCTATGATTGCTCAAGGAATAATTTAATTTATTAACTATTTTCCGCTATAAGCATTCTATATTGTTTATCTATTCAATGGATGAACTGAGAAATCTTAAGTAAACTAGGAGGAAATGTCCTCCTAGCTTTTTCATTGATAAGAATAGGCTTCTTCATCAAATTATCCTCTACTAAAAAAATACTTTCAAAACAGCATCTTCAATTCAAATTCCTATTTTAATGGCTATTTTCAAATTATTTTTTTGAAATATTAAATATACTTTTTTACGGTTATCCCCTACCTTCTTGCTCATATCTCTTCTTCAAGTAAGTGTTTATTAAACCTTCCAAAAGATTCTACTATTTTTATTAAAACCATCGATGAACTCTTTTCCCAGACTATATCCTGCTCTTTCTCCATTTTTAACAACAGTATGTAAAAAAGTAATTTGTAATAGATAGAGTGTTTTTTATTTATTGAATTCACTTAAAGCATGACTACTTTTTTCTAGCAACCTGTTATATAAATGAGAAAAATTGTCATAATGTATACTACAAGTTTTAAAACCATCCTAGTACTCTGATTTTTCGATTACTATGTTTCATTTATTTCATTTAAAGAGGTGATGAATATGCCGATACAGCGTACGTTTATTATGGTGAAGCCTGACGGTGTAAAGCGAGGTTTAATTGGAGAGATTATAAAACGTTTTGAGCAAAAGGGGTTCACATTGTTAAATGCAGAGCTTATGACTATTAGTCGTGAAAAAGCTGAATATCATTATATGGAGCTTCAGGATAAACCATTTTTTGGTGAGTTGGTAGACTTTATTACATCAGACTCTGTTTTTGCAATGGTTTGGGAAGGCGAAAATATTATCGAAGTTTCTCGGAGCATGATTGGAAAAACAAGTCCTTTAGAGGCACTACCTGGTACGATTCGTGGGGATTTTGCATGTTCCAAAGCGGAAAATGTAATTCATGGCTCAGATTCTCTTTTAAGTGCAGAAAGAGAAATCGCAAACTTTTTTGACCCACTGTCAATACGTCCTATAAATAAAGATTTTCCTTATGACGAACGTAAATCAGTTTGAGTAACTTACACAGGTGAAAAGTTTTTTTAATAATGTCTTTAGTTGACCACTTGTTAGGATTAGCCAACTAAAGACATTCTTTATGTTTATTTTTCCTAATACAAGCTAAGGGTTTGTAAGAGATCAAACCATTTCGTAACTGATTTTGGGAATTTCGTAATTTTCCCATCTTCCGATATAAAATAATTATTATCTTTCAATGTAATGCTAAACTCCTGACATATCTCATTAATTACATAATCCAATGTAACCGTATTGCCTACATGTCTGGAAGTAATATCATATTCTATAACATCTTTCACTTTCCCCCAGATCTCATCTTCAAGCTTATAAAGTTTATAGTAATCTAGGATATAACCAGTTGTACAAAGTTTTTCTACAATATTATCATTGTCTACACAATATATATTCGTTCCACAGAAATCACATTGAATTGTACCTACTTGACCATAACGTGAACCCATATGTTCATATAATTCAGGTAATTGTTTATTACATTTCACACAGAATATTGGCGTTATGCTTACATCCAATTGTGTACCCCACTTATCACCTCTCACGATTATGTTAATATTCCCATCATTAATTGCTTTTCTTATTCCCAATTTTTTCATTCCTTTCATTTTTATTTGAGATAAAAACGATAATAATAGAAAAAACTGGTTTTAAACCATTTCCTTCTGATTAATTACTTCTACATTTACACGGCCAGAAAAAAATGTAGCACCTCCACCCATATCGGAAACTCGATCTGGAGTTAAGGAATTGACTAAGTGTTTTTTACCCGTGAGGTCTGACCAAAGGCCTTGGCTTACGACTACTCCTGGTAAAACTTGATTGCCTACAGAAACTGTGAGCTCACATTCTCCACGATCATTCCAAATTCGGACAACCGTTCCATCTTCAATTCCTCGTTTATCTGCATCATGTTTATTCATAAATAATTTAGGTGCTTTTTCAAGTTTGATATGTTTATCATTATTAGAAAAAGTTGAGTTTAAAAAGTTATGATTTGGTCCAGGTACATATCGAAAAGGATAATTTGACTCTTCTAATAAAGGTGTATGGGTTGGGAGCCCCGGGTGACCATCTAATTCCATTTTTTTAGAAAATAACTCAATCTTACCACTAGGTGTATTTATATTTTTTAATAAATCACTTGTGTTTGCTTTCAGATAGCGATCTATTTTTAATTTCTCATAGCAATTGTCTGGTAAAAAAGGTGTCGATAAATTGCTTAAAGCTTGTTGAATTAATTCTTCATCTGAATCCTTAAATGCTTGTTCATCATATCCCATTGCTTGAGCAAGTAGTCTGAATACCTCTGTATTAGATTTACTTTCTCCATATGATGAAATGACAGGTTCCTGCAAATGGATATAGTGATGCCAGTAAGACGTATAAAAATCAGTATTTTCAAAAGCTGAAGTTGCAGGTAGAACGATGTCTGCAAACATTGCTGTTTCTGTTAAAAAAAGGTCGTGAACGACAGTGAATAAATCTTGTCGAGCTAATCCCTTACGCACATTAGTAGCATCAGGAGCCACAACAGCAGGATTGCTTCCATAAACAAACAATGAACGAATAGGCTCCACTTGTTTAAGCAATGCTTTACCTAATTGGTTCATATTAATTGTGCGTGTTTGTTTCTTTTGTAGATCAGGGCGTTGTAATGCATTTGTATTATGGGCTAAAAAGGCTGAATTAGATTTCAAAGCTCCCCCACCCTTCAGAGTCCACTGTCCTGTTAATGCAGGTAAACACGCAATTGTCCTAACAATCATTCCTCCATTATCATGATGCTGAAGTCCATTTCCAATTCTTATCATCGAAGGAGAGATCTCTCCGTACATCCGAGCTAATGTATAAATGTTCTCTACAGAAACTCCTGTAATATCTGAAACCATTTGTGGATCATAATTACTAACATGTTCTTCTAGCACTTCATAACCAACTGTATACACTTTTAAAAATGATCGATTAACAAGCTTTTCTTTGTATAAAACATGCATAATCCCTAATGCTAGCGCTCCATCCGTACCAGGGAGAATCGGAATAAACCAATCTGCCATTTTGCCAGTTTGATTTTTATGGACATCAATGACTACAATTTTTGCTCCGTTCTTTCTAGCCTTTTGGGCGATCGTCATTTGGTGCATATTTGTACTAACAGCGTTTATTCCCCACATTATAAATAGCTTAGTTTCCGTCATCTCCTCTGGATCAGTGCCGTAACTTCCCCCCATTGTGTAACTATAACCTTTCGAACCAGCAACTGAACAAATCGACCGGTCAAGTTGACTTGATCCTAAACGATGAAAGAACCGGCGATCCATTCCTTCTGCATTAATATTTCCCATATTCCCATAAAAACTGTAAGGTAGAATTGATTCTGATCCTTTTTCTGAGATAAGTTTTTTCCATTGATTTGTAATCGTTTCGATTGCCTCTTGCCAGCTAATTGGTTGAAATTTGCCCTCTCCCTTTTCACCAATACGTTTCAAAGGTGTCTTAATTCTTTTTTGATCATAGATTCGTTCACCCATGTTCCTCACCTTATTGCAAATATTCCCTTTGGTCACAGGATGATCAGGATCACCTTCAATTTTTACAATTTTTCCGTCTTTTTTATGTATTAGTAATCCGCATTGATCTGGGCAGTCAAGTGAACAGACAGATGGAACGACACCATTTTCTACATTAATATATGATTTCATAACTAGTATCCTTTCATGAAAAAATAGCTTTATAGATTATACCATATACATAGAACCAATCTTTTGAATGTTTTGAAAATCGATCGATTTAGTCAGCAGCAAAATTTACAGCACTTTCGTCTTGGTTTCTAGATGTTTGTTTTGAAGCAATTTGTTCTAAGCGTACAATTTTGATTGGCCAAAAGGATAAAGAATTGTAACTCCCCTTCCCCATCTTTAATATTACCCTTAATACAATGATATAAAAAAATAGTTTGCACATACTATAATCGGTGATGAATAATGCCTTGTCGATCAAGTGATGAATTAAATACATTAGTAACAACAGCAAAAAAGTGCACAAAAAGTGGAAAAGTTGCAGATTATATTCCAGCACTCGGAAAAGCTAACCAAGATGATTTGTCGATTGCCATACATTATCCTGACGGACGATGTATCTCAGCTGGATGTATTGAAAAGCGGTTTACCTTACAAAGTATCTCAAAAGTAATCTGCTTGGCCCTCGTTTTGATAGATAGAGGCTCTAATTATGTGTTTGAACATGTTGGTATGGAACCCACAGGAGACCCCTTCAATTCAATTGCAAAATTAGAAACAATGTCTCCCTCAAAACCTTTAAATCCTATGATCAATGCGGGTGCACTAGTTGTTACTCATTTGATTAAGGGGAATTCTGTTGAAGAGAGATTTCAACGTCTCTTATCTTTTATCCACAAATTGACAAACGATTCAACAATTAATTATTGTGAGGAAGTAGCACGCTCCGAATTTGAGACGGCACATTTAAACCGAGCTTTATGCTATTTTTTAAAGCAACATAATATCATTGAAGAGGACGTAGAGCATTTAATGGAGTTATACACAAAACAGTGTGCTATTCAAATGAACGTATTAGATTTGGCGAGAATTGGACTAGTTTTTGCGTTGGATGGAGTTGATCCTCTTTGCGGCAAACAAATAATGCCTCCAGATGTCGCTCGAATTTGTAAAACGTTTATGGTTACATGTGGGATGTATAATGCCTCAGGAGAATTTGCGATCAAAATTGGCATACCTTCAAAAAGTGGAGTGTCAGGTGGAATAATGGGTGCAGTTCCCGGAAAATTTGGTATTGGGATTTTTGGGCCGTCTTTAGATGAAAAAGGAAACAGTATTGCAGGTATAAAATTATTAGAATTATTATCAAAAAATTATAAGCTAAGTATGTTTTAAAATGGCTGTTTTTGCAAACTTTGTTGCTATATAACAAGTATTAGGGAATGGTTGACTTCCGTTCCAATCAACCTTAAGCAGTTTTGGTTTTAAAAGTAACAATCCCTTAGAAAAAAGCCTTAAGAAAAGAGTCTTTAAATTAAACCTAACTTTGAAACTCTCCTAAAGACCTATTCAGGAGGGTTTCAAAGTATGTATAATTGGTAATGCCATGCCAAAATTAAAATTAGAGTAATATGTGTTGTCACAAATAGCTCTGTTTAATCCTTTTTGCATGTTATGCTCTATATACCCTTAAATCAAATTTTTTCTATTGTTTTTTCAACTGGCCATTTCTCTAATTGATAGGCCATTTCCCAAAAAGCATATTCATATTCACTGCTAATAATAAAATGCTCTTTCATTCTTTCTCTATCTATATCTGTAACTTTATCAGCTATTTCATCAAAACGATCTATTTGTTCTTCCACAAGTGTTCTAAACCATTCTCCACCATAAGCTCCAATCCATTGTTGATAGATTGGTTCATCTGGCGTAGAGTCTTTCAACCTTTCACCTATTTCGTAATACAACCAATAGCAAGGTAAAATAGCTGCAATAATATCACCTAAATGTCCAGTATATGCTGCTCGGTACAGATGAGATGTATATGCATAAGCTGTTGGAGCTGGTTTAAAATTTATTTTTTCTTCCTCTGTTATACTTAAAAGTTTGGAAAAGTTTTTATGCAAGCCAAGTTCAGCCTCATACGTTCCTATAGTATGTGAGGCCATTCGATTTGTAGTATGTAAATCTAGAGCCTTTGAAGCACCTAATGATTGAACTCTAGCAAAGTGTGATAAATAATACGAATCCTGCATTACATAATAACGGAAATGCTCCAATGGCAAAGTCCCACTCCCAATCCCTTTAACAAATGGATGATTAAAGCTTGCTTGCCAAATATCTTCTGCTTCCTTCCTAACAATCTCTGAAAACTTCATTCTTTTACCTCCCTTTAGAAATCACATGAACATTAATCACTGCCCTAATTTCTTAAAACAAGGCTCTGTTAAAGCCCACTGTTGATTGGAACGCATACGTGAAGCCTCCTGCAGGAGGCTCACGGACCGCCCGCGGAAATCAACAACCAAGTTTAATTAGAGCGTAAAACAAATAAACCACATTCCTTTAACGTAAAGAAAGTGGTTTATTGGAACTTATATAGATACATAATATATATGTAAATTAACTTATTCCATTATTCCACTTCCCTACGCTGGCATAAACCAGATCAGGTTCAAAGAGTCTTAAAGTTTCACTTTAATCTCAGCCTCTATAAGAGACACCCCTAGTGAATCGATATTCACATGTAAATTCGTCCTTATCATATCATGCAACATTTTTATGTCAAGATTATTCCATAAACTCGTTCCGCCATTTCTAACTTTGTTCCAAACGGTAGAAGAGAAATGGTAAAGGTTATTTTTCATGTACACTTAAATACTATTTTAATATAAATGAACTCTCTATTATTTTCATTTTTGTTTATTTAAAATATTAACATTATATACAGAACTGAGAGATTGAGAAATATTAATTTTTGGTAGTAAAGATATCGTCTTTCATCTATGATAATTTTTTAAATAATGTTACAATAAGAAATATTAAAATTTTCAGAAGAATTTTAATTGAACTGTTAACTGGAGGGATTTATTTTGGCTGAACAACGTAGTAATATGATTAAACAAGGAATTGACCGTGCTCCACATAGAAGCTTACTTCGTGCTGCAGGTGTAAAAGAAGACGATTTTGACAAACCGTTTATTGCGGTTGTAAATTCATATATTGATATTGTTCCAGGACATGTACATTTACAAGAATTTGGTAAAATTGTTAAAGACGCAATCCGTGAGGCGGGCGGTGTTCCATTTGAAATGAATACAATTGGTGTTGATGATGGTATCGCGATGGGACATATCGGAATGAGATATTCATTACCAAGTCGTGAAATCATTGCTGATTCTGTAGAAACAGTTGTTTCAGCACACTGGTTTGATGGAATGGTTTGTATTGGAAACTGTGACAAAATTACCCCAGGAATGTTGATGGCGACACTTCGCGTGAATATTCCATCAATTTTTGTAAGTGGCGGACCGATGAAAGCTGGTACAGACAGTGCTGGTAATGCACTTAACTTAAACTCTGTTTTTGAGGGTGTAGGAGCATACCAATCTGGTCAAATTGATGAAGCAAGATTAAAAGAGATTGAGTCAGTTGCATGCCCTACATGTGGTTCATGTTCAGGAATGTTTACAGCAAACTCTATGAACTGTTTGGCAGAAGGTTTAGGACTTGCCCTTCCTGGTAATGGTACTATTTTAGCTGTTGCTCCAGAACGTAAGGAATTTGTTAAACGCTCTGCTAAACAATTAATGGAGCTTATTGAAAAGGATATTAAGCCTCGTGATATCGTAACTATCGATGCGATTGATAACGCATTTGCTTTAGACATGGCTATGGGTGGGTCAACGAACACTGTTCTCCATACTTTAGCATTGGCACATGAAGCGGAAATTGAATATTCATTGGAACGTATAAATGAAATTGCAAGTCGTGTTCCACATCTTGCAAAAATTGCTCCAGCATCCGACTATCATATTGAGGATGTTCATAACGCGGGCGGCGTAAGTGCAATCATCAATGAGGTTCTTAAAAAGCCAGGTGCTATTAATGGTGATTGTCTAACTGTTACAGGAAAAACATTACGAGAAAATGTGGCTGGAGCAGATATTTTGGACAAGAATGTAATTCGTCCTTTAGACAACCCACATTCTGAGCAAGGTGGTCTTGCTGTATTATTTGGTAACTTAGCTCCAGATGGTGCGGTTATAAAAGTTGGTGCAGTCGACCCAGCTGTCGGCGGTTACCATAGAGGTCCAGCGATTTGTTTTGACTCTCAAGAGGAAGCACTTTCTGGAATTATAACTGGTGAAGTTAAAGAAGGCGATGTTGTTGTTATCCGCTATGAAGGTCCTAAAGGCGGACCTGGTATGCCAGAAATGCTTGCCCCTACTTCACAAATTGTTGGAAGAGGCCTTGGAGCTAAAGTTGGTTTAATTACCGATGGACGTTTCTCAGGTGCATCTAGAGGTATTTCGATCGGTCATATTTCTCCAGAAGCAGCAGAAGGCGGCCCAATCGCATTTGTTGAAAATGGTGACATTATTGAACTGGACTTAAATAATCGTTCAATCCAACTAGAAATTTCTGATGAAGAATTTGAAAAACGCAGAGCTAACTGGAAAGGCTTTGAACCAAAAGTTAAAAAAGGTTATTTAGCACGTTATTCTAAGTTAGTTACATCCGCTAACACTGGTGGAGTTATGAAAATATAATTAATAATGAAACCTGCCAAAAGTCAAGTAATTAAAGGCTTTTGGTGGGTTTTTATTATTTTTTTATTGAACTGACAAAAAATCTCTAATCGTGAAATCAGAGGTTTTTTGTCCGATTTTTTTAATAAATACAGATTTAAACTCATCAAGCTTCTAATTTTTTATTTTGTAATTTTTATGATTAACAATTGTTTTAAGTGGTTCATCTTTTGCTGAAGTACCGTATTGAACCATAACGGAATTTTCCCTAATACCAGAAACAACACCTTCAATGGACTTACCTTCCCTTTTAAAGGAAATTACATCGCCAATTTTTGCAATGGCCATTCAATCACCTCGACTTATATAATGTCCAATATACCTGAAAAATACTTTTCTTCTTGTATCAATTTATCAGTAATTTTACTGATAAATCGGAATGATTTTCCATTAAAAAAACTATTGTTTGTGCTTTACAACTTAACTTTAATCGGAATGAAGAAAGGTATATTTGGAAAACTATCTATAAGGTTTAATCAAGATAAGGTATAAAAAGCCGCCCAGGTATATTTTAACCCTAGCCGGCTAATTCATGATTATTTAGTGTGTTGTATGACAGGATCTTCAAACTTTCAACTAGATGTTTAGAATAATAAAACTATTATAATGTAGGAGCTTCCATTCCCATTTGGCTCCATTCTTCTCTTGATGGTCCATACACTCCTGGAACGTTCAAGCCTGCTTGGCGCATGAGAACCGTTAGTTGACCACGATGATGAATGATATGCTTAATGAGTAGTGAAAGTGTTACAGCTTTTGGCATTTCCCTCCCAAACACATTTTTCATTTCACTTAACGATTGGTCAGTCCACTGCTGCTTTATAGCGTCACTAGTGTCGGCACTTACTCTTCGAAATGTCTCAGCGATTTCCATAGCTGAGGATGGTATGGAGTTTGAGTCTTTTATTTCTTCAACCGTAATACCAAACTCAATTAGCATTCCTGGTGTACTTGTTACAATATGCCAGGCAATTGCTCCTAAAGTACGGTCTTCAGGTGAAACCTCTTGTTGAAGAGAAGGATCAGTCAATGCATCCAATACCTTTTGCGTTGAAGCAGCCTCATGATTCCATTCTTCGATAAATTCAGTTATAGAAGTATACATATTTTTGCCTCCGTGTTCTGTTTTTTTAATTTTCTATTAACGTGCATAGTATAGCACTTTTTACCAAGATTACAACGTTCCTTTTACAAAATTTATAGTAAATTTAATGTTCCACTATTAAAAGCAGTTCACATAAATTCGATGAACTGCTACTATTATAAATCTTAATTTTATTGGCTTTTAAATGGTATTGTTTAGTTTATAGCTCACTCTACTTTACGATTGGCTGTTTTCGCAAACTTTGATGCTATTTCCCAAGTAATGCGGTGAGGTTGATTTCCGCTACAGATGCTCGTTTTCCGCGGGGCGGGCGGTGAGTCTCATCGGCGTAAACGCCTGCATGAATCTCACCTGTCCCGCTACTCCCGCAGGAGTCTCGCAATCCGTTCCAACCAACTTGAATTAGTTTTTGTTTTAAAAGCAACAATCTCTTAGAAAAGAGCCTTACGATTTATACTAGAAAGAGCCACTTCCATTGAGTCTATTTAAAACAAATTGGATCGGCTTAGTATTTATTAAAACTCTGGTAACGAATTCAAGTTATTTTCCTTGATTCCATCAGGTTCACTGCGCAATATATCACGTCCGTATTTATGAAAAACATCTACATGAGCTAGTTTTCCTGCCTTTGCTTCGGAAAGAGCTTCTAGATAATCTAACTCTCTCCCAGATTCTGTTTGAAAGCCAATTAAATCACCATCATCATTCTTTCGAACTGCTATTATTTTTTCTTGATTTGGATTGCTATTAGTTGCATTTTCTTCGTTAATCTCGTTTACATTTGATTGATTTTGATACTGATCATAAGCTTGCTTAAAACGGTCCATATTATCACCTCGTAATTTGTATTTCCTCAAGTGGTGTGTTTTATGCCACTTTTATCAAGTTCTTGTGTAGTCAAAAAAAAAAAACAAAAAGCTCAGTGAAATATTTTCTCCACTGAGCTTTTCATATAATGAGTGTCATACCTGGGGCATCAAGTTCTCTTTCCTCAAAGCCTAATTTTTTATAGAAATGCTGTTTTCCTTTTGCTGAAAAAAGTTGAATAGATTGAATTCCACTTTCTTTGCATTTCGATAATAGTTCTTCAATAATTTGTTTGCCTAGGCCTTGCTTTTGATAAGATGGATCAACCATCACATCGCAAATTAACGCTTGATAGACACCATCAGAGATCATTCTACCAAAAGCAATAAGTTGGTCTTGATCGTAGATTGAAATATGATACCAGCTGTTATTCGCTGCTTGATATAATTGTTCTCTTGTATAGCATCCCTTTTTACTTTTTATTAACCCACTTGCTTCATGAAGGTTGACAAATTGTTCAAATGTTGGAAGATTATCTGATATATAGGAATTCATTAGTATCACCTTTTAAGTATTTGATATTTTATCTATAACTATATTTATACAACATGATGAATAAAAATTCAATATTAAATAAAAATAGTATGTTAAATTTAAACGTATTTTCTTGGTTTGAATTTTTTCACATAAAAAATAGACGGGTTGCCCCGTCTACAGATTTATTAGGAAACTGCTGATTTATCTTCATTCTTTGCAATCGTTTTTAACTCAGGCTTTTTCTCTTCCTCTTCTGAAACTAATCCCTTTGTCGCGCTTTTGAATTCTGTTAGCGTACGGCCAAATGCTCGACCAATCTCCGGAAGCTTAGAAGGCCCAAAGATAATCAACGCTATTACAAGGACTAAAATTAAGCCAGGAATTCCAATGTTTGAAATCAAAAATATCAACTCCTAAATATGATTTATGTAATGTATGAAAAAATGTCGAATTAATGGTTTACCTTTTCTCGTTTTTTCTCCAGCTGTTTTTCATGTGCACGGCCATGCGCTCTGTTTCGGTCTTCTTCCACTTCCTTAGAAACTTTTACACCTTGTGGAATCGCATTTGCTTCCACTTCTTTTAATCCCTTTCCGTCTCTTTCATAAACAAAAGAAGCTCTTGTTGAAATGTCGGCACCCGGTTCTGTTACGAGTGGAACAACACGGTAATCAGCCTGCCATTTTTCCGGCGTGACTGTGCAGCGAACATAGCCACGATAATCGTTAAAGAATTTGATATGAGGATTTCTTGCTAAAATGCGGTCAGTATCGGCTCTTTTATCAGCACCGTTTCCACCAGATGTAATAGAAGTTCCCACAAACTCCGCCCCAACTATTTTAGAACTATTATTATTATAGTCAGTCATTAAATTAGATGCCCAACTTGCATGCACATCCCCTGTCAGGACAACCAAATTTTTCATGTTCTTATTATTAACAAAGTCTGTAATGCGCTGGCGAGTTGCTGGATAACCGTCCCATGAATCCATACTAAACGTTGGCGTTGTATCTGTGCCAAACCTTCTTTGAGCAAAGAAAATTTGTTGTGCTAAAACATTCCAATGAGACTTTGAATTTCCTAGGTTTCCTAGCAGCCATTCTTCTTGTTTTTTTCCTAAACTGCTGCGGTTTGGATCCAATGATTCTTCCGTATGGGCTTTCGTCCCGTCTCCGTTTGCTTGATCATCACGGTATTGACGTGTATCAAGTACAAAGAAAGCTGCTAAATTGCCATATGTAAAATCTCGGTATAATTGCATATCTGCCCCGTTTGGTAAAGATGTTCTACGGAGTGGCATGTGCTCATAATAAGCTTGATATGCTGCTGCACGACGTTTGATAAATGCTTCAACCGATTGTCCTTTTTCTGGGATAACATTTGCGTAATTGTTTTCTACCTCATGGTCGTCCCAAGTTACGACCCATGGAAATGCAGCATGGGCTGCCTTTAAATTCGCATCAGAACGGTATTGGGCATGACGGTTTCGGTAATCTTCAAGAGTGATAATTTCTGGACCACTGTGTGTTCGTACATTTCCTGTTCCTGCAACATATTCATTTGGGCCGTACTCATAAATATAGTCTCCAAGGTGAAAAACAAGGTCGAGTTCTTCTTTTGCCATATGTTCATAAGCTGTATAGTAGCCATGTTCATATTGTTGACAGGAAGCAAATGCAAATGTCATGCTGGCAATGCTCTCACCTGCTGTTGGGAGGGTTTTTGTTTTTCCTACTGGACTTAATTCATGACCAGTTTTAAAGCGATAATAATAAATCGTGTTAGGTTCAAGTCCATCAACCTCTGCATGAACTGAATGAGCTAGTTCAGGTCTCGCTATTTCAGTTCCTCGTTTGATAATATGACGAAAGTGCTCATCTTTTGCAATTTCCCATTTAACAGGTACTGATTGAAGTTGCATTCCTCCACCATTAAGTGGGTCTGGAGCAAGCCTTGTCCACAAAACAATACTGTCTGAAAGTGGATCACCTGAAGCAACACCGAGTGTAAAAGGATAGCTTTGGAATTTCGGTGCAGCATTAACCCTTGATTCACCTAACCCCATAGAATTAACAATTGTAAGCCCTAGAGATAGTCCTGCAATTTTCCCAGCTCCATGAAGAAAGTTACGACGATTAAATTCCTTCTTTTCAAAACTATCATTTGTTAACTTCTTAATTAATTCATCAATCGATCGTTCGGTCATTATCATTTTCCCCTCTCAAATAAAATCATGAATCGACATTTATTATAGGGATCTTTTGTTAATGAATAATAAAGAAATGTAAAGGGTTGAAGAAATGCACTTACGGTACATTGAGTAATATGTAACGTTTCTTTTTAATCAGTAAAAGATAATTGGATGAAAAAAGTATGGTAAATATACAAAAAAACTATTAATTACGATAAATAGTGACAATTCACCTATAGATTCAGGGTCTTATTAAGACTAGTTTTTTTAACATTTTCTTTAAATAAACATAACAATTATTTATAGGTAGTTTCGAACGATGGTGTAAACATGTTGAAAATAATTAACAGATAAAAAACAAAGGGCCATTTGGAGGTTCTTTCCCTTGTTAACCTTTTCTACACACCTTAGTATATTAATTTTACATTTAATACCATCAAATCCTCATCAAAATACTTCCCGTTAAATTTTAGGGCATTTCGTTCTACCCCATAAACCTCAAAACCCACTGATTCATATAATTTTTTTGCGGAATCGTTGTCAGATACAACTGCTAAGTTTATTTGTTCCAAACCATCACAATTACTTGCCTTTCTTATTAGTTCAAGCATTAGCGCTTTCCCTAAACCCTGTCCGCGACTTTTTGGCGCTACATACATACCGAATACATTCCCTTTATGATCAGTTTTAAGGTTATTTTCACGTATAAATGTAACCATGCCAACTAATGAACCACTGTCATCAAAAGCACCTAAAACAAATTTGTCCTTAGTTGGTTTTAATCGCTCTACAATAGTTTCTATTGAGAATCTCACTTCTCTCTCATATGTTGAGCCAAATGCTTCTGGATTGATTTTTAATGCATTCAATCGTAAGTTTTGGTACAACTGAGCATCAGACTCATTCAAAGTTCGAATATTCATTATCTATTTCCTCATTTCCTTTCGTTTCACTTTTTACATACAAAATTCTTTAAAATAATATTTAGAAAAAAGCGACTTTCGAACCAATTACTAAAAAAAATCATTCGAACAATACTTCACTAAAGATATAAGATTGTCTTTATGTTAAAATATAGAAATTGGTAATTGACTCTAAGTGTAAAAAAATTTAGAAACAAAAAATGGGAGTTGTTCTAGATGGAAAAAGTAATCTTTAATGGTAGCATAACAGAAAGATCACAATTAAATATTGACATAGAAGACCGTGGTTACCAATTTGGAGACGGTGTTTATGAAGTAATACGTGTTTATAATGGCTCATTGTTTACTGGAGAGGAGCACTTGCAAAGACTTATTAAAAGTGCTGAAAGTATTCAGATTAAAATTCCTTACTCGATTTCTGAAATGAAAAATCTGCTTTTGAAGCTTATAGAAGAAAATAATCTATACTTAGGAATTATTTATCTACAAATTACAAGAGGTGTGTCACAACGAAACCATTTGTTCCCGAGTGCAGATGTAGAACCGTCTTTTGTTGCTTATACCCGTGAATTACAGAGCCCTACTGAAGCGATGGAAAAAGGCGTAACAGCTATTACAGTGGAAGATATTCGCTGGCTTCGCTGTGACATCAAAAGCCTAAACTTACTGCCTAACCTGCTTGCAAAGCAAAAGGCATCTGAAGCAGGCTGCTTTGAGGCACTTCAACATAGAAGTGGTGCAGTTACGGAAGGTAGTTCTTCAAATGTTTCAATCGTTGCAGATGGCAAAATTAAGACACATCCAGCGACGAATCTAATTTTAAATGGCATTACACGACAGGTATTATTAGATATTAGCCGTAAAAACGGATTGGAAATAATAGAGGAAGCATTTTCGGTTGAAGAAATGTTACAGGCAGATGAAGTCTTCTTATCAGGAACGACAACAGAGATTATGCCGATCATCGAGATTGATAAACAAAAAATAGCGAATG
Source organism: Metabacillus bambusae (assembly GCF_017497975.1). Classification (GTDB taxonomy): domain Bacteria; phylum Bacillota; class Bacilli; order Bacillales; family Bacillaceae; genus Metabacillus; species Metabacillus bambusae. The sequence goes on along the minus strand of NZ_JAGDEL010000022.1, from coordinate 97,415 downwards.
GCCAACCAGGTCTAGTAACTAAGCAACTTCAAGCTTTATTTAATGAAAAGATTAAAGAACAATGTGGTTTGGTTTCTAAAACTGTATAATACTTATTTTCCCGGTACAGCTATGCTGTCCGGGAAAATGCTACTTACTTTTTATCTTCATTATTTTATTTACCTTAAGCTGTTTACTCGATCGGATATCACTTTATTTTATTTGATTGAGGGAATCGATTAATGTTTCAATGACATAGTTTAAATCATTTTCTTCAATAGTTAATGGTGGTGAAAGCGTCAATACATTATTAAAACCCGCAACAGTCATGCCATTCTTACCTATAATCACACGCTTTTCTTTACAGCTATTAATTACTTCGTTTACTTTACCGACATCTAGTGGGGCTTTTGTTTGCTTATCACTCACTAGTTCTATGCCAACTAACAAGCCTTTTCCACGGATATGACCAACATATGGGTGGTTTTTCAGCCGATTCTTTAAAATAGTTAAAAGGTTTTCACCAAGCTTTTGAGAACGTTCAAAGAGATTTTCTTTTTCCATAATCTCAATATTTTTTAATGCCAATGCACATGCAGCAGGATTTCCTCCAAATGTATTAATATGACGGAAAAATTCATATTGCTCAGTGCCTTTAAATGCCTCATATATTTCTCTACGAACTGCTGTAGCGGATAACGGCAGGTATGCACTTGTTAAGCCCTTTGCCATCGTTATAATATCTGGCTTTACCCCATAATTCATAAAGCCAAAAGGTTTTCCAGTACGACCAAATCCACAGATAACTTCATCAACAATAAGAAGTGCCCCGTGCTTTTCACACACGTTCTTAACACCCTTCATATAATGATCATTCGGTACTAAAATTCCCCCACCTGTAATTATTGGCTCCATAATCATGGCTGCAATTGTTTCACTTTGCTCCCAAGTCATGATTCGATCGACTTCTTTTACAGAGCTTAACTCTTGTGGATTTGTTATATGTTCATCATCATCACGATAAACATCAGGTGGTTTCACATGAAGAAATCCTGGTGATAAAGGCTCATATTTATATTTACGTTCAGCTTGACCAGTTGCGGCTAGTGCGCCCATCGAACTTCCGTGATAACCACGATATCTAGCGACAATTTTATAACGGTGGTGGTCACCACGCTGCTGATGGTATTGTCGTGCAATTTTAAAGGCTGCTTCATTTGCCTCTGACCCACTATTGGAGAAAAAGATAACATACTCTTCACCGAGCATTTCGTTTAGCTTTTCCGCTAATTGAATAGCTTTTACATGGCTTTGTGTTAATGGAAAATACGCCATCTCTTTTAATTGCTCATATGCTGCATCAGCTAATTCCTTTCTACCATATCCCACATTTACACACCACAAACCAGCCATAGCATCAATATATCTTTTTCCATCATAATCTGTTACCCATGGGCCCTCAGCCTTTGTTACTACCATTGTGTTTGCTGGGCTATATGGCTTCATTGAATGCCATACATGCTTTTCATCATTAGACAATAGCGCTTCCTGCTGTTCTGTACGTGACATTTTTATCCCTCCTTTGTTCTCTTAAAAATCAAAACGCGATGTGATCATTTTCTTACGAGTAAAAAAGTTAATCCCATCTTTCCCATTAACATGTAAATCACCATAGAAGGAATTTTTCCATCCTGAAAATGGGAAGAAGGCCATTGTAGCTGGTACACCTACGTTTATACCAAGCATTCCAGCATCTGCATCTTCACGGAATTGTCTAATTGCTTTTGCATCCTTCGTATAAATCGTTGCCCCATTCCCATAACGAGATTTACGAAGATGCTCTAATCCTTCCGCTAAATCTTTCGCACGAAGAAGACTTAAGACAGGTGCAAAGATTTCATCTTTTGCTATCTTCATCTCTGGAGTAACATGATCAAATATCGTCGGGCCTATGAAATTCCCTTTAGACATTCCATCCATTTCTTTCCGTCCATCTCGAATAAGCGAGGCCCCTTCTTGGATTCCTTTTTCAATGTAACCAACAACTTTCTCCATATGGTCTTGACGAATAACCGGGGTTAAAAGAACATCTTCATCCATCCCACTGCCAATAATCAATTCATTTGCCTTTTGACGTAGTTTTTCAACAAATTCATCATTCTCACCAATAATCACTACTGCACTACAAGCCATACAGCGCTGTCCTGCACTTCCAAACGCGGAGGCGATGATATGTTGAGTAGCTTTTTCAATATTGGCATCTGGCATGACAAAGTGATGATTTTTCGCGCCAGACAATGCTTGAACTCGTTTCCCTTCAGCAGCAGCTCTTTCGTATACATATTTGGCGACAGGCTGAGAACCAACAAACGATATGGCTGCAATGTCTTCATGTTCCAGTAGCCCATTCACTACATCATGTGCCCCATGAACGACATTTAGGATTCCAGCTGGTGCACCTGCTTCTGTGAACAGTTCCGCCAGTCTATTTGCTAAGATAGGTGTTCGCTCAGACGGTTTCAGTACAAATGTGTTACCACAAGCAATGGCAAGGGGAAACATCCATAGAGGCACCATCATTGGGAAGTTAAACGGAGTAATCCCTCCAACTACACCTAATGGATAACGAAACATTTCTGAATCAATCTCCTCAGCTATTCCTGAAAGTGTCTCTCCCATCATAAGGGATGGTGCACCTGCTGCGAACTCAACACATTCAATTCCACGTTGTACCTCACCATATGCTTCTTTATACGCCTTTCCATTCTCTTGAACTATTAATCTTGCTAGCTTCTCATGGTTTTTGGTTAATAAATGATGAAAGGTAAACATAATTCTAGCGCGTTTCGGTACTGGGGTATTCTTCCACGAGTGAAATGCCTCTTTTGCAGCTCTTACTGCACAGGCAACATCTTCTTTTGTTGAAATTGGAACATTTACAAGAGTTTCATTAGTGGCGGGATTTAAAACCTGTAATGACTTTTCACCCATGGAATCAACCATCTGGCCACCAATATAATTTTTCAACAAGAATGTGTCATTTTTAGTAAGAGACATCTTAATTCCCCCTTAGAGTCGTTCTATTCTTCTATTAATCTTCTTGAATGGAGATACTTCTTCAATCTTTATTTCTCTTTGCAAGGGCTTAGGAAAAAGGATCGGCCTTAAAAAGGCCCATCCTATGCTTGACCTTACTTGCATTCAGAGCTTTTGCTTCAACATGATAACTGAAAAATACTTTCTTGCTTCAGCGGTCAATATGTGTAGGGTTTCTGTCTCTTTTTCTTCATTTTCCCCTTTTTCAAATTGTAAATAAGCACCACTTAAATTTTCTAAAACCCCTTTTATGCAGTAGCCCTTTTGGATTAAATAATCTATTTTCTCTCTCTCAGTTAAATATTGTTGATAGTCAGACACCGTTTTCTCCCCCTACTCCTTACATACTAGTTCCTTCGCTATTTCTTAGGTTGTAACAGAAGGATCATCAGTAACTGGAGTATCTAATGATGAATCAACCGCAACATCATCAATCACCCAATCACGCCCAACTGAAAGTCCTAAATACTTTTCATCACTTGGATCTTCAATTTCAGCTTGCTTGTATTTAACAAACCACCAATATTTTGCTAGTAAATAATAACAAACCGCCCCTACGACGAACCCAACTAAGAACGAATAGCTAGGAACAAAATAGGATGAGACTGCTCCAGCGATCCATGCAATAAACCCTGCTACATTAACGCCATACATATATTTATATTGACCGTTTGATTCGTAAAGATCGGGTACATTTACCCTGCGTTTACGAATCAAATAGTAATCTGCAACAAGAATCCCAACAATGGCCGAAAGAATTCCTCCAATAAATAACAAAACTGGAATGATAACCCCGAACAAGTTCCAGGGTTGAACGATGGTTCCCACAATCCCTGCGGTCACCACTCCCGCCCAGAATGGAAATCTTGGTCCACCAACGTTTGAGAAAATAGTAGCTGCTGGAACAATATTGGCTGAAATGTTTGTTGACCATTGCGCTAACACGATCATAAGCAGAAGAATCCCTAATACAAATCCACTCGCTGCTTCTTGCAAAGCAATAACAGGATCATAGTTCATCACAGCAATATAAGCGACTCCACCTATAACTACCATAAAGGCTTGGGTTAACGGTAAAGCTATTAAATTACCAATTAATGCGTGTTTATTACGCTTTAACCAGTTTTTCTCGTTTTTAGGTGCTTTTATAAAGCGAGATATTGAAGGAATATCTGCTGAAAGAGTAGCCCAAAATCCCATGTTACTAAAAATTACAACTAAAAAAGCTGTAAACGCTGCTCCACCTGTCACTGGATTCTCAACCCAACTCCATACCTCTCTTCCGCCTGCAGATGCTGTATCTGATAATGAAACATACATCCAGCAAGAAATTAAGATAATAATCGGTGCTGCTAAATCTGCAAACCTCTCAACTGCTTTAATTCCAAGCGCTGTGTTAAATAACTGTAAAATGGCAAATAGCAAGAAACAAACAAACCAATTATCAAAGCCAGCTAAAATCGATAAGATTCCATTCATTGCTGTAGCTCCAAAATACGTATTTATCCCAAACCACATAGATGCTGCCAAGCCACGGACAACTGATGGTATATGAGTCCCGACTGTTCCGAATGGTGCTCTCATGTAAACAGGAAAGCTTAGCCCATGTTCAATCCCAATATCACCTGTTAAAGAGATGAAAAAACCAATTGCCAATGAACCAATGATTGTTGCTAATAATACAAGTGGCAAGGGTAATGAAATAACACCTGCACCACCAATTGCAAACGTTGCTAATACAACAACCATCCCTATCCACATAAAAGAATAACCTATTGGAGTAATCTTTCTATCTTTCTCTGAAATTGGCAATAGATCTGGTGATTTTAAATAAGATTGCTTCTTACTCATGTGAACACTCCCTTTTTCGTTTTAAAAATGGGTGATTTATATAAAACAATTGCTTGCCTTAAAAGAGCAAGCAATTTTAGGAGTTGTTCAGATCGATGAGTGCAACATTCTGTGGGATAACTATTATTAAAATTAGTCGAGATTACTTGTTGTTATATGGTTTGTCTTTCATCTTGATCTGAAGAACGTAGCATACCGTACTTAGCTCGTTTTAAATATTGACCAGAGCCAGGGGTTCCCACGAATTTCTTATTACGAACAACAAACTCACCTCGAACTAATACAGATATTGGTTCTCCTGTCACTTCCATTCCTTCAAATGCAGAATAATCAACAGCCATATGATGAGCTTCAACAGACAAGGTACGCTGAACGTTTGGATCAAAAATGACCAGATCTGCATCTGCTCCAATTGTGATTGTTCCTTTTTTAGGGAATAAGCCAAACAACTTCGCTATTCTTGTTGAAGTGATGTCAACAAATTGATTTAACGTAATTCTTCCTTTTTTCACACCTTCAGAGAATAAAATGGAAAGACGATCTTCAATTATTGGTCCACCATTAGGGATTTTTGTGAAATCACCACGACCAAGTTCTTTTTGCCCTTTAAAATCAAAGGAACATTGATCAGATCCTATTGTTTGTAATTGTCCTGTTTTTAGTGCATTCCATAACACATCCTGATTCCACTTTTCACGTAAAGGTGGTGACCAAACATATTTTGCCCCTTCGAAGTTTGGTTTTTCTAGATAGGTTTGATCAAGCACTAAATATTGTGGACACGTTTCTCCCCATACATTAAACCCTTTATTTCTGGCCTCTGTTATTTTCTGTACAGCTTCAGCACATGAAACGTGGACGACATATAATTGAGAACCAGCCAATCCTGTTAATGTCGCTGCTCTTCCAGTCGCTTCACCCTCAACTTCTGGAGGTCTAGTCAAGGCATGATAAATTGGGTCTGTATTCCCATCCTCCAATGCTTTTTTCGTTAAATAATCAATGACATCGCCATTTTCCCCATGAACCATTACCAAAGCACCTAGCTCTTTTGCAGCAATTAAGGTTCTAAAAAGCGTCTCGTCATCTGCTTGTAAGACATTTTTATAAGCCATAAATACTTTAAAGGAAGTGATTCCTTCTTCGTTAATTACACCATCTAGTTGTTTTAGTACCTCATCATTCATTTCACCGATCATTAAGTGAAAGCCATAATCAATCACTGCTTTGTCTTTTGCTTTATTATGCCATGTTTGAATAGATTGACTTAATGGAACCCCTTTGTTTGATAAACAAAAATCAATAACAGTTGTTGTTCCACCAAAAGCAGCTGCGATTGTACCAGATTCAAAATCATCCTTTGTAATCGTTCCGCCAAATGGCATATCAAGATGTGTATGTGGATCAATTCCTCCTGGAAATACATAGCACCCATTCGCATCGATGATTTCCGCTCCATGGGTAGGTAAATTCGTCCCGATCGCAGTGATTTTTCCGTCTTCAATTAAAATTTCTGCTTTATAAATATCAGTTGCTGTCACGATTGTTCCATTTTTTATCAGTTTTAACATACTTTACCCCCTGTTACTTTTTCACGATTGTAACTTCGCATCCAGTTGATTGAAGGACAGCTTGACGCTCATTCCATGTCATTGGTGGAAGTTCATTTGCAATCTCAACCATGTCAATCGCTCCATCTACAGGACAAACAATCGAGCATAAATTACAACCTACACAATCCTCTTCTCGAACCTTTAAATAATCCTTGCCATTTGGACTTTTCACCATATCTATACATTGATGTGATGTATCTTCACAGGCAATATGGCATTTGTTGCAGTTAATACAAACGTCGGTATTGATGCTGGCAACGACTTTATAATTAAGGTCTAAATTTCCCCAGTCTGAGAATTTTGGAACAGCCTTTCCAACAAGATCAGAAACAGATGCAATCCCTTTTGCATCTAAATAGTTATTCAATCCATCGATCATGTCCTCTACAATTCTAAAACCATGATGCATAGCTGCTGTACAAACTTGTACCCCTCTAGCCCCCATCAGCATAAATTCTACGGCATCCTGCCAATTTGACACTCCGCCCATACCCGAAATCGGCACATTTATCTGTGGATTTCTTGCGCATTCTGCGACCATATTTAAAGCTATCGGCTTTACAGCAGGTCCACAATAACCTCCATGGGCACCTTTTCCAGCAACGTGTGGAATCGTATTCCACGTATCAAGATCTACTCCAGCTAAACTATTAATCGTGTTGATCATACTCACAGCATCTGCCCCACCGCGAACCGCAGCTTCAGCTGTCACAGTAATATCAGTAATATTTGGTGTCAGCTTTACGATAACAGGAGTATTGGCTACTTCCTTTGCCCAATACGTTTGTTTTTCAACAAGCTCTGGCACTTGCCCTGAAGCTGATCCCATTCCCCGCTCAGCCATTCCATGTGGGCAGCCAAAGTTTAACTCAAGTCCATCTACTCCAACATCTTCAACACGTTTAACAATTTCATGCCATTTTTCTTGCTTTGGTTCAACCATTAATGAAACCACAATTGCATGGTGAGGAAATCGCTTCTTTGTTTCATAGATTTCCTTTAAATTCACTTCCAACGGGCGATCTGTAATCAGTTCAATATTATTAAATCCTGCCACTCGCTGTCCGTTAAAGCTAACAGCTGCAAAACGTGAGGAAACATTTAAAATTGGATCACCTAAAGTTTTCCACACAGCACCTCCCCAGCCTGCCTCAAATGCACGTTGCACTTGATAGCCTGAGTTCGTCGGTGGTGCTGATGCAAGCCAAAATGGATTAGGAGACTGAATTCCTGCAAGATTAATCGATAAGTCAGCCATTTCTCTCTCCCCTTTCAAATAACAAATGTTTAGACTGTTTTTACTTGACTTGTCTGTTTATGAATGGAAAGGGCTGTTAGCTTACCTTGCTGGGCCGCTGTTACAACCATTGCTTCTCCGTGGCCTTTTCCGAAAACAACATCACCACAGGCAAATACTTTCGGATTTGATGTTTGATAGGATTTTTTATCAACCTTTACAACACCACCCACGTGCTCTAAACCAAATTGCTCGATTAAGGATAAATGTCTTGCTTGACCGATTGCCTTAATAACAGCGTCTACTTCTATAACAAACTCTGAATCTTTTACTGGAATTGGTCGACGGCGACCATCATTACCTAATTCACCAAGTTCCATCTTTATGCATTCAATTCCTGTCACCTTGCCATTTACTAAGACAATTCTTTTAGGTGCCGTTAACCAGCGAAATTCTACTCCATCTTGTTTAGCAAAGTCATACTCAAAATTGTAAGCTGTCATTTCTTCCTGTGATCGTCTATATAAAATTTTGACATTATCCGCTCCTAGCCGAATTGAACATGTGGCAGCATCAATTGCCGTATTTCCGGCACCAATGACAGCTACTCTTTTACCTACAAATTCATTAGTTATTTCTTTTATTTTTGTCTCTTTTACAAACTGAATGGCGTCATAGACGTATTCATTGTTTTCCCCTGGAATGCCTATATTCGGTACATTTGCCATTCCAACTGCTAAAACAACGAAGTCAAAACTATCTAAGATCTCGTTTGCTGTAATATCTTTCCCTACACATGTGTTGATACGGATTTCTACATCTAAAGCTTCTACTTGCTTGACTTCCCAAAAAGAAATAGCTTGTGGTAATCGAAACGACACAATTCCGTACGTATTTAAACCACCTGCCGCTTCTTCCGCTTCAAAAATAGTCACTTTAAAACCAAAAAGGGCAAGCTCTCGTGCCGTTGATAACCCTGCTGGTCCTCCGCCAATAACAGCTACTGTTTTGCCATTCCTTTCTCCTGCTTGAAATAGCATTTGTTCATTATGAATCGCCCAATCTGTTGCATATCGCTGAAGGTTTCCAATCATAATAGGCTTGGTAGAATCATTAAGAACGCAAGCACCTTCACAAAGCTCTTCCGTAGGACAAACACGCGAACAGCTAGCTCCGATTGGATTAGCACTCATGATTGTCTTCGCTGATCCTTTTAAATTATCCGAAGCAATTTTTTTAATAAACGATGGAATATCTATTCCAGTTGGACAAGCTTTAATACAAGGAGCATCATAGCAATATAAACAACGATTTGCTTCTTCAATTGCCTCTCTCCTTGTGAGTCCTTGATGAAATTCTTGAAAGTTTTTTGGTAAGTCGGTTAAAGAAATATGAGAGCCTTTTATTTTGGTCAATACAATGCCTCCTTTTCTTTAATCAAGCAATCGTAAAGGGAGGCTGATTATAAGGCTATGACCATCCCATCAACATATACATATACATATACATATAAAGCTTTAAGAAGGCCATATACTAGCGGATAGTGTAGCCAAACCCTATATTTTTGTATCAGCCTCTCTATTTATTATGAGTTGAAATAATTCACTTAAGGTAATAATGAAGTCATTTCATTATATGTTTCAGGGCGACGATCACGATAGAATTGCCAGACATCACGGACTTCTCGAATTAACTTTTTATTCATTTCGCCAATGATCACTTCATCCTTATCACGACTTCCCATTACTACAAAGTCTCCTCGAGGATCTACTAAATACGATTGACCGTAAAACTCACCCATATTCCATGGCCCTTCATACCCAACGCGATTAATTGCTCCTAAATAATACCCATTGGCTACTGCGTGTGCAGGTTGTTCTAGTTTCCAAAGGTACTCAGATAAACCTGCAACTGTGGCTGAAGGATTAAATACAACTTCAGCCCCATGTAAACCTAGTAATCTCGCACCTTCTGGGAAATGACGATCATAGCAAATATAAACGCCAACCTTCGCATAGGCTGTGTCAAAAACAGGGTAACCAAGATTACCTGGTTTAAAGTAATACTTTTCCCAGAAGCCACAGCCTTCATTCCCCACTCCTACATGTGGGATATGTTGTTTTCTATATTTCCCAAGGTATGTTCCATCTGCATCAATGACAGCAGCAGTATTGTAGTATGTAGCAATACCTTCTCTTTCATAGATTGGTAGAACAATGACAACACTTAATTCTTTTGCAAGCTCTTGAAATAACCTTGTTGTCGGACCATTCGGAATTTCTTCTGCAGAGTCATACCATTTTGTATTTTGTTCAGCACAGAAATAAGGTCCATAAAATATTTCCTGTAAACAGATGATTTGTGCACCTTTTTCAGCAGCTTCTCTCACAAGTTTTAAATGCTTTTCTATCGCTTTTTCTTTATGAACCTGAATCGGTTCATGACCATCCACATCATTTGATGCTTGAATTAGACCAATTTTCACTAAATCTGACATATTTCATCCCCCTTTAGTAGCTTTTATATACAGTGTGTTCGCATGATAAAAAATGTATAAGCAGACGAACATCACATGTTTATTAATAGAAAAAAACCTAAACTAGATAAGGAAATTAATAACTTAATGATGATTTATAAAAGTGAAAAATAGAATAATACTAAAATGTTGGAAAGTGTGAAGTCTATTATTATTTTAATAGGTAAAAATAAGCTTTTCTTATCCAGGATGGAAAATCCTGTAACTACCTTACGTGACATAATGTAAAATAGAATAAAGCTTGCTTGGATGCCTTGTAGATAAATTACGCAGATTGAATTAAACGTTAATTGGAAAAGTGAGAGGGCAAAATAGGAATATTGATTGCTTGACCATTAGTAGCTGTAGTTGTAGTGACAACTTAAATTCGAACCTTAGAGACTGGTAATATGAGTAGTTTATTTTTCCTCTTAATGGAACTATAGCTATTATTTTAATATAGTCTACTGGGAAAATCGTGTAAAAATTGGTCGTCCTAATAAAGAAACTATATTATTTCAGAATAACATATAACAAGAAGAACACTTTCTTTCCCTAACACTAATACACTATATCTTAAATCACCAATTCAATTTCATTCAGAAAAGATGCTTTCTCAATATAATTAACTACAAATAAATCGTTCGACATGTATAAATGAACCTTTCATTTCTTTCGTTATTTTATCCATCAATAGCATTTTTAACATTGGTGAAAAATTAAAAATCATCACGCTTGAAAATTTTCATTCTCAAGCGTGATGATTTTTTCTACAGTCGTTTCTTTGGCAATTTGTTTTGTATTTTCAACTAACTGATAAACGTGTTCACAACATTGCTGTGCACCTTTTACAAGTAAAGGAACACCAATGAAATCAATTCCTAATCCTCTTGAGAAAAAACCCCCTATTGTCATAGCAAGAGGTACTGTTGGAGAAGTATTTGAGAAAATAATCTTTTCTTCAAGTTGATATCTATTCTGTAATAATAAACATATGTTTTTTAAAGCTGGTACAACCAACTTGGAAGATCTTCTACCGATAGTATAGACAGAATGGCCTTCATCATCTATTCCATGAAAAATTATTTTTCCTGCATCCTTTTTTGTTAATTTATTAAAGAAGGGAACAGCTAATATTTCTTCCTTTGTTAGCATTCTTGAAGGTGGTTTCAAAAGTTTTAGATGGTAGGCAGCTGCTAGTGATGTTGTATGTGTTCCACCATAATCATTGTAAATATAAATCATAGGATCATCCTTTTTTCAAGGTTCTTTTAAATGTATTATATCCATATGTACAATCATTTAATTTACCCTTAATAAAGAATAAAAGTTAATTTCTTAAGGCTGTTCTCGTAAACTTTGTTGCTTTTTACCAAGTAGTGCGGTGTGGTTGATTGCAGCCAGAGTTGCTCGCTTTCCGCGGGGCGGGCGGTGAGCCTCCTCGGCGTAAACGCCTGCGGTGTCTCTCCTGTCCTGTTGCACCCGCAGGAGTCTCGCAATCCGTTCCAATCAACCTGAAATAGTTTTTGTTTTAAAAGCAACAATCTCTTAGAAAAGAGCATTTCTTAAAAAAGATTACGACAAAGAAAGATTTGTAGATGATTCTTAAAAATCTCGACAAACTCGCTTTTTACAATATAAAACTTACTCCTATAAATCATAATTCTCCCCTGGTGTATATTAATGATGCTTTATTGTAATAATTCCCCATTCGTAGATAAAACTATTTAATTTCAACATTCCCTAATTTGTATTATCAACTTTTGAATAAAAAATCTTATGGGACAAACAATATAAAAAGTAAAGCTACAAAATCAGGAGGGAATCTCATGGTAAATGTATGGGAAACAGTTATGGATGCCATGAAATCAATGACAGTTCAAGATGAAGATCAACCTCTTCATGTCGGAGAAGTTATGGCATGTTGGATTTACTTGGCAGGTCTTGAATTAGCCAAAGTATCAGTTCAATCAGCTATAAATACCACGGATGATGATGAACTAAAAGAAATTCTTGAAGAAGATATGAAACTCGGGACCAGTCAAAGGAAACGACTCCATGATTTCATGATTAAGGAAGGAATTACATTACCTTCTTCCCCTGAAGATATGCCAATATCAGATTCTAACAGTATTCCTCTTGGTGTTAAATTAACGGATGATGTGATTGCAAACGAATTATCTTTAAAAATCATTAGTTTGATTATGAAAGCAGCTAGTGCCACTACTGAGTCTATTCGTACAGATGTTGGTTTATTGTTTGTTCAGTTTCAAGCAGAAAAAATCGCTTTTGCGACTAGATTAAAACATTTAATGCGTAAACGCGGATGGATTAAGATACCACCGTTTTACGTCCCACCTGGTTCTCAAAAACCATTAAGCTAATACTTTTATTGTGCTACCTTCGTAATGAAGGTACAAACTAAGCAGAGCAAAAACAATCTATATCCTTTGCAATATTAAGATTACATAAACAAACCTATAGAAAGGTTTGGAGTTTGTTTATTTTTTATCGTTTATGCATAATTCTCAACTTTTCGGCTGTTAGCTGCCATTTTGAAGAATAAGAAAAAGTATTATTACTAAGATGAGCAATTTTGCATACTTGTCCTTAAATTTTGTTCAGTTAGGTATAACAGGCTCAGAAACTACCAATATAAAAATAAAAAAGGATACCATCTGCAATAAGCCAAATGGTATCCCTTCAAACAATATCAATTTTATCCTTCTCCTCGGCCAAATGACTTGCTTTTATTAGTCTCAGAAACTAAAAATAACAAATGGTCAGAACCTCCAACATACTATATAGTTTCTTTAAAAAGTCACTATATAGTATGTTGGAGGTTAGACTTATCGGAGGTAACTCATTACAATTTTGTATCATTGATTTTTCTTTATAATCTCGAAAACTCATCTACCAAATCTCGAAATCGATTAAGTGAATTTTCAATTGGGTATGGAGTCGTTAAGTCAACTCCAGTCTTTTTCAACAATTCGAGTGGGTAATCAGAGCTTCCACTCTTTAAAAATTCCAGATATGAGTTCAATGTGGCTTGATCCCCTTCAAGAATCTTTGTTGCAAGATGGATCGCTGATGCAAATCCTGTAGCATATTTATAGACGTAAAACGGACGATAGAAGTGAGGAATTCGTGCCCAACCATATTTCACTTCATCATCAAATACAATTTCTTCACCATTATATTCTCTGAATAAAGCCTCGTAGATTTGATTAAAAACATCTACATTTAAAGGCAACCCCTTCTCTACCATTTCGTGTGTTTTCTTCTCAAACTCCGCAAACATTACTTGAGTAAAAAACGTGCCCTTAAATTGGTCTATAAAATGATTAAGTAAGGATTTTCGAATTTCAGGATTTGTTTCATTGTTTAATAAATAATTAATTAACAGTACCTCATTAACAGTTGATGCTACTTCTGCAACAAAAATACTATAACGCGCGGTAATTTGTGGTTGATGTTGTGAGCTTAACTTACTGTGAACACCATGGCCACATTCATGTACCAACGTAAATAAACTGTTTAAATCATCCTGATGATTTAAGAGAATAAACGGATGAACACCATAAATACCTAAGTTGTAAGCACCTGATCGCTTACCAGGTGTTTCCCTGACATCTATATATCTTGAATCTTTAAATTCTTTTAGGATGCTTATATACTCTTCTCCTAAAGGAGATAAGGCCTTACACATTGTTTCATATGCTTCCTCAAAAGTAATTTCCTGCTTTACTCCACTTACTAGAGGTACACTTAGATCATACTGACGAAGTTCATCCACTTTTAACTTTTCCTTACGAATCCTAGTATAATGATGATATGGAGCAATATTTTTTTTGGTTGTAGTAATGAGATTTTCATACACGTCTTTAGGTACATTATCACCAAATAACGCTTTTTCCAGCACTGAAGGATAATGGCGAATTTTAGCCAGAGTAACATTATTTTTTATAGCTGCCGAAAGTGTTGCGGCAATTGAGTTCTTTAATTGTAAGTAAGGCTTATAATATGCCTTATACGCTTCTTTGCGCTTTTCGCGGTCTTCGTCTTCAATTAATTTCGCATACATTCCCCTAGTTAACTCTACCTGTTCACCATTGTCATTTGTAACTTCTCCAAATTTAATATCCGCGTTATTCATCATGCCATATGTATGGCCAGGAACGGACATTGCTTCCCCTAATTGTGATAAAACTTCTTCTTGCTCTTTACTTAAAACGTGTTTTTTGTAACGGAATGACTCTAATAAATCATCTTCAAAATAAGTTAGGCGCTCTTCTTCAGATATGTATCCTTTTAATACCTCTTCTTCTAAGCTAAGCAAATAAGGCATGAAGAAGGAAGTTGCTGCACTAGCTTTCACATTAAGTTGTTTTGCACGATCTAACAAGGATTGCGCTTGTGTTTCCCTCGTATCCTCATCCACATTTAACATGGCAAATGCATATATTTTGTTCATCAAAAATGATAGCTCTTCACTTTGTTTGAGGTATTGATACAGGGAATGTCCGTTATGAATGTCACCATCAAATTCTTTTAACTTTTCTGCGATTTCTTCAATAAGCTTGTAATCTTCTTCCCATTTGCTCTGATCAGAATAAATATCTGCTAAATTCCATTTTTCATGGGTTGGTATCTCTTTTCTTGAAGTATATGTCTTCATTAAAAAACCCCTTTATCCAATTATTTATTACTATATATTCTAATTAAATCCTCTTTAATCCTTTATTATTTGGAGAAGAAAAATAGGCTTCATTTTTAGATAGTCATTTAGGGAATTAATTACTTACAATTAACTTTGGAACAACGTCTATCATCGAGGTCGATTTAATTTGAAGAATCCTTGATAGCAGTTTTAATTTGAGGGGGAGTATTTGTGGAAGTTTTATAAAATCGTTAGAAGGGAAAATGAGATCATTTTCCCTTCTAACGATTTTTCTACATATTCTAAAACCAACTTATCGGGTTACTTTAAAGAGTGATGGATAAATTGGTCATCAAAAAGAAAATCCCCACACTTTTCCTAACATACTTTGTTACTTGTTAAAACCATAATGCAAATAAACCCTCAGTTACTCCTAGATTGTATATATAAAAAATACCAAATACAGTACTAATGCCACCAGTTAGTTGCACGAGGTTTTTATGAATCAATAAGCGATCTTTTGCAACATTGAATGGGATTCCCAATAAACTAGTAAATAGCATCATTCCGATACATGTGCCAATGCCGAAGATGATAATATAAACTGCACCTAGCCATAATGTATCAATGGTATTCATAGTTAGCAGCACCATTGCCGAGCTTCCTGCTAATCCATGGATAAATCCAATAAACGCTGATTTTAAATATGTTTGCTTTTCAGAACGATGTTCATGAAATGTTGTCGTTCTAGATAAAATTGCTTTTATTCCTAAGTAAACTAACATGAAACCAACAAGCATCTCTAGTGTTAATGCCCACTTTTCTGATAAAGCAACTTTAAACCCTATAAGTAGTAGTCCCACAATAAATAATGTTGCTGTATGACCGATCCCCCAAAAAATACCTGTTAGGGACGTACTCCACAGTTTCTTTGTTTTACTTGCCATCGTTGAAACAGCAATCACATGGTCAGGTTCAATTGAATGCTTGATGCCTAAAACAAAGCCTATGCCTAATATCGTTACTAGATTTATATCCATGAATTTCTCTCCGTTCAATGCTAATCTTTTTATCTACAAATCACTAAATAATCACCATAATTTATAATTATTTCGCTCTGTTGATTGGAGCGAACACCTACATTAGAAATCAATCAACCAAGTCTAACAGAGCCAATAATTTAATGAGTATTGCTACTATTTATCCTTTTCTCCACTCAATGATTACCTCGTTATTTAAGAGTCCTCTTAATAAACTATCACATTTAGTAAAAAAGGATTCAATGATCGGTGTACTATTGGCTAATATTCTTACAGACATACCCTTTACGTTAAGTATGCTTATACCAAAACGAACCTTTTTATAACATATTAATTCTTCTCGTAATTCTTCAATAATGCGCTCATTTATTTGTGGATGGAGAAAAAACATTGTACCAATATGTGTATAGCCTTCTAAATACAACATTTTTTCAAGCTGTTCACACGGCTGTAATAGTTGATGATCAAAAACGGCTAATTCATCATCAACATAAATTTTCATCTTTGAAGCAACCTTTTTATATTGAAAATGTTTTCCATCCTCAGACCAGCCTGGTGTTATGATATCTGTATAATAAAATACTGCAGATGAACTCATGTACACATTTGTATTCTGAGTGAAATTTGCGTCTTTATAAGGAATTAAAGAATCTTGCTTTATATACAGTTCACTATTTGGTTTCAAAAAATAATCCATCGATTGGTTAACACCAAAACGAGGTGATTTATATACCTTTGTTGATGCTTGTGTTGTAAGTGCTAGCCGTGAGGATTCATGCATAATAACCTCTGTTTTGTATGTGTCCCCATCAACATAGCCACCACCAACATGGATAAGGGTTAGCAATGGAAGTCCTCCATCTAAATAGGTAGGTCGTGTTATTTTTAAGACTCCATCAAAAAAACTGTTTGTAATAACTGATCGATCCTGTTTTTTTCCTACCTCTAGTTCAAGGTAGCCTGTGTAAGTCATGCTTCAAGTCCAACCAAAAATGCTTCACGCTTAATCCAATTAACAACATCGGGAACTCCTGTACCATCCTTAAGGTTTGTAAAGATATAAGGTCTGTCTCCACGGGATGCAAGAGTATCTCTTCTCATTACTTCTAGGTCTGCACCCACATATGGTGCTAGATCGATTTTATTAATGATAAATAAATCAGATTTAATCATACCCTGTCCGCCCTTTCTCGGTATTTTTTCACCTTGGGCAACATCGATAATATAGATTGAAAAATTGACTAGCTCAGGACTAAACGTTGCAGCAAGATTATCCCCACCGCTTTCAACAAAGATTAAATCAAGATTAGTATGTCGGTCAGTTAATTCTTCAATTGCAGCGAAATTCATTGATGCATCCTCACGTATTGCAGTATGTGGACACCCTCCTGTTTCAACACCAATAATTCGATCCTCTGGCAGTGCTCCGCTCTTTATTAAAAATTGGGCATCCTCTTTCGTATAAATATCATTTGTAATGACCGCAAGCTCGAATTCCTCCATTAATTCACGAGTTAGTTTATCAACTAAGAGTGTTTTTCCTGCTCCAACAGGACCTCCAACTCCAATACGTATAGGCTCTCCCATTTGAATCATCCTTTCTTAGATTAATAGATTTATTAAGTGCAATTATGACATAAATAAACGTACTGATAGCTGTTCGTGTATCATTTGGGCAATTTCTAATCCTGGTGCTCCTGCGCCAAATTCATCCTCTGAAAGGTTCAATATCTCTTTAACTAGATCTGCTAAAAACGGTTGAATTTCTATTAAAAGTCTTTGACCATCAGTTTGACCTAAAGGTATCCCCCTTACCCCGTTTTGAATGAGTGAAGAGGTAGTAGAGAATAGGTAACTTGAAAGAGTTGTTGCTAGATCTATGGTTAATCCATGACAAATAATCGCAAAAACGATTGCGCTATGGCCATGGCTTTTTTTTGCTTTAATTCTAGATTCATACTCTTTAAGCAAACCATTGCTATATAATTGATTCATTACTTTAACTAACTGACGGCCGATTCTCTTAGTACCTTCACGAGTTTCTTTTGCATTTGTAAGAGCATATAATTCTTGATCAAGCTGCCAGCATGTTTCAATTTTATTTTCCTCTATTGCTTTAAACGCTATCCGACAAGCTAAGCCATCCGTATATTTACACTGCGAATGCAAGTATTGTCTAATAGCAACTAAAAAGGTTTCTTTATTTATCACTTTTTCTTCCTGTATGTACGTCTCAAGCCCAAATGAATGAGAAAACGCACCTGAAGGAAAATTCGAATCACATATTTGAAGCAGATGGAACAATTGATTAGTCATGAGAATGTCCGATATGTTTGAATGCTTCGTTCATTTTTCTTTTTTCTCTTGTAAATGGAACAGCAAGTTCAAGTAGTAATTTTTCAACTAAGTAATCATACAGGACAATCATTTCGTTATTTTCAAATTGTGCAGGAAGATGACGGTTTCCTAATTGATGAGCAATTTCTCCCATTTGCAAAAGACTTGTTGGCTGAATCACAATGACATCATCTTCAATTACACTTATCACAATTGAATTTTTCTCATCTTGAAAGAGAATATCACCGTCCTTTAGCTCTTTATTTCCCGTAAGGCGGATACCTAGCTCTTTTCCATGATCTGTTTTTACTCGTTGAATTTTCTTCAATAAATCATCACTTCTTAAATAAACGCGCTCAATATGAGCAGGTGTTTTTTCTGAATGTTTTACATTTCCAATAATTTTGTCAATGATCATTTCCTTCACCTCAAAATAAAAAGTATCGTTGTGCTAAAGAAACCTTTTCATCTGGTTCACATGTGATCAATTCACCGTTCACCTTTACTTCATATGTCTGTGGATCAACTTCGATTTCGGGTGTTTCACCGTTATAGATCATATCCTTTTTCGTTAAATTACGAATATCTTTTACAACACGTATCTTTTTTTGTAGACCAAGCTTTTCATGAACACCATGCTCAAATGCTGCTTTTGAAATAAATGTTAATGAAGTGGAGTATTTGGCTTTACCAAAACTTGCAAACATTGGACGATAGATCGCAGGCTGTGGTGTTGGAATAGAAGCGTTTGGGTCCCCCATAACACTCCAAGCAATCATGCCACCTTTGACGATCAATTCTGGTTTTGCACCGAAAAAGCCTGGATCCCAAAGCACGAAGTCAGCAACCTTCCCTACCTCAATGGAACCCACATAATCAGAAATGCCATGAGTAATCGCTGGGTTAATAGTGTACTTAGCGATATATCTTTTTACTCTTTCATTATCATTTTCTTCACCCGCAACCATCTCTCCACGCTGACGCTTCATTTTATCCGCTGTTTGCCATGTCCGTGAAATGACCTCGCCAACTCTTCCCATAGCTTGAGAATCTGAGCTGATAATACTAAACACGCCAAGGTCATGAAGAATGTCTTCAGCAGCGATTGTTTCTTTACGGATTCTTGAATCAGCAAATGCTAAATCCTCTGGAACAGATGGATCTAAATGGTGACATACCATTAACATATCTAAATGCTCAGCAATCGTATTGATTGTAAATGGTCTTGTCGGATTTGTTGACGATGGAAGAATATTTGGATAAGAAGCTGCCTTTATTATATCTGGTGCATGACCACCACCAGCCCCTTCAGTATGATAGGTATGAATCACACGCCCATCAATTGCCCGAAGTGTATCCTCTACAAAGCCACCTTCATTCAGAGTATCTGTATGTATAGCAACCTGAATATCAAACTTGTCGGCCACTGTTAACGCTTTATCAATATTGGAGGCTGTCGTACCCCAATCCTCATGTAGCTTTAACCCAATTGCTCCTGCCTCAATTTGCTCAATCAGTGCTTCTTCACTAGATGCATTCCCTTTCCCTAAAAAACCAATATTCATAGGAAATTCTTCTGCTGCTTTTAACATGTTATGGATATTCCACGCACCAGGTGTACAGGTTGTTGCATTCGTCCCTGTAGCTGGACCTGTTCCGCCACCAATCATTGTTGTGATGCCAGATTCAATCGCTGTTTGAATTTGCTGAGGACAAATAAAATGGATATGTGCATCAATACCACCTGCTGTCAAAATCATACCTTCACCAGCAATAACTTCAGTTGATGCCCCGATTACTATATCAACTTTATCCATTAATAATGGATTTCCAGCCTTACCAATCGCAGCAATGACGCCGTCCTTTACACCGATGTCTGCTTTATATATCCCTGTGTAATCAACAATTAACGCATTTGTTACAACAAGATCGACTGTCTCACTTCTCGTCGCTAATGGATGCTGCCCCATTCCGTCCCGAATAACCTTACCTCCACCGAATTTTACTTCATCACCATATGTTGTATAATCCTTTTCAACTTCAATAAACAGCCCAGTGTCCCCAAGTCTTACCTGATCGCCAACAGTTGGCCCAAACATATCTGCATATTGATGTCGAGACATTTGAAAACTCATTGTTACACTCCTTTATCTAGAAAAGCATTTGTTAAGTTGTTTAGACCAAATACCTTCCTTTCACCATAAAACGGTATAAGCTCAACCACCTTACTATCACCTGGTTCAAAACGTACAGCTGTACCAGCTGGGATATTCAATCTTTTCCCAAAGGCTTTAGTTCGTTCAAACGCTAGCAATCCATTAATCTCATAAAAATGAAAATGTGAACCAATTTGAACTGGTCGATCCCCATTATTTATTACCTCTATCTTTGTTGGCTGCTTTCCTACATTACATAAAATAGGTTCTTTTTTAAGCTTGTATTCTCCTGGTATCATGCTTTACCCTCTTCTCATTCATTCTTTCGATTATTGGATGGGTTCGTGGACCGTCACGAGCTTCGTGCCATCAGGAAAGGTTGCCTCAACTTGGATATCATGTATCATTTCAGGTATTCCTTCCATGACGTCCTCTCGTGATAAAATCCTTCTCCCATATTGCATCATCTCAGAAACAGATTTACCATCTCTCGCTCCTTCCATTACCTCATAAGTAATAATTGCAATTGCTTCTGGGTAATTCAACTTAAGTCCTCGTTGCTGTCTTCTTCTTGCTAAATCCGCAGCTACGACAATCATGAGCTTATCTTGCTCACGTGCTGTCAGCTTCATCTAATCTCCCCCTTATACTGCTAAATGCCTTTGAAGATCATCCTCATTAATTTCATTACAGTTACCATTCATCACCATTTGACCTTTATCAAGAATATAAAACTGATCCGCACAAGCTAACACTGCATCCAGATTATGCTCAACTAATAAGATCGACATTTCTTTTTCACTGGATATTTTCACTAAAACATCCTGGATAAGCTGTACGATATTTGGTTGAATTCCCTCCATTGGTTCATCAAGTAATAAAACCTTCGGATTAGAAATAATCGCACGTGCAATCGCAAGCTGCTGCTGTTGACCACCACTCAAATCCCCACCTTTGCGGTCAATCATTTCCTCTAAAACAGGAAACCATTGAAAAATCTCCTGAGGAATGGACGTTGACCGCTGTGATTTAGGAAGAGCTTCCATTCCTAAAAGAAGGTTTTCTTTTATTGAAAGATCTGAAAAAATCTCTCTTCCTTGTGGAACATAGGCCATTCCTGCCCTTGCCCGAGCCTCAGGCCTTTCCTTCTTCCATTCGTTTTCTTCAAATCGAATGCTACCGTTTGTAACAGGTATAAGTCCCATTAGTGCTTTAACTAGTGTTGTTTTCCCAACACCATTTCGTCCTAAAAGACCAACGATTTTTCCTTTAGGTAGTTCCAGATGTACATTTTGTAAAATCATGGTTTCATCGTATCCAGCTTGGAGATTTGATACCAGAAGCATATTATCCACTCCTTCCTAAATAAACGTTCTTTACTTCTTCGTTTTCTTGAATATCCTGCATAGCTCCTTCACAGAGCACCTTCCCCTCATGCATCACCACAACCTTCGTCGAAAACTTTCTGACAAAATCCATATCATGCTCCACAATTAATACCGAGCATGTTTTTGCAATATCTTCGATTAAATTACCTGTTTTTGTACGTTCTTCACCTGACATACCTGCAATAGGCTCATCTAAGAGCAAGAGTTTTGGTTCTTGAATCAGCTGCATCCCAATTTCGAGCCATTGTTTTTGACCATGTGACAACGATTGTGCGAGCTCGCCACGAACTTCATACAATCCAATCTTTTTTAATAACTCATCAATTTTCACTTTTTGAGAAGCTGACATTTTTGCAAATAAAATGGAAAACAAATTCTTTTTTTGCTTCATGGCAATTTCTAGATTTTCAAAAGGTGTCAATTGTAAAAAAATGCTCGGAGCTTGAAATTTACGCACAATTCCTTCGTGAACAATTTTCTGTTCAGGAAGTTTTGTTAGTGAAATGTTTCCATCAAAAATCACTTCACCATCGGTGGATCTTGTTTTTCCACATATGACGTCAAGGAGTGTTGTTTTCCCTGCCCCATTAGGTCCAATTAAAAATAAAATCTCTCCACTTTCAACTTGTAAATCAACGCCTTGAAGTGCCTTGAAACCAGAAAAATCAACCATCACATTACGACACGAGAGAATCGGCTGCATCCTTTTCCGCCTCCTTTTTCTCTTTTTTGAAGAAGCGAACCTTAAACTTCTCAACAATACCAACTAAACCATTTGGTAAATATAAAACGACTAAGAGAAATAATCCGCCCAAGAAGATCGTCCAGAATTCAGGATAGGTTTCACTTAAAAAGCTTTTAGCGCTATTTGTTAAGATCGCCCCAATTGCAGCACCTAAGATTGAATGCCTTCCTCCAATCGCTACCCATAATACCATTTCAATAGAAGGAATAATTCCCATCATTTCTGGTGTAATGATCCCAACTTGCAATACAAACAGTGCTCCAGCTATCCCTGCAAAGGCTGCTGATAATGCATAAATAAAAACTTTAAATATGGCTGGGTTATACCCTAAAAATCGAAGACGATTTTCACCATCTCTAATCGCTATGAGTAATCTTCCAAAGCGTGTTTTTGTTAAAATGAGAGATATCCCCATCACAATTGCTAATAAACTAACTGTTAAGAAGTAAAGAAAACTTTTTGTCCCTGGATCTGCTAACGGTACATGAAACACCGTAAAAAAGTTTGTTAAACCACTAGTTCCCCCTGTAATTTGCTGGCTACCAATAAATAATGTAACTGTAACAACAACTACCGCCTGTGATATTAAGGAGAAGAAGACTCCTTTAATTCGATTTTTAAACGTAACGTAACCAATAATCCACGCAATCAAAAATGGGAGTAAAATGGCAGAACAAATTGCAAAAATTGGATTTTTAAAAATAGACCATATAAAAGGAAGTTCTGTAATTCCATTCCACTCCATGAAATCTGGCACTCCACTAGTTGAAGCCTCAAGTTTCAAGTACATCGCCATACAATAGGCTCCTAATCCAAAAAAGACCCCATGCCCCAAACTCATAATTCCAGTAAAACCCCATATTAGACTTATACCAACAGCGATAATTGCAAAACATAAAAACTTAGCTAGCAAACCAATTCGAAAATCTGAAAGCATCAAGGGGGCAATTAATAGGAAGAGAAAAAACACCCCGTAAATGGTTCCTCGACTATATTTTTTTAACAATAACAGCACCTCCGTTAATCTAAAGCTCTCACCTTTGCACCTACGAGGCCAGTTGGTTTCCATTGTAAGAAAATGATTATTAATGCAAAAACGATTACCTTTGCAAATGTTGCACTTGTTGATAACTCAACAAATGTACTTAAAACCCCTAACATTAAAGCAGCAAAAATGGTTCCTTTTAATTTTCCAATACCACCTAATATAACGATCATAAATGCATCAACGATATAAGATGACCCTAATGTAGGACCGATAGAACCAATCAATGTTAAGGAACAACCAGCAATTCCTGCAAAGCCACTCCCTATAGCGAAAGCTGTGCTATCAACCCTTCTTGTCGAGACACCTAAGCAAGAAGCCATGTCACGATTTAATGTAACAGCCTTCATCCTTCTTCCCGAAGGAGTTTTATAAAGATATAGAAATAATAAGAAAATACATAGTAACACTAATGCAACAATAAAAAGTCGTTTATATGGGAATGTCATACCCGTTAAAGTAAGTCCACCGTTTAACCATTCTGGAGCAACAACTGCAACATTCGGTGCACCGAAGATCGAACGTGCAACCTGTTGTAAGATTAAACTCACTCCCCATGTTGCTAGTAAGCTATCAAGTGGGCGTTCATATAAAAATCGAACAACCGTCTTCTCCATTAATAACCCCAATAATGCTGCTACAAGAAAAGATAGTGGAATTGCTAGGATAAAATAATAGCCAAAGGCTGCTTTAGGAAGATATTGAATAAATACTTGTTGAAGAACATATGTAGTATAAGCTCCCATCATAATTAATTCTCCGTGAGCCATGTTGATAATATTCATAAGCCCGAATGTAATCGCAAGACCTAAAGCAATTAACAAGAGGATGGAACCGAGGCTAACTCCATTAAATAGTTGTGTTACGATTATCGACAAGGATGTTTCCTCCTTTTCAATGCGAATCCTTCTAGGAACTATTTTTTTACAATAGTTTCCCTTTTCGTTCTAGCATTCTAGTAATCTCTTGCAGAACGAAAAGGGGGCATATTACAAATATTTATAAATCCATTAATTAGCTTGTTGACTTAACCCTTCTGCCCAATCGTATGTTTTTAAATATGGATCTGGCTTGACTTGCTCACCTGAGTTCCACACTTCTTTAAATTGTCCATCAGCTTGCACCTCACCAATACGAACCGTTTTATAAATATGCTGTGTTTCACCATCAATTTTCACAACTCCCTCTGGAGCCTTAAACTCAACACCATCAGCTGCTTCCTTCACTTTTTCAACGTCGAAAGAGCCTGCCTTTTCCACAGCTTCAGCCCATAAATAAACGGCAATATACGCTGCTTCTATTGGGTCGCCGGTTACACGATCCTTACCATATTTTGATTTATAGTTTTCTACAAATGTCTTATTCTCTGGAGTATCGGTTGTTTGGTAATAGTTCCATGCAGCATAATGACCTACTAACACATTTGCTCCTATTCCTCTAATCTCTTCTTCTGCAACACTTACAGAAACAACGGGAATGTCCTTAGCAGTAATTCCTGCATCTTGTAGTTGTTTAAAAAACGCAACATTACTATCACCATTTAAAGTATTGAAGATTACATCCGGTTTAGCTGATTTGATTTTATTAATAATCGTGTTGTAGTCTGTGTGTCCAAGCGGTGTGTATTCCTCTGCAACAACCTTGCCACCTTTTGCTTCTAACTGTGCGTTTACAATCTTATTTGCTGTACGAGGAAACACATAATCTGAGCCAATTAAAAATATATTTTTACCTACGTTTTCTAACATCCAATCAACTGCAGGTACTATTTGTTGATTTGTGGTAGCTCCGGTATAAAAGATGTTAGGAGATTGTTCCATTCCTTCATATTGCACTGGATACCAGAGCAAACCATTGTTTTGTTCAACGACTGGAAGCATTGCTTTTCGGCTAGCTGATGTCCAACCTCCAAAAATAGTTGCTACTTTGTCCTGTTGGAGAAGTTTTCTAGCTTTTTCAGCAAAAGTAGGCCAATCTGATGCACCATCTTCTATAATAGGTTTAATTTGTTTTCCAAGTACTCCTCCAGCAGCATTGATCTCATCAATTGCCATCATTTCTGCATCACGTAAGGAAACCTCACTTATTGCCATTGTGCCACTTAATGAATGGAGAATACCAACAGAAACTGTATCTCCTTCTACAGTGCCGGAACTTGAATCTGATGTTGTTCTTTGAGCTGGTTTATTTGTCTGTGACGAACACGCTCCAAGGAAAAGCACCATCATCAGTAATACTAAAAATCCTCTTCTCATTCTCAATCTCCAACACCCCTTTATGTATTTTCAGCATTAGAATGTCATACATCCATAAAAACCCGTTACCATAAGTAACATTAGATGTAAGGAAAACTAACACCATCTACACTTCATATTATACATAATCTTC
The DNA here is from genome assembly GCF_017497975.1 of Metabacillus bambusae. Taxonomy (GTDB): domain Bacteria; phylum Bacillota; class Bacilli; order Bacillales; family Bacillaceae; genus Metabacillus; species Metabacillus bambusae. The sequence continues at coordinate 71,362 of NZ_JAGDEL010000022.1, read as the reverse complement.
CTCTTTAAGCAAATTATTTTTTCAAATATTTCGAAAATAACCATTTTATAGGGATAATTACGACAAATTAGACAAAGAAGCGTTAGGTTTCCTCACAATACATCATAAAAACCACAAAAAAACTAGGCTTAAATTACGACCTAGTTTCTTCAAAAATTTATATTGTATTAAGTATGTCTCTTTAACATGACTGAGCTTTAAGTATGGTAAACTTGATGAATTTCTGTGATTCTTTTATACGATCAAGGTTCACACCATCATGCCAATCTTTAGCTTCTTCTATTAAGCCACTCCATTCTTGGAATATTTCCTGCGCCCAGCTTGCTGCATCTTTTTTTGATCCAACAATTCCATAATGCATCGTAAATAAAGCTCTACACATTGTAAGAATTGCATAGGCTTGATAAACACTAGTAGTTAATCGATGGGAATCTTCAAGCTGGGGTGCCCACCAATCCTTTAATGTATTCCTTTGCGCATTCCGTAAGTCATTTGAGGAAATGGGGTCAATAAGCATTTTCGGATTAGGGCCGGCCAACGTTATGCCTTTTTCTCTAATAATATATCTTTGTATTACCCATTCATCCCAATGTCCGTCTAAACCGAATGATCCATCTGAACGTATTACTGGATGAATAGCATTTGTTGGATCATAACGACGCAGTGCGATTTTATCAATATATGAGCCTTCAAAATTTGTTTTCCACTGCAAATCACTCAATAATATACGTGTATGTAAGGACTCTAGTTTAGATATTTTTTCTTTTGAAAGGGCATCTGTTGTCACAACGAGATAATCTATATCACTCCTGATTGGATCAAAGTCGAAAAGAGCAATTGAACCATGTAAATACATTCCCACAAAAGAATCTCCCAGAATGTTTTGTACATTCAATAAAATTTCTTCTAATAATTCATTAACATCTGAATAAGGGGTAAACTGTGAATCATTATCAATCAATTACACACCTCCCAGCTTAACATTTTAACGATGATGTTCAGAAACTTTTTTACGATCATTTGGCTATTAATCTTGATTAACCCATTGCTTTGTATTTACCTGGGGAACACCCAACAACTCTTCGGAATAGCCTACTAAAAAAAGCAGGATCATCATAACCGACCTTCATGGCAACATTAATTACCTTATCGTCAGACTCAATAAGTAATTGTTTGGCCTTTTCAATTCTTATATTGTGAACCATTTCCACGACTGTCTGTCCTGTTTCCTGCTTGAAAAGTCTATTTAAATGGCGTGGGCTTATGTTAAATAGATGACAAAGGGTCTGAATGGAAATTTTTTGATCATAGTTTCTTGATAAATAACCACATATACGTTGAATCAGTATATAACTATCATTTACAATCTTATAAGACGTACTGCTTTTCGAATTTCTTTCATTATAAATCCGCGATAACAGAATCAATAATTCTACTAATTGCAGTCGAATTAAGGTTGAAAAGCATGAATTCTCCTTGTTGTATTCGTACATCATTCCTTCTAATAAATGTGAAAATCTAATTGAATAATTCCCATCCAAATTTAGAAGATGATGAAACCGTTCATTTTTATCTAAAAATGGATGAATATAAAAATAATCCATTGACTGAGATACTCCTAGCTCCTTTAACCATGAATCTTGAATTAAACTAGGTAGAAATAAACAATTAATAATTTCTAATGTCTGCTCTTTTTCGATCTGAAAAGTGTGTGCTTCGCCAGGGTTTATTATAAACACGTCATTCGTTTTAATCGTATATGATTGTCCTTCAAATAAATGTTTTGCATGACCTTTTACTACATATACTAATTCAATGAATTCATGTGAGTGAACTGGTGGTATGTTTAAAGAATCGTGATGGAAGCGTTGGATCCAAAATGGAAATTCTTTTGTTTTCATATAGTCACAAGATTGATATTTTGTAGCAGTCATTTATGTTCCTCCCCTAGATAAAAGATATGAGTAAAACTTCTCTAGGTAGTCGAAAATAAATCTCGTTTAAAACTCTACATTCCAAATGCTTCTCAATACCCCAACATCCTGTCTTTGTCGGAACTTTATAGATAGTTCTCCCCCACCTATCTTCATTACTCCCAATTAAAATTAGGATAAAATTGAAACTCTAGTTGTAAGTGCTTACATTATTTTCTTGCCCAATAGCTTTGGTATTTCTATGACAGCACCGTTTTCATTCTGAGAACGAATTGCTGCCTCAATTACTTCTTGAGCTGCTAATGCATCCAAACCTGATCCAGCAACATGTTCTGGTTTGATTGATCTTTTAATATCACTAATAAACGAATTAATTCTATTTTTAAATGTATCGTTGAAGCCACTCACTCCATTTAAAACTGAATTACGAACAACCTTCATTTCTGAACTTTTATGTGGATAAAAGGTGAGATTTTCATAGACGTTATCAATGATCAATCTTCCCTTATTTCCTGCTACTTCACAATTTTCAATCGGATGATTATTATCCATATCATAACTACCAGTTAAGTGACCTACTGCACCTGATTCAAATTCTAGATTAATAGAAGCAGTTGACCAAACAGTTCTTCCAGGTGCCTTCGTCATAAACGCTTGCACACGGCGAATATCACCAGCAAAATAACGAATAACGTCAATTGAATGCGGATGAAGTGCTCTTAAATGGATCCAAGGGCTTGACTCATTTGGGTTACCAATTGTTAATTTCATATTTATGAAAAGCAGTGTTCCAAGATCTCCTTTATCAATCCACTCCTTCGCAAGATGAGCAGCCGGTACAAAGCGGTGATTAAGATTGGAGGCTAACCTAACATCTTGTAACCGAGCATACTCAACCATTTCCCTCGCTTCCTTTATGCAGTTTGATAATGGTTTCTCAACTAAAACATCGATGCCAGCTTCAATTGCTATCATAGCAGGTTCATAATGATGTGATCCATTTTCTTTTCCACCCGTAGCGATACTTATCACATCAATTTCTTCATCTTTAAGCATCGTTTTCAAATCCGTATAAGCGTTGATTTTACATTCGTTAGCTACAGTTTTTACTAATGCCTCATTGAGATCACAAACAGCTACTAATTGTACATCCTTATGTTCTTGATAATAGCGACAGTGGATTTTCCCGATATGATTCACACCAACGACAGCAGCTTTTAGCAAAACACTCACCCTTTCAATGTATAAATGCTTCGGAGAAGACATATCCCCGAAGCATTTATTTAGCTGAAGATGCTCTCTCCTTATTTATTTCTCTACTTGTTCTTCTTTTTCCTTCTCCTGTAGTTGCTGTGCAGTATTTATTGATCCGATATACATTGAATCATATGCTTCCTGTGATGTTTCGAATGGCCCTCGTTCCATCCCATGCCAATTCAAATTCGTGTACATTGGATTTGTCCGACCTGTTTCACGCTCACGTTTTGCTATATAAGCGTCCATTCTACCTAATAATAAATTGACGATTTGCGGTTCTTGATCTGCAATATTATTTAGTTCTTCAGGATCTTTAATAATATTGTACAATTCAATTTCAGGTTTAAAATGAAAATCAGGCTCAAGTGCACGTATTAGCTTCCATTCAGGAGTACGCCAGCCATGCTTCCGCATCCAAGTGCATTCTGTAATATAAAACTCTGACTCCTGTATAAACCCTTCAGCTTCCCCATTTATTAGGGGCATTAAGTTTCGTCCATCAAATGAAGTTTCTGACTTAATACCGATTAGATTTAATAGTGTCGGCATGATATCTTTTATGAAAGAAATATCGGAAAATCTTTTTCCTTCAGGTAATTTTCCAGGATATTTTAAAATTAATGGCACAACTAAATTATGCTCATAAAGACTATGGTGATCATACCAACATTGATGTTCATTCAAGGTCTCACCATGATCAGAAGTTATAATAATTAACGTCTCTTCCTCAATACCAAGAGATTCAACGGTTGTTAAGATGTTTTGAATACATGCATCCATATAGGCTATCGCACCATCATACTGTGCATCCACATAATTAGAGTCAGTGCAGCCCTCTGGAAGCCATGAGGTAAGGAAATCAGCAAAAGGTTTAAATTTCTTCATTTCATTTAATGATTCATTTGCAGGATCAAATTCATTTCCATCATAAAACATTCTTTCGTAAGGTTTTGGCGGTAAGTACGGTGAATGTGGATCCATATGTCTTAAGAATAAGAAAAATGGTTGCTCTTCTTCTGCAAGTCTTTTTAATTCTGGAATTGTAACATCATTTAAATTTTGAGCCTTTGGACAACGTCCGGAATCATCTGGTTGCCATGCTTCATAATCTAGATATTTTTGAAATCCACGTGCAGATGGATTTCCGGTAAACCCTACACATGTTGTGTTATAGCCATTTTCTAAAAGGAGCTCTGGTAGTGTCTTTACATGATCACCTAATGGACCACTATGTCTAAGTGCTACTACATCTGTGCCAAAGCAATCCATGCCAGTTAGCATTGAAGCATAACCAGGTGTAGTCGGGATACTAGGGCTGAAATGATTTTCAAATAACACACCCGCTTCAGCAAATTTATCGATATGTGGTGTTGTTAAACGATTATACCCATACGAACTCATCCGGTCTCGTCTAAGACTATCAATACCAAAAAGAATCACATTTGTTTTCTTTGCCATTATCTATTATCCTTTCTGAGCAAAATTTGCTTCTCTTGCACCTAATGCCTTTAAGCAAGCATTTAAATATCCATAGCTTTCAGCTGCAACAATGGAAACGTCGGCTAATGTGTGTTGGTTTGCTCCGATAACCTCCAAACAAACTGGACCAGAATAATGAGCGTCAACCATTGCTTTACAATAAGCGAAAAGATCAATATCTCCTCGTCCACATGCTTGATTTTGAATGTCACCTGGACCCTTCGTCCGCCCTTTGCAATCTCTTATATGAATATGTTTTACTCGTTCGATCACTCTAGCTAACTCTTCTTCTGGATTTTCATTCCCTCGATAAATATGGCTCGGGTCCATATCGATCCCAAACGCCTCCGAGGAAATCTCACTCATTGCTCGCAATGTTGTTGGTGTATTATAGATTGCATTTCCAACATGGGCTTTTACACAAAGTGTAACTCCATATGTCTCTGCCTTTTTCGATAAACGATAAAGGGTTTCAATAGATTGTTGAAGATCACCATCATCTCCTGATTTCCCACCAGGACCTACGTTTATGATAGGGATTCCAATTTCTGCTCCTGCTTCAAAAGCTTTTGTCAACCTATCTTCATCAAGTGATGCTACTTCCATTGAAAGGAATTCAAGGCCATTCGCTTCAACTATAGCTCTTAATTCAGGTGCTTGTTCCCTCCAGCGGTCTAATTCTAAATGCTCACACATTCCTTTAATTGCAGAAATTTCGACTCCATCATACCCACATAATGCAATTTGTCTTGCTGCAGTTGCAAAATCAAAATCCTTAAATAAAACAGAGTTTACACCAAGTTTAATCATTTTACCCCTCCTGAAATAAGTTCTATATCCTTCACATCAACAATTGTTCCTGTTTCAAATGACCTGATGGCAGCTTCGATAATTTGCTGAGCCTTAAGGGCATCATCACCAGATCCATCCACTTGATCATACGAGACCCCAGAAATCAGTTGATCTACAAAAGCATGAATTCGGCTTTTAAATGTTTCAGGGAATGATCTCATACCGCCAAGATAACTGTAGCTTTCTGTCTCAATGCTTGTTCGTGGGTAAAAGGTTAATTGTTCGCAAGCATCTTCAAGGACAAATCGGCCTTTAGAACCGACAACTTCACAAAGCTCAAGACCATAGCTTGCCCCGGCATCATAGCTGCCCACTAAATTTCCAATTGCACCATTTTCAAACTCAAGAATGATTTGGGTATTTGACCAGATTTCCCGTCCTTCACCCTTCATCATAAACGCTCCAACTCTTTTTACATCTCCACAGAAGTATCTAATGACATCAAAGGAATGTGGATGCAATGCTCTTAAGTGGAACCATGGTGAACTTTCAACTGGATTGTTAATCCACATTCTCATATTTATCATGTGAAGCTTGCCAAGACGTCCAGCATCTACCCAACCCTTCGCTTTCTCTGCAGCAGGTGTAAAGCGATGATTGAGGTTGACCGCATAGGGGATTTTATTTTGACTGGCAAGTTCAACCATTTGCCTTCCTTCTTCAACATTATTTGAAATCGGCTTTTCGCCAAGAACCGGGATTCCTGCTTTTAATAATTCCATTGTTGGCGCAAAGTGCTCACCACCGTTTTCTTCTCCTTTTGTACAAACACTTACAAGATCGAGTTTTATACCACTCGCAAGCATTTCACTTACACTGTAAAATGCTTTTCCACCAAACTTAGTTGCTGCGTTATCAGCCTTGATCTTAACGATGTCACATACAGCTACAATTTCAGTGTTTGGATGGTCTTTATATACAGAGGCGTGAATACTACCAATATTACCAACCCCGACTATGGCTACTTTTAAAGTCATTTTTTCATCCCTCGCATTTTTAATTATTTTCCTTAGCGTTTTTTATTGAATAGTTCATATAAAGTATCTATCTCTCTATTCTATTGGATAGCCCATTGTCGTAAATAGGGCAAGTGCCTCTTGAGAAGTATCTAATCGGCTATGCTGCACAATAATCGGCACAGTACTATCGACTTTAATCGCATAAGGCACATTTCTTGGAACTTTATTTCCATCACGATCTTTCAATTTGTCTAAACGAACATGATGAGTCCTTTTTGAACCACATTCTGAGATGAACGTTTCCATTGGTTCACGATCTTCAAAATAGAAGGTCAGTTGTATTTTTGCGTTACTTTCCGTTACATTCAAGACACAAACAGCCTCATGACTAATTTGATCTCCGGTGCTTTTCGGTTGAAGAAACCCATCTGGGATAATCCAAGTTTTTTTCCCTATCAATTCACATCCCCCCAAATCACTTAAATGTAATCGCTTTCTAGATTATTTTTTTAACAGATAATTCCTTGTTGGTTTAATTAAATAATAGCTAAAACCTTTAAAATCATCATTGCCCATTCTGCCACCTTAATGGTGGATTCGGCCATTTTCCTAAATTCCCTATATTCCTAACCTTTAAATCTTTGTCTTTAATTCCACAATACAATTTTAATAGAGATGTATTTTACGATTTAGACCTAAACCAATTTCGGTACTTGGATGGAGACATATTTGTATATTCTTTAAATGTTCGATTAAAATGACTTATATCTTCAAAACCAACTTCTGATGCAATGAAGATAATTTTTTCGTTAGTATGTGCTAACATATTTTTTGCTTCATTTATTCGGATTTCGTTGCGATATTCGATAAAAGTATGACCAGCAATTTCCTTGAATTTAGACGTGAAATTTGATTTACTCAACCCTGATAATTTACTCAGCTGTTCAAGTGTTAAAGGGCGATTATAATGATATGTGATAAATTTGCAGATTTGGTCTATTATTTCTTTGTATTCACAATCTATGATGATCTTTTGAGTTGAAGTATTTTCATAGTAACGACTTAATAAAATAAATAGTTCTAACATTCTTGTTTTGATCAGAATTTGATAGCCATTTTCCTTATGTTTATATTCTTGCGCGATTTTTTGTAGAAGTATCATCATTTCCGATTGTTGATAATATGTTAAAATCAAATGATCTTTGAAATGAACAGTCTCTCTTAAAAAAGGTTCAACATAGAAAAAAGATAAAAAAGACTCCAAATGAGATAGTGATTCTATTTCTTGTTTTAAGAATTTGGGTTGAAATAATAAATTGTATACCTTTAGATTTTCATAGTTTCCAACCTCAAATCCATGAATCTTTTCTGGTTCAATAATAAATACGTCACCCGCATTTATGGTAAAGATTTTCTCTTGGTAAATGTGGGAACCACTTCCCTCTATTACATACACTAATTCGAAAAATTCATGTGAATGCTGTTCAATTATTTCGTTACTGTTGATTGTATATGGAGCGATATAGAATAAGAACTCTTCACTTTCAAAAAACTCCGCTGATTGTAAATAAATCAAAAATATCCCCACTTCCCTGGAAGATTAACCAAGAATCTCAGCATATTTACCAAGATTAATAGAACTTTCCACAATACAATTAATTTTATAATCTACTTTTTGAAATGGGAGGTAATTATGAAACATTTGCTGAGTAAAAATCTACTCTCAGAAGATAAAATTACGTTTTACAGAGTAAATGGATTTGTTCAAATTGATAACGTTTTAAATCTAGAAGAAATTTCAGAATTAAGAATGTATCTTGATGAAGTGATGGATGAAAATAATGGGTTATCGATTCAAACAGATACAAAAGGTGGTGCCTACTATAAGGTGCTTAACCAACGAGTCAATACGTGGCGTGATCATGCAGGTATGGCAAGATATGTGTCACATCCTCGTTTTGCGAATATTGCCCTTCAATTAAGTGGTGTCAGTGGGGTCAGACTTTTTCATGACCATGCACTATTAAAAATGCCTGGTGATTCGAAACCAACTCCTTGGCACCAAGATTTTCCTTATTGGCCACTTAATAGAGAAACAAGTAAAAAGACACTTTCCATTTGGATTGCATTGGATGATGTAGATGAAAATAATGGCTGTATGATGTTTTTGCCTAAATCTCATGAGGTCGGGCAATTAAAACCGATTAATCTCGTTGATCCTGAAGATATATTTGACTACACGAAAAGCTCTGAGATACATGACAAAACACCAGTAATTGTAAGGATGAAAGCCGGTAGCTGTACGGTCCATTCTGGATTAACATTTCATCATGCTCATGCGAATAAAACAAATAAGCCCCGAAGAGCACTTGTTATTATTTACATGCCTGATGGAACGACTTATAATAATAAGCCTCATGTCATTACAGATCCTCTAAATTTAGCTAATGGTGAAAAACTTCAACACGGGATATTTCCCCTATTAGCTTTTAGATAATGGTTAATGTTCGTATGATTTTAGAGGCATCATTTATTCACATAATGATACCTCTAGTTTTAAAAATAGAAGTAATAAACTTCATGTTAGAACGTGCTAAATTTTCACTGCACCAGATGTTAACCCTTTCATGAATAATCGCATCGTAAATAAAAACAGGATTAGTAATGGTAAAGATGCGATGGTGTAACCAGCAAACATCGGTCCGTACAATGTTTGTGAAACAAATTGACTTTCGAATTGTATTAATCCCACTGTAATTGGAAATTTATCAGGGTTGCTCATTAATACAAGCGGCATCATATATTCATTCCAGATAGCAAGTAAATTCCAAATGGCCATGGTTCCTATAATTGGTTTTGATAAAGGTAGGACAATTTGCCAAAATACACGAAGCTCGCCGCAACCGTCTATACGTGCTGCCTCAAACAATTCCTCAGGTAATGATGCAAACGATTGACGGAATACAAATATTGTAAAAGCCTGACCACCTGCTGCAAATGCGATAATCAGTCCTAAATAAGAATCTAGCATTCCAAAACTTTTTATTAAGAGGAAAAGGGGAATTAACGTTAATAAGCCTGGAATCATTAATAACGCTACAACTGACATGTACAGGAAGTTCTTCCCTTTAAACCGCAACCGAGCAAATGAATATCCAGCTAAGGCTGAGGTAGCAATGATGATTAACACACTAGCAATCCCAATAAACACGGAGTTAAAAATGTATCCACCGATTGCTTCCCATGCAGTAGCATAATTTTCAAAATGTAATGGAAAGGTTATACCAAAAAAGTTACTATAAAATTGTCCATTTGTTTTAAACGAGGTAATAATCATATAAAAAAACGGGTACAGTGCGACAAAGGCTAACAAAATAAGCAATAGATGACTCCATATATCCTGCTTTATTGTTTTCAGCATTGTAATCTCCTTTCTGGTATTTATGCTTTGTATTCAGTACTTGGATTGATATATTTCATTTGAATCCAAGTTAAAATGAGAACGATTACAAATATAATCATTGAAACTGCCATTCCTAAACCAAATTCACCGTTTTGGAATGCAAGGAAATACATATAAAGTCCTGGTACATAAGATGAATAACCTGGACCTCCATTTGTCATAACGAGTGGTAATGTTACGTTTTGAAGTAATTGGATAACAGTAAGGATTAAAATTAATTTTACTTGTCCCATAACTAATGGAATCTCAATTTGAAAAAATCGCCTTACTTTTGTAATTCCATCTAGTTTCGCTGATTCATAAACACTTTCAGAAATAGACTGTAGTCCTGCAAAAAAGATTAATAGATTAAATGGAACGACAAATGGGAAGCCGACGAACATCAAAGAATATAGAGCAATATTTGGATCTCCAAGCCAGTTTTGGATAATTCCTTCAAGACCCAATGTTTTTAATAACGTATTAAGAACACCTACGTTTGGATCATAGATAAAACTCCAAATCATAAACATAACAATTCCTGGTACAACAACCGGTATAACAAATAATACCCGATAGATATACTGCATCCTCTTGCTTTTCAAATGAAAAATCATAACTGCAACAATTAATGGAACTAATAATTCGACAATCACTTTAACAACTGTCCATATTCCAACATTTTTCATTGAAATCAAGAAAATCTTGTCTTTGAATAAGCTTATATAATTTTGAATCCCAGTAAATTGTGGTTGATTGAACCCGTCCCAATTCGTAAATGAAAAACCGATCGCGATCAATGCAGGATAATACATAAATGTAATTAAAAGAATGAAGGACGGTATCAGCATTCCATAGCCGGATTTCCAATTAAAACGTAATTTACCTGATTTTTTATTTCTCTTTACTATTTCGTTGTTATCGATTTGTTGGACTGTTTCAGGCACATGCACCTCTCCTTTCATTTAGGAAAGCGGGTTATTTTAGAAGTATGTTCCTTTAATAACCCGCTCTTATTTATTTACTCATCCAAATATTCTGATAAATCCCAGTTATTTTGTTGTATAAGGGAATCTGCTGTTTTTTCCATCTCTGTATCAGCTACTTTAGCAAATTCCTCCAAAGTTGTTTCTCCAAGAATATAGCTTTGGAAAGCACGATAAATGGCATCTAATTCTTTCTTTTCTAGATTTATTCCTCCAAACACACTTTGTAATGGCTGATTCGCAAGATCAGATAAGCCACTAAGTTCTTCTATCGGCTTTGCACCTACGACAGTCGGAACATTTTCTCCTAATTCATTTACGATTTCCTCATTATGCTCAGGAGTTGTGATATACATTAACCAATCCACAATAGCTTTTTCCTTAGCTGGAGTTAATGAATTATTCGCTTGTTTAGATGGTACCGCATATTGGAAAGAGGAACTTGGGCCACCAATCGCTGCAGATGAATCAAAATCAGTCGCGAATTCTGAAACACCCTTATCAGGATATGGATTTTTAAAGGACGACCACTCAAAATCAGGATTCGCTGATTTTATTTGCTGTGATGCCCAAGAGCCATCGAAATACATTCCAACCTCACCTGTTAAAAAGGCAAGCATTGTTCCTTGTCCATTTGAATCACCACCTGTGAAGTCAGGCTGCCAATATTGTGAAAACTCCTTTAAGATTGGCCAAATTTCCATCCACTTTTCATTTTCTGATCCATACACTCCCTTTTTAATTGCGATAACCTGGTCTTGGTTGGTAATTCCTTCATTACCTGTATATCTTAAATCGTCATATTCATCTGCAAAGAAGTTAGTAAAGAATAATCGAGTTAACCATGTAATCCGATCCGTACCAGTTGGAGTTGAAGCGAGATTCCAAGCAAAGGGAATATACCCTGCATCTTTTAACTTTTTGGATGCATCAATAAATTCGGACCATGTTTTTGGAAGCTCCTTAATACCGGCTTTTTCAAATGCTTCTACATTATAGTAGGTAGCTGTTCCAACATAATCACCATTGATTACATACGTGCTTCCATCTGCAGATTTCGTATCAGAAATAATTTGTTTATTTAATAGTTCATTCCAAGGTTTGTTTTCAACATAAGGATTTGGCTGATCTAAATACTTTGACAAATCTGTAAGTGTACCTTTTGCTAAAGCTGTGTTTGCATCATACCATTGAGACCAAATGATATCTGGGAGCTGTCCACCTGAAGCTTTTGTTCGAACCCATGTCATATAATCCTGATCAGCAGGCAGGCCTTTAATGAATTCAATTTTAACGCCAGTTTCCTTCTCGTACTCTTCAGCTAATTTTTTTAACACAGTTGCTGGCTTTTGGTTTGCATTTAATACCCGGTTCGGACTATAGGTACCAGCATACATTTTAATTGTTCCTTTAAATTCTTCGTCTGTCTCCTCCGTTTCTTCTGGAGAAGAGCTTGGAACGATACATCCTGATAACAATGATGTCATTAGAACAGCGATAAATGATATAATCCATAATTTCTTCAAGCTTTTCATCTTCTTAATCCCCCCACTTTTTAAAAATTCTCACCTATAAAAAATAAGTGCTAAAAATGATTAGTAAAACTTATGAAAGATCAAGATGAATTTACACTTTTCGACAAATGATTCAGAATATTCAGATATATTAATTCATACTTCCTGGAATTGTAGGAAGCATTGTTATAAAGATTAATTTCTAACATGTAAATCAATTTTTTCTCGCCTTGGATTTGCTTTCCATTCATCCCAAGTCAGACCGTAATCATGGAGAACTTTTTCAATCCTTTTTCTAAAAGGTAAGCCCTCTTCTCTCAGCACCACTTTCAATGGATCCTCTCGATCTCCAAGTTTCGATTCTACCCAATTATCTAACTTATTTTTGTATTTTTCCACTTGCTCAGGTAGAAGTTCAGCAAGATTTGTTTCTTCATTTGGATCAATTAGTAAATCATACAGCTCACAAGGAGGTCTAGTAAAAGGACCCGAATCATATGTTTCAATGTATTTATAACGTTCGGTGCGGATACCTCTGGATGCTTGCCATGCACATTCGCTTAAATAAATATCTGAATGAATAGGATCTTTTTTCCCTTGAATGTATGGCCATAGACTTTTCCCATCTAGTTCGTCTGGGATTTCTAAGCCAATTGATTCTAAAATCGTTGGCATCAAATCAGCATGTTGTACTAACTGATTGATTCTTAAACCTTCTGGAATCATTCCTGGCCAACGGATAATCAGTGGAATATGGACAGTTGCCTCATATAGGCCACAATGATCCCAGTAAATATCATGCTCTGTTAAGCTTTCACCGTGATCTCCAACTAGGATTAGCATGGTGTCTTCTTTGATTCCTTGTTGCATTAAAAACTCATCTAAATCTTTAAGCATATCGTCTAAATATCTAATCTCAGCATCATATAAAGCGTTTACATAATTTGAATCAGTAATATTACCTAGCAAATCATAATGATGATACTTAAAAAACGGATATGCCGGATGATTAAATGCAGATTCCATACTTTTATTAGTCGGGTCATAGGGGTCCTGATCAGATTGATAAAACTGTGGGATATATTCTTTAGGTGGTAAATAAGGCGTATGTGGATCCCAATAGTGAAGAAAAAGAAAGAAATCTTCCTCTTTATGCTCTTTTATCCATGGCTTTGCAAGATCATTAATTGATTGACCATCAATCCACCTTGTTTTGCCAATCGTATTCATGTAGTATTGATACCCTCTAGCAAACCATTCCTTTAAATGATATAAATTATCTACTGCAGCAGTAGTATACCCAGCTTTTCTAAGTATTGTTGGAAGCCACTCATTTTCTTTAGGTAAATACGTTGATGGCGATCCATGGGAAACAACTCCTGTTGTTAAACCGACCTTCCCAGTAAAAATACTCGTATGAGCAACTTCTGTTGGAATATCGGACGCGTAAGCGCTTTCGAATATTACCCCCTGTTTTGCAATTTTATCAATATACGGGCTAGTGGGAAGCTGGTAACCATAGCATCCTAGTCGCTTTGCCCTAAGTGTATCTAGTGAGATAAAAATTATTTTCACTATTATCCCCCCTTTTTTGTGCATTCTAAAAGAATGTGTTACTTCTATTCTTCTATATTTATCATACTTTTTAGCAAGGACAAATTCATGGTCGTTAAGGACATGTTATTGGTGGATTCAGCCAAATGTGTTGAATACTTGGTAGGAAAGGAGTAAGCATAGATGTGAAGGAAATAAGTAGTTATATATAATAGAAAGGTCAAATGAGCATTTAAAAGTTTTAGTAAAGGATTCAAAGTCTGGCAAGAGAAGAGAATACCTCATTTGCACCATTCTCTCCTCTTCCTTTGTTGATATTTTGCGTAAATTCTTAGTCATTTAACCTCTAAATCTTTTTTATATAAAATTCAAACCAGCTGTATATGGAAAGGGTATTGGGAATATATTCCCAATACTTTTTTGAAGTTCCAAAATTTCAGAGTCATTTGATTGTGAATCAAAAACGAAGGAAACAAAATCCTTCACTTGTAGTGTTGTTGTCATGTTTGAAAAGGTTACTTGAATATGTTCACGATCGGTATATTTACATTCAAATGATTCTAGGTGTCTGGATTTTATATAAGGATTTAGTTGCTTTAAAAATCGTTTAGGATTAATGATATAAACGGTCCCTTCATTTTTTTCAAGAGTAAAAGTTGAACCATTCAATTCATTTTCCAATAAATGTTCATGCCAAGGGACTGCAACTTCTATTTCTTCCAACTCATATGCTTTGATTGCATAGGATAATAAGTGTTTAATCTCGTTTGGTTTACCTGCCCACTCAATCATCTTCCCCTTTTGTTCTTGTCTTTTACGATGTGGTACCCCGAGGACTAAGAAGCTACTGACCTTATTATCCTTTTCAACGATTAAGGTTTTATGTGTTAGATTCAAACAACTAGCATAAGCTTCAGCATGGATCAATGATTGTAGATCTGACACACTTTGATCATATGTAATAAGTCTTCGTTGAGCAATTTGATTCATTTGGAACAAATCTTCTTTTCGCATTTCTCTAATTTGACTTTCACTATTTTTATGAACATTTTCAAATTGAACATTAAATTTTGATATATTTCCGAAATGACAACAGTTTACACGTGTGTATAACGATCGATCGCCTGATACAAGAAGAATTGATGCATCTGAGCAATCTAAAAAATCGAATACTCTTTCTAAAATTTGACTAGCAATCCCTTTTTCTCGATAATCCTCTGCTGTACAAACAGAACCTAGTGAATATACATTTAGCCTCGCTTCACCTATTTTTATTATAGATGGTACTAACCCCATAAAAGAAACTAACTCTCCATTGTGAAATGCCCCAAACGATTGTCCAATCGAACTCTGTGAAAACATAAATGGGAACGCCTCTCCCATCGACTTTTGTTCATGATTTCGAAATGTTTTATCTGATAGCTCAATCGCAGCTTGTCTTTCATGTTCTTCTAATTGACGAATTTCCATCTTAACATCCCCTTATCCTAGTTTTCTAGAGTTACTAAAAAAACTCACTTCTCTCTATAATACTATAATTCAACCTTTAATTTGACAACGTTTACAAATATTGATAGACAAGAAACAATTTTGTCATTAAAATAATTATTACTATGAAAATAAAAAGAACCTTTATTACAATCATTAGCTATCTGAAGGTGGTTTTAAATGTTTCATAAATTTCTATAACATTGATTAGGGGATACAAACATGTTAAAAGACTGGAAAAAGATTTTACTGCTTGCAATTCCTTCAATCGCATCATTTGCATCTATGACTCTTACAGGAACAATAAATCTGATCTTGGTTGGTCAACTCGGTGCACTTGCAATTGCGATTGTCGGGGTGTCAAATATTATTATGTATAACGCATGGGCGATCTTTTCGGGAATAGGTCATACAGTCAATTATTTAGTCGCTCAAAACTTTGGATCAAATACGATGAAAAAAGGTGTTGAGCGCACCTATATCGCCTTTTATTTATGTACAATTGCATGTGTAATCGTTTTTCTTGTCGGTTTATTTTTTCCGGGTGATATTTTTAAAGTAATGGGAAGCTCAAGCGAAATGATTGATCAAGGAAAAGATTATTTAAAAATTCGATTTTTCGCTATGATTTTTTCAATCTTCACCTTTGTTTTTCATGGATTTTTCCGAGGAATTGGTGACACAAAAACACCAATGATTAGCTCTATCATTGGAAACTTGATTATGATTTTTTTAACTTATGGTCTAACGTACGGGAATTTCGGATTTCCAGAAATAGGTCTGTATGGCGCAGGGCTTGCTCTGTTTATAGGTGAGGTTGTTACCTTTCTGTTTTGTGCCTATGTTTATTTCATCCGTCTTCATGCCAAGTTTGAAACGCGCACAATTGTAGCCTTTAATCGTTCTGAGTCAAAACTCATTTTTGGAGAAAGTTCTAAACTTGGGATTCAGGAGTTTTCAATGAGTATGGCTATGTTTGTTTTTACTGCATTTGTGACGAGATTAGGTACACATGCTTTGGCTGCAAATGAAGTAGCCTTAAGCGTCATGAGCCTTGGATTTATGCCGGCGTTTGCCTTTGGATCAACTGCAACCATACTTGTTGGTCAGGAAATTGGTAAAGGCAGCGCAGTTGAAGGAAGAAAGGCTGGTACAAATACAGCAATATTAGGATCGATTTTCCTCTTTATTCTAGGCGTTATCCAGTTTTTACTCGCAGAACCGATTGCTAAAATTTATACGGATGATATCATGGTTTACCAGCTAGCCTCTAGATTAATCATGATTTCTGCGTTTTTACAGCTTTTCGATGGACTATTAAACTTCTATGCTGGTGGACTTAGAGGAATTGGAGATACTTCATTCCTTTTAAAAACATCGCTCATTTTAGGTTGGTTATTGTTTATTCCTTTAAGCTACGTCTTGACGTTTGTCCTTGAGCTATCAAGTGTTGGTGCATGGATTTCTTTATATACGTATTTAACTGTGTTTGGTGTTAGTGTTATGGTTCGGTTTTATCGCACTGATTGGAGTTTAATAAAGTTAAAAACAGTTCCAACTGAAATCAAAGAAAATATAGGTTAAATCATTTAAGTTAGTAAATATTGAATTTTAACAAACAAGCCAGGTCACTAAGAAACTTGGCTTGTTTTATTTTAGTTAATGCAGTATTCTCTATAATTGTTGTTTTCGTACATATCCCTACTTCTAGGATTTAGCCTGTCCTTGTGCCCTTTTCACTATTTATTGATATTCTCTCGAAATTGTTTGTCGTTAATTAAAGCAACAAACTTTTCAGTGAAGTCAGTAATAAAAATCCAAGTTATTCATTTTTATCTTTTTTTTCTTTTTCCTTTTCTTTTTCCTTTTCTCGCTTTTTATTTTCCTTTTCGATTTCCTTTTCTCTCTTTTTATTTTCTTTTTCTCTCTCTTTCTGTGCTTTCATTTTCTCTTTTTTGGTATCTTCTTTTTCATGTTGATTGTTATCATCATCTTTTTCATCTTGTTTCTTACTTTTTTTATTTTGCTTATATTTGTTTCCAAGTAATGCTAAATCAAATTCTTTTATTGACATTTCATTCTCAACTTTAGTTAGAATTTCTTTAAAAATAACCGTCGCAGTTCCACTACTAGACGATGAAAGATAATGATTTTGATCAGTTTTGTCATACCCTAACCATACAGCTCCTACAACTTGAGGGGTGTATCCTACAAACCAATGATCTTTTGCCCCATTATCTGTTGGAAAAGAAAGTTGAGTAGTACCCGTTTTTCCAGCGATTTCTCTACCAGTAATCTGTGCTTTTGATCCGGTTCCTTCTTTTACCACACCTTTGAGCATAAATGTCATTTTTTGTGCGATTAAAGGTTCTGTTACCTTTTGTTCCTTTTTTTTCCACTCTCCAAGTATTTCGCCATCCGCGTTTTCAATTCGTTGGATTGAATGAGCCTCTACCATTACTCCATTATTTGGGAAAGTAGTAAACGCTTGTGCCATTTTTAAGGGAGAGGTTCCTTCATTCATCCCACCTAAAGCCAAACCAGGAATGCGATCCTTTTCTTCTAATTTAATCCCAAAACGTTCTACTGCATTGGCTCCAACTTCTATACCAATCTTTTGTAGCAATGAGACTGCGGGAAGATTATAGGAGTGAATAACAGCGTCATACATAGACACTTCGCCACGGAATTGTTTATCATAATTTTGAGGTTGATATCCATCAATATTAATCGGTTTGTCTTCTAACCTATCATAAATATCATAGCCTTGTTCCAAAGCAGGAGTATAAACTGACAAAGGCTTCATAATCGATCCCGGCTGTCTTTTTAATTGTGTCGCTCGGTTAAACTGACGGAAGGTATGCTCACCTCGTCCACCTACAAGTGCATTGATTTCTCCAGTAGAAGGATTGATAAATATTGCTCCACTCTGAATCAATTGATCCAGCTTACTCTCTGGGAAAAATTGATCATCTTTATAAACTTCCTCAACTGCATTCTGAATGGAAGGATTGAGTCCTGTATAGATATGAAGTCCACCAGAAAGTACTTCATTTGGTGTTAGCTGATATTTATTAATTGCTTCATCAATAATATGATCTACATAATGAGGATACTTTCCTTTGTATTCTTTCACCTCATTCGTTGCTAACTTGATATTTTGATCCCTTGCTTCTTCAAAATCACTTTGGCTAATATGCCCTTCACTTTTCATTAATGACAAGACAAGATTTCTTCGTTCAATTGCTTTGTCATAATTTTTAAATGGAGACAGATTAGAAGGTGCTTTGACCAAACCTGCAAGTAATGCTGATTCACTTAAGGTTAGTTGACTTACATCTTTTGCAAAGTATGTTTGAGATGCCCTCTGAATCCCCCAGGCACCTTCTCCAAAATAGATTTGATTTAAATACCGTTCTATAATCTCATCCTTTGTATAAGTGCGTTCAATTTTTTTGGTTAGAATTAGCTCCTTAAACTTTCTTGTATACGTACGCTCTTGAGTTAGAAATGCATTTTTAGCTAACTGTTGTGTAATCGTACTTCCTCCAGCGACAACCCCCCCACTCGTTACATTCAAAATCATCGCTCGAGCAATCCCCAAATAATTTATCCCATGATGGTGATAAAAACGCTGGTCCTCGGTTGCTACAAAAGCATTTATCACATCTCCTGGAATTCTCTTTATCTTTACACCGTCGATAGTAGAATTTGATATCTTACTTGCTACCTCTCCCTTTTGATCATAGATAAACGTTGGCTGTGGAAGAGGCTCATCTAATTTACTTACATCACTAGTCCAAATGAAGATATTCAATATAAATAAACCAATTACACAGAATACAAATACTAATAAAATAATCTTTAATAGAAAGTTTTTGGGATATTCACGGTTCCATATCCTCTTTAAGAGTGTTCGTTGCTGTCTATTCTTGAATCTTCCCATTTTTTGTTACGTACCACCTTAGATAAAATCTATTTAAACTATATTTTTAAGTTTATTCTAGTTAATTAGCTATTTCATACGTATTATTTTCAAAAATACGTACATATCGGATGGAAGAAGTATGAATAGTTTCATATGCTTCATTACTTTTCACTGTATAAGTAGTACTATTAGCAACTCTTTGTAATACTTGTTCTAAAATATCCTTAGCGTTCGTATCTGATTGTTCTGTTATTTTCTCCCACTTCACATCCGCTTCGAGAGTATAACAAATACTGAATTCTTTTAACACAATTAAATGCCCCCTACATTGTTTATCTGATCAATCGCTTCTCTTTTTACGATTGGAATTACATACACATTTTATATACTTTATTAAATTTCGATAAAATTTGCTTAATTAAGGGGGTTAATTAGAAAATTTTTATATAAATTTGATACAAAAAAAAATCAACCCAATTTTGAATTGATTTTTTTCGTATTCCTTTTTATTTAAGCTAATGATAAAACAAGCCATCATCGTCGTCTGCTTGATTTAATAAGGTTTCCAATTCGGTTATAAATAACATCTAGTCTTCATTTAACTTTGTATTAGGGGTTTTAGGTATAGCAAGTTCTTTATCTTTATCCCGCTCCTCTATATTCAATTGGACATATAAAGGTTCTGCTACCCCTTCTAAAAAACCTCTCCAAATATGTAAGGAATTCTCTTTCGAACCTTTTATTATTGGTTCCTTTTCTGAAAAAACAATTTCCTTCCCATATCTCTTCTCTAAGCCTTCTACAATAGATAGCCCATCTGAAAGAGCATCAAAAATCGAATCAAAATAAGTTTTAGGATTTCCCATTACTACTTGATTAATGGGATCACCTACCTCAACCGAATAAACGATTGCCATGCTTTCACCTCAATTATTTTAACTTCTTTCCATTTTTCTCGATAAAGCATCTTTTTAAACTTTATGAGCATATTTTTTCTGTTACCAATAAAAATGGCAAAAAAAGCACAGCTGCATTCATTACAGTTGTGCTTTAATACCTTCAATCTATTATTCTCCCAATGTTGATTGGAGAGCTTCTATTGCTAATTTAGAATCATGCCCTTTTGCATACAATCTGATGTTTCCTAAAAAGTCATGAAGCTCGCTTGTACTTAAATAGCTTTTAGCATTTAATGACTTTTTTCCAAACTCAATTAAGATATAGCTTTCAAATTGGTTTGCTTTTGAAACTAAACTGATGATTTTTTTATGATCTATTTTGTTTTTAAGTAAACAGTTCACAGAAAAATTCACTTGAATCTCCCTCCCTCATAAACAATTTGTAAGACATATCCATATGGAGTATTTAGGTTTCCTAATGTCAACATGTGAGTTATGAATGATAATCAACTATTCAGAAACAAATTTGATTTAAAGGAAGATGTTTTATAAGAAAGGGCAAGTAATAGAATCACCTAATCAGTCTAAGCTCCATATGAGCAATGAGAATTATTCGTATTCTTAGCATACTACCTGTTTTTTTTAGTTACTACTGATATGTAAAGTTATATAACACACAATTTGTAAGTTTTCTATTTTTTTCGTAAGAAATAGTTACATATACAGGCTATATATAGAAAATTCAATAAAAAATACAACGCCTATTTAACGACGTTGCTTTCTTTAACTACTATTTATCTTTACAGTTTCACCAATCTTATGGATTACAAAGATAGCCTGTCTCTACAATATTCTTTATCTACAATTTTGTTCTAATTTCTTTATTACAGTATTGCTCAACAACCGTTTTAATTCGATTGATTCCATCCCACAGATTCCCCGGTCCATCATACACTAACGTAATCGGACCATTATAATCACTATTAGCTACAAGGTCTAATGATCTTTTATACTCCTCCGAATCGATATGACCCTCTTTGTCATAGTTCGCTTTTGCATGCACTGATTCTGCATAAGACATAAGGGTTTCAATTGAATGATATTTATGTTCAGGAAGGAAGTTTCCAAAGTCAACAGTTAAGCCAATTTCACCTTTAGAGGAATTCAGTAATTCCAAGCAGTTTTCTTTTGTGGAAGCAAGTTGTTTAAAGTTTTCAGTTACTACTCTTACCCCTTTTGGCTGTGCATATTCTACTAATTGTCTAAAACCCTGTTTCGCTAATTCTAAAGCTGTTTTGTTCCCAGGATTAGCTTCACCTGCAATCACACGAACACTTTTCGCACCAACAGTTGCTGCAACATCGATCCATTTCTTTATAAATTCGATGTCAGAGTTTCTTCTGTAAGAGTCTTCATTGCTAATATCACCATAATCAACTAAAAGACAATGGAATGTAATTCCTGACAATTCAAATGCTTCCTTAAGTTGTTGTAAATATTCAGCTTCTGTGCTCGGAAAATGAAAGTGACAAATTTCTAATGAACGAAAATTTTGTCTAGCTAATTCAAATGGTAATTCTAATAAGGTGATATTTTCAGGTTGTTCTTCTACCTTTGTTTGTTGACTTTTTTGGACTTCATCCCAATAAGTCCAATTTAATGGTCCAAGCTCTCGGTGAAGACTCCAAGTAGTTAATGATAAATATGGCATTTACTAAACCTCCTTTATACGTTATATGTAAGTTCAACGAGAAAGCTTTTTGTTCCTTCTTTCTAATTAAAAAACGTGAAAACTATTTTCAGTTCCACGTTTTTTCGCTTCCCAAGGGCGATCCGGGATGCTAACCTTTTTTTAGCGGCTAATTGCCTACTATTCAAGCCACTCGAACATTCGTTATTGAATTATTTTAAATAAATCGTCAGCTTTTACTTAATTCCACACCATATTTTTCAAGACGAAGGATTGTTTTTTCAATATCATTTTGTGTAGTTCGAGGATTAATTGTACACATACGTAGTACAACCTTACCGTCTAAAACTGTTGAACTTAATAATGCATATCCTTCTTTAATAATTTCACTAATAATTTGTTCATTTAGCCTATCAATCGTGCCTGTATCATAATTTAGTTGGATATAACGGAAGGTAACAATCCCAATTTGAGCAGGAGTAACAATTTCCCAACACGACGATTCGCGTAGCTTCTTTTCAGCGAATTCAGCCAGAGTTATTCCTGTTGTAATCGCATTTTGAAACGTTTGAATGCCAAAATATTTCATCGACATCCATAATTTTAGTGCTCTAAAGCTTCTTGTTACTTGTATCCCATACTCACTAAAATTTATTTCTTGCTCTATTTTACAGATATCTCTTAAACAATCAGGAGTTATTCGGAATGTGTCTTTTAAGTATTTACGATCTCTTACAAGTACACATCCAATTTCATATGGTTGAAACAACCATTTATGTGGATCTAATACCAATGAATCTGCCAATTCAATTCCTTTTAGAAGGCTCTTACTTTTTTCGCTTAATAAAGCAGGTGCTCCATATGCTCCATCTACATGAAACCATAATCCTTCTTTTTCACAAAACTCTCCTATTTGTTGTAATGGATCAATCGCACCACTATTCGTTGTGCCGGCATTGGCAATAACACAAAATGGGATTTTTCCTTCTGCTCGATCTTTCTTGACTTCCTGTTGTAATCTTGGTAATGCAATACGAAACTGTTTATCTGTTGGTATTATTTTTATTTGCTTTGATTTAAAGCCGAGTATACCTAGTCCTCTGATAATTGTTAAATGGGTTTGATCTGATGTATAAATAACTGTATTCTCAGTTTGATCTAGAAGTTTTATATGACGTGCTACTGCTAGTCCTGTCAAATTTGCCATTGACCCACCGCTCACAAATAATCCTCCTGCTTCTTCTGGAAAATCATAAATTTGACGCAGCCAATCAATCGTAACCAATTCAATGTTTGTAACACCTGGTCCCATTGATGACGCTCCTGAAAATATATTGAGTCCTGATACTAAAGTGTCAGCCATTATGCTAATAAAATTATTCGGACCAGGAATATAACCAAAGAAGCGAGGGTGGTCAGCATGTGTTAAATTGGGTAATATATCTGACTCAAACTGATCTAATAAATGAGTATGACAATTACCATGTTCTGGAATGGATTCGTTACGAAGCTTCTCTAATATTTGAAAATCTGTTTTTTTAGCTATAGGTTTATCTTGTAAGCTTTCCATGTGTTCTACAATCATATCAATTACCCGGTATCCTAACTCCTTCATATCTTTGGGTGAAAGGCGTAAATCATTATTTACATCTTCATTTGTCATGAGTACTCTCACTCCAATATTATAGTTAATACATTATATTTATGTATCATTGGATTGTACTACTCCAGAAATTCCTCGACATTCAACACAAGCTGGATATCTACAGCAATACAATATAACCGAACTCCATGAATTTTTTCATAAATAATCATGTGAGGTAATATTCTTTTGATTTTCAACAAAATATAGTAAGGTCTGTTAAAAATGTTGGGAGGAAGAAGGTATTGAAGAATTTTAGATATTTAATAAGTAGAGAATATGAAGCAGATAGTATTGCAGAAGATTTACGTTTACAATTGGAAATCAATCGTTTTAATCATGTAAATGTTAAATCTGTTACAATGCGAAACGAAGTTCTTGTCCAAGTTCCTGATGCAAATGATTCCATTGAAGAGGTTGTTGAAAATTTCATGCACAGCTACCAAACGGGAATAATACTAGAATAATCAAGTGAATTAAATAAGGACCAAAAATAAACACCGTTCAATAAATGAATGGTGTTTTTGTACAAATTGATTTTGTATTATGCTTTAGAAGAAGTTTTTGACCATTTCAGAGGTATTTTCACAATTCAAACATTGGTAATAAATAGATAATATATCTTCTGTCACTTGATGTTTTGTTTCTTGAGCACAGTTCTCACAGTATTTTTCTTCATAAACTCCCATTCAAACACCTCCGTTACTTTGTAAATGTAGTTATTAATGTTCCAGGATAATAAAACTGGATAATCTCTTTATATGATTTACCCGATTCTCCCATGAAATTTGCTCCCCATTGACTCATCCCGACACCATGACCGTAACCTTTTCCTTTCATTGTATAAATATCTTCGTTACATTTGAGGGAGCTTATCAAATAACTTTTAAACTGATTTCCACCGATCATCGGACGAATCTGATTTAGTCTAACATCATCAAGTGTGAACTGTTCGAATAATACAGTACCATCTATTAATCGATGTAAAAACTCTACAGTGATTGAACCTTTATCCGTCCGTTTTGAATTAAGCTGTTGTTCTGATAACTCAAATCTAGGAATTGATACTATTTTTATGTCACCTGGATAACCATTATTTTGAAGCCACTTCTTCATAGATAAAGTGATTTCTTCATCCTTTTCCTTTACATCATCCCACCAATTTGAATTGTCCCAATTGATGTCATTCATCGAAATTTGTGTTCGATGAATCGTAAATTCCCATGGGTGTGTCGGATCAAATGGATCCTTTTTTATCGGAAAATAAGACATTGCCTCCCCACCCCAAACATGTGCATTATTCTCGGTTACACCACCATTACTAGCAGAATAAAATGCGTCTATTAAGTGATTATCGAATGTTATTACCTCACTACTTGTTTCCTCTACTGCTTTCGTAGTGTTCTCATTCCAATTATATCCACCGTATACTTGAAAATGAATCGTATCATCCATTTCTTCCTTAGTATGTGAATAAGCATACGTACGTGCAGCTAACGATTGTGCTTTCAATGCTTCTTGATGCCAAGATGGAAAGACTTCAAAAGGCACTACACCCTTTAAATAATCTTCTATAGGTAGTTGATTAATTGGTCGAATTACGTTTTCTTCTATTCTAAATTCCATTGCACCTAAATAAGGTCGATTGTTAACATAAATAGCATGATCACGGTCATAAGTTTCAGGAAAAAGAACTAAAGAACCATTTAACTTTTGTTTCTCACCTTCCCCATGCAAATACAATGAATCATTCTTCACTGTTACATGATAATCTACCCCTTCTTTTAAGGAAAGAGTAGGGTCAAGTGTTTGATAGCCTCCTTCTAGAAGAATATTTAATTTGTCGGTATCTCCTATATAATTAACTAACTTCACTTTTATCATTTCTTCTGCTTCAAATTGTTTTGGAAATAAAGTTGTAAATAGAATGGCGATTATTAGAAAAAAGTATCTCATATTCCTATAATTCCGAGTTGGTAAAGGAATTATTCATCGACGAAATCACGGGGATTGACAATTTTTCTTTCATTTAATACATATCAACTTTTCGAATGGAAAGAATAAGCAATTAGTAAACGATATTTTTTCTAAGAATATAGGTGTTTGCGAATACAGGAAGTGAATTTTAATGGATTTCATTAGTAGTCAAGAATCACTTAGCGCTCTAGAGTGGGCTTTACGAGCAGTAGTAGCGTTTTTCTTTTTATTAGTAATAGCAAAAATAATGGGTCAGCGTTCGATATCACAGCTGAGGTTCCTAGACTTTGTTATCGCTTTACTAATTGGTAATATTATTGCCCATCCTTTGTCAGATGAGCAATTAGAGTTAAAAAGTTCAATGATAACGATGACGGTTATAGTACTTTTATATGTTACTGGAGTATATTTGAGCTTAAAATGGAATGGGTTAAGAAATATCTTTGATCCTCAACCTATCCCTCTAATAGAAAACGGGCAAATTAATTTTAAAAATTTAAATAAAGCAAGGATTACAGTTGATATTCTTCTATCTGAATTGCGAAAAGAAAAAACGGATGATATTCAAAAAGTAGTACTTGCATTTTGGGAACCTGGAGGAACGATATCGATATTTTTATATCCTCAGTATCAGCCAATTACACCTACTGATTTAACACTAGCAATAAAGCCTTTTGATTTTCCTAGGACAATCATAAAAGAGCGTAAAATTGTTTACGATGTGTTACAACATCTTGGTAAAGATGAAAAATGGATATTGAATAAACTTAAAACAACCCACAACATACATGTAAAGGATGTATTACTGGCGACTATTGATTCTAGTGAAAATTTAAAGGTATTCTTGTATAAGTAATCGTTTGATAATATAAAAATGCCTGAAAAAGCACACTTGCTTATAAATTAGCAGATGTGCCTTTTCCTGTAGTACCAGAAAATGATAAAATTGGATACCGTTTATTCATTCTACTCCAGCGCTAAATCAGAAGTGATTTTCACACTTCTCTTTACATTACTAAACAGGCGCATATACTTTTATTTAATAGCGATATCGATTAACTAACCTATTTACATTTCTAAAAGTACTTTTCGATATAGCTGTGGGAGATTTTCTTTTTCAATTAAACCTTATATATATATTTCCATTTCCTTATTAACTGGATTATCAGAACCTATACGTGCTTTACGTGTTTTGTATGCCTCTAAAAATAAATCCATCGCTTCTTTCATTTGCTTATTTTCATATTTTAACTTGGCCATTTCGTACAAACATACTGCGGTAAAATCATTATCAACACCAAGAGTACTTTTACTACTTTCGATCACATTAGCAAGAGTTTTACCTGCTATTTTAATATTTCTTCATTTTTCTATATAATTTCCCGATATTTTTTAATGCGTGTAAATTATACGTATGGTTGATTTGCTGACTTTTTCTTGGATTTTATTAGATTGTAAAAGTAATAGTTCTGCTTCATGATATCTGCCCATATCACATAAGGTTTCACCAAGGTAGCTCATAATATAACCTGTATTAGGATGTTCTTCCCCTAAAGTATTCTTATAGTTTTCTAATGTAAATTCAAATAATTGTTCAGCTTCTTTGAATTTACATTGCTGTACAGAGCTTTGTATTTTCATTTACAAAGCTCTGTACTTTCATTTAACAATCTACACTTCGTTAAAAGGGAATTAAAATTTTAATCTCTTCCAAATTTCCTCTTCGCTTGTTGCTTCCTGCATCTTATCAATAAAACTAATTGAGATGTCTACTAAATTGCTTGCATTCTTAATTTTCTTATACTTCTGTTTAAGCCATTTATAAAATTCAATAATTGCTTGTTCATGTAAAAGTTGTTCGGTCTTTGCTACTAAATAGAAATGATTCGTCTTATTATGCAAATAATCTAAGTGGTCTGACATTTCATGCAAATTATTATGGTCAACACAAATAATATATTGTATGGATGAAGTGTTTTTTATTTCAACTATTTGCCTCTCCTCATCAACAAGTACATGATTATCATTTAGATAGTCTGGCTTTAGGACTGCAACTATTGTATCTGTTATCCGTTCCTTTTCAAATAAATCAGCGGTTTTAACAGATTCTTTTTTAGAATGAACTTTATTACTAATTTCTCCTGTCATTTCTAAAATTCGATCCAACCCAAAGTCTGATACTTTATAGACCGTTTTAATTTTTCCTTCGATTCTATTTTTAAATGAGAAAATTAAGGCTTTTTTCTTTAAAATATATAATAGCTTTTGTAATTCCTTTTTAGTTACATGCTCTTGATCATCAGAATTCACTAAATTTATTAATGGTTCAAAGACGATTTCATCATTTTCTTCAATGATTTTTAACACAACAACTTCCAATGGAGAAATGCTATGCAAATCCATAAATTCTTCATCGTCATGCTCAGGACCATTTTCTATAATTTGTTTTATCTTCTCCTGCTTGAGGAGTGTGTGATTTAAATTTTTCTCATCTAGTACCTTTTCTTGACATTTCTCATATAAGGAAAGTGCTTTTTCATAATCAGCTTTCATAGCAAAAATGTTAGCTTGTTCATAAAGCGCTTGACAGTAACCCTCTATAAACTCTAATTCTATTGCTAATTGTTCTTGCTTCAAATTATAATCTAATGCTTCATCCAATTTCCCAAATCTTTTTAAAATCCATGATTTCATACCATAGGAATAAAACAATCCTCGCTTAATTTCTAAACTCTCACAAATTTCTTCCTGTTCAGTTGTATATTCAAGGGCTTGATAAATTTGTCCAAACTGTTTTGCTATCATTGCTTTATTACCAAGTGAAATTTGTAAGCCCATCAAATAACCATGTGTTCTACAAATTTTTTCTTGTTCGTTTAACAAATCCAAAGCTTTATCGTATTGATTTTTATTTTTTAAGATAAATGCCTGTCTACCGAGACATTCTTGTAAAGATAACTTATTATCTAGTTCTCTACAAATCTTCTCTTGCTTTTTTAACATGTTCAAAGAGCTCTCAGAGTTTCTTGGTAGTAATCTAGCAAGTAAGCCGTAATTAGACTGTAAGCCATCTTTATGATCGATATAATAACAAATTAATTCCTGCTCTCTAAGAATTGCAATAATTGCTTCTTTATTCGTAGGACTCTTCTGATAAAGTGTAGCAGCTTGGTTACTAAGGCAGTCTTGTAGATCTTTCATATTACCGATGCTTCTACTGATTTCTTCTTGAAGCTCGAATAATTCTAGAGCATCGTCTAATTTATTTTGCGCCTTAAAAATTAATCCCCTTTGGCCAATTGCTTCTTGTAAACCACCCTTATTGTTCGTTGCCTGACAAATTCTTTCTTTTTCATTAAGTAGTTTTAGACCTTCCTCGTAATCCATTTGATAGTACTTAATTCTCGCTTGATTACCTATAGATTGCTGTAACCCAAATTTGTTATCTAATTCAAACCTACAAATTTCTTCCTGTTGTTTTAGAAGGAGCATAGCTTGGTCATACTCTCCCCAATACGTAAGAATCTCCGCTTGGTTTCCTAATGATGACTGAATCATCTCAACTACATTTTTTTCTCTTGCTATCGTCTCTTGCTCTTTCAATAGCTTCATAGCTAAATGATATTCACTTTTCATTCTGTATAGGTTTGATATGTTTTCTTGACATTTAAGTAGATTACTTACTTGCCCATGCTCCTCAAAATAATTTCGCATATAATTTTGCAGAACAAGCGCTTCATCAATATATTTTCCTTCTAAAAGCTTGGCAACCAATTTTATTTCTTCGATTTTAAACAATTCTGGGTAATCAATTACCTGTCGATATGCCTTTAGCATCGTTAATTCTTCTGTAAAGTTTTGTTTCCAAGGTTTTGTATTTTCTTCGATACTAGCCCAGTAGGATTTAAGCATAAAAGGGTCATACTTCCATAAAGCTAGTAAGAAATTAAAATCTTGAAATAAGTGAAAAAGCTCTTTCCATTCCCCAGCTTTTGTCCATTGCCATGGTAACTCTTGGAGCACGCGATTCTTTAACGTATCCTTTTCTTTAGAAAAATACTCTGCAATCTTTCTATGGTTTGCTTTTCTAGCTTCTTCTGAAGACAAGTACTTCTTTTCTACCGCATCTCTAAAAAACTGATGGAATAAGCAAATAAATCCAGTATTCACAACAAGATTGCTTTCCATTGCCAAATAAAATGGTGACCAAATTGAACTAGCTACCTTTTCCTCCTCTGTACCAAGTAAATCAGAAATTTCAGATTCAGATAAACCTACACGTGCTCCCCATAATAAAGAAAGCGCATCTTTAACCAATCCTTCTTTCTCGTGACCATAATCTGTTTCTATCCGCTCTATTTTCTTTAGAAATAAATCCTCAATTGATACCGAGTTAACATAACTTAAAACCTTTTCATATAAGCCTTTATCTCCATCTACTCGGATTTCATCTAGTAAGGTACGAAGAAATAAAGGATTACTACTTAGTGGGTGATATAGGATTGATTCTAAAATATGTTGTTCTAGATTCTTTCCAAATGCTGAAAAGTAGTTATTAATAATTAATTTTCTTTCTTTTTCAACAAGTAAATCTAACTCTAAAATAGTCCATTCGCGATTAATAAATTCTTGAAGCTCTTCACCTTTGGTTGTTGAGAGGATTAAACGGATATTGGCTGGTATTTTTGTTGGCAACCAAAATAAATCCTTCGATTCTGAGCTGTCAGTTAAATTTAATTGATCAATAGAATCAAGAACGATAATTACTTTCCCATGTTCAGCTGCAAGATCTAGAGATAATGCAAAGGCTTCTCTTAGCTCATCTAATTCAAAAGGAATCTCCATACCTAAATGAAATTTTCTATTTAACTCCATGATCATTCTTCTCATTAGATTAGAGATATCACCATTAACAGAACCAGCACCAATAAAGTGCATAATTGTAGGAATGTGGGTTCCCTCTAAGTTTTGAGCTTGATTCAAAGACCAATAAGATAGCAAAGAAGACTTACCTGAACCAGAATCTCCAGTAATAACTAATGGAGAATTGTCATCTTTATATATGTACTCTGTCATTTTTTCTAAATACTTTTCTCTGCCAACAAAGAACTTTGCTTTTGTTAACGCAAATGTTTCATGTTCATTTGCTCTTCTTTCTAACTCATCTTCTGGGATATGCTTCGGAAACAATTCATCAATAAGCTTGGACATATCAGAAAACACCATATTACCTAGCTCTTTTGAGTCAGAAAAATTTTCTCCAAGGTAATAGCCACTATTTCTAATTCTATTCTTTAAATTTTCTAGCTTGCCCTTTCTCTCACTTAATTCTTGTTCAATTTCCTCTTGAGATAAGTATTTTGCTGTATCACTTTCTATCGTTTCAAGAAAATCTACATGCTCTTCTTCACTAAGGGTATTTATGTAATCAGGACTTCGGAAATAAAAAAAGGCATTCATATGTTTGTTTTCATGTAAAAGCGCCCCCTGTAGAATTTCTAATTCTGTTACGGACTTTCCTACATGCTTATCTAACCAAGGATATTTCTGGATTAATTCAGATGATATTTCAGGAATCCAACCATATCTTTCACCTAGTATCCCAATAAAAAAAGGAAGACAGTTTTCAATTTCAGCTAAGCAGATAGGTAAAACCTGTCCATCAGCGCTTTGCTCATTTGTAACCCCCCAACGTAAATCAACTTCACTCCAATTCACGCCTCGTTCTTCACACATCTTTCTAAGTTCAGGGAATGTATATTTAATTAATTGATCTCGCTCTTTTTTCATATCCTTAAAAGTAGAAGATATAAACACTCTTATTACTCTATTCTTTTTAATTGCCTGAAAATCAACCTTATCCTTAACAGTATCACCTAAATAGAAACTCATCGAATCAATCCTTACTTATATTTATTAGATAAAGTGTAATTTGAAATTGATATTTCTCTTGTAGTAAATGTTTTCAAGATGATTAACTTCTTTTTATTACCTGATAGAGTTTTTTTTCGAATACTTATTTCCTTCGTATAATCCCTGCTCTGCAACCGCCCTTTTAACGAAATACGATCATTTACCTGAATCTCTTTACTTTTTGATAGTTTTTCATATTCCCAAATAAATGCATTACTGTAAAAGGTTCGATTCGGTAAAATTGTGCTTTTTGTTTCTACATTTATTGAAGTACTATAGTAGTTTGAGCGATTTTTGTAGCTATTTTTCTTTGTAACTCTTCCAGTTAATTCAGCGATATTAAGATCACCCTTATCGATATTTAACGGGACTTCCAATTTCTCATATCCTTTATCAATAATTACTTCATAAGCTACATGTTGGGTTTCCTTATAAAGAATCATATCCTTATCTATTCGATAGACATATTTGTCTTTACTTTCACTTGATTTCTGGCCATTTTCAAGAAATAGTGAATCCTTAGGTATAGTAGGTATTAAACCAGTATCAATTAAGTGAGACCATTCAACCATTTCCCTTTTTTTGTTCATCGGTACTTGCCTGCTAGGAACATTTTCAAATAAATCCACATAATTTGTAACCGCGTTTTCTAGCTGTTCATTAACTGCATAATTATCAATTGTATAATTTCTACTTTGAAGCTCACCTATTACTTTTAGTCGATCACCGTTTTTAAACTTTTTATGAAATTCCTCGTCATTAAATACAACAATTGGAACAAGATCAAATTTTGGTTCAATTTCATTTTTTTTCTTTCTACGAAACACTTGTAAATCAAACGTTACGATAGGATTAGGAATATATTTACAGAAATTAGCCATGTTCATTATCGTTCCTGTTAATGTAATTTTATTTTTATTCATTAGTTCCTACTCCTTTTTATTTTTCAATGAGCTCAAATCAGATTCCTCTGAAATATTTGTTGCTATGAAGATCAGCTAACATTAAATTTAGGTAGAAATTTGATTATTCTAGAACTCTATTGAGCACAAGTATTTCTTCATACTTGATAAGCAGTTTCTTCAAAATAAATAATAAGATTTTTAAATCCTCAGCAATGATCTTATCTGTTCCAAAATTTGGTCTAGAGCGATGTATGGATGTATTTCCAAACGCTTTAATCTGATACAAACATTGAATAAAGATCGGATCAATATTGCCATTTTTCTTGAGAGTTGAAATATTTGTATCAAATGACACATCATAATGATTTGTTATCAATTCGCATAAAGATTCTGCAAGCTTTCTACTAAAAGCAGCAACGATTTCAGGACTTATCTGATCACGATTTAAAGCATTTTGAAGTGGGATAAGTGTATCATGGTAAACACTTTCCTCTTTCGGAAAACTATAAATAAGCCCCAAAATATAGTATCGTAATATATTTATTTCATTTTCTTTTGCATATACTATGCTCCTACCTAAAGAGTACTCAATCGCTTTGTTCCAAAGTTCTACCTCGTCATGGTGGAAAACATAATAACGGATTGTATTCGTGTGTATTGATTTTTTTAACCACTCGACAGCATATTTGATCAATACTTCTGCAGCTTCATTATAAATCCCATTTAGGCCTTTTCGTAATAACACTGGAAAAGAAACCGATTCAAATTTATATCCAGTAAGTTCTAAAGAAGTTAAAGCTGAAAACAATCCTTTTATTAAGCTTTCGTAAATCGATCTGTTAATTGCTTTTCCTTCTTCTAGCTTAGAGTGAAGAATAAGGATCATCCTTTTATCTAATCCTTTATTAGTAAGGGTTTCTACTAAACTAATATATCCACCGTTTTCAAGAAAAAAGACTGGTTTTTCCTTTATAAAATCTACATCAAAATGTATATTTAATAAATCGACAAAGTCCCCTGTTGTTTCTCCGTATTCATTTTCATATGAGTTTACTACCATTAAGTTTCCGTCATCTAGCAATAAATCTCCTTCTACTAGAAAGAAAGAACGTTCACCATGGTTCGTTTCAATTATGACCCTATTCCTTAGAGTATTTTCCTTTGACGTTTCCACAAACTTTCTCCTTCGTTTTATCTTGATAAAATTGTTTAAAAAAATCGCTGTATAGAGTCAACACTCTATGGAGAATTGAAAGAAATAGGATGATTTCGTCCATATTTTTTGATAAATCTGAAGAACGAAAGTAATTTCGATCCTTTAGTTGTCTTATCATGATGAGGTAATTAAAATACCAATCTGAAATAGGTTTTTGCCTTTGTAAACTTGCAACCTCCTGATTAGTCAGTCTGAATGTAGAAATTGAACTTGGGATAGAGACCTCAGGTAGTTTATAGAGGTCTTTTAATAATAAATTAACTAGCTCATCAGCTTTTATTAAAAGATGGTTATAATTAGTTTGAGTATCCTTTATAAGTTCTTTGCTTATTTCTATTAATATATTTTTAAGTACTGTTCTATCTGTATATGGAAAGCTATCAATTAAGCTAACAATTTTTACTTTAGTGTTTGAAATCATCTCTTTTGTATTTGGTTGGTTTACATGATTTCTTGGGAAAAGAGTGTTCATTGCACTTTCCCAAAACGGAACATCCTCTTCAACATTGACATAGTACTTAATTGTTTTTGTCGTATCTGTATACTTTAAGTATTTTACTGCATTATGTATTAAAGTTTGTAATGATCCCTTATATTCATTAGGATCAAGCCCTTTTTTCCCGATAACGGGTAAGGAAATTTCCTTAAAAGAATATCCTTCATATACTAAAGCTGCCATTGCCGAGAAGGTAGACTGTATAATTTGATTAAACTCTTCATTTCCAATGACTGACCCTTCAAGTCGATTTAGATGAACAGTTAATATGTGTTGCATTGGATGTTGAATAAATCCAATAAATCCACCATTATCTAATGGAATTATTTTTCGTTCGGCATATTCTACAAGATTTAGCTGTTTTTTAATAGAATTGAACAATTCGCCATCGTTGGAATTATAGACTGTTGTAACCAGTAAGTCGGTGTTAGCAGATAGTAAATCTCCATATAACAATTCAAAATACCGATCACCATTTCTTG
Organism: Metabacillus bambusae; assembly: GCF_017497975.1. Lineage (GTDB taxonomy): Bacteria > Bacillota > Bacilli > Bacillales > Bacillaceae > Metabacillus > Metabacillus bambusae. The sequence goes on along the minus strand of NZ_JAGDEL010000022.1, from coordinate 36,749 downwards.
TATCAAGTATTAATTGTTGGATAATTTTTGCTTGTAATTGAAAAATATCTTTACTCATGATATCTCCTGAAATTTTTTTAGTTTGAATGAATGATTGAAATGGTACAAAAATTTATAGTAATAACAAAAGATTAAAAGATAAGTAATACTTCCTAGTATAATTATATTAGCACCCATATTATTCATCAAGATTTTTACATAAATAAGGGTCATTTTACTTATTAATATTCAAAATAAAAGTGGCTTAGACGATTTCCTTATGTCCATGCCACTTGATTTTAGAATAATAGGATTAGGGATAATACTGATAAAATAACAAATCCGACCATACTACTTAAAAAGGCATAATGTAATAGGTTGAATTTTCGGGTCAGAATTCGAGCTTGAAAATAGTTGTTTTCCATTGAACGTTTTAGTAACTCTTTTACCTCCATCGCTTCAATCGTTTCCACATATTCGTCTAATTCCATTTCATTTATGTTCTCCCAATAAATAATCCCTTTTTTCTTTCTGTTTAATTTCTTAGGGAAAACGACATAAACGGATAAGATAATACCTTGTATTAGAAAGGCAAGCCCTAAGACATATAATAATTTAATATAAGTAGTCGTTTCAGTGGAAAAAAAATCAAATGCAAATTTTGCAATTAATCCGTTTACAGCAACTAATGCACCAGCCTTTGTATCAGCGAATCGGATTGAATTATTTAAGTACGTGTTTTGAGTATTAGTAAAATTTAATTTAAAAAAACCTTCTCGTTGGTGTAATTCAACTTTTACTTTCCCATCACTTATTGCATCTTCTAATGTCTCTTTTTGTTCCCTAAGAGATAGTTGGTCTTCCATTAATCATAATCCCCCTATAAAACTCCATATAAATCAGTGGTTGCAGCTCTCACATTTTATGAAGAAAAGCCCTATGCTTAGCAAAGCAAAGCTGTAGGACATATTTAACTTAATCTATCTAATAAATTTTTAATATATTCCTGTTCTTTATCCGTTGGTTTTTTTATCTTTTCACGCTTATTCATAATTTCGATATAACTTTCAATTTGATCCTTTGTTGCATGTTTTTCAAAGAATTTCGGTTTGTGTTGTGCAATTGCCCGAGTCATTCTGTTATATGCGAATTTGAACTCACCTAAAAGCAATTGTGTTTCTGCAAGTGTACTATCGATCCACCAGTCCTTACCGGTATCTTCACTCCATGTATTAAAAATATATGATGATAAATGCCATCCATCTGAATGTCCAAGAATCTTTTGAATATATGCAGCATTTATAGCTGGATAATAATCCCCCTGTTTTCGAAAGGCTTCGAGATAAAGATGCAATGATTCAGTTAACATTTCAGTATCTAAATGGAATTCATCATCTTTATTCGTAAAGGCCTCCCTTTTTAATTGAGCAGCTAAACTACAAATCGTATCATTATCTTCAGGGTTAGACTGGAGTAAACCATAAAGAATTTTCTTTGCATCCACATACTTTTTGTTTTTCGATAGACAATGCGCTTTTAATTTCAATATATCTGGATTTTCTTTTAATGGAAAAATCTCAATCTGATCTTTAATTACTTTTCTCCATTTTTGAGCTTCTTCGATTAGTTTAATTGCTTGTTCATATTCCCCAATATCAATATAGACTCTTGCAAAAGCAATTAATTGAGGTCCAGATTGCTGATCAATTTTATTAATTTCAAGATGTCCATTCAAATGATTCAAAACTTCTTCTTTTGAATTCATTTGTTTAAGTTGACTAATGATAGGAGCTTTATTTGCAGCTTTAATTTCGGCATTAACATCTAACTGTGAAAACAGATCATCCAACGTTTTGTTTTGTTTTTTTATAAATAATTCATTAATATTCCAAGCTTCTTCTTTAATATGAAAGAGTCGATAAAGATGAATGATACCGTGATTTTTAGGTAAATCCCATTCAAGTAAATCATGAAACCCAAACTCGTAATAGGGGTCTTTAAGTTTTGCCCCATCTTTTTCTTCAATGAACATACGCTTAAAATCTTCGCTGACGTATATTTCTCCAGGAAACGTAATCGGTTCAATTCTTGCAGCAGTATTCACACTTTTTCCAATAACGTTTTCAGTATTGTTTAACATAGGATCATTAAAAATTAACATGTTACCATGATGACCCGCAATTCTCGGTTCTAGTTGCAATGATCTATTTTTACGAAAAAAGTCTCTATAGGTGATCATAAGATTAACAGCATCTATACCATCTTTAAATACAGCCACTAGTGCATCTCCCCATGTATTCCAAACTCTTGCTTTTGTTTTATATTCAGAAAGCTCATGTGATAGTGGCCGTAAAGTATATTCAAAGGATTCAAATCCTTCAATCCCCATACTAGAAAACCCTTTTAAGTCTGCAAATATAATAAATCCATTAAAATCTCTCATGATTAATTATGTACCTCCAACTCTTGTTAACTGTAAGTACCTTTTTTGTAGGGAGTTATGTAAATCAATTTTGCATTTAATACAAATTGTGTATATTTACCTATTTTAAATTGTACAATAATCTTACTTATATGTGAATATATTTCCCTATATTCATAGACCGAAGCTTTTAATAAACTGATAGTTTTTTAGCGATTAATGATATATACAAAAAAAAGAGATCTGAATAACTCAGATCTAAGTAGAGAAATTAACAATATTCAGCTATTCATTAAATAATAATATACGATTGTTCAAAAACTTTTCCATCAACTGCCCACATTTTGTCAGGTGATTCCATCACAATATAGTAACCAGGTTGAAAATCTAATATTTCCCCTTGAGCAGTTTTTACTTCTCCTTTAAAATCTACCTTATACACATACACAATTTTTTTCTTTTTTTTGTACATATTAACACCTGTCTCAAAGTCAGGTTCGTAATCATTAAATACTGTTGCAGGAATCGGGTATTTTTCCCCTTTAATCCCTGAAATTATGTAATCACCTGGACTTGCAATTTGATTTTTATTTTCCCATGTACTGATGACTTTTTCACTTTGTACGGGACCTTCAATATGAACAGAAACTGGTTTCTTATAAGCTTTTTTAGCTTTATTAAAAATTTCTAGTGCAATATCGTTAATTCTCATGCTAGCTCCTCTCAACCCATTGCTCTAATTATATGTAAAAGAATCCGCCTTTATTTTATAGCAATTATACTACGTCTATAACATCTGGCAAAAACCTATAAACATAAAAAGTTAGATAATCCTTGGAATCATCTTGGCGTTATATTATAAGTAAAATACCTTTAATTATTTAAACAAATAAGTTAATTATTATTATACACTTGACATTTCTATATTTACTAGCTTATTTAAGAAAATTATTTAATACCCTTTACCGCTATTATCTGCTTCAAACCACGTATATTAAACAATTTAATCGTCACAATAGGAGGTACTTAATTGATTATTATGCCACTTGGTGTAGGAGGAGCATTTACATCTCGCTTCTATCACAATAACTACATTTTTGATTTAAATGGGATTACACTGCTTTTGGATGCCGGAACAACATTACGGGATAGTTTAGGAGCATCTGATATCGAAGTATGTGATATTGACTATGTTTTCATCACACATTTTCATTTTGATCATGTTGGAGGATTAGAGGAATTACTGATGAAACGTTACTGGAGGTTTGTTGATAATGAACACGCACCTTTAAAATTAAATGTAATCGTACATGAGACGCAGGTTAATCTTTATCACATGCTTTTACAACCAGGACTGTCTAATCAAGGATTAACCCTTAACGACTATTGTGAGTTTATCGTTTTACCAGAAAGTAATTCCCTTCATTTAAATGGATATGAAATTTCACTAACTGACATATCCGATTTACACGTAAAAGGGATGAAGAGTTTTGCCGTAAAAATACTAGAAACGAACAGTAAAAAAAATATATTATTTACATCAGACATAAAGTTTCTTACTAATAGTAATTTTATAGAACAAATAAATGAAAATACATGTGCTATTTTTCAAGATATTAGCTTTACAGAAAATCAAGCACATAGTACTTTGAATGAGGTTTTATCATACTATCCGAAAAGATTTCATAATAAAATTTATGCTATGCATTATTGTGATGATATTGAAAGCTACACTTATGTAATTCAACAGGCAAATATTAATATTACAATACAAGGTAAGCCTATATTAATTGAATAACGAAAAAGGAGGATCTTAAATTAAAAGATCCCTCCGGATAACTATAAAGTAAAACGATATTACTTTAACGTAACACTTTTTGAGATATATGGGAATTTGAATTGATTTAAATAAGAGATACAATCACCATTATAGAAGTTTTGATCTTTCTCTACATTCCAGGCTTGCATTAGTAGCCGTTTCATTGTTTTTTCAAAGCCATCAACTTCTTTTTGGGTCAATATTTTTATTCCATGAGCGAAAATACTTTCATTTCTAGTATTCACCTGTGCAACGATTTGTTTTAAGTCTTCCCCTTTAAATACGGGATCACCTAAGACACATAAAAAGATTAATCCATTCATTAGTGAAAATTTATTCGGTATATTCTCGATCATTCTATAATTGGAACCATATACCTTTTGTCCTATGTCATTCATTCCATTAATAAGATCTTTGTTCATAAATGGTAGTAAAGGAGATAAATAGTCAGGTAGAGATTCATTTTTTTCTTGCTGGTCTTCAAATAGATGTGCTATTTCCACATTACCTGCATCGATTTTAAGTAGGACTAATCTTCTCTGAATGATCATTTCGAATATTCGATAAAACAACAAGGTAGCCATGTCATTTCTTCCTTGCAGCTTTCTTCTTTGTGCACATTGCCAAAAATTCGCCAGAATCGTCCACGTTCTTTCCTGATCATTTAAAGTCTCTTTTAATTTACCATTCTGATAAACTACTTGAAGTTCAGTTACATTCGCTAATAGAGATAAATGCAATTTAACTTCTGGTAGGAGTGAAGTGAGAAGTTGACGTTGGACAATCATCTCATTCACCTTTGATAGTGATTTTTCAGCTTGTTTGAAATCAAAGTTATCATAGTAGTTAAAGGCGTTTGATGCATATAGAAGAATTTCATATTTCCTTGGATCTCTCGTTCGATTTAACAAATCACTAAAGATTGAAGAAGCTCCTGTAAAATCATAACGATTAAATTTCTCAATTCCTTTCTCGGCTTCATAGTCCCCGAATACATTTAATGGATTTTCCAGCTTTACAATTCTTTCTGTGCCTGGGAATGGCTTCCTCAACGAATCTATATATATATCATGATCCACATATAAAATATCAATATTGCTATATACACCAGAAATGGCCAGATTACTCCCCATAGACTTCTTGCCACCTGTAATATCTATTGCGGTTAACTCTAGGTTCTGTTGTATCTCAGGACGAACGATTATTCTCTTCACTTCACCATATATTGTTTCAGACGATTCGTCTTCTATAGTTATGACTTCAAATTCGCCCCAAGATAAATTCACTAATTTTTGTAATTCTGCTAATTTTGAACGAGATTTAGGGGTCACGATAAAAAAAACATATTCAGGTTGAAAGGCATTAATGAGGAGTGCAATTGGCTCTGGCGAGAAACCAACAGTCGAAATTAAATATTTATAGGAAGATAAATCCCCTTCCTTAATTCTTTCCTCGATTTTTCGCTTGAAAATCATATTCATTTTAGGAAAGAGATTTGTTCTGTAATAGGCAATTTGCTCTTCCTTTGGTGTGCTAATGTAGTTATTTACTAGGTTAATATAATCCTCTGAAAAATGATGCTTAGCAATTACCTCATTAGAAATGTTTAGCCCTGATAACACAATGCAGCCTCCTTTTCATTAAGATATTATGAAATATGTACTACTACCAATATACTTTTTCGATCCTTAATTATATAAGTAACAATTAGTGTAATAGAAAAGTCCCATTACTTCAACCAAAATCATGTAGTCTTCTTTAAATTAACCCAACTATCAAAAGCAAAAATAACACCGTTTCTCTGGCAAACGGTGTTAAAAAATTTTATAAAGTCATTAACAAAAGACATTAATAACATTGTTCAAAAAATATTCTATTCGACCTTTTTACCAATTTCATGTTCAGGTGATGTTCTGTTTCCTGTTGAAGTTTCATACCCAACCTTGTATGTTGGTTGTTTTGATTGTTTTAACGAATCTGGCATTTTATATTGTTCCAAATCATCTTGAAACTGCCTTACGCTTGGATTCTCTTCCATTTTTACACTCCTTCTTCATTTTAGAAATTCTCCGTAAAAGAAATATGGACTAATTGTCTCTCCTTATTATCCTTATGATGTCTCATTACCAATACCTGATATTGGTGAACCAGTAGATGTATGTTGAACCACCCATTCACGTGTTGTATCAGCAATATTTGACCAGTTTGGAATCATGTTCGAATGTTCTTGAATCCAACTCATGCAATATTGCGGATCAATGCTATGCTGCTCACACTCTGATAAAAAAGACTGAACTGTCGTTGCATTACAGTTCTCCCAAGTTCCACAGGTTGACCGCCATATTTCTTCCATCTTTTCTTGGATAGAATCAGTTGTGGAATGATTTACATTATTTTGATTGGTCATTTTGGCACCTCCAGAAACTATTAATGAAACACATAATTCATTATGTCCAAAGTGTAAAAAACCATGTAAGAATAATCAATGCAGAACATAAATACTGAATTTTAACACTTTCTGTTTCCTATAACCGAAAAAGCAGTGACATTCAAATTGTTGAATGATGCCACTGCAATTTGTTCATTTTTAGAGGAACTCTCAAAATAAGGTTTAAATAATCTAAAAAAAATACATCCCTATTTATTTAAACTCAAGAGAGATACCAGGAATAAATACGATCAATCATACTACAAAAGTTAATAGGATTAAGAATGGTATACTGTGTTTAATAAAGTTTTCAATTTTTGTTCCTGGAATTGATCATGTTGTAAACATGATCGTACTACTAATCAATCAACCTTACCTTTACTTCTTTTCTTCCCCATTTTAATGCGGTATTTTCCGTTGCAAAAAATACATCTATTTCATTTCCAGAAATACCTCCACCAATGTCTGCTGCAATAGCTGTACCGTATCCTTCAACTTCAACAGTTGAACCTAATGGTATTACATTTGGATCTACAGCAATTACATTTCCATCAGGATATTTTTTTAAGTCTATTCCTAATTTTGTAATACCTGAACACCCATTGCAACTTGCTGTATAAGCTGTGCTTTCTACAGTTAATTCTCTGATCTGATTATCTACTTCTGTTGCTTTTTGGTTTAATTTCTTAAATGTTTGTGGACCAGCTAAACCATCTGGAGTTAGACCGTTTTTTTGTTGGAATTGAATAACAGCATTTTTTGTACCACTCCCGTAGATTCCATCACTCGTGCCATTATATAGATTCCAAGCTTTTAAAAGTCGCTGGAGCTTAACAACCGGCTTCCCCATATCTCCTGATCGTAGTACTTTTATTTTGTTAATCGTTTGAGGACCAGCAATACCATCAACTTTTAAGTTTTGTTCTTCTTGATATTCTCTAACTGCTTCCTCTGTAATTACTCCGTAATAACCTGTTGCGGTATGATAGGGAAATTCTCCTTTAGCAAGTAAGTATTCTTGTAATTCGATAATATCATTATGTACCATTCCTTCTGATAATGTTCGATCACCTAAGGCTGCTTCACCTTTTGAGGGAAAGAACAATCCAATACTCGTAAATACAAGTATTGTAAAACCCCATTTCATTTTCATCAAAAGCTCCTCCTTCTTTATCATCCAAACAATACGAAGGAGCGCTTAAATTTCTTAGGTGTTAAGCTATTTTTCCTAATATAGACCTATAAAATTTACTATTTTGAAAATAATAGAAATTATTAATGACCTTTACCTTAAGCCTTACAAGAAGTGAGGTGTGGTTGATTGCAGCGAGAGTTGCTCGCTTTCCGCGGGGGCGGGCGGTGAGCCTCCTCGGCGTAAACACCTGCGGGGTCTCACCTGTCCCGCTATTCCCACAGGAGTCTCGCACTTCCGCTCCAATCAACCTTCAACAGCTTTCGTTTTAAAAGCAACGATCTCTAGAAAAGATCCTTACCTTGAGAACCCTTTCACTGGGATTGTAAATGGGTCTTGTTAGATTCTCTTTTTATTTTATTGTTTTTACTAAACCATGCCAGCAATATTGTACAGTTTTAGCTTTAGAAGCGGCATGCTGTAGCACCCACCCAGCTACGTCCCGGATATTTCTCTCCTCTGAAGTCAAAGGTACAATACCTCTTCCCATTTCTAACATAATAATGATGATAGGCTTACCATTTAGCTTCTCACATTCACATATCTCATCAATCAGTTTAAAAAAGTAATCCCTTACTTCATCCAAACCCGGTTGGGATGATAATTCTTTCTTAATCCATATTTCCCAACCTTCTAAAACAAGGATTGCACTCGAATGATAAGGATTTCTCCAATTTCTCAACAAATGATCATCATACGCACTATGCCAGGTTATCTCCTGATATTGCTCACGAATTAGTTTTCTTTTTCCTGAATAGGCACCACCGACAACGAGTTGCAAACCCATTCCCCCTTTTGCTGCTGAAGTGACAAGTGATAAGCTTTTGCATGTTGTATCGTTAATTCCCAGAAAGATTTCGTTTGCGCAAATTTTTTCAAGATAGTTCGGATTACGCCACCATGGGTAAGGATAAGTACCTTGCTATTATGATCTTTATTTTGTGTAAGTAGATCTGTCAGAAAGGCATTAATTCTATCATTTAACTGAATTAGAGTTTCCCCGCTTGGAGGAGCTTTATATTCCCAATTGTTTAACCAATCTTGATAGCTTACATCTCCTTTTAGCATCTCATAGGTCTTACCTTCCCATTTTCCAAAATCAAGCTCCCTTAACCTAGAATCTAAACAAACGAGTTTATCTCCTATTAAATACCTAAATGTTTCTGTACATCGCTTAAGATCACTAGAATAATAACGATCAAAAGGAACATCCTTAAGGGAGCTTCGCAATGGATTTAATTTATAAAGCTCATGATCTACTAATGGTTCATCTGTATGACCTAAATATCTTCTTTCATTATTCCACCTTGTCACCCCATGACGAACCAAATATACATCGATAGTATGAAAAGCCCCCATAATTCCCCTCCTTCGATTGAAGCACCAAGAAGATCTCCATTGATGCCTTTAAAGTTTTTTAAGATCCAAATACGGAGGAAAAAGTAGTATATTAAGTATGAAAAGAAGAGCAATAGCGTGTATGGAAAAACTAGTGTAAAAAGGAAAACGATTGTAGTGCCAATAATCACCTCACGGCCAGTTAGCTGCTGCTTCCATTGATAGGCAAGCCCTTCCTGCTTCATTACTGGAAGGTAATATAATAAGTAAAGCGGGATTAATCGACTGAATGCTGGGATCAAAATAAGAAAGTACAGTAAGGGTTTCAGTTGATCTGTCTGAATAACCCCATAGACGAATGCTACTTTCCAAGTGAGATGAAAGATGGCGGTAAGGACAGCAAAGCTACCAACTTGAGGATCTTTCATGATTTCAAGCTTTTTCGTAAAGGTAGCATTTGAACCCACCGCATCGGCCACATCCATTAATCCATCTAAATGTAATCCTCCAGTTAAAAACACCCATATAGTCACGATCAATAGTGCAATCATCCATCCAGGTAATACCGAATCTGTGATTGAAATGGCTATAGCTAAAATACCTCCCATGATTAACCCAACGATCCCAAAGGAAGTAAGTGCCCCTCTTATTGATTTTTTTTCCCAAGGACATTCGATAGGAATCGGGATACGTGTTAAAAATTGCATGGCTAAAATAAATCCTAATATGTAATGCTTCATCATGATCAGCCTTTCCATTTAATCGGTATTCCTGCGACGACTTGATAAACTGATTCTGCTTTAGAAGTAACTAGACTGTGAACTTTTTGAAGCTTATAGATGTATTCGTGGATAAACAAATTGTCACTTTGGATTCCTTCGTTAACATCATTTGAGACAATGATTAATTCCAGTTGATTCTCCTCAGCTAGTTTAATCCATTTTGAAACTTCTTCTAAAATCATCCCGATATCGGTCTTTCCTTTATATAACATGTTATTTATCCAAACAGTCAAACAATCCAATAAAATGACTTCCTGTTCCTTTACTGTTTGTAATACTCGTGTTACTTCTATAGGTGCTTCAATTGTATGCCAAATTGATTCTCTTTCTACAATATGCCGAGTTATTCGATTTTCCATTTCACAATCGGTTCTTTCTGCAGTAGCTATATAAAGTAATGTCTCTTTTCGACCAGCTTTTTTGAATAATTCAAGGGCATAATTTTCTGCAAAAGAACTTTTACCTGAACGAGCACCACCAGAAATAAACGTTATCATTGCCTGTTTCTCCAACTGCGTAACGTTTGTAGTAAATAGTTATTTTCAGCCTCAGTTCGAACTGCTAATCGTAAATAGTTGCCATCAAGACCATTAAAGGTATGAGTATGTCGTGGAATAATGTTATTCTCTACTAAATAAAGAAATAATTGTTCAGTATCTGCTTGTTGATCAAGATCTCTTAATAAATAAAAATTTACAAGAGTGGGAGAATAATAGAAGCCTAATCTTGAAAGCTCGGCGGTTAAAAGTTTTAGCTGCCTTTGTAACCAAGCTTTTGTTTCTTCAATAAATAAATGCTGAGTAACTAAACAAGGGAGTATAGAGGTTACAATGCCATTTACACTCCAAGGTATCTGACTTCTCTTCAATTGGAAAATCATCTCTTCCCTTGCAACAACATAACCAAGTCGCAAACTAGGAATTGAAAAAATTTTAGTCAATGATCTCAGTAATACAAAGTTTGAAAAATGATCAATAAGGAACGCTAAGTCAGTTATATGTGATGGTAAAAAGTGAATAAATGCTTCATCGATTACAATCGTTGTTTGACACTCGATGCCTTTTTCAAGAACTGCCTTGATGTCTTCAATGTCGACTAAAGTTCCTGTTGGGTTATTCGGACGACATAAAAAAACCACATCTACCTCTTCTATTTTGCGTATAACCTTTTCAAGCGGAAAAGAAAAATGATCCTCTTGTTGAAGAGAAAGATGGGATACAGATAATTGAAATACGTGACAAGCTCTTTCATATTCAGAGAATGTAGGTTCGATTATTAACGCCTTTTTCCCAGCAAATTGTTGGGCAACTAGGAAGATCGCTTCAGAGCCTCCATTTGTTAAGAGAGTCTGTTCTTGCCTTACCCCTTCATGAGTAGCAAGTAACTTAGTAGCTTCTTGGTAATCGGGATCAGGATACTTTTCGAATTGGTTAAACGCTTCTTTAAAGCTCTCTTTTAAAGCAATTGGAGGTCCTAATGGATTAATATTTGCACTAAAGTCAACATATAAATCATCTTTATTAATTCCTTTTAATTCTAAAATTTTCTTCGGCTGCCCACCATGCTCTGGCCACTCCATCTTCACCACACCTTTCTTCTCTATAGATTCATATGAACTAAGAATAGTATAAGGACAAACATAATCCATGCACCATGCATGTAAATAATCGTTTTTTGAATATCTTTAGGCTGAAGCATACGTGTATGGTTGCCCATTTCTGCTCGGTAGGAAACAACTCCTTGGTAACGATTCTTTCCTCCTAAAACAACGCCTAACAGCCCTGCAGTCATCGCCTCTGGCCAACCACTATTCGGACTTGGGTGCTTTTTAGCATCCCGAACTGTTACAACAAAAGCATTCCACTTTTTTGAATTGGGAACGAACCATGAAAAAAGCCATATAAAGATTGCAGTTAACAGAGCTGGTATCCAATTCAATACATCATCTAACCGAGCTGATGCCCAACCAAATTGTTTATATTTTTCATTTTTATAACCGACCATTGAATCTAATGTATTTGTTGCACGGTATGCCATCGCTAGTGGTGCACCACCAATCAGTGCCCAACATAATGGAGCAATGATTGCATCAACAGTGTTTTCAGCAACGGTTTCGACAGTACCGCGAACCACTTCATCTGTGTGCAGTTCTTCCGTATCACGCCCAACAATAAAGCTTAACTTTTTACGAGCTAAAGACAGATCCCCATGTAACAGTGGGATCGCCACTTCTTTGGCTGCTTTATGTAATCCCTTCATAGCAATTGTCGTAGAAATAAGATACATTTCCACAAAAAATGTAGCGTAAGGATGGATATAATTCACAATTTTAAGTAGAAAATAAACAAAGATATAGGTCCCACCAACAATTGTTATAGTTAGAAGCATTCCTTTCAACTTGCGAAACCTCTCCCTATTCCACATCTTTTCAAGAAAGCTTATCGCTTTTCCCATGATGATTACAGGATGTGGAAGCCACCTTGGATCACCGATAAGTAAATCAATAATAATCGCCGTAATGATCATATAAAAATGCATAGCAAAGACACTCATAGTTGCTGTTCTCTTTGTTTTTCATATTTTTGCATAGCTTTGATCATCGCTTTATAAACAGACATACCAATCCCTTTCCCAATAACAGTTCCAGATCCTGCATATGGTGTAGGCTCACCCTTTTGAGTTGCTGCAATAAGTGTGCTATCTGTAGATGTTCCTGTGGCAATTGTACCAGTAACAGCATCTTTAATATGTAATTCAGTGAAGGCTTTCGTCTTTGCTTCTGTGACAGATTGAACGGCATTTACTAAAGCACCATCAGTTAAATGAGCATCAATAAAAACCATAATATTTACAGTTCCGATTTGATAGCCTTTATTACTAGAGGAAGGTTCAGTAATATCAATTGCATTTCCAACACCCGCAGTTATGACTGTTAGTATTTGAACCTCTTCATACGTTTCTTTTATGATACTCATATCTTTCAGGTTCACTGCTGTCATCATCCCAATCGTGCCATACTCAGAAATATCAGCTTCTCTTAACCAGCAAATAATATCCTCTTTAGGATTTGAACAGTTATAATCTTTTTTGACATGAAAATTACAAAAGTTTTTGGCCCACTGCAGGCCTTCTCCTAAAACACCGTTTGAGATTGTTCTTAAAGGATGGTGAAATGTAAGATGGATAGATTGATCAGTTTGTTTTAACTCATATTCTAGTCGAAGGCTTTCTTTTTTTACTTGGTTAGGAATAACCGTGATTTGTGGTTTTGGGATAACCGGGTGAAAATTATTCTTAATCCCTACTTCGTATACATCACTTAGCTGATGTTCATTTTGTAAGAGAGACAATTCACCTGTCTCAATTAATTTTCCACCATCAAGTAAGCCTATCTTATCTGCAAATAGAGCGGCTGTATTTAAGTCATGTAAAATAGCAACAATCGTTAAATGATGCTTCCTTTGATATTCCTTTAAATGATCCAGCATCCTAACCGTATGTTTTATATCAAGATGGTTTGTAGGTTCATCTAAAAATAGGATCTTTGGCTCCTGTGCAAGAGCTTTAGCTAATAAGACTCTCTGCTTCTCTCCACCGCTTAGTCTCTTAAATGGTTGTTTTCGAAACTGAAATACATCGGTTTGTTTCATAACCTTATCCACTATTTGACGATCTTTTTTAGAAATATGTTTTAATAATCCTTTTTGGTGTGGATAACGTCCTAGCATAACAATTTCTTCCACATGAAAATCGAATTCAACCTGGGGTTCCTGTGATAAAACGGCTATGATCTTAGCTCTTTCTAAGGCTGAATAACTATGAAGTGATTGCTCAAAAATAGTAATCGTTCCTTTTTTTATTGGCAATACACCTGTTATTAATTTTATAAGTGTTGTTTTTCCACTCCCATTCGGACCAATAAGCGCAAAGAAATGACCGGTCTCGATGGTAAGTGAAACATCCTTTATAATTGACGTTTTTTCATACCCTCCAGATAATTGCTTAATGTCAATCATATAATCCCCTTCCTAGTCGTTCTCTAATTAATAGTAGAGCAAAGACTGGTGCACCAATTAAAGCTGTTATCACCCCAATAGGTAGTTCACTAGGTGAAATAATTGTCCGGGCGATAAGATCGGCAAGGATCAAATATCCCCCACCAACCAACATTGATAAAGGTAGGACATGTCTATGGTTTGGTCCGATTAATAACCGAACAAAATGCGGGATAACCAATCCAACGAAACTTATTGATCCAGATACAGAAACAGCTGCTCCTGTTAGTAAGGATGCTCCTATGATAATATAAATCTTTCCCTTCTGAACGTTTACTCCTAAATGTTCAGCTGATTCTTCACCTAAAGCAAATGCATTTAACTCTCTAGAACGGATTATTAATAACAAAGCACCAATAAGAAAGAAGGGAATCATTAGCTTGACATGACTCCAGCCTCTCATCCCTACATTCCCCATTAGCCAATATAAAATTTGCCGAATATCTTCACGTGAACTTAAGGCAATGATAAGTGAAATAACAGCTCCTATGAAAGAACTGACTATAATGCCAGCAAGGATAATCGTCTCAATTGAAAGCCTTCGATTGGATAGGTGGGTCACAGCAAAAACAATAAACATAGTGCATAGTCCACCTAATATAGCGATAACTGGTAATGTATAGCTACCTAGAAAGGTGATGGTAATTTGAAAATATAGAACGATAACTGCACCTAAAGAAGCACCTGAAGAAACACCGATCGTGTACGGATCTGCAAGAGGATTTCGTAGTAACCCTTGAAAGGCTGCCCCTGCTAATGATAGTGCTGCACCAACAAAAAACGCCAATAAAACACGAGGGAATCGAATTTCCCAAATGATCGACTCTGCTGTTTTGGGAATTTCCTCGCTAAATATCTTTATTCCGGCTATTTTTGTAGCTAATACATCCATGATTACTGTAATTGGATAATGAACACTACTAATAAATAAACCAAGGAGTGCTGTACTTAGCACGAACACTCCACATATTAGATACATCCATACGAATTTATTTGTCAAAGATTTCCGGATAAATAAGCTTTGCAAGCGTCTCAACCCCATCAATTAATCGTGGTCCTGGTCTTGTAACCGTATCATTATTTACATCAAAAACTTGTTTATCTTTGATAGCAGGCACTTCTTCCCAGCCAGCACGGTTTAATACACCTTCAGCTGGATTTTCAACATAATATCCGTATGTTGTAATAATAACATCAGGATTTAATGTTACAATTTCTTCTTCGGTCATTTTGACCCAACCTTTTTGTTCACCCGCAGTATTGGTTGCATTTATTACTTCTAACATCTCATGCATAAATGTATCTTGACCTGTTGTAAAAATGTCTGGTGCTGGTGAAACTTCTACCCAGACAGCTTTCTTTTCAGTAACAGCTTTTGCCTGCTCTTTTATTTCAGCTAAACGATCCTTCATTTCTTTGACAATCGTGTCAGCCTCTTTTGTCGCACCTGTAACTTGACCAATTAAAGTAATCGTATTGTATACATTTTCAAATGATTCCGCACTTCCTATAACAATGACATCAATACCAGCCTCTTTAAATTGCTTTAAAATATCGGGATTGTTTTCATGTTGGAACTCTGTTACTAATGCAAGACCAGGCTGTAGAGCCAATATTTTTTCGACATCTAATTGTTGGTCACCTATTTTTTCAATCTTCTCAACATCTGGAGGATAATTACTGTAGTTATCTACACCAATAACCTTATCACCTTGCCCTAAAGCAAATGTTATTTCTGTATTACTTGGAATAACAGATACAATTGTTTTAGGTTCTGATTCAATTGTTACTTCTTCACCCGTTCCGTCGGTAACTGTTACTGGAAAGGTAGCTTTGGTTTCCCCTTCATTTGTTGCTTCAGATTTCAAAGTAGTTTCCTTCTCATCTGTTGCTTTATCTTCTGCATTTCCACAAGCAATTGTGAATACGCTGATCATCATTACCATGATGCTTAGGAAAAGCCATTTCTTCATTACAGTTTTCATTCTTACCACTCCTATTCATTTTCGCACAAAAAAACGCCTATTCACGTGGAAAAGGCGATAAATGCATAAAGGAAATGGTGATTTACAATGTAAATATCAAAAGACACCAGCATTATAAAGCCATCCTTTTCCTCGAAGGATACTTTTACAAAACAATAGGCAGGTCTCCTGGCTAACGCATCATCATTATAGCTAACCCTTCCCATATCATTTATACAGTGGGTGTTTTTAGCTACATTCAACGTTTACAGTGGCGGGACCGCGTTGGACTTTCACCAAACTTCCCTATTATCCTCAAAATCTTGTCGTTTAAGGACCTATTGTTGAATATTCGTTTTTTTGTGACATGCATTATTATAAAAGAAGAAATAGTATGTGTAAATGAATTTTCACTAAAATTTGGACGATTGACTTTCAGTTGCAATGCCTGCTGATTGAAAAGTCGCCATTTCCTTCATCATTCTTGTTGCTGCTTCAAATAATGGAAATGAGAGTGCGGCTCCTGTTCCTTCCCCTAATCTTAAATCAAGATTTAATAGTGGCGATTTATGTAAGTATGATAGGGCATGGATATGACCTTGCTCTTTTGACATATGGCCAGCAATCAAATAATCGTTTACCTTCTCCTCTAGAACGACAGCTAATAGAGCAGAAGCTGTACTAATAAAGCCATCCAGGATCACTGGAACTCTTCGTTCAGCAGCTTTAATAATAGCTCCTGTCATCCCCGCAATCTCTAGACCTCCTACTTTTGTTAGAATATCAATTGCATCTGTTCGGTTTGGTTTTCTTTCTGATAATGCTTTTGAAATGATTGAAACCTTATTATTTCGAACCTCATCAGAGATTCCTGTCCCTAAGCCTACTACTTCCTCGACTGAACATCCAGTTATAACCGATACAATTGCACTAGCGGTTGCCGTATTCCCTATTCCCATTTCACCAACGATTATGCACTTAGCACCTTCTTCGATCATTAGTTGGGCCATATCCATTCCCACAATTAAGGCTTGTTTCGCATCTTCCTCTGTCATAGCATTTTCATGCGCATAGTTATTCGTACCATATTTCACCTTTTTATTAATCAACTCGTTATGGTTAATATCTTCGGCTACCCCAATATCAACAATTTTAAGAAAAGCATTTATTTGTTTTGCAAATACATTAATTGCTGCACCTCCATTTAAGAAGTTGTAAACCATTTGGGTCGTTACTTCTTTTGGATAGGCAGAAACCCCCATTTCACTAATCCCATGATCGGCAGCAAATACGATAATACCCGGAGGTGTAACTTCAGAAAATACTTGATTTGTTATACCGGAAAGCTGAATTGCCAGTTCTTCTAATTTCCCTAAGCTTCCGATCGGTTTTGTTAAAGAATTCACATACTCTTTTGCTTCTTGCATTTTTACGTCATTAAGATTTTGAATAGATTGCAAAGTCTCTTGTATTTTACAATTTGTAATCATTTTTTAATCTCTCTTTCTTTGTGCGTATTGAGCCATTATTTCAAATAGGAATTCGATATCAAGCGCGTTACGAACATGATCAGCTAGGCGGTCGAAATCTTTTTTTTGGGTGTCTTCAAAGGATTCTCTTTTCAGAATAGGCTGGAGGCCGTTCTTTTCACGAATATAATTTAAAAATACACCTCTAAATTCGTCTACATTACGAGATGGCCGTTCCGTAACCGCGGTATGAAAGCTTGTGTCTATGTAATCTGGACCACATTTAAAACCTTGAACATTGAGGCCTCTTTTTTTAGTGCAGCCATTAAACCAATTGTAAACGTAGTTTTGCCAACTCCGCTTGAAACTCCTGCAATGACTAGACGTTGTGACAAAGCTCTTCCTCCTATTCGAAAACTAGAATTCGATTCCTTTTACTGCTGGTATACCTTCGTCATAATAATGCTTTTCTACATCTACGACTGAAACTAAGTCTGCCAATTCTTTTATTTCTTCCTTTGCATTTCTCCCAGTAATGACAAGATGAACATGTGGTGGCTTCGTTTGAATAAGCTCTTTTACCTCATTGATTGGTAGAACGTCATCAATTGGAAATGAATCGATCGCAAGTGCGTTATTCAGTTCATCTAAAATAACTACATCATATTTACCAGACATAACTGTCTCTTTTGCTACCTTCCATGCTGACTCTAGTGCATTTCTATGAACCTCCGGAGTTTTTGTCCATGTAAATCCCTCACCAAGCTGAATCATTTCAACACCTAACTTTTCTAGTGATATTTTTTCTCCATACGATCTTCCTTTTGACTTTATAAATTGTAGAAACTTTACTGAAAATCCCTGACCAACTGCTCGTACTGTTAGACCAATTGCGGCTGTTGTTTTACCTTTACCATTACCTGTAAAAATGAGTGTTAATCCTTTTTGTTTTTCTTCCACCTGAGATTCCCCCTACCAATTTAATTAACAAAAGCGCAAGCGCCTTGATCAGCCTCAGGCAAATAAGATGATTTAGAATAGAAGGCGTTCTTTGCCTTCAATTCTAAATTAGCTTATGACCTCGAGGGGCTAGGCGCTGAAGCTGGATGTCGTGCGCTTATCCACAGTTCAAGAATTTTATAATTTCCTAAACTAGAACAAAAAAACGCCTATCCAATAAGGAAAGGCGAGAGTTTAAAAGAATAGGAGTTAATTCGAGTGTCCTCTAATTAATTTCTCCTCTTATTCTTTCAATTCCCTTTTCCTCGAAGGTTACTTGATCTGGACAAATAGGCAGGTCTCCTGGCTTACACATCCTTGCTTTCACAACCCCCTTCCCATAACATGTGTTACAGTGGGTTTAGGTTATGTCGCTCCGTGATTACAGTGGCGGGACCGCGTTGGATTTACACCAACTTCCCTATTATTCTTACCATAGTTATTTTCAACAATGGTAAGAACCTATTTGCTACTATTCGTTTTTTTGAGTCTACGTAATTATAAGAGAATTGTTAAAGCTTGTAAACGACGATCGGTCCATTCTCTTGTTTAAGTATCCTCTTAAGTACTGGTTATTTCTTGTTGAACATGTCTATTTACTAAATTACATCGAACCGATGATAATGCCTGCTATGAGGTAAGAGACAAGATGGTATCCTATCGTTATTAAATATAAACCTATCCCTCTATTTTCAAATAAAAAGTTCATACCAATTTTCGCAGATATGCTAATTCCGATTAATAAACCAAGGAACATTCCTGATAAAATCGTTTGTTCGCTAATCATCGTAAACAGAATTGACAATACGAACACACCACATAATGCAGTTAAGGCTGTCAAAATATATGTCATAGGTCCTCCCCCAGACATGTCTTCCTCTTTTATACCTATTTGCTTTATCCATACATTTCCGAACAATATAGGTGAATACCATAAAAATCCAATAACCATTGTTGCTAGTGTTGCTAGTAGAACTGCTAAATAATTGATTTCTGTAAGGTCTACCATTTATTTTATCCCTGCTTTTCTTTATACTTGGCTCTGTTAAACTTGGTTGTTGATTTTCGCTGCAAGTTCTCTTTCCGCTCCAATCAACAAGTGTGCCAAACAACAGTGAGCTTTAACAGAGCTTAATACTTATTAATTTTCATCTTAAACCTTACTGATCTGTACGTATTTTTCCTTTTTCCGTAACAGCAAACTTTCGTGTCATCGACTTAATATTTTCGACCTTCCGAAAACGCAGAGCTGACCAATCCTCGTCGATAGCGATTTGTCGAACAGGCTCGTAGCCTTCAATGGAAAGCATTTTAGTTACACTTTCACGACTGCAATCTGACCCTTTGTAAAGCTTTGATGATTTCTTAGGATAGCAAAGCCAAAAGAGAGCATCTTCTTTCACATTGGCTTCAGCGCTACGAGCTAATGTTTGTAGTTCCTCATTCGAGGTTCCGAAGACTTGTACAAAATCATATCCATCATTCCCAGCTTTTATATGTATTTCACCTTCAAACCCAGTAATAACTTCATCGTATGCTTTTGGTGCATTTATAATTAATACATGTTGTCCCTTGTCTTTAAATTGTAGTTTCTTAATAACCGGATGAATATCTGACATTTTTATTTCATTCCTTTCTTTTCCTCTTACGATCTAAATCAATATAATCTTTCTATTTATATTATTACATAATTCTTTAATCAACATTAAAAAAACCAAAAAAATAAGAGAGTCAAAAGACTCTCCAATGAATTCTTTATTTCACTTTTTCTCAACAGCATGTCCACCAAATTCATTTCGTAAAGCTGCTACCACTTTTCCTGTAAATGTATCATTTTCCAAGGAACGATAGCGCATTAAGAGAGACAGGGCGATTACAGGCGTAGCTGCTTGTAAATCTAATGCAGTTTCAACCGTCCATTTCCCTTCACCTGATGAGTGCATGACTCCTTTGATGTCTTCCAATTTTCCATCTTTTGAAAATGCACTTTCCGTTAACTCCATTAGCCATGAACGGATAACTGAACCGTTACTCCAAACTCTAGCTACTTTTTCATAGTCATACTCAAATTCACTCTTTTCTAAAACTTCAAATCCTTCACCGATCGCTGCCATCATGCCATACTCAATCCCATTATGAACCATTTTCAAAAAGTGACCACTACCAGATTTCCCTGTATATAAATAACCTTTTTCTACAGCGGTATCACGGAAAATTGGTTCAACAATCCTCCAAGCCTCTGGATCTCCACCGATCATATAATTTGCACCATTTCGAGCACCTTCCATGCCACCTGATGTACCTGCATCAAGAAAGTTTACCCCGAGTTTTTTGAATTCTTCCGAACGGCGTATTGATTCCTTATAATGTGAATTACCAGCCTCAATTACAATATCCCCGGCTGTTAAGAATGGGGTTACATCGTTAATTAAAGAATCTACAACTGAATGTGGAACCATAATCCATAGTACTCTTGGCTTTTCTAACGATTGAACCAGTTCTTTTAAACTTAATGTACCTTTGGCACCATACTCTTTAATTTCTTCAACCGCACTTGGATTTATATCGAACGCAACAACGTCGTGATTGTGGTCAAGAAGATTTTTGCTAATGTTTAATCCCATTTTCCCTAGACCAATGACTCCTACCTTCACATTCTCTACCTCCTAGGTTAAATTCGAGTGATATCAAAAAAGAAGAATTGTTTCTTTAAACATTAGGTTTCTTCAGTGGAAGCAATATTTGATAATTCATGAGACCTTTTGTCTAACCACCAGCCAAATCCGTCCTCTTCAAGTAATCGATGAGAAGCATCTGGTCCATAGGATCCTGTAGGATAAATATGAAGAGGAACAAGATTTTCGTCAAATGCTTCTAGAATAGGTTGTACCCATTTCCAAGATAGTTCAACCTCCGTCCAATGAGCAAAGAAAGTAGCGTCTCCTTCAAAAGCATCTATTAATAAGAGTTCGTATGCTTTTGGAACATCGTCCTGATCCGCTGAAAATTCGATATTTATCGGCTCGATCTTTCCATCCTTTAATGGATTTTTACTATTTAATTGTAAAGATACTCCTTCATTTGGGTTAATTCCAATGATTAATAAATTTGGTGTCGGTTCCTCATTTTGATTTACATATAACTCTTTTAAATGATTTTTAAATTCAATAACTATGCGTGTGGACTTATTCTTCATTCGTTTGCCGGTTCGAATATAAAATGGTACACCCTTCCAAAAAGGGTCATCTATCCACAATCGAACTGCTACAAACGTATCATTTTTAGATGATGGTGCAATTCCAGGTTCTTCTATATATCCAATAACTGATTTACCATCAATTTCACCTGGTCCATATTGACCTCGAATAACATCTGAATGAACATCTTCTTTTTTCAATGGACGAACAGATTCAATGATTTTCTTTTTTTCATTTCTAATATCTGCTGCAGTAATTCGTTTTGGTAAATGCATGCTTGACATCATTAATAATTGCATCATATGGTTTTGAAACATATCCCGAATTGCGCCAGCTTTGTCATAATAGCTTGCTCTTTTTTCTACTCCTACTGTTTCACTTGCAGTAATTTGAATATTGGCAATATGTTGATTATTCCACAGTGTTTGAAATATCGGATTTGCAAATTCTAAAGCCTCCAGATTTTGTACCATTGGTTTACCTAGATAATGATCAATCCGATAAATTTCCTCTTCCTGAAAGGTAGTGCTCAACTTCTCGTTTAATTCTTGGGCTGATTTTAAGTCATGTCCAAATGGTTTTTCAATAATAAGACGTTTCCACCCTTTAGTTGAGCCCAATCCACTTTTTTTAATATTCAAGGCAATGACATCAAAAAATGTTGGAGCAACGGACATATAAAACATGCGATTCTCAGGAATATTCAATTCCTCTTCACGAAGTTGAATAAGTTTAAGTAATTTTTTGTACTCCCCTTCATTCGTCACATCTAATTTACAATAACGAATTGATGGAAGAAATTCTTTTACTTTTGAAAAATCATTTGACCCACCTTCAGAAAATGTATGTACAGATTGTTCAATATGCTCGTGAAACTCCTCATCTGATAATTCAGTTATACTTACTCCAATGAAAGAAAATGAAGGAGGCAATTTCTGATCAACATAAAGACTGTATAATGCGGGGATAATTTTTCGTTTAGCTAAATCCCCTGTAGCTCCAAATAAGACAAAGGTCATAGCATCCATTTAGCTTCCTCCAGTTGTTGAAATCAGATTCTTTCCTTTTTATCTTAATGTGTCCAATTGAGCACTTATTATTTTTAAAATCTATAACAACATAGGGAAAATCAACTTAGAATGAATGATGATACTAAATCTTTATTACAGGAATACAGGAGTTAAAGAAACTGAATATAAATTCCAATTAAACGATGTGATAATAAAAATTATGTAAACTTATGAAATACAACTCGAAAACATTTAAAAAAACTCATAAAAAAGCCTGTTTTCTAAGAGATTGTTGCTTTTAAAATAAAAACTAATTCAGGTTGATTGGAACGGATTGTGAGACTCCTGCGGGAGCAGCGGGACAGGGTGAGACCCCACAGGCGTTTACGCCGAGGAGGCTCACCGCCCGCCCCGCGGAAAGCGAGCAACTCTCGCTGCAATCAACCACACCGCATTACTTGGTAAATAGCAACAAAGTTTGCGAAAACAGCCTAAAAAAAGAGCCTAATCACAAATGATCGATTTACAACCATTTTAGTGTTAGGCTCTTCTTGATTTATTTCCACCACATTTTAAATATAATTTAAGTAGAACTTTTTGTTAACATGATTTCAGTAATATTCTATTAACTAGACTTTAACCACTTAAAAAATCCAATCGAACCTTTTCCTTCACATGTTGAACATGTAATGACACCCTCACCAGAACATGAATCACACTTGTGATTACCAAAATCAAAACCTTCTCCAGAACAGTTTTGACAGTTTATTAATCTACTACCATCACAGCTTTTACACGTCATGTGGTTCCCTCCTGCTTCTTCTGATTAAGGAGCAGTATTTAACTACAAAATGAAGTTACTGATCTGAATTCTTTGGATTTATGCTCCCATATAAGTATATTTATTCAGGAGGTATCTTATGATTTTACCAAGTTACAAATAAATTATATATTTATTACAAGAGAGCAATTTGAGGATCATACACCATTTATTATTATCTAAATGGACTTCTTTTAACTTTTAAGTCCATTCAAATATTCTAACGTAATATGACATAAAAACACAAAAAATCGATAACGGTGTCTAAATCTGCGCTTCCCTGGGAAATTAAATGTGATTGTTATTGTTTATCGTTAAATAATCGAGAGCATTTTTAGCCTGTTTTTTTGCTGTTTCAACGGTTTCTGCTGTAGATAAGGTAACTGCGATTCTACGACCAACTTTTGTTACAGGTTTTCCAAATACTCGCACCTGTGTATTTGGTACAGCTAGAGCTTGTTCTAATCCTTCGACTCTATATTCATTCATTTCTTCGATTGCTTTTAATGGACGACTTGCTCCAGGTGTTACAAGCGTAATTTCAGGAATTGGAAAGCCCAATATAGCTCGTATATGGAGAGCAAACTCAGATAAATTTTGTGTCACTAGTGTAACTAACCCTGTATCATGCGGACGTGGGGAGACTTCGCTAAAATATACCTTATCTTGTGCAAGGAATAGCTCTACACCAAATAATCCATAACCACCTAGCTCATCTGTAATCACCTGAGCAATTTTCTTTGCCTCTTTAATTTGTCCCACAGTCATTTGATGTGGTTGCCATGATTCAATATAATCTCCATCCTTTTGGATATGACCAATTGGTGCACAAAACTTTGTTCCATTGACCGCACGAACGGTTAACAGTGTGATTTCCGAATCAAATCGAATGAATTCTTCGATAATGACTCTTCCGTTTTGCACTCTTCCACCCTCCATTGCTATTTTCCAACATTCCTCAATTTCTTCTTCAGAGTGGCAAACACTTTGTCCTTTGCCTGATGAACTCATAAGTGGCTTAATTACGCATGGAAAACCAATGTCTCTTGTAGCTTGCTCAAATTCTTCATATGTATCAGCAAATTCATATTTAGCTGTTGGTAGCTGTAATGTTTCTGCAGCAAGTCTTCTAATCCCTTCACGATCCATCGTTAGTTTTGCTGCTCGTGCAGTGGGGATCACTTGAAAGCCTTCTTCTTCTAATTTGATAAGTTCAGAAGTAGCAATTGCTTCTATTTCTGGAACAATTAAGTCAGGTTTTTCCTTTTCAACAATATCCCTTATTTCCTTCGGATCGAGCATATCGATAACATAACTCCGATGTGCTACTTGCATTGCTGGTGCACCTTCATATCTATCAACAGCAACCGTCTCAACACCAAGACGTTGAGCCTCAATCATAACCTCTTTTCCTAATTCACCTGACCCTAGCAATAAAATCTTCTTTGAATTAAACATGCGTCATATCCTCTCCTTCTATTTATCGATATTATAAACGAACAATTAATAAATAAAAAGAAATTTTATTCGTATTTTACATCTTAATATCACAATTATCAGCGAATTTCTTTTAATATATGGTCTGTTAAACTTGGTTGTTAATTTCCGCTACAGGCGTTCGCTTTCCGCGGGCGGTCCGTGTGCCTCCCGCAGGAGTCTCACGCCTTACAACTCCAATCAAACAAAGTGCTAAAATCAATAGTCAGCTTTAACTGAGCCTAATATATAACCGACATACGTTAATTATTTATCCAAAATAAAAGAATTTTATTAATAAATGAAAAAAGACAGACAGGTATCTTGCTAAACCCATGTCTGCCTAGATTATTTTTCAGATAAAGCTGAGTGTGGATCCTATCTTATTTATATGATCCATATCTGCCCATAAAATAAAGAAGTGATAAATTGTGCCCTGGATTTGAATAGGTTCTGGGTATTTAACAATTAATGCTGCATGCCCCTTCATTTCCTGTGGCTGATCCTGTGAAGGGTAGATAAAACACGCATCTTGAAATTGAATCTTGCTTTTATTTATTGTTGGTTGAGACCCATATGGCATCAATTGATGAAATGCTTCATTATGACATACCTCATCAATATTTGAACTACTGGAAATTGCAGCAATTTGGAAAAAGCCGTCTAGTCCTTCAAATCTTTCGTCCCCAACTTGTTTCCAACTTGCTGGAAAGGTTAATCGAACCTTATATACGTCGCTTATATAGGTCTTCCACCGATCGCTAATTTGTTTAGGAGACCATTGTAAGGAAGTGATCTGAACACCTTCAACTAAGCGAATGGGAGCTGGGTGCTTAATATCTACAACCCACATTTCACTGGCAATTCCTTGTTCATTACAGCCAGAAAGATAACCAATTTTTCTACTATCAGGCGACCATGTAATAGGTGTTGCATAGCAATCAGATATAGCCCATGTGCGATCATTTTCTCCTTTTTTTCCAGAGGACCTAATTAGTGAAAAATATCCCCTATCTTCATATGCAGTTGCACTATATGCAATATTTTTCGAATCTGGTGACCATTCAGGAAAGTAATTTTTCGCTAGTGGACCACCTTTCACTTCACTTGTCATTCCTGTTGAAATGTCAACTGTATGGATAATTGATATACTTGCTCCTGGTGTTGTATAAAGTGCATATGCTCCATTAGGTGATAAACGAACATTGTTTAACCGTCCTTCTGTGTTCCTCGTAACTACCCGCCTATCGTTTCCATTTTTACGAATTCGGAAAAGTTGACTAGTACCAGAGGAATCAGGTGCTTGAAAAAGTAGTTCCTCACCATTCGGAAACCATTCAACATCTGAAGCACCAGGTGCGTTAATTCGATCTACTTGATGTGTACTAATATCATACAAAACAATGTTCGCATTTTTAATATAAGCAAGCTGGTGATTGTTTGATGACCAGTCTAGATGGACACCTTCTCCTTCTTCGAACTGATCAATTTTAGCAATATCTCCACTGTCTAGATTAATCACATAAAGAATAGCGTTTTTTCCAACAAAAGCAATGTTTTTACTATCCAATGACCATACAGGAACAGAAAAACGATCACCTAAACCGTTTGTAAGCTGAACACTCTTGCCATTGCTAGGGTTATATAACCAAATATCATCATGACTCCCTCGATTTGAATTATAGGCAATCAAACCACTTACAAGAGGCGGAGAGTACGGGATTTTAAGTTTCATTCCAGGGTAAATGACATCGCTTTTGAGCTGGTTAACTAACCTTATTGGTTCAGGGTTTATGGTTCCCCCAACAACAACATTAAAACGTTTGGCAATTTGATAAAGCGTATCTCCTGGATAAACAATATAATATGGAACGCCAGGTGGTACCTTAAGTAACTGGCCTGGATGAATCATATAGGGGGGCTGAAGCGCGTTTTCTTCCACAATTACAGCTTGTGGAACACCATAAAATTGAGATAATTGAAATAGTGTATCACCTTTTTTAATCTGAGTTACATTGACACCCGGTGGAATCGAAAGCTGTTGACCGATATAAATCGTATAAGGTGGAAGTAAATGGTTTGCAGCAATAAGAGAATCGACCGGTAGCTCCCATCGTGTCGCAATTTGATACAGTGTGTCACCAGAGCGCACGGTGTAAAATACTTGCATGTTAATCCCTCCTAAACAATCAATCTAATACTTTTTATGGTTAGGTTGACTATAGATTATTGGGATATCTTCGGGCGCTTTCTTCAGTGACAAGTAAGAATAATCTTATATCATTAAAGTATATACATTCTCCAATAATGCATATTCCATTTTTATAACTTTTGAGGATAACTTATAGCTAATTCATTTTGGAGTTACCCCATTTTTATTATTCACCGACGAAATTAGGCGACCGTTTTTCCTTAAATGCTTGTAGACCCTCTAATCGATCTTTCGTTGGAATTGTTAATTCATACGCACTTTTCTCAATCGATAGTGCCGTATTTATATCAACATCATAGCCTTTATCAATCGATAGCTTTGCTTGTTCCACAGCAATCGGCGCATTCCTAACAATCTGATTGGCTAGATCTAATGCCTTATTTATCAAGGATTCAGCCGGAACCACATATTCAACTAACCCAACTTCTTTCGCCTCTTTCGCATCGATTCTTTTAGCAGTATATATTAACTCTTTTGCTTTCCCTTTTCCAATTAATCTTGGTAACCTTTGTGTTCCACCTGCACCTGGAATAATACCGAGCGAAGTCTCTGTTAAACCAAACTTCGCCGCTTCTGTAGCAATTCGGATATCACAGGCCAATGCTAATTCTAGCCCTCCACCAAATGCGCCACCATTCACTGCTGCAATGACCGGTTGTGGTAATGCCTCTAGTTCATTAATTGTTTTTCGTATCGTCTCAACTGTCCTTCGCACTTGAGTCATGTCCATTTCTGCTCGTTCTTTTAAGTCTGCCCCTGCGCAAAATGCTTTTTCACCAGTCCCGGTGATTATGATACAACGAACAGATCGATCAAATTTATATGAAAATATTGCTTCTTGTAATTCTTCTAACAAGTGAAGTGATAATGAATTTGCTACTTCTGGACGATTTAAAGTCAAAATTGCAATTTCATTCATCAGTGTAGAGATTAATACTGGTTTACTCATCCATTACCCCTCCAAGTTCAACGTTTATTTATGAACTTATCAACAAACCCTGTTGTTGCTTGACCAGAAAGGAAAGCAGGATGAGCTACAACTTCTTTAAGCATTGGGATATTTGTTTTAATTCCTTGAATATGGTAGTTTACTAGTGCTTTTTGAAGGATATCAATCACATCTTCGCGTTGCTTTCCACTAACAACTAGCTTTGCAATCATAGGATCATAAAAAGGTGTAACAACTGATTGGTCATGGATACCCAGTTCATGGCGAATACCTGGTCCCTTTGGTAAGTCTAATTTATTTATTTTTCCAGGTGATGGATAAAAGGTTTTAGGATCCTCTGCATAGATTCTCACTTCAATCGCATGACCCTCCCGTTTTATATCAATCTGTGAAAAATCCAATGAACAGCCTGCAGCAATTTTCAGCTGCTCGGCAACTAAATCTAATCCAGTAATTTCTTCCGTAACTGGATGTTCTACTTGGAGACGAGTATTCATTTCGAGAAAATAGAAATTTTTATTCTCATCAACCAAAAACTCAAATGTTCCAGCGTTTTTATAGTCAATTGATTTTGCAGCTCTGACCGATGCCTCACCCATTTTTACACGAGTAACCTCATCAAGAAACGGTGATGGCGCTTCCTCAACAACTTTCTGATGGCGTCGCTGTATTGAGCATTCACGCTCCCATAAATAAACAGTATTTCCAAATCCATCTGCAAGGATTTGAATTTCAATATGTCTTGGATTTTCTATATATTTTTCCACGTACATTGCTCCGTCACCAAAAAAATCATTTGCCCGTTTTTGATTTCCTTCATATACTTTGAGAATTTCCGTTGCATTCCTAACAATTTGCATCCCAATTCCACCACCACCAGCTGAAGCCTTGAGCATGACAGGGTAACCAATACTTTCTGCTACCTTCACCGCTTCTTCCGCATTTGCTAATGGATAGGATATTCCTTCAACAACTGGTACACCAGCTTGTTGCATTGCTTTGCGTGCTTCAATTTTGCTACCCATCCGAGCAATAACATCAGGAGATGGACCAATAAACACAATTCCCAATTCCTCACAACGTCTTGCAAAATCAGCATTTTCAGAAAGGAGACCATAGCCAGGGTGAATTGCCTCTGCTTCACTTAGTAGAGCGATTTCGAGAATTTTATCGGTGTTTAAATAGCTCTCAGCTACTCTTGGCCCACCTAGTAAACAAGCCTCATCCGCGATTTTGACATGAGGTGCATCCTTATCAGCTTGTGAGTAAACCCCAATCGTAAAAATCCCCAACGACTTGCACGTTCGCATAATGCGCACAGCAATTTCTCCACGATTAGCGATAAGAACTCTTTTGAACATAGCTTTACTCCCTTCAAGTTAACAGCCTATTTGGCGTGCAATAACCATTCTTTGTACCTCTGATGTCCCTTCACCGATTTCTAATAGTTTTGCATCCCGAAAGAATCTTTCCACCTGATATTCCTTCATATAGCCATAACCTCCATGAATCTGTATCGCCTGATCACATACCTTCATACACATTTCTGATGCAAATAATTTTGCAATAGCCGCTTCCTTTTTAAACCCTTTTCCTTGATCCTTTAACCATGCTGCTTTATAAACCATATTTCGAGCTAATTCAATATTCATGGCCATATCAGCTAATTTAAATTGTATCGCCTGAAATGCTGACAAGCTTTTTCCAAATTGTTTTCTCTCTTTAGCATATTGGAGCGATTTTTCATAGGCTCCTTGAGCAATCCCAACAGCCATTGCTCCGATTCCAATTCTTCCGCCATCTAACGTAGCTAAAAACTGCTTATATCCATTTCCTTCTACACCAAGAAGATTCTCTTTGGGAATGCTAACATTTTCCAAAACTAATTCAGCCGTATTTGAGGCATGAAGGCCCATTTTTTCATAATGATCATTAATAGTAAATCCATGTGCATTTGTAGGTACTAGAAAGGCGCTAATGCCATTGGTCCCCTTTGACCGATCGGTTACAGCTGTAATAGCAAGATATTTTGCATAGCTTGCATTTGTAATAAAGCATTTAGAACCTGTTATTACCCAATGGTCTCCATGTAGAGATGCCGTAGTTTGAGTCCCTCCAGCATCTGACCCTGCATTTGGTTCTGTTAAACCAAAGGCACCTAAATACTCACCCGTACAAAGTGGTGTTAAATATTTCTGCTTTTGTTTTTCAGTGCCAAATAAATGGATCGGTGCTGCTCCTAATGAAATATGAGCAGAATAGGTGATACCAGTAGAAGCACACACTCGACTTAGCTCTTCTACCACGATTGTAAAGCTGATTGTATCTGCTGCACTCCCACCATATTGTTCTGGAAAAGGCAGACCCATGATCCCAAGCTCTGCTAATTTTTCAAAGATTTCCTCTGGAAATTTAGCTGTTCGGTCTCTAGCGTCTGCTTCTGGAGAAACTTCTTCTTCAGCAAAATCATGGATCAACTTACGAATCATTTCCTGCTCATTTGTCAAATCGAAATTCATCCTTTATCAATCCTTTCTTTAATCGCAATGAAAAGATTAAATCAGTTGACAATGGTTGTCATTAAAAAGCATCCAGTTTTACATGTTCATCTATGATCAAATCGGGTTCAGTCGTTGCTTGAATATCTTCAACCGTAAACCCTTTTGCCACTTCGATTAGCTTCAGGCCTATTTTTGTAACATCTATAACAGCTCGATCTGTAATAATTCGATCTACAACACCTTTTCCAGTTAAAGGTAACGAACATTGTTTTACTATTTTTGCTTGACCCTTTTTGTTTGTATGTTCCATAATCACGATGATTCTTTTTGCACCATGAACAAGGTCCATTGCCCCTCCCATTCCCTTAATCATTTTCCCTGGAATCATCCAATTGGCTAGATCACCATTCTCTGAAACTTCCATTCCACCTAAAATCGCAACATCAATATGATTGCCACGGATCATGGCAAAGGATTCAGCACTATTGAAATAACTAGCACCGCTCAAAGCCGTGACCGTTTCTTTTCCAGCATTTATCAATTCAGGATCTACTTCAGTTTTTGTAGGGTATGGTCCAATTCCTAACAATCCATTCTCTGATTGAAGGACAACCTGCTTTTTTTCAGAAAGATAGTTTGCTACAAGGGTCGGCATCCCAATTCCTAAATTCACATAATCGCCATCATGAATCTCACATTCTGCTTTTATAGCAATCTTTTCTCTACTATTCGAAGACATATTAGACCTCCTTCACGAAAGTTTCATGCTTTTAATCACGAACAGTTAGACGTTCAATTCGTTTTTCTTGTTTTCCAACAACTAGTTTCTGAACATAGATACCTGGTGTATGAATTTGATTAGGAGGTAGCACACCTACCTCTTCTAGTATTTCGACCTCTGCAATTGTTGTTTTTCCAGCAGAGGCCATCATTGGATTAAAGTTTTGCGCAGTTTTGTTGTAAATAAGATTTCCGAATTTATCAGCCTTCCAGGCGCGGATTAAACTAAAATCAGCAGTAAGGGCTTCTTCTAATAAATATTCCTTGCTATTAAAGACACGTGTTTCTCGGTTCCGGCAAATCGGTGTTCCAACACCAGCTGGTGTAAAAAAGGCAGGAATCCCAGCACCACCAGCACGAATTTTTTCAGCCAAAGTACCTTGTGGAATTAGTTCAACCTCGACTTCTCCGTTTAATACTTGACGCTCAAACTCTTTGTTCTCACCTACATAAGAAGAAATCATTTTTTTAATTTGTTTATTTTTTAAAAGTAAACCTAATCCCCAATCATCAACACCACAGTTGTTTGAGATCACTGTGAGATTCTTTACACCAGAGTTACAAAGAGCTTTAATTAAATTTTCGGGGATTCCAACAAGTCCGAAACCTCCAACCATTATTGTCACACCGTCTTTTATTTCTCTTACTGCTTCTTCAAATGACGTTAAAATTGACTTCATACCATAGATACTCCTTCCTGCATCATATTCTTTGTATTAAACTGGATAAACAGGGTGCTTTCGATGTGTAAATACTACGTACTTAGACATATAAGTATCGAAACGTGTGAGTAGTTCGTTTCGAAGCGAGTTTGCTGGGATGACACCGTCAATGATCATTTCTGAGGCTAGTCGATAAATATCGATATCTTTTCGGTACTCTTCTCGTTTTTGTTCAATGAATGCTGATCGTTCTTCCTCAGGTAATTCAGCAATTTTATTTGCATAAACTGCATTAACGGCAGCTTCAGGACCCATAACTGCAATTGATGCACTAGGTAAAGCAAGGCAACAATCTGGTTCAAAAGCCGGACCTGCCATCGCATAAAGTCCAGCACCATATGCCTTACGAACAATAATTGATATCTTGGGAACAGTAGCTTCGGACATAGCAGAAATCATTTTTGCCCCATGACGTATAATTCCAGCTCTCTCCACCTTTGTTCCGATCATAAATCCTGGAATATCTGCTAGAAATAACAATGGGATATTAAATGCATCACATAATGTAATAAATTTGGCCGCCTTATCTGCAGAATCGTGGAAAAGAACACCACCTTTCATTCGCGGCTGATTGGCTATTATACCGATTGACTGTCCATTCATTCTACAAAACCCAGTAATTAATTCAGGAGCAAATAATTTTTTGATCTCAAAAAATGAATCTTTATCAATGATACGTTCGATTAAATCCATCATATTAAATGGGGCATTTTGATTTTTCGGGATGATTTCTTCTAGTGTTTTTTCAAAATCTTTAGGGGTTACAGCTTCTTTTATTGGTGGTTTTTCTGAAAAATTGGCAGGAAGATATGATAGATATTGACGGGCAAGCGTTATTGCTTCTTTCTCAGAATTTGCTAAAACATCACCACAGCCTGATACGGAGCAATGCATCTTTGCTCCACCCATTTCTTCGAGGGAAACTTTTTCACCTATCACCATTTCAGCCATTCTTGGTGATCCTAAATACATAGACGCATTTCCATTAACCATAATGACAACATCACAGAAAGCAGGGATATACGCTCCACCTGCTGCAGAAGGTCCAAATAAAATGCAAACTTGTGGGATTTTCCCGGAAAGTTTGACTTGATTATAGAAAATCCGTCCAGCTCCACGCCGACCAGGAAACATCTCAATTTGATCAGTTATCCGAGCACCTGCAGAATCAACGAGATAGATGAGTGGAATGCTAAGTTTTTCTGCTGTCTCTTGTATTCGAATGATTTTTTCTACCGTTCTTGCGCCCCAGGAACCTGCTTTAATTGTCGAGTCGTTAGCCATTATACAAACTGTTTGACCATTTACTTTACCCATGCCAGTGACTACACCGTCTGCAGGTAAATGCTCCTCCATGCAATTTGCAAAAAGTGCATCCTCCACTTGTAAACCATCATCAAAAAGGTATTCTAACCGCTCACGTACAAAAAGCTTTCCTTTAGTTGTATTTTTTTCATGGTATTTTGAAGCACCGCCCTTTTTAATTTTTTCTACTCGCACTTGTAATGTTTTTTCGAATGACAACGTGTTTCCCCCCTATTCTTTTGCATATAGATTGCTAGATTCTAATTAAAGTTAATTTTCCCTTGGTTAGCTTGAATGTTATGACTTAACAAAGGTCGACCAATTTTTTCTTGGATATATAAAGCCGCTTTATCAAGCTTTTGTTTGTTTACACCAGTTAAAATCCCCATCCCATCAAGCATGTAAATAAGATCGTCTGTTGCAAGATTACCAGATGCTCCAGGTGCATAAGGACAGCCTCCGAGTCCACCGATGGAGCTATCTATTGTCGTTACACCCATTCCAAAGGAAGCGATTACATTAGCTAGCGCTGTTCCTCGTGTATTATGAAAGTGCATAGCTAATGACTTTGCTGGAAATTTTTTTAATAATACAGATAAAACTTCTTGGACTTGTCTAGGATTCGCTACCCCGATTGTATCTCCAAGTGATAATTCACAAATTCCCATATCAAACAGTTTCTCTGAGACATTTACAATTGAATGAATCGATACATCACCCTCATATGGACAACCGAACACGGTGGATATATAGCCCCGAACTGACTTTCCTGATGCATGTGCTTTTTTTACAACTTTCTCCAATACAGGGAATGTCTCTTCTATGGATTTATTAATATTTTTTTTATTATGAGTTTCACTGGCAGACATAAATACAGAAACCTCATCAATATTTGCTTCAATCGCTTTGTCTAGACCTTTCAAATTTGGAACAAGTGCAGCATATGTTACACCATCTACACGTTTTATTTTTTTCGAAACTTCCATAGCATCCGCTAATGTTGGAATCCATTTTGGATGAACAAATGAGGTAATTTCAATATAGGTTAATCCTGAATGTGATAATTGATTGATCCAGTTTATTTTTTCGTTTGTCGCAATAAATATTTTCTCATTTTGTAACCCATCACGGGGCCCAACCTCCTTAATCGTTACAGCTTCTGGCCACTTCATGCCATACCCCTCCGGTTTTTTAGAGTATTCTACTCTAACTCCATTAACACATCACCATCGCTGACAAAGTCACCTTCATTTATTTTTATTTCTTTCACTTTGCCACTTGCATCTGCTACAATAGGGATTTCCATTTTCATTGATTCTAAGATTACAACGTCTTGATCTTTTTCTACTTGATCTCCAGCCTGAACTAATATTCTCCAGACGCTACCCGTCATATTCGTGACTATCGTTTTCAATTTCTAGCCTCCTTAAAGATATCAATAAGAAAAAATATATACCTATTAATATACTATTCCATCTAAAAGCTACTTATAATCACCATTAAATTTTTGCATTATTTAGACTTTATAGCACCGTGAATTAAGATTCCAGAAACTAATCCGTTGGAAGGTTTTTAAAAACATCAAAAAAGCCAACACGAAATCGCATTGACTAATATTCTCAATCTATGATTTTTACAAACCAGCTTATTCTTTATGACGGCAGTTTTTGCAAACATCAATAAGTTGATTTGTTTCCGTTCTATGTGGATATAATAACTTAATGCCAGTCTTTCCACACAATGGACATTTACCTCGTCCATTTGAAGGTAATTTATTTAAGCTTTTCCCCCGATACCTCTTGGCCATATCCATCCATCCCTATCTGTATTATGCTTTCTCTTTATTTAATGATGGAATGGCATTTAAATTGTAGGCATTTATTTCGTTTGTACAAAAATATTAAAATAATTTTTTGAAAAAATGAAATAAGTAATGATCATCTTCTTGTTCTTCCTCTAAAGTATCTTTTGGTTTCTCTATGTAAATGTCCTCTTTGTTTATTGCATAATCATATGCTAAAACTAGACCAAGTTCAGAATCATATTCTTTGTTTGTGGAAATTAAAAATTTCGATCCGATTTGATTAGCAAGCTTAATATAATCTGACAAATAGTTGTAATTCATTGTTCCGTTCAAAAACAACGTTGCTTCTATATTTTTCTTCATTAGTTCTTCAACTTCTTTATATGTACCCTTTTCCCTTACTTGTTGTTTTGTCAAAACCACCAAAACACGTTCCCTTAATGTGCCTAGAAATTTACGTCTTTCATCTGGTTTTATTTCTCGAACACCGTGTATCCCTTGTTTGATATAGTCATCAATGTTTTCACTCAAGGTCAATGCCCCCAATTTTGATTCTTTTGTAGAATTATATTTATTGGTAAAAAATATTCATCAAATCGATTCATACTCATTCACCACTTCTAATTCCCTCGATTTAAGTGGTAGCTTGTAGATAATGTCTAAGATCCTTGTTCCAATAAATTGACAAATTACTGCATACAAGATTATTGTCCAGTCAACGACAACTCCTGTTAGTACTAATAAAATTCCGTTAATCCAAAATAACGACTTCCCCGGTGGAAGGCCTTTTGTTTTTGACAAAATTAAAGCTAATATGTCCATCCCACCTGAAGAAGCACCCATTCGAAACAATATTCCTATTCCTACTCCAAAGACTAATGAACCCATAGTAAGATCCAGTAAAACATTTGAAATGGGCTGTTTGATTAATGGCGTAATGAAATTGATTGTAGCAGAAGTTACTGTCACACAATACATGGTCCAAATTACACTACTTATCCCAAGCCATTTTACTGCAGCAAGTAATAAGCTCGCATTTAAGATCCAAAGTGTAAACGCAAACGGTAAATGAAATAGGTAATTTACCACAACACCTACACTGGCAGCACCACCAGAAGGGATAAAGTGTGGAAATAAAAAGGTCGCCATTGCAACACCTTGTATTGTGGCAGCGATTCCGAGGATTATGCTTTTCATAAGGATGTTCATTAAAAGATCTCCTTTAATTTGATAGTTGTTTAATGAGTAAGTTAGCAATTATTTTCAAGAACGATCCATCTATACAAATTATTTTAACATAACAGGATGATAATATTACGATGTTGTAGCTGCTAAATAGATTTCGTATATATCGCTTTTCAAACAAAGACTAGCTATCAAATAGTAATAGGAGGTTAAATTAATATGGTACCTATAGAAAGGACACTTATAAAAGAGTGTTTCATCTATAGGTATTTTTTTATATACTTTAATTTCAAGATAATGGGGATTAGGGGACAACATGAGTAAAATAACATTTTCAACTA
>NZ_JAGDEL010000021.1 GCF_017497975.1 Metabacillus bambusae | reverse complement strand
TCTGACTTTTCACTTTTAAATTCCATTCTTCTTAAAAGTGATTCTGACCAGAAAAATTCACCGTCCGAATGCAACAATTTAAACTCTTTTATGCAATCTTCTACAAAGCTATGCATTGCATCTGCGTTGCATTGCGTTTGCATTGCAAGTGCATTCCACACGTATTTTGTAATCTCAATTTTGTGATTTTCTTGTTCCCTTAACATCTCGATAATGATCCAATACCAACCGTATCCCTCTGATCCATATACACTTCTCATTGAAAGAATTTTAGGGTCATGTCTCGCATTGCTGTCGTGTGAAAAGTAATATGCTTCTTTGGACATATCACCTCGCCTCCTCTTTGGTATCTCATTTCTTTTTACAGATGGCCTTCATACCTTTGATAGTTACTAACTCCAAATGAGGAAAATAAACCTCTATATAACCATCGACTAAGTTAGTGAAATACTCTTTTTTATTTGGTGCATCTTTTGCCCAATAGTAGTGTTCTAGCAAAATATCAACTTCAACTTTATCCTGGGACATAAACGACCTTCCCTGTGAGTTTCATAATTTCTTTCTTGAATAGATCAGCATTGCTGTTTGAATCACTCAAATGAAGCAACCAGATCTCTTGCACCTTCGATAGATCATTTTCCTTTAGAAAGACTTTAACGTTTTCTAGGCTAAAATGTGAGCGTATAAGGCGCTTTTTCATTACTGGTGGAACTTTACCATTTATGATGTTTTCATTAAGAATTTCTAAGGAGTAGTTACACTCCACTAGAAGGTGTGTAAGGCCTTTGAATTTGTATCGAATGTAATAAGTATCTGTAGCGAATAAAAGCTTCTCTCCTGCTTGATTTTCTAGTAAAAAACCTAATGGTTCGGATACATCATGCTGAACATCAAACGGTAATATGGTCCATGTACCGATCTGAAACTGTTGTTTAGCTTTAACCTTCTTGACTCGATGATGTTGCACATTAATCGCTCCTGCTGTACCCTCTGACATGTAGCAATCAATTCCGGCTTTCATAACATCCTTAATGGCTTTGCAATGATCGCCATGCTCATGTGTTACTAAGCAAGCAGCAACCTCAGACATTTTAAAATCTAATCCTTTTTGAATCTCCCTATAGTTGATACCGCATTCCAGAAGAAGGGGCGTATGGCCGTCTGTAACGCGGTAACAGTTCCCCTTCGAACTAGAAGCTAATGCTGTGACCTCAATCAAAATGGTGGATCCTCAAGGTCCATTGCGCTTTGCTTTTGTTGTGGTTGATCAGGCTGTTTTTCTTCAACTTCCTCATTAACTTCACTGTATTCAATGTCAATAATTTCAGAGTTAGCATTATCTTTGATTTCCTCTTCAACTTGCGCTTCTTCTGATAGATCCGAAGAGTTATTTGCGTGTTGCATGACTAAGCTTCCATCGTCACTAGAGTTAAGGAATTTCTTACAAGCACGATTAATAACCGATTTCTTAGCCATTTCCTGCTTAAATTCATCATGTGTAGTTCCCTTTTTCTCTACTGTTTGGTTATCTCCCCAAAACTGAGCCTTGCTCCAAGCCTGTCTCAATTCATCAATTGTCATTAACTCGGTATAAACATTTCCTTCTCCTAGATCGATAATTGCATAAGAGCCTAAAATCTTATCCTTATTTATATTTCCGAATTTTTGTTTGTGTTTAAGATTTGTAATACGTCCGTTAACCATTTCATAATCAACTTCGTCACCTTCATAAATAACAGCTGCATCAATGCTTTTCGCACCGGTAACATCCTTGGTTACTTTCATAGTTCCAAAATAACTTCGTTGAAAAGTTAGTTGCTTTCCATAAACGATGAAGTAGCCTTGTTTCTTAGCAGGATTTAACCCTTGGACAACCATATCTAGTAAACTGTTTGCAATACTGTCTTTCGTACAAACCTCTAAGGCTGGACGATATCCGTCGTTTTTACCTGTTTTAATAGTTTGTAGCATTAACCACGCGCTTTTCATTGCGTTGTCTGGACTGTAGTTAGCAGGAAAATGTAGCTCTCCATTCTCCTGAAATTGTTTCACCTTAGCTGCAACTACATCTACTGTGTCCTTCTTTACCATTGCTAATTGGTTTTGATTACTCATTAGATAGCCTCCTTATTCAATTGTCCTGGATACTCGACTCTAAGCTTCTTATCAGCCTCTGAAACAATTAAGCTAATAACCTGTGAATCAATGTCTATAAGAGAAGTAACAGCCTCACTGTTATCAACAAAGATCGGTGCAGATACCTTGTAATGCTCTGAAAGAGTATTAATAATATCTAGTCCGACATTGATACGTGCCGCATTGTTTAATCCACCAGAGTAAGGAACACCATTAAATGTTGTTTCACATATCTCTTCAAGACCACCGTTGATATTCGTTTTAAACAGATTGAATCGAGCATATTTGAACTTAGAATTAATTTTTCCCTCGAGCAAATTTACCTTTGTACGAATAAATTCCTCTGTAAGGAAAAGCTGTTGTTCGATCTCTTCAAATTCTTTAGCAAGCTCTTTTTCTTGATCTTTGAGCTCTAATACACGTTTTTCGACCATTTGAACCTGAGCAAACTTTGCTTTATCTTGTTCCAATTTTGCAATTTCTGTTTTAAAGCCGTTGATCGATTGCTTTACCGTCTCAGCTGCAGTAAATGAAGATTGTTGTAATTCACTAATTGATTGTTTAATTACTTCAATTTGCTTTTGCTTAGTCTGATATTCAGGTGATTGTGTGACATCAGATACAGTTGATTTGGTTGCTTCATAATCTTGTTGTACCTTTTGAAGTTCAAGTTCTTTTTCAGCGAATTCTTTATTACGCATTTCAAGAGCAACTTCTCGAGACTCGATTTCAGATTTAACATTTTTAAGCTCATCTGCCATTTGCTTACCTTGGGATTGAATACTCTCTAATTTCTTACTTTTTTCAAGGTTAAAACGGCTAATTGATTCCTCAATTTGTTCAGTTGGTAAGTCTTGTCCACATGTAGGGCATGAAGTTTGATGTTGTTCAAATGTCTCAGTGTTTACCTTTCCCCATTTACTTCTAAGATCAGATACCTGAGATTCTTTTGAGTTGGCCATATTACGAAATGAATCAAGTTCTCTTTGTTGAAGCTGGCTATTATGCTTTAAAGAGTCTAGCTGACCCTTAACCTCATATACTTGCTTTTGTATTTCATTAGTCTTGCTATAATTTGCTTGTTGATGCTCATTTTTTATATCAAGCAATTCCATTTCAGCTTCACGTAATTGCTTTTGTTTCTCGGTTACTTCTGAACCGTTTTGAATACCAAGCAATTCTTGTTCTTTATCATTCTCTTGATTTTTAAGGAAAGTAATCTCATCATGAATTTCCTGTTCATTTAGTTCTGATATATCTGGTATTGTTCGTTGAACCTCATCGATTCTGATTGGAATACGGTCAAGTTCTTTATTGATCTCGGCACGTTTAGCAGCAATGACTTTTCTATGATCCTCGATGCTTCGATTACCTAAGATATTAGGAAGCTTAGACAATTTCACATTACTAGCAATTACTTCAGCATCTGTTATATCACCACAGATTTCTAAAAGGATTTCACGACGTTTTTGCCAATGTAATTGTTCATTGAAGTAGGATGGTGAAGTTAATAATTTAAAAATATCTTCTTCAACTAGATCTGCTACCTTATCAGCAAATTCCTTTTTCTTAGCTGGTACTCCATCGATGTAATAATTTGTAGTGTGGCCACTAAATTCTGATTGTGCAGCTCCACGTTTCTTGGTCCATTTCTCAGCAAATACTTTTCGTATAGCTAATTGCTTATCATCGATTAGAAATATTCCTTCAACCTCATGCTCTAGACCATGAAGGCTTTTACCGTTACTAAGTGTTTTGATTTGAAAATCTTTACGATTTTGGCTGTCTTTATCAAACAAGAGCCAAATGAATGCATCGAATAATGTGGTTTTTCCAGTGGCATTATCACCGTAAACTTTTACATTTTCTCCTTGTAAATCTAATGTAAAGCTTGGAACTCCTTTGAAGTTTTTAAGTTCTAGCTTCCATAATTTAATTTGTTGCATGCTATTTACCTCCGTTTTGTAAGTTTTTTAATGAAGCGAGCAGATTAAATTGCTCTTTAGACCTGAATTGGAATACTGGTATACCACTAGGTTTAATAGTGATCTGTCCACCAACTAGGGATAAACGACGTTGATCAGATTCATTGAATGGTACTTCGATCATTTTCCTTCAACCTCCATTTGAATTATTTAGAGGAATCCATTAGAATAAATGTAAGTTTTCATATTCATGGATTCCCAAAAGCTCACTCTACCCAGTGGGCTTTTTTGATGCTCATTCGCATCATTCAGCCTTAGCAGGGAAGCACCAGGGGGACGATGAACCTCCGTTGCTAAGACTCAATGACGAGAACGAGAGTTCTTGCCATCACTCGAAATGAGTGGTAAAATAAATTTATTCAAACATTAATTTTGGCAGTGGGCTTCGGAAGAGCTTGCTGCTATTTTTTTTGTTCATTTCTTTCTCTTGCACCTAACATAAAACCGAACATCAAAGCGACTAAAACAAGTACTGACATTCCTAAAAACAAAGTCTGATCATTAATCATTGCTTCACAAACCTCCTTTGGATTAGCTTCAACTTATGTTGGGTCCACATTTTCATCCAGGAAATACCGTATTCCTTACAAAGTACTGCAACGTAATGTGTTAATGCTGTTATTGCATCGATACATTCTTGAATAGCTGTTTCGATTGCCTTGATATCTCTTTGATCAATACTCTGTGGGTTAACGGTTATTTTTTTATTTGCTTCTGAAACAGCTTCTAATGCCTCTTTTAATTCTTCTTTTGTTTTTAACGAGACACTCGTTCTATGTAGATCAACTGCTTCACCATTTAACTTTGCAATCCCCCAACTTGTGTATTCGTGTGCTGCCTGTATGGCTGGAAAAGGATTGTTGTGTTTTTCTGCATAGTACTTAGTGAGTTCTGGTTGTACCTGGTACCGACCGTTTTCTTGTTGTGATATGGATTCACGGGAACCGAAATAATCATCAAAAGTAATTTCTAATTGAGTGCTTCCAATCTCTTCTCTAGCTGATTTAACTTCTTGTGCAGCTCTACCAATTTTCATATTTACGCACCCCCCTTCTACCACCTAGATAGGTATAATTTGCTAATCTATTAATATGAGTTAAGAAACCTTAGAGTTTTCTTTTCTAATACGATCGAATATGTAGGCTTGACCTTTTGGTGTAACTCGCATCGTTAACCAAGCATGAGTCCCTCCTGCATTTTCTTTTACGCCTTGTGAAATTTCGAAGTATCCGCGATCAAGGTATTCTTGGTAAGGTTCATTTTTATTAGCGAAAATAAGCTTCCACTCTCTTAATTTTTGATAGAGTCGTCTTTCACCAATAACAATTCCTTGCTTAGTTGCAAGTTTTGCTACTTCTCTGACAAGAAGTGCTTTTTCACTGGCCATACATGTTATTGCGTAATTTACTAAAGGCTGTTGTTTCTCTAATTTTGTTTCTGCAAGCATCCTAGCTTCTTGTTCCTGTTTAAGGTTGGTAGCCAGTCGGATTAGGAAGTCAGGACTTGTAATTGCTTTTTCTATTGTTTGTGGGGTCATGTAAGCTCCATGCTTTCTAATAGAAGGAAGTACGTCTTGCTTAACCCATTTTTTGAACATTTTCGCTTCCGTCTTTCGACTCGCGAAGATT
This sequence comes from Metabacillus bambusae, assembly GCF_017497975.1. GTDB lineage: Bacteria > Bacillota > Bacilli > Bacillales > Bacillaceae > Metabacillus > Metabacillus bambusae. The sequence continues at coordinate 111,491 of NZ_JAGDEL010000021.1, read as the reverse complement.
AATTCATATAGGCCTGATTCATTGATGATATTTGCTTGGCCCTGACGACCTAGATTGAATCTAGCCCGTTCATTTTCTTCTAACCTTTTTAGTGCATCAGAAGGATTTTTGATGTCTAGAATGTCGCATATGTCTTTTGCTACAAACCAAGGTTCATCATTTTGAATTACCATTCTTAATTCTTGACCTTGGAAATCAAAAATACGTTGTAATTCGTTCATTTGATCAGCTCCTTAACAGCTCGTCCCTCAAAAAGAGGTAAAGCCAAAAATATTACTTAACTCTTATCTGTATCTTTTTGTTTTGGGTGAAATACGGCTCCAGAGCTTTTTTGAAAGCTTCCTCGATTTTCATCGTGCCGTATGTTTCTTTTCCAATTTTTAGAGGACTTTCTTTCTTGCTCATGGTTATCACCTCAACTAAAACTATGCAAAGTGGACAGTAGGACTGACCTAAAGATTGTGTTTATACAGTAAATTAAGAAGTTCTTGAGCAGCTTCTTCTTTTGAGTAATCAGCATCACTATTCAAATCATTAGCGATTCTTAAGATATCGGTTCTTAATTCTGATTGACGGAGTAATTCATCGATGTTGTTCACGACGTACCTACTGGCAGGATTTTCCTCTTCCGTGTCGAACGTTGTTGTTGAATGGAAGGAGGTGTGAAAATGAATGAAAAATCCTTTGAAATGATCTCTGACCATGCATTTCGAAAAGTTTCTCCAAAATATGAAGAAGAAATCAAAGTTGACACTTCAAAAATAGTTTCAGATGCAGACTTCTTCAATTATGTCGATAAACGAATTGAATCTGCGCGTGCTCACAACGAGCGTTATACCGATGAACTTGTAAAAGGAATAATCAGCTTTTACGAAAACAAGATGCAAGATTAATAAGCTACACCATGTTGTCGCTTTCTTTTCTGAGATTTAGCTACCATTAATTCAGCTGCTCTTTGTCAATCGATTTCAGGTTTGGACGTCGTTGCCGCGGCGACCTGCTTTTCTAAATCAGCAACACGTTTTTCAAGTTCGATTACTTTTTGTTCTAGGTTCACTTTGATCACCTCCTAATGTTAAATCACCTTGATACGTTTTGTATCAATAGATACCTGAAAAAGATCGGGAAAAAGTTTTCTGTCCTGAACACCGTATAGTTGTTCAAACTTTAACATCGTTTCCCTACCTGGATTACGTAGACCCTTTTCGATTTTCCTTACATATACTTCAGATATATCAAGCATTTCAGCGACTTGCTTTTGTGTAAATTTTCTTTTAAGTCGTTCATCGACAAGCCTTTGTCTCAATTGCACTCACCCCACTTTTGATACGTTTTGTATCACCTTATGACTTGATTATAAATGATACGTTTTGTATCGTCAACTATTTTTTGATACATTTTTTATCATTTATTTATTTAGATACAATTTGTATCTATAATGTAACTATAAAACTGTTACTAGGAAGGGATTCCCCTATGCTTGGAGAAAGATTAAAAAAACTTCGAGGAAAAGTTCCTCAAGAAGAAGCAGCTAAAAAAATTGGTATTTCAAGAGCTCGTTTATCCCATTATGAAACTGGAAGAAGCGAGCCTGATTCAGAGATGCTAGGTAAATTAGCTGACTTTTATAATGTAACGACAGACTATTTGATTACTGGAAAAGAAGGTTCTTCTATCAAATACGATATTAAAGATGAAATCCTTATATCTCCAGACGATTTGAAAGTTTTGGAAGAAATCAAGAAACATCCAACTCTCTTCCATGACCTTTCAACTAATCCACAAAAGAAAATTAAACAACTTATTAAAATGTGGGAATTTATCAAAAAAGACCTTGAGGATGATGATGAAGACGATGATATTATTGAGGATTAGTAAGTAATTCTCAATAATTTTTTACATACATTATAGTAAATATTAACTAATACTATTTAAGTAAAGATTAACTATTTATTTTTAAGGGGATGCTATTTTGAAAATCGAAGAGGGAAAAAGGAATTTTGACCTACAAAAATTACTGAAATCCAAAGTAACTTGGGTCATTGCTGGTGCAATTGCAATCATCTTTATATCATATAATGTCGGTTATAGTTTAGCTAAGGTACCTTTAAGTGAAAAGAAAGTTACGTATGATGAGTTGTTAAATGAGATCGAAGGTAAAGAAGAAGAACTACAAGAAAAAAAAGCTAAGGTTGAAGAACAGCGTCAAAAACTCTTAGGACTAATTGAGGAAACAACTAAAAATGAAGCGATTCTTGCCGAAGCTAAGGATTTTGAAACAAATAAAACTAAATTAGAAGATGAGATTAATAGTCTAAGTGACCAAGTGAATACAAAGAAAAGTGAAATTGAAACTTTAAATACTGATATCAAATCTAAGGAAACTGAGCTAGCAAGTGTAACTGGTCAAATTAAAGAAAAAGAAGATGCGCCTAAGCAATTAAGTGCAGGAAATTTCATTGTTGGTACTGATATACCTACAAGTAGGTATAAAGCAGTTCCTGTTGGTAATAGTGGGAATTTTGTTGTTTATAGTTCATACGGTGATTTGAAGGTCAACACAATTCTTGGTGGTGATTATGGTGAAAAAGAATATGTATTCTTTGCAGAAGAAGGAGATCAAATTGAACTAGCGGCACCAGCAAAGTTTATTCCTATTGAATAATAGTACCAGTCGCCCTCTAAGGCGATTTGTTTAGACCCTGGACTGTGAATTATTTGCAATTAAGTAAGTGGACACCTAATTCATAAAACGATTTTACTATTGAAAGCAGTGAATCTAATGCAACTAAGTCAATTACTACCTATAGAGACAACTGATATGTGGGAAGAACGAGCTAATAAAGTCCTATCCCACTTTCCTTTCAAATATGCAGATGAAATAGATATGTATGAAATTTGCAGAAGATTTGGTATTAAGATTAAACCGTTGGACAAGCACTATTTCGATGATGACGACTGGAACGAGTTGTATCACGGTGACCTAAAGGCATTTACTGTGCCTAAACCAAAGGGCCGACGTGGTACCATCTACCTTCGTCCTGGTCTTGATCATATCGAAAAACGGATAATCTTAGCCGAAGAGTTTTGTCATTGCTATTCTCATCATATTTCACAGGTTGCTGCTGACGGTGCTCTTGTTGCTAAAACGGAAGCCCAGGCTAAAAGGATGTCAGCTTATCTTCTCATGCCATCTCGTTTCATTGAAAACATTTATGCTGCAGCTGCAGAAGAAGCTGTTTTCATTTCGGACATTGCCGATCATTTCGTCGTTACTGAAGAGTTTGCTCGCTATAGGTTGGAATTGATTTATCATCACCGCGTTGATGGGGTTGGTCCGGTAAGGAATAAGGTTGGGAGTATTGAATGGTTGGAATAAGGAGAATATTATGGAAATTTTTTCACTTTTATCAAAATTAGATATTAAAATTCTTTCTATCCTTTTAGCATTTATATTATTAATTTATTTATCTTCTTTCATTAAATCAACAAAGATAGAAAAATTACTTATTAAAAAGGAACTCGCATTATTAAGTAATATATCAGTATTTCTTCTTAGTTTCACCAGTTTTTTTATCGGATCATTCTTAGTAAGTTTGGATAATGATTTAATTTCTGGATTTAGCCTTTTTGTTATATGTATTGGCCTAATTGGAGCAGCCCTTGTATTAATACTTAATGTAAAACAACTAAGGATTTTGTACCTTAGTTTCATTATAAGTTTTCCTTTTAAATTTATAGGTATTTTGTTGGTAGGAGTAAGCTTTCTCTTAATCTATGGATATATTCTTTTTTTAGTTATCTTATCATCAACATATATTGCTGAATTTTTTCAGGTGCTTGAAATTAAACCAATAAAAATAATTCAAGGTACTGAGAAATTTCCAACACTGAATCTCATTCAGATTTCTATGTTTATTTTCCCACTTTTTATGTCATTCTATTGGTTGGTATATTTATCTGTATTTAAGCTCTCCCTAAAGGTTTTTCATGAAGAAATCAAAATTAATATTGTACTTAAAGATGGTACGAAAATAAATAATTGGTATTTCTATAGAACAACATACGGAAATAACATTTTAATTGGTGAAGAACCTGATGTTACTTCTGAAAAAAAGGCAATAATTCCAAAGGAGAATATTAATTTCATTCAATTTACTTCTAACCGAAGATTACTTGGTGTAAATAGTGACGATGTAAAATCAAATAATTCGATATAGAAATAGGAGTTAATTATGTTAGAGCATATAAATGTAAAACAATTTAGAAAGTTCAGAGATCTATATATTGAAATCCCATCAAGATTAACATTAATTTCTGGTGCAAATGGTATCGGTAAGTCCACATTGCTAGGTTTAATAGCTAATGGTTCTGGAACGAAAGTTTTTAAGACACTAGGTAATAAAGATTTTCACCCAGAATTTAAAGATTATTTTATTTTAAGTAAGGATGAACATAAAGATACTAGGAAATCCGAAGACTTTTATGAAGTTACACTTAAATACCTATATAAAGATACCGAAGTCTTTAAAAGAGTTCGTACTTCACATCCCAATGAAAAACATCTAAAACTTGTTCCTAGGACTGTAAATTTTGATGGGATTCAAAATGAAGCAATTGCTAAAGATATCAAGCAAAAAACTGGTATTTCTGAATCGGCTAGAATACCATTACCAACTTATTTTGTAAGCGTAAGTAGATTATTCCCCTTCGGTGAATCACAATCTACAAACGATGATCTTACTAAGGTATCAAACAGGAAGAATATACATGATCAAAATGAACTGATTAAAAGTTATATTGATATGTATAATAAAGTTTTACCACGTTCAATTAATAGAGACTCAAATGAACTCTACGAAACTTCTAAGCCCAAAATTAATTACTCAGGATTTTATGTTAAACCAAACTTTTCTAATATCTTAACTCAGTCCATTGGACAAGACAGTTTAAGTGGGATTATTAATGCACTATTGTCGTTCCAAAACATTTCTTCAAATCCAGATTATATTGGGGGTATTCTTTGTATTGACGAATTAGATGCGTCGCTTCATCCCGACGCACAAAGAAAACTGCTAAGATTACTTAAGGAACAAGCTGACAAATTAAATTTACAAATTATATTTACTAGTCACTCGCTTACTATTATTAAAGAAATGTTGAAACTTGAACAAAGAGATTCAGATAAATATTCTGTTTTATATTTTAAAAATAACCTAAGGCCCTTTTATAGAGGTGGAGACACATATAGTTCTATAAAAGCTGACCTTTTTTCAGAGATTCATTATTCAATGCCAAAAGTAAAGGTTTATTTAGAAGACGATGAAGCTGAATTTGCATTAAAACAAATAATTAAAATATACCAAGAAGTTAAACAGGACACTCAAGATATTCTTTCAAAATGTGAACTAATCTCATCACAAATCGGTTGTAGTACTCTAATTAACCTCCCTGAAAAAGACAGCTACTTTAGAGATACTATAATTGTTTTAGACGGTGATGCCAAGTATAATAAGCAGCCTGAGGTAGGTAGATTTTTAGAAACAGAACCCACAGGTTTTAATGTATTAAATAATATCCATAAAAATGTATTATTTTTACCTGATGAATTTAGCCCTGAAGCAACTTTATTTAGGGCTCTATATAAGATGGCTAAATACGAAGAAGAACATTACGATTTTTGGTATTCAGTTGAAAATAATGTGAATTTGGGTAATTATCATGCACAAAATATCTTAAATGAACTTGATGAAATGATCATAAATAATCAATTAAACAGAGATAGATTTAAACAATGGTTTAAGTCACATAGGTCTTTCTTTGAGCAATCAGGCATCTATAATTATTACTATTTTGAAATTAGGGCTTCCACTGAAATTAAGGCCTTTGTTGAGACATTTATAAACCAAGTAGATATAAAATTAGCGCAATTAAAAAGTCGAGGTTTTTAACTGGCCAAAAAACACTCTTCTATTCTATAATCATTTAATAGGAGTGATGATTATGTCCAATTATTCTCCACTTAGATATCCAGGTGGTAAATATAAGACTTATAGATATATAAAACCATTAATATTAAAAAATAAATGTACAACATATATTGAACCATTTGCTGGAGGGGCAGCTGTAGCACTTAGCTTATTAATTGAAGGTATAGTCCGCAGAGTTATAATAAATGACTATGACAGATCAATATACGCTCTCTGGTATTCTATACTTAATTACCCTGATGAGCTTATACAACTAATAATAAATACAGATATTACAATGGATGAATGGTACCAACAAAAAGAGATACAAAACAATAAGTTAAATGCTCCTATTTTAGAATTGGGATTTTCTACATTATTCTTGAACCGTACAAATAGATCAGGAATTATAAAAGCTGGTGTAATCGGCGGTAAAAACCAAAACAGTGAATATCAGATGGACTGTAGATTCCCAAAAAACAAGCTTATAAATAAAATAAAATTAATTTCTCATCATAAAGATCAGATTGAGATTCATAATTTAGATGCATTAGACTTTATTGATAATATTATTAAAAGAACGAGGAATTCATTTACATTTTTTGATCCTCCATATTTTAAACAAGGTCCTAACCTATACACGAATTTTTATAAATTTAAAGATCACATGGAATTATCAGAAAAGATTCAAAAAGAATTAAAAAATAGAAAATGGATAGTTACATATGATCACGAAATTGAAATAAAACAAATGTATAAAAAATTGCCATATATTGAATATTATTTAAATTATACTGCTCAAAATAAAACTAAAGGTATTGAATACATGTTTTACTCTAAGTGTACGAACATAGGTGAGCCTGACAATTATTTAAATACTTTTTATCCCTTATTTGATTTAGCACATTAAAAGGATGACACTAATTAACTAGTGTCATCCTTTTGCATTAGGTATACATCGCATTCGAGATATGGTTCCGAACCGTTTTTTCGCTTATGAAGAGCTCGCTAGCAATCTCCTTTGTTGTCTTATCTTGAACTAACAATTCGAATACTTCTCTCTCTCTTTTCGTGAGTAATGGCTTTGATTGAAACTCTTTCTCTTTCAAGTATTGTAACCCTCCTTGCTAAGGTGAGAGCTGATCAAACAGATGGGTATATATTTAGTCAACATATACTATGTGTTACCGAGGGCCACTGTGACAGAAAGATGAAGGAAAAGATCGAAAACAACGTCTATTTTTTACAAATTTTCTGGTTCTTCTAATTGGAGCATTCTCTTTTTTTCCTCTTCAGACCATGGAACACTTTTGCCCGAATGCTTTGAAATCTGTACGACAGTTCCTCGCCCTACAAAAAGACTCTCCCTGTTTTGATTTATTCCTAAGTAATGCAAATCAACAGATGATGTTCCAATTCGATTTATTTTCACACATAAAGTGATTTCTTCATCAAAAAATCCTTGTTGTATGAAATCACATTGTATATCGGCAACAACCGGAATTTTTTCTCCATTTGAACTCATCCAGGCTTGCATTATGCCAATTTTTTTAAAAAATTCGATCCTCCCATCTTCAAAGTATGTAAAAGGAGCCGTATTGTTCATATGTCCAAACATATCTGTTTCAGAAAATCTTATTTTTATTCGATGGGAAAAAGAAAAACTGTTTCTGTACGATTCGTCAAAACGGTCAATATATGAAATACTTTTCAAAATGTTCCTTCCTTTCACAACACATATTTCTAATGCCAATAAATATTGTTTATCGTTCAGCTAGCCAATAATGATAATGCCTTACCTTACAGAAAAAGGACTGACTTAAAAAGTCAGTCCTTTTTCATATAAAACAATTAACCTTGGTCACTACCAAAGAAATTACGGAATGATTGTATCGCTGTATCACGATTCAATGCTGCGATTGATGTTGTCAAAGGAATCCCCTTTGGACATGACTGTACGCAGTTTTGTGAATTTCCACAGTTCGCTAAACCACCATCACCCATAATTGCCTCAAGGCGCTCTGATTTATTCATCTCACCAGTTGGATGAGCATTAAACAAACGGACTTGTGATAAAGGAGCAGGACCAATGAAATTAGATTTACTATTTACATTTGGGCAAGCCTCTAAGCACACACCACATGTCATACATTTTGATAATTCATATGCCCATTGACGTTTTTTCTCAGGCATACGTGGTCCAGGACCTAAATCGTACGTACCATCAACCGGAATCCAAGCTTTAACCTTCTTAAGCGAATCAAACATGCGCTTCCGATCAACTTGTAGATCACGTACTACAGGGAATGTACGCATTGGTTCTAGGCGGATTGGCTGTTCAAGCTGATCAACTAGTGCTGAACAAGATTGACGGGGCTTTCCGTTGATTACCATTGAACAAGCTCCACATACTTCCTCCAAGCAGTTCATATCCCAGTTGATAGGAGTTGTTTCTTTCCCTTGAGCATTTACAGGATTTCTACGAATTTCCATAAGCGCTGAGATAACGTTCATATTCGGGCGATATGGAATTTCAAATTTTTCCTGATAAGGCGCTGCTTCTGGTGATTCTTGACGGGTTATAATAAATTGAACTACTTTATTCTCGCTCATTTTTTATCCCCCTCTTTGCTTTTTGAATAATCACGTTTACGTGGTTTAATTAATGATACGTCAACATCATCATAGTTAAATTCAGGAGCTGTACGATCTCCAGTATGTGTAGCCATGGTTGTTTTTAAGAAGTCCTCATCATTACGCTCAGGGAATTCTGGCTTATAATGTGCGCCACGACTTTCGTTACGATTGTAGGCACCAAGTGTTATAACACGTGATAATTGAAGCATGTTTTTCAATTGACGAGTGAATGCTGCACCCTGATTGCTCCACTTAGCTGTGTCGTTAATATTAATTTTATCGAAGCGTTCGATGAGCTCTTGTAATTTCTCATCAGTTTTAAGTAGCTTATCATTGTGTCTAACAACAGTAACATTATCTGTCATCCATTCTCCTAATTCCTTATGAAGAACGTAAGCATTTTCATTACCATCTAAGTTCATGATATTATTCCACTTTTCTTCTTCTCGCTTCACGTGTCCATCAAATACAGATGATGAAAGATCCTCTGCACTCTTTTCAAGACCTTTAATATACTTCACTGCATTAGGACCTGCAACCATACCACCATAAACTGCTGATAGTAATGAGTTTGCACCTAAACGGTTTGCTCCGTGCATAGAGTAATCACACTCACCAGCTGCAAATAATCCAGGGATATTTGTCATTTGGTCATAATCAACCCATAATCCACCCATAGAATAGTGCACAGCAGGGAAAATTTTCATCGGAACTTTACGCGGATCTTCACCCATGAATTTTTCATAGATTTCAATAATACCACCTAGTTTAATATCAAGCTCTTTTGGATCTTTATGAGATAAATCTAGATACACCATGTTTTCGCCGTTTATACCTAGCTTCTGTTCCACACAAACGTCGAAGATTTCACGTGTTGCAATATCACGTGGAACTAGATTACCATATGCAGGATATTTTTCTTCAAGGAAATACCATGGTTTTCCATCTTTATACGTCCAAACTCGTCCACCTTCTCCACGCGCTGATTCACTCATAAGTCGGAGCTTATCATCACCAGGGATTGCCGTTGGATGAATTTGAATAAATTCACCATTAGCATAGGTAACACCTTGTTGATAGACAATGGATGCAGCAGAACCAGTGTTAATGATTGAATTCGTTGATTTACCAAAAATAATACCAGGTCCACCTGTTGCCATAATAACAGCATCAGCACGGAATGATTCAATTTGCATAGAAGTAAGGTTTTGACCTGTGATTCCACGGCAAACACCGTCGTCATCAATTACAGCACCTAAAAACTCCCAGCCTTCATATTTTGTAACAAGACCAGCAACTTCGTAGCGTCTAACCTGTTCGTCTAGTGCATATAGTAACTGCTGTCCAGTTGTTGCACCAGCAAATGCTGTCCGATGGTACTGAGTGCCACCAAAACGTCTGAAATCTAGTAATCCTTCTGGAGTACGGTTAAACATAACACCCAATCGGTCAAATAGGTGAATGATTGAAGGAGCTGCATCTGCCAATGCTTTAACTGGCGGTTGATTCGCTAAGAAGTCTCCACCGTATACAGTGTCATCAAAATGCTCCCAAGGTGAATCTCCTTCACCTTTTGTATTTACAGCACCGTTAATTCCACCCTGTGCACATACAGAATGTGAACGTTTTACAGGTACTAATGAAAATAAATCTACTTGAACGCCAGCTTCAGCGGCTTTCATAGTAGCCATCAAACCGGCTAATCCGCCTCCGACAACGATAATTTTACTTTTACTCATTAAGCCCACTCCTTTTAATAGCTATTGCTGGATTAGACGAATGCAAATATTGCCCGAACTCCTACGATTGATAACGCTAAAAAGATCGCAAGCGTTACATAGGTAGAAATCACTTGTGAGCGTGGAGTAACGGTAATTCCCCAGCTAACCGCAAATGACCATAATCCGTTAGCAAAATGGAATACGGTTGAAATAACTCCAATTAAATAGAATGCTAGCATAAAAGGACTGCTTAAAATTGAAGCCATCATGTCATAGTTTACCTGTGCCCCAAGTGCAGCTGCTATTCTCGTTTCCCAAACGTGCCAAGCAATAAAAATGAATGTAATTATACCTGTTACACGCTGTAGCATAAATAGCCAGTTACGAAGGAAACCATAATTACTTACATTGTTTTTAGCTGTAAAAGCAATGTAAACTCCGTAAATAGCATGGTATAAAATTGGTAGAAAGATAATTACCACTTCTAATACATAGCGAAAAGGAAGCATCTCCATAAAATGAGCTGCCTTGTTAAATGCCTCTGCACCTCTTGTTGCAAAGTGATTGACAACAAGATGCTGAATTAAAAAGAGGCCTACAGGAATTACCCCCAATAATGAGTGCAGTCTACGATTCACAAACTCTCTGTTTCCAGCCATTAAACTTACCCCCTAGTTTCAATATTGCGCCCAGTTTTTTTAACTCAACTTTTTCATTTTTCACCTAATTATCTTTTCCTGATAAAGTTAAACTTTAATCAATAGAGGTCACCATTGATTGTATGTAAAACATAATGGGCTTTAAAAGGCAGACAAAAATTAATTTCTGCCACCTTACTCAAGATAAAATGTGACAAATACATTTTACTCCCATAACGTATGAGCGTCAAGAAAACGTGTTCATAAATTTTAATTTTTCGACAAATCCTACTTTCCTTTAATTTTATTTTATCAATATAGTGCCAAATTCAACATTACCTTTTATTTATTTAACTATCATTACTGATAAATATGAATATTAATAACACATTGCCCCTACTATTTATTAAAATTTAACCCTCTTTTACTTAATATTACATGTTTTTCACTACACTTCTTGTTATATAATAAACCATAGAAAGAGGGGAATACCGTGAATAAACAATTAGTACTCGTTAATATCGAAGAATTAAAGGATATCCAAGCACCAGCATTCGGTTTAGAAATACTAAGAGAGGTCTTGATCCCAGATATTCTTGGGTCTGATCATCCTCAAATGCTGTATTGGGCTGGAAAAGGATTAGCTCGTAGATACCCTGTTGAATCTATTGAAGAAATTTCCACATTTTTTGAAGCTGCCGGATGGGGAAATCTCACTTTACTACAGAACAAAAAGAATGAGATGGAATTCGAGCTAGGTGGAGAGCTCATTTCAATCAGACTAAAAAAGACAAATGAATGTACCTTTCAGTTAGAAGCTGGTTTTATTGCTGAACAGCTACAATCGATGAACAAGTACATAACCGAAACATACGAACAAGTAAAAAAACGCGCTAATAAAGTGGTTTTTACAGCGCAATGGGACCAAAAAGACCAAATACTAGATGAACCTTCTCTAGGAAAACGCCGTGCACGGAAAAGTTAAAACTACGAAGGGTGACTCAATCCATTTAGTCACCCTTCGTAGTTTTTTATTATTATACCTTTGTAACCTCTTTAGAAAGTTCGAATGCACTGTGAAGAATATCAACCGCGGTCACCATATCCTCGGCGGATAAAACTGTTGAAACTTTTATTTCAGATGTGCTAACCATTTTAACTTCGATTCCTTCGTTAGCTAATACTTCGAACATTTCTGCAGCAACACCTGGGTTTGACACCATACCAGAACCTACAATGGATACTTTTGCTAGACCAGATTCAGATTCAATTTTTTCATAATTCAACACAGACTTATGTTGCTCAAGGATTGAAATTGTTTCCTCAAGATCACCTGTTTTGACAGAAAATGAGATCGATGTTTTATTATCACTTGTTGTACTTTGAATGATTATATCAACATTTAAGCCCTGCTTAGCTAATGTTGAGAAAATAGTAGAAAGTGTCGTCAATTCATTTCTTAGCCCTAAAACTGAGACTCTTGTTACTTGATCTTCAAATGCAATCCCTCTCACAACTAAGTTTTGCTCCATTTTTGTTTCCTCCTCAATGATCGTACCTCGTTCATTTTCCATGCTTGAACGAACTTCTAACGGAATGCTGTAATTTTTCGCAAATTCTACTGCACGTGGATGTAAAACACCTGCTCCTAAATTAGCTAGCTCTAGCATTTCATCATAAGAAATTGCTTCAAGCTTACGAGCGCCTTTTATATATCTTGGATCTGTTGTATACACACCAGTTACATCGGTATATATATCACATTTATCAGCTTTTAAGGCTGCTGCAAGAGCAACTGCTGTCGTATCTGAGCCACCTCTGCCAAGAGTTGTTATTTGTTGGTCGTCTGAAAAGCCCTGAAAGCCTGCAACAACGACAATTTTACCATCACTTAATTCTTTCTTTATAGAGTCAGGGTTTATATTTGTAATTCTAGCGTTGCCGTGTCTTGCTTCTGTTTGAATTCCTGCTTGCCAACCAGTAAATGAAATAGCATCGTGTCCCTTTTCCTTTAATGCCATCGCTAACAATGATATTGTCACTTGTTCACCGGTTGTAAGAAGCATATCCATCTCCCGCTTACTAGGTTTATCAGTAATTTGTCCTGCTAGACCAACAAGCTGATCGGTTGACTTCCCCATTGCTGACACAACGACAACTATTTGATTCCCGTTTTCTTTTTCTTGAATGACACGGTTTGCTACATTTAGAATTCTTTCAACAGTACCTACTGATGTACCACCAAATTTTTGAACGATAATACCCAAATTAATCTCACCCTTCTGTTAATTTTCAATGATCGAACCTTGTCTGCTAGAAGGTTAGAGCAACTATTCAATTAGTAACTTTTGTGCTTTGCAAGATGTTTCGTACTGATTGGATAGCTTCGAATGCAAATAAAAAAGCAATGAGACGAAAAACATCCCATTGCTTACTAAACGAAAAAAAAATTCGTTTCTTACAATGAGATAGCTCTCCAAGAAATAGATTTCTTGACAATTTTACATCTCTTAAATGTAAAACCAGCAACTAAAGCAAATGGTGCTTTACTCACTTCGGCGAACATTCCTTTCACCAGCTATCATTGGAGACCATACTCCTCAAACAGGCTACTCTTAAAGTTCGCACCTCTACCATCATTTAACAAACTAACGATCAATTATGAAATTATTTAAAATTTTACCAAACTTTTAAGAAAAGCGCAAGAGACTTATTCAGTTCAGACAAATAAGCTACATATATTGCCTTCACTATTACTCGAGTAGTAATCACCAAATAGAGAACATGTACTTTAAAATTAATAAATTTTAATTTTTTAAGTGATCAAAGATTTGCTTGGCAATATTTTCAGGCATGCCTGCTTCTCTAAATTGTTCAACACTAGCTTCTTTCATCTTCTTTAATGACCCGAAGTGTTTAAGAAGCGATTTCTTTCTTTGAGCACCTACACCAGGAATATCATCTAAAATCGATTGGAGTGCATTTTTACCACGTAATTGACGATGGAAGGTAATCGCAAAACGATGGACCTCATCCTGAATTCTTTGTAAAAGATAAAATTCCTGACTATTTCTCTCAAGTTGGATAAATGCAGGGGGGGAACCGATTATTAGTTCAGAGGTTCGATGTTTATCATCCTTTACAAGACCTGCAACAGGAATATCTAATGCTAATTCATTTTCCAATACATCTTGGGCAGCAGCTAAATGTCCTTTTCCTCCATCAATGATTACTAAATCTGGTAATGGAAGGTCATCCTTCAGAACGCGACTATAACGTCTTCTAACCACTTCTCTCATCGATTCATAGTCATCAGGACCTTGAACACTTTTAATTTTATATTTACGGTAATGTTTTTTTGCAGGTTTTCCATCTTCAAACACAACCATTGCAGATACAGGGTCTGTACCTTGGATATTTGAGTTATCAAAGGCTTCTATACGAAGTGGTGTTTGAATCCCAAGCTTATCTCCAAGATTTTCAACAGCTTTTATTGTTCTTTCTTCGTCCCTTTCGATCAATGAAAATTTTTCATTTAACGCGATTTTTGCGTTTTTATGTGCTAATAAAATTAAATCTTTCTTTTTGCCACGTTTAGGTTGAAGAGTAGTTACGTCTAAAAGCTTTTCAACTAAATCAAACTCAATGCTATCAGGTAATAAAATTTCTTTTGGTACAAAATGATTTGCTTTTGAATAAAATTGTCCTAAAAACGTTAAAAATTCCTGTTCGGGGCTATCGTAAATTGGAAACATTGATACATCTCTTTCGATTAGCTTTCCTTGGCGAATAAAAAAGACTTGTACACACATCCAACCTTTATCATATGCATATCCAAATACGTCACGATCGACATGGTCATTTAATGTCATTTTTTGCTTTTCCATGGTAGCTTCAATATGGAGAATCTGATCTCGAAATTCTTTTGCACGCTCAAATTCTAATTCCTCTGATGCTTTCATCATTCTATCAGATAGTTCTTCTTTTATCTTTTTATATCCACCATTTAAAAACTTTGTAATTTCCTCTACCATGTGACGATTCGTTTCGACTGATACATCATTTACACATGGTGCTAGGCATTGTCCCATGTGATAATAAAGACACACTCGATCAGGTAATGTGGAACATTTTCTAAGCGGATATAATCGATCCAGGAGCTTAATTGTTTCACGAGCAGATTGAACATTAGGGTATGGTCCAAAGTATTTGCCTTTGTCCTTTTTAACCTGTCTTGTAACGAGTAAACGTGGATGACGCTCGCTCGTAATTTTAATAAATGGATAAGTTTTATCATCCTTTAACATCACATTATATTTTGGATCATACTTTTTAATAAGATTTAATTCTAGTATTAATGCTTCTAAGTTGGACGATGTCACGATATATTCAAAATCAACAATTTCATTTACTAATCGTAATGTTTTTCCGTCATGCGAACCTGTAAAATAGGATCGTACTCTTGTTTTTAATACCTTCGCCTTACCTACATAAATTACTATCCCTTGGCGATCCTTCATAATATAGCAACCAGGCTGATCAGGAAGAAGTGCAAGCTTTTCCTTTATTTGATCCTTCATAGCAAACACTCCTTACTAAATGTTAAAAGTTAAAGTTACTCTCTTAAATAGGCAGTAATCCCCCACATTAATGAGTAGCATTAAAATAGCGGATTACTGTCCATTATAAACTAAACTAATTTTACCATGTCTCCATACTTTCGTCCCATGTTAAATAGTCGTATTACATACAATCATTTCCTGAGCAATTAGTGTTTCATAATTTAGAAAGTGAATAATTAGTAAAACTTAGCTTATCACCTTAGGAGAAACAATACATTCTAATAAATGGATACTTTAAGGGTATAAAAAAAGGACTGACAAAAGTCAATCCAAAATTTTATACATGTTTGTTTAATACTTCAGCAAGTGCTTCTTTTGGTTGATATCCTACAGCTTTATCAACAACTTCACCATCTTTAAGTACGAGTAATGTTGGGATACTCATAACGCCGAATTTACCAGCAGTTTCTTGGTTTTCGTCAACGTCAACTTTAACAATTTTAACTTTGTCGCCCATATCTGAATCAAGTTCTTCTAGAACTGGAGCTATCATTTTACAAGGTCCGCACCATGGTGCCCAAAAATCGACTAGTACGACACCTTCGTTTGTTTCATTTGAAAATGTTTGATCTGTTACATTTGTTATTGCCATTGTAATTCCTCCTAATTTGTAGGGTTAAATATGTTTAAAGTATAGCACTCACTTTTAAAGTAAGCTAACAATATGCTTCACTAATACTTTTCCCAATGTTTCTATAACAAAACATGGTTTGTTTTCTCATGAAAATTTTAGCTATGTAATGGATATTAAAAAGAAAAAGCACGCATGTTCAGCGTGCTTTAGAAATTAAGCATGTATTTTTAGCTTTTTAAACTCCTCCGTTAAAAGTGGTACTACCTCAAATAGGTCACCTACGATACCGTAGTCAGCAACTTTAAAAATATTTGCTTCAGGATCTTTATTAATTGCAACAATAACTTTAGAGTTTGACATACCAGCTAAGTGTTGGATTGCTCCTGAGATACCACATGCAATGTATAAATCTGGTGTTACAACCTTACCTGTTTGGCCGATTTGTAACGAATAATCACAGTATTCCGCATCACAAGCCCCACGGGATGCTCCAACCGCACCACCTAAAACATTTGCTAATTCTTTTAGAGGTTCAAAGCCATTTTCACTTTTCACCCCACGGCCACCAGCAATAACAACCTTGGCTTCTGATAAATCAACTCCTTCAGAAGCTTTCCGTACAACTTCCTTTACGATTGTCCGTAAATCTTTAATTGTTACGGATAATGCGGTTATATCTCCACTTCTTGCTTCATCTTTTGCTAGTGGAGTAATATTATTAGGTCGAATCGTGGCAAAAATAATTCCTCCAGTAACAATTTTTTTCTCAAATGCTTTTCCTGAATAGATTGGACGAGTAAATACAACATTTCCACCTGTCACTTCAATTGCCGTGGTATCAGAAATTAATCCTGAGTTTAATTTTGCGGCAATTTTAGGAGATAAATCTTTCCCAAGTGCGGTGTGACCAAACACGATTCCTTCTGGTCTTTCTTCTTGAATAACAGCCAATACTGCTTGGGAGTATCCATCTGGTGTATATATGTTAAGCTTTGCATCCTCTACCGTCACAACTCGATCTGCACCATAATGAATCAATTGTGATGATAATGAACTGATGTTCTCACCCACTAATACCGCAACAACTTCTCCCCCTTCAGAAATTGTTTTTCCTGCTGCAATTGCTTCAAATGAAACATTACGTAAAGCTTGATCACGAACCTCACCTAATACAAGTACTTTTCTAGCCATGATTATTTCCCCCTGTTCAAATAATTGTCCGCTTTCTCCCAGTTAAACAACCTTTGCTTCGTTCCGAAGAAGTGAAACTAATTCTTTAACCTGATCATCAAGATCTCCTTGCAACACTTTTCCGGCCTCTTTTTTCGGAGGTAAGTAGATTTCAATTGTTTTCGTTTTTGCTTCTACATCATCTTCATCTAAATCAAGATCATCTAATTCAAGCTCATCAAGTGGTTTTTTCTTAGCTTTCATAATACCTGGTAATGAAGGATAACGCGGTTCATTTAAGCCCTGTTGCGCTGTGACCAATAACGGTAAAGTTGCTTCAATAACCTCTGAATCCCCTTCAACATCACGAACAATTGTTGCTTTAGCACCATCAATATCAAGTTTTGTAATCGTTGTCACATAAGCAATATCTAATAATTCCGCTAGACGAGGTCCTACCTGCCCTGATCCACCATCAATTGCCACATTTCCACCTATGATGATGTCTACATCTTGCTCCTTAAAATATTCTGCCAGTATTTTAGAAGTAGTATATTGATCTCCATCTTCTAAATCATCTTCCGTATTAATTAATACTGCTTTATCACAGCCCATTGCTAAAGCGGTACGTAATTCTTTTTCAGACTCTTCCCCACCAATTGTGACAACGGTAACCTCTCCGCCATTTTTATCACGTAATTGAATTGCTTCTTCAATTGCATATTCATCATAAGGATTAATGATAAATTCTGCACCGTCCTCATTAATTTGACCATTTTGAATAGCGATTTTTTCTTCCGTATCAAATGTTCTTTTCATCATTACAAAGATATTCATTTCCCATTCCCCCATGTTTCGCTAAGTATTTTTATTATGAAGGTAAGCTGTTAAACAAACTTAACTCAGTTATTTGTATAAAAATAATTGAGTACCAAAAAAATGTCTGTTCCACCTATCTTTCTCAATTTCCCCTTCATTTTTGATAGTGGAGTAAGTACGGACTTATTTGCCTGTAAAAGTTGGCTTTCTTTTTTCGATAAATGCTGAAATCCCCTCTTTTGCATCAGCACTTTCAAAAATCTCACCAAACCATCCTGCCTCCTGCTGAATACCAGCCTCATAAGCCGGTGTCTTTGCGGCATTTAGAAGTGAAATAACAGCTTTTACAGTAAGTGGACTTTTTTGTGCAAACTTAGCTGCTAGCTTTCTCGCTTCCTCTATTATCGATTCTTCCGGATACGAGTGGTTTGCTAGTCCGAGCTGCACTGCTTCTGCCCCTGAGATCGGTTCACTTGTTAGCATCATTTCTAATGCACGCCCTGTTCCAACATACTTTGGTAATCTTTGTGTCCCACCAAAACCAGGAATAATACCAAGCTGTAATTCAGGTAAACCCAATTTTGCGTCCTCTGTAACAAGCCTAAGATGGCAAGACATCGCAAGTTCTAAGCCGCCACCTAATGCAGCACCATGAATAGCAGCAATAACGGGCTTATTAAATGTTTCAATTCGCTCAAACAATTGCTGCCCCCGCTCAGCTAATGAAGAAAATTCTTTGCTTGAAGGAACACCAACGAATTCCTTAATATCTGCCCCTGCTGAGAAAAATCTTCCTTCACCATGTAAAACAATCACTCTGACATCCTCATCTGTTTCCAGTTGATCAAGTAAGGTTGAAAGCTCCTTTAAAACATTTGAAGATAATGCGTTTGCTGGTGCATGATTAATTGAAATATCAGCGATGAAATTTTCCTTCTTAAGCGTTAAAAAGTCCATTTAATTACCCCCTCGTAACATTTTTTCTCTATGAAGGAAACGGGAAGACCCGCTTTGCCTAGTTTTATTAATAAGATTAGTATTAAAAATGACCAGGAAAGCAAAACTGTACAATGAGCTTGCTTCACCCCTAGCATTCATACACCTAAGGGTTTGATATAATGTATGTTTAGATATCGGTGAAAAAGTACTTTCGTAAGTAAAGGTTTTTTCTCCTCTATTCGAAAAAGTTTACTTTTACCTATAGTCTTTCATTAGATTTAGTAAATCCATAAACAAATAAATCATGAACCTGTTTTGCTTGTTTTGTTAAGTCGTATTTTTGATCATTCATTACCCATGTTGTGACGGTTTCATCAATAGTTCCAAAAATCATTTGTCTTGCTAGACGTTGATCTAAGCTTTCTCTAAATTCTCCGGTTTCCTTGCCTGCTGTGATAATTTTATCAACTACATTGAAATAACCTTTTAACACTTCGTTAATTCTTAGACGTAATTCTTTATTCGATTGTCTAAGCTCTAGCTGTGTAACAATGGCTAAATGATGATCTTCAGCAAGCAATGAAAAATGTGTCTCAATTAATGTAAATAACTTTTCTGCAGCTGTTTCCACAGAGCGGATTTCTTCTTCTATTTTTTCAATGAAGACTCCCATTTTTTCTTGAAAAAGCGAAACAAGTATATCTTCTTTGTTTTTGAAGTATAAATAGATTGTCCCATCGGCAAC
The DNA here is from genome assembly GCF_017497975.1 of Metabacillus bambusae. GTDB lineage: Bacteria > Bacillota > Bacilli > Bacillales > Bacillaceae > Metabacillus > Metabacillus bambusae. The sequence goes on along the minus strand of NZ_JAGDEL010000021.1, from coordinate 91,657 downwards.
ACCCGCTTGTTTTGCAATCTTTGAAACCTGTGCTTGATGATAGCCATTTTCAGCAATTACAATAACTGCTGCATCTATTATTTGTTTATATTTTGGTTTTTTCTGTTTCAATGTCGACTCCCCTTCTGAGAATGAATGAATAGTCATTCATGTTTCAATCTTAATTTTTCCTCTTCATTATGTCAAGCCTCATTTCATCATTTTTCTTCTTTTTCATTGTAAGACTAGAGGTGGACTCAATAGGAGTCCACCTGCCAACTCTTTGCTTAAAATTAATAAGGACAAAAATATCATTTCGCATCTTTCAATTTTTCCTTTTCTTCCTCTATTAATGCACGTCTCAAAATTTTTCCTACCGCTGTTTTTGGTAACTCATCTCTAAACTCATAAATACGAGGTACTTTGTACGCTGCTAGGTGCTTCCGTGCATATTCATTAAATTCCTCTATTGTTGCATCTTGATGCTCCTTTAACACAATATAAGCCTTTACCGTTTCACCTCGATAAGGATCTGGAATACCTGCAACAACGACTTCTTGAACTTTTTCATGTTCATATAGGACTTCTTCTATTTCACGTGGATAAATATTATATCCACCAGCAATGATCATATCCTTTTTACGATCGACAACGTAGAAAAACCCTTCATCATCCATATAACCAATATCACCTGTAAGCAACCAACCATTTTTAAGGATAGCTTCGGTTTCCTCTTTATTATTCCAGTATCCCTTCATTACTTGAGGTCCACGAATGATTATTTCCCCTAACTCATTTGTATCAGCGACACCGCCATTTTCATACGAAAATATCGCTGCATCAGTATTTGGCCATGGAACACCAATACTACCAGTTTTTCTTTTATCCCATAAAAAGTTTGCATGTGTTACCGGAGAAGCTTCTGACAAACCGTATCCTTCTACTAGACGTCCACCTGTCACTCTCTCAAATTGCTCTTGGACTTCAACTGGAAGTGGTGCTGAACCACTAATACAGCAATCAATTGATGAAAGATCATATTTTTGAATGTCAGGATGATTTAATAAAGCTATATAAATGGTTGGAGCACCTGGAAAAAGAGTAGGTTTTAATTTCACAATCGTTTTTAATGTATCTGTTGCATCAAATTTCGGTAAGAGAATCATTTTAAATGCCTGCATTACAGATAAATTCATTACTATTGTCATTCCATAAACATGGAAAAATGGAACGATTCCTAATAATGATTCTTCTCCTCTTCTACATTTATACAACCAGGATGCACACATTTGTGTATTCGCAACAATATTTTTATGCGAGAGCATGACTCCCTTCGGAAAGCCCGTTGTCCCTCCCGTATATTGAAGTAAGGCAATATCCTCTGAGGGGTTAATATCCGGTAAATCTATATTTGGCTCAGCTAAAGACATAATCTGCTTAAATAAATGTGTATCACCTTGATGCTCAACTTTTACAACTATTTGATTTTGCTTCTTTTGCACAAAAGGGTATAAAAGATTTTTAGGAAATGGTAAAAAATCTTTTATACTTGTAACAATTATATGCTTTAATTTTGTTAACGCTTTCATTTTAGAAGCTTTCGGATATAGTAAATCAAGGGTTAGCATAAATGTAGACTTACTATCCTTTAACTGATATTCAAGTTCTCTCTCCATATAAAGTGGATTTGTTTGAACTACGATCCCTCCTGCAAATAGCACACCATAATATGAAATAACAGCTTGTGGACAGTTTGGTAACATAATGGACACACGATCGCCTTTTTGTAAGCCAAGCGATTGTAAATAGTTAGCTAGCTTGAGGGATTGATTATAAAGTTCAGAATAAGAAAGTTCTTTCCCCAGGAAATGAATGGCTGTTTTTGTTGGGAATTCATCTGCGGCCTGCTGTAAATATTCGTATAGCGGTTTTTCATCAATGGTTATTTCGTGAGGGACTTCTGTTGGATAATGATGTAGCCAAGGTTTTTGAATTTCCATCTTCTTCTCCTCCTACTTAGACTATACTTTTTAGAATGAACCAGCTATATGGATGTGCGACACTCTGTTTTTTTAGAGGGGGGTAGACTAGAAATCTATAAATAGGAATGTATTCATTTGGAGTATTTGTTCGGAGTCACTCTTCCCCTATACCTTCATATAAGAAAGTATAGCAGATTTTCTTATTTTCAGAAATATAAAATATTTTCAAATAATATTTGACAAGCCTTTATGTATTAAAAAGTGATATTTCCTTATATAAACTGGGTGAAATTTGCAAACGAAAAAAGTCTGACAAATTACATGCCAGACTACATAAGTTTATTTATATTTACAATTTAGCTTTTGGATGCTTTTTTCGAATGGTATATTAAAAAAACACTAAATAAATAATCCCGATCAAAATAAACAACCCACATAACCCAAACAAAACTTTAGCTAAAGTCTCCAACTCACACTCTCCTTATATCCCTGCTCCAATGACAAACGATAAACCCACTGATATAACTAGTGAGATAAAGCCAACCGCACGATTGTCCTTTTGTATTTCTTCATCAATTCTGAACTTTGGTGTCATAAACTCATAAATAAAGTAGCCTAAAAGCAGGAGAATAAACCCAAAAAGTCCAGATCCCATCATTTCCAATAAGCTATCATGTTGGTTAATTGAAAATCTAAAAATATTTGCAATACCAAAGATTTTTCCGCCTGTTGCCATTGCTACAGCCATATTTCCATTTTGAATTTCTTCCCAATTTTTATATCTTGTCACAAGTTCAAATATCGTTAAAAACACAATAATACAAAGTACTACAACACTATAGTAAGCAGCAATTTGGACTAATTCATTTTCCCAGAATCCTTTCATCACATCTTCTCCCCGCTATTTGAGTTCGACAATGGTTACTCCAGACCCACCTTCACCTGCTTCTCCAAATCGGGTGTTTTTAACACTTCGATGGCTTTTGAGTAATTCTTTTACACCTGTCCTAAGAGCTCCTGTACCTTTACCATGAATAATAGATACTCTAGGGTAACCAGCTAATACAGCATCGTCTAGGTATTTTTCTACTCTAAGTAGTGCATTTTCAAAGCGTTCACCACGTAAATCTAATTCAAGAGAAACATGATAATCCTTTCCTTTCACTGTTGCTAAAGGTCTTTCATGCACCTCTTGTTTTGGTCTCTTTATATATTGAAGATCTTTTTCTTTTACTTTCATTTTCATGATGCCCATTTGAACCTGCCACTCATTATCACTTACTTTTTCAATTAAATGACCTTTTTGGTCAAAGCTTATCACTTTTACTTCATCCCCAGGTAAAAAGGATTGCTTTGCTGGTTCTCTCTTTTCAACTTTTTTGCTTTTCTCAAATGCTGGAATTACATCCTCCAAGCGTTTTCTTGCATCAATGAGCTCATGCTCTTTTACTTGTGCATTGTGATCTTTTCTTAACTTCCTTAATTCATGGATAATCTTTTCTGCTTCTTGGCGTGCTTCCTCAACCTTTTCTTCAGCTTTGCGTTCTGCTTTTTCATACAAAGCATCACGTTCCTGATTAAACTCAATAATTTGTTGTTGGAGCTCTTTATGAAGCTGTTCAGCTTCCTTGCGAATTTTTTCCGCTTCGATCAACTCATGCTCAGCTGATTTTTTACTAGTTTCTAATGAAGCAATCATCGTATCTACCTCATTACGTTCATCACTCATTTGCGCCCTTGCCATATTTATGACATGTTCTTGCAAGCCCAGTCTCTTTGAAATTTCAAATGCATTACTCCGACCAGGTACACCAATTAATAGCTTATAAGTAGGACTTAATGTTGTAATATCAAACTCAACGCTTGCATTGATAACACCAGTTCGATTATATCCATATGCCTTAAGCTCAGGATAATGAGTGGTCGCAACAACCCGTGCTCCTCTGTTATATACTTCATCAAGGATTGAAATAGCTAGTGCTGCACCTTCCTGAGGATCGGTACCTGCTCCAAGTTCATCAAAAAGCACTAAGCTTTTTTCATCAACCTTATCAAGAATATCAACAATATTAACCATATGCGATGAAAACGTACTCAAGCTCTGCTCGATTGATTGTTCATCACCAATATCAGCATAAACAGCATCGAACACAGCGATTTCAGAACCATCAAGAACTGGAATTTGCAAGCCAGCCTGTGCCATTAATGTACATAGACCCAACGTTTTTAACGCAACTGTTTTACCACCTGTATTTGGACCTGTGATCACGATTGTTGTAAAGTCTGTTCCAAGCTCAATATCGTTTGGAACAACCTCATCTTCGGGTAAAAGTGGATGCCGTGCCTTAAACATTCGTACAACACCCTTGTTATTGACAGCAGGCTTAATTCCTTTAATTTGTTTTGCATATCTTGCCTTCGTAAACATGAAATCCATTTCTGCTAAGCAATAAACATTTTGTAAAATATCTTGACTATTCTCAGCAACCTCTTCAGATAAAAGCCTTAAAATCCGTTCAATTTCAACCTTTTCCTTAACTTTTGCTTGTTGTAGGATGTTATTCATATCAACGATCACCTGTGGTTCAATAAAAAGTGTAGCACCTGAGCTTGATTGATCATGTACAATTCCCCCATATGAACCACGATATTCCTGTTTAACTGGTAAAACAAAGCGATCATTTCTTATCGTAATAATGGCATCAGAAAGCATTTTTGTAGCAGAAGATGAACGAATCATTGATTCCAACTTATCTCTAACTCTTGCTTCTGTTGTGCGAAGCTGCTGACGAATGCCCTTTAATGTGTCACTTGCACTATCTAAAACATAACCATTATCATCGATACATTGTGAGATGCTTTTTTCAAGGTCTATTAAAAGAACAATTTTTTCAGCAAGCTGTGGTAAGTGGTGTAATTCAATATCTTCTTCAACCATTTTTTCAATAAAGCGTTTCATATTTCGCCCAGCATAAAGTGTTCCGGCCACTTCGATTAATTCAGAAGCACTTAGTAAACCTCCGATTTTTGCACGCTTAACGGTTGCTCTAACATCCACTAATCCACCAAGTGGTGCATTGCCTTTTAAGCGTAACACCTTTGAAGCCTCATCTGTCTGCTCTTGAGCTGTTATCACTTCTTCATAATGACTTGAGGGTATTAACGCTTTTGCTTTTTCTTTCCCTAATGAGGAAGATGCATGCTTAACAAGCTGCACTTTAACTTTTTCAAATTCTAATACATGAAATACTTTCTGCTGCAAACCTTAAACCTCCTAATTAGAAAAGCGCAAGCGCCTTGTTCAGCCCCGGGCAATAAGACGCAATTGAATAGAAGACGTTCTTTGTCTTCAATTCATTTGTGGCTTATGACCTGGAGGGGCTAGGCGCTGGAGCTAGACACCAAAACTAAGTATAAAATTTTATGCTTTCTTAACTGTTTAGAAAAGCGCAAACGCCTTGATCATGCAAATCGTTTTCTAACTGAATTATTCTTTATGATGCCTATTTAAAAATGCTCGTAGCTTATCAATTTCCCAAGTATTTATCACATTGTCACTTTCAATCCAGCCTTTTTTCGCAGTCGATACGCCAATTATCATATGCTCAAGCATTTCTTTATTATGCGCGTCTGTATTGATAACAAGCTTTACACCTGCTTCTTGTGCCTTTCTGACATGTTCAGCACTTAAATCTAGTCGATTAGGATTGGCATTTAACTCTAAGGCAGTATCGGTTTCTTTTGCTAATTGTATTAGCATATCCACATCTACATCATAGCCCTTTCGCTTTCCAATTAGACGACCTGTTGGATGAGCAATAATGTCAACATGCTGATTTTCCAATGCGGTTTTTAAACGATTCATAATCACTTCTTGTGACCCAGAAAAGCTTGAATGAATCGATGCAATAACAAGATCCATCTCACTTAATAGCTCATCATCATAATCTAATGTAGCATCTGGCAAAATATCCATCTCTACTCCTGCAAGGATGGTAATATCATCATATTCATCATTTAACGCATGAATTTCTGCTCGCTGTGCTCGTAACCGCTCGGGTGTTAATCCATTTGCTACCTTTAAGTATTGAGAGTGATCTGTAATCGCAATATAGCTATAACCTTTTTTGCGACACTCCTCTACCATTTCCCGAATTGTAAAAGCACCATCACTCCAGGTTGAGTGCATATGCAAATCACCTTTTATATCGTCTAATCGTATGAGCTTCATTTTATTATTGAATACATCTACCTCTGAACCATCCTCGCGTATCTCTGGATCATAATGTGGGAGATTAAAATACTCATAAAATTCAGCTTCAGTTGCAAACGTTTTGATTTCGTTCGTTTCAGTATTTTCCACACCGTATTCACTTATTTTTTCCCCTCGCTCTTTCGCCAGCTGTCTCATTCTAACATTATGATCCTTAGAACCGGTAAAATGATGTAGGGTGGTTGCAAATTCAGCAGGCTTTACTAAGCGAAAGTCCACACTCACTTCATAGTCATAGCTTAATTGGACCGAAACCTTTGTATCACCACTTGCAATAACATCAGTTAAAAAAGGCATCGCTAAAAGCTGATCTCTAACCATTTCTGGCTCATTTGTCGAAATGATGAAATCTAAGTCCTTAATCGTTTCTTTCATCCTGCGAAGACTACCAGCTTTTGAAAACTTTTCTATGCCTTTACACTGCTCTAAGTATGCCTCTATTTCTTCTGCTATTGGAAGCATGAACGCTAATGAAAGACGCTCAGGACGACTCCCCATTTCTGCAATCGCTGCTAAAATCTTTTCTTCAGATTTTTTCCCAAAGCCAGCTAATGCTTGAATTTTATTTTCCTCGCAAGCCTGTTTCAATGCTTCAACACTATCTATATGTAATTCCTTGTATAGCTTAGCAATTTTTTTTCCACCTAAACCAGGTAGTTTTAACATTGGTAATAGTCCAGCTGGTACCTCTTCATTTAGTTCATCCAGCATTTCTGACTTTCCGGTTTCTACATATTCCTTTATAACTGCTGATGTCCCTTTGCCGATACCAGAAATCTTTGTAAAATCATCAATTAAAGCTAAACTTCTGTCATCAGTCTCTAATGCATTCGCTGCTTTTCGAAACGCTGATATTTTAAACGGATTTTCTCCCTTTAGTTCCATTAGTATTGCTATATTCTCCAATAAACGAATTACGTCCTTTTTATGAATATCCATTTTTTCACCTCTACTATTAATTGCATGTTAATAAAAATGATACAAATAATTAAACGAAAAGTACAATTTTTTAAAAGCATTCATAAAGTAAAGGCTCTGTTAAAGCTCACTGTTGATTTTAGCACTTTGTTGATTGGAGCGGAGGGTGTGAGACTCCTGTGGGAGCGCGAGTCTAAGGGAGACTTACGCAGGTGCAAAGCACCGAGGAGGCTCCCGGACAGCCCGCGGAAACGAACGCCTGCAGCGGAAATCAACAACAACCAAGTTTAACAGGGCCAAAGTAAAAGAAAAAAACTTCTCTAAGTAAGCAGAGAAGTTATGACATGTACTGAATCCATAGTTCATTTACTTTATTAGAAAAATACGGAGTATGATTTACAATTAGATCAGCAAGCATTGATTGGTCTAATACTACCTGAAGTTGTTGTATTGGAATAAGTGCTCCTATAAATAGGAAAATAAATAACAACAGGTATGATTCTAGAAAACCTAAAATTGACCCTGCCCATCTATTTAATTGTTTTAAAATTGGTAATAAAGCAACAAAATCTAACATAGAACCAATTATTTGCATAACTATCTTTGTACCTATAAATAATATAACGAACGCAACTGCACGATAATATGCACCCTCTAAATTATCACCGTTTATCAATGAAAGGATTGCCGGACCCTCATTTGTCACAGGATACGGAACCCATAGCTTTAATTTCGGTGCAAGATCATCGAAATACTGGTATGCTACAATATATGCGACGATAAATCCCGTCAAATGAACAAATTGCAGGATAAAACCGCGTTTTAGGCCAACTAGTATTCCGAATAATAGAATAATAAATAATACTAAATCTAGCATTTGTATGCTTCAATCCTTTTCTATGATTTGTTTCTCTAGTTTTTCATAATCTTCTTTTAACTTTAAATAGTCATGAACTATATTTACTGCTGTTAATACAGCAAGTTTATTTATATCAAGAGAAGGGTTCTTACTATTAATCTCTCGCATTTTATCATCAACAATTGAAGCAACTGCACGAATATGACTTGTGCTCTCTGTACCTACAATTGAAAATCGTTGACCATATATATCTACTATCGTTTTCGATTTAGGGCGATTTGACAACGATAAATCCTCCATTTCTTGCAAATCCTATTCACTATCATAACATGAGACTAAAGGATATGGGAAGAAGTTCAATTTTTACAAACACTTTGTATAAATATGTAAAGCGAAAGGATGTCTCCATTGGCAAATTCAGTAATTAAGGTAAATTTAGCTACTATAAAACAAATGGAAGCTCATTATGTAGCTAATAAAACGGACAAAATACCACCTGGTGCCGTTTTTTCTGCAAAAGCAAACGGCTGTACCATTACAGCTTATAAATCTGGAAAGGTTTTATTTCAAGGTGGGACAGCAGAAGCTGAGGCTTCAAGATGGGGAACTCGAACTCAAACTATGAAGAAACCTGCACTATCTTCTTCTAGCAAAACTCCAACCGAATTTAAACCACCTACCAATATTTCAAGTTTATCGATTATTGGTTCTGATGAAGTTGGGACCGGCGACTTTTTTGGTCCAATTACAGTTGTTGCTGCTTATGTTAAAAAAGAACAAATCCCTTTACTACAAGAGCTCGGAGTTAAAGATTCTAAAAATCTTAAAGATCCGCAAATTATAGCGATTGCTAAGGATCTAATTAATACAATTCCATACAGCCTACTCGTGCTTCATAACGAAAAATACAATGAGCTTCAACAGCAAGGCATGACACAGGGAAAAATGAAAGCCTTATTACATAATCAAGCGATCAACAAACTCCTTGAGAAAATAGCTCCTGAAAAACCTGATGGATTATTAATTGATCAATTTGTTGATCCACTCATTTATTTTAAACACCTGCAGGGAAAAAAAGTTGTAAAAGAGAACATTTATTTCTCAACAAAAGCTGAAGGCGTACACTTGGCAGTTGCCGCTGCATCGATTATTGCAAGATATTCCTTTGTAAAAGAATTTGAGCGTTTATCTGAAAAAGTCGGAGTTACGATTCCAAAAGGAGCAGGAGCACAGGTTGATGTAGCAGCTGCTAAGATTATAAAAAAAAGCGGAAGTCAGTTTTTATCTACTATCACTAAAAAACATTTTGCTAATACTGAAAAAGCAATGAAGTTAGCGAAAAAATAAGAACAAAAGCGCAAGCGCCTTGTTCAGCCTCGGGCAAATAAGATGATTTAGAATAGAAGGCGTTCTTTGCCTTCAATTCTAAATTAGCTTATGACCTCGAGGGGCTAGGCGCTGGAGCTGGATGTCAAAGCGCTTATCCGCAGTACAAGAATTTTATTATTTCCTTAGTAAGAACAAAAGGGTAAGCACAGGTTATGTGCTTACCCTTTTTTCAATACTTTTACCCACGTAGTGTTGCTCCAACTTTCTCTTCTACTGCCTTTAACACTTTATCATGCGCTTTTGTTACATCTTCATCTGTTAGCGTGCGCTCAGGGTCGAAATAGCGTAGGGAGAATGCGACAGATTTCTTGCCTTCTTCAAGACGATCACCTTCATATAGATCAAAAACAGATACACTTTTTAGCATTTTACCACCTGCTTCAGCAATAATCTGTTCAATCTCTCCTGCAACAACATCCTTATTAACAACAAGAGCGATGTCTCTTGTGATTGAAGGGTAACGAGGAATGACTTCAAAACGTGTTTCAGCTACGTCAACTGTTAAAAGATCTACTAGAGATAGCTCAAATACATATGTTTCGGTTAAATCTAATTGTTTTTGAACAGTTGGATGTACCTGACCAATGAACCCAACAAGCTTTTCACCTAAGAATAGCTCAGCAGTTCGTCCTGGATGCATCCCTTCACGTTTTGCTTGTTTATATTGGATTTGTTTTGTTAAACCAAGAAGATCAACAAGTCCATCAACAATTCCTTTTACAACATAGAAATCTACAGGTTTCTTTTCTGCTTGCCATGAATGTGAATGCCATAATCCTGTAACAGCAGCAGATAAACGTTCTTTCTCAAGCGGTTGAAGATCTTTACCTTGCGTGAGGAAGACTGATCCAATTTCATAAAGTGACACTTGATCGATTTGTCTTGCTAGGTTGTATTTTAACGTATCTAATAAATGAGGAAGGAGGCTTAAACGTAAAACACTGCGTTCTTCGCTCATTGGTAACGCAAGCTTTGTTAGTTCAGAAACTTCAAGTGCATACTTTGCTGCTTTCTCTTCACTTGTTAATGAATAGGTGATTGCTTGATTTAAACCAGCACCTTCTAAGTAACGACGGACTTTACGACGCTTTTCTTGATAATCTGTTAGTTTACCTGGAAATGCTTGCCCGACAGGTAAAGTTGTTGGAATGTTGTCATAACCATAAAGTCTTGCTACTTCTTCTACTAAATCCTCTTCAATTGTAATATCACCACGACGAGTAGGAACAGTTACAGTGATTGTTGAATTATCAAGCTCTACACCGAATTGCAGACGCTCAAATATCGTCTTCATTTCTTCAGCTGAGATATTCATTCCAAGTACACGATTTACTTTCTCAACAGTTGTTTGAACTACAACTGGTTCGAATGTTGCAGATTGTACCGCAACAGTACCTTCTAACACCTCTCCACCTGCATATAGGGAGATTAACTCAGCCGCACGCTCAGCTGCTGGAAGAACACGATTTGGATCAACACCCTTTTCATAGCGAGCACTTGCTTCACTTCTTAGTCCGTGTTCTTTTGATGCAGTACGGATTGTTTGCCCGTTAAATAATGCAGATTCTAGTAAAACAGTTTTTGTATCAGATTGTACTTCAGAATTCGCTCCACCCATAACACCGGCAAGAGCAACTGGCTTGGTTCCATTTGTTATCACTAAATGCTCTGCAGTTAATGTGCGCTCTTGGTCATCTAATGTCACAATCTTCTCACCATCTTTTGCACGACGGACAAGAATTTCCTTTGAGCCTAAGCGGTCATAATCAAATGCATGCAATGGCTGACCATATTCTAACAATACAAAGTTTGTAATATCGACTACATTATTATGAGGACGAATACCTGCAGCCATTAATCGTGTTTGCATCCATAATGGTGATGGTGCAATTGTTACATTTTTAATAACCTTTGCTGTATATACTGGGTTATCTTCTGTTGCTTCAACTTTTACTGTCACTGCATTCGATGCTTTATCCGCTGTGCTTTCATAAGAAATCTCAGGGTATTTTACATCACGGTTTAATATGGCAGCAACCTCATGTGCTACGCCAAGCATACTTAGTGCATCTGCACGGTTTGGTGTTAAGCCTAATTCAAGGACAGCATCATCAAGGTTTAGTTGACCAAGTGCGTCAACACCAACTTCTACATCACTAGGGAAGACAAAAATACCCTCAGAGTATTCTTTCGCTACTAACTTTGATTCAAAGCCAAGCTCCTGTAATGAGCAAATCATCCCATTTGATACTTCTCCTCGAAGCTTTGCTTTTTTTATTTTAAAATTCCCTGGTAAAACAGCACCTACAGTTGCAACAGCAACCTTTTGTCCTTTATCAACATTCTTTGCACCACATATAATTTGAACAATTTCACCGTTTCCTAGATCCACTTGACATTTATTCAGTTTATCAGCATCTGGATGCTGCTCTTTTTCAACGACATGACCGATAACAACACCCTTCATGCCCTCGTTTAAAACGTCAACACCCTCTACTTCAATTCCACTCCGTGTAATCTTTTCAGCTAATTCATCAGGAGTGATTCCTGTTAAATCAACATATTCTGCTAACCATTTATATGAAACAAACATGTTAAAAGCCTCCCTATTAAGCTCGTTTAAATTGTTTTAAGAAACGTACATCATCTGTATAGAAGTGACGGATATCGTCAATACCGTACTTTAACATCGCAATTCGCTCTGGTCCCATACCGAATGCAAAGCCACTATATTTCTTTGAATCAAATCCAGCCATTTCCAATACATTTGGATGTACCATCCCAGCACCTAATATTTCGATCCAGCCAGTACCTTTACAAACATTACAGCCTTTTCCGCCACAAGAGAAACAAGAAACATCAACCTCAACAGATGGCTCTGTGAATGGGAAGAAGCTTGGACGCAAACGAATTTCACGCTCTTCACCGAACATTTTTTTCGCAAAAACTTCTAGTGTACCTTTCAGGTCGCTCATGCTAATATTTTCATCTACAACAAGACCTTCAATTTGGGTAAATTGATGGGAGTGTGTAGCATCATCATTATCACGACGATACACCTTACCAGGACAAATAATTTTTACAGGTCCTTTACCTTCATGTTTTTGCATCGTTCTTGCCTGAACAGGAGATGTATGTGTACGTAAAAGCAATTCTTCTGTAATATAGAAAGAATCCTGCATATCACGGGCTGGATGCCCTTTAGGAAGGTTTAAAGCCTCAAAGTTAAAATAATCTGTTTCTACTTCAGGACCTTCAGCAATTTGATACCCCATACCAAGGAATAGATCTTCGATTTCTTCGACTACAGCAGTTAAGGGATGATGATTTCCAACTCTTACTGGGCTACCTGGTAATGTAACATCAATTGTCTCTTTTGCTAGCTTTTGTTCAACAGCTAGTTGCTCTAAATGTTCCTGTTTACCTGAAATTGAAGTAGCGATCGTTTCACGTACTTCATTTGCAAGTGCTCCCATGACAGGCCGTTCTTCTGCTGAAAGCTTCCCCATTCCTCGTAAAACCTCTGTAATCGGGCCTTTTTTTCCTAAGTAAGCGACACGAATATCGTTTAATGCTTTTAAATCCTGCGCTTGTTCTACCTTTTCAAGCGCTTCTTGTTGAAGCTGTTTTAATTGCTCCTGCATTTTAATTCCTCCTTTATTTAAAAAGCTTTTAACAGTTTTTTGCAAAATAAAAAACCCGCCCCTAAAAGGGACGAGTTTGAATTCGCGTTACCACCCTTGTTAACTGTATAGACAAAATCCACATACAGCTCACTTCATTTCCATAACGGTAAGAACCGGAGCACCTTTACGTTCTAGAGGTCAGATGTGGGAGGTTAAAGGTTGGAAAAACCTTTCCCGCTCTTTACTCTTTGCCCTATTACGGTCCAAGTGTCAACTCAAGAGGTGAATTCATTTACTTCAATCCTAAAAATGCTTGCAGTCTAAGGGCATTTTTTCCCTGGATGGACGAACTGTAAATTACTAGTCTCTGTCATCGTTTCATTCATATGTAATTTCTATCTTATTATAATCAAAACGAAAAGTTCCCGCAACCTATCCTTTTAAATGATAAAGAAGGATTCCTGTTGCAATCGCAACATTTAATGATTCTGCTTCTCCATATATCGGAATATACAAATTCTTACTCGTTTTTTTCAATAATTCATTGTTAACACCACTACCCTCGTTGCCAATAATAAGACAAAATTGCTCAGATGGTGAAGCTTCACGATAGCTTACTCCATTTTGCAGGGAAGTCCCATAGGTTGGAATCTGCTTTTCGTTGTAAATTTCTAGCCACTCCAGTAAATTCCCTTTTACAATTGGTAGATGAAAAATTGATCCTTGACTAGAACGAATGCACTTTGAATTGTAGTGATCAACTGTACCTTCACCTAAAATAATTCCGTCAATGCCAGCAGCATCTGCCGTGCGAATAATGGTTCCTAAATTACCTGGGTCTTGAACACTATCAACAAGAAGAATTCTTTTCCAAGCCTCTGCTGAATGTTGTGATTGGAATTCACAAATTGCCGCAACACCTTGAGGAGCTTCCGTATCACTTATTGCTTTCATTATTTCCTTTGTGATAAGTGTTATATTCAGTTGATCGACATTCCAATGTGTAGGAAGTGTTACATCTTCTGAAACAATAAGATCTTTTATAATTTCTTTTGTTTTTAATGCTTCCTCGACTAAATGTAAACCTTCAATGATATACGTTCCTGTTGCTTCACGTTCTTTTTTAGTATGTAGTTTTCGCCATTGCTTTACTTTTTGATTTTTAACTGATTCTATACGATCCACAGTAAATCTCCTTTTACTAACTTTCCTTATACAATCATACATAATTCTTTGCTGATTAACAAACGTTAATCATAAGCTGTTAAAAAGAACAAAGGAGTGTGTGTAAATGAACTTAAATTTACGTCATGCAGTCATTTCAAACGTTACTGGAAATAGCCAAGATCAATTAGAGGATACAATTGTTGATGCGATTCAAAGTGGTGAAGAAAAAATGCTTCCAGGCCTTGGAGTTCTTTTTGAGGTTATTTGGCAAAATGCCAATGAACAAGATAAGCAAGAGATGTTAACAACGTTAGAGCAAGGATTAAAGAAATAAGAACAAAAGCGAAAGCGCCTTGATCAGCCCCGACAAGCATAAGATGATTTAGAATAGAAGGCGTTCTTTGCCTTCAATTCTAAATTAGCTTATGACCTCGAGGGGCTAGGCGCTGGAGCTGGATGTCGTGCGCTTATGTTCAATAATTTTATAATTCCTAAGCGATAAAAAATGCTGGGTTAAATTCCCCAGCATTTTTTCATTTTTATTCAAATGTAATTTTATCTACTGTTTCACGATCCAAGCGTTTTATTACTTCTGTTATCAATTTAACCGCGTTTTCATAATCATCACGATGAAGCATAGCTGCATGTGAATGAATGTAACGAGTAGCAATTGTAATCGAAAGTGCTGGTACACCATTTGCAGAAATGTGAATAGCCCCTGAATCTGTCCCTCCGCCAGCAATGGCATCAAATTGATAGGGAATATCTAGTTCGTCTGCTGTATCTGTTACTAAATCGCGTAAACCTTTATGTGATACCATCGATGCATCATAAAGGATTATTTGTGGACCATCGCCCATTTTACTTGCCGCTTCTTTTTCAGAAATACCAGGAGTATCTCCAGCGATACCGACGTCCACCCCAAATGCAATATCTGGCTGAATAAGGTTAGCAGATGTACGTGCCCCACGTAAACCAACTTCCTCTTGAACTGTACCTACTCCATACACAACGTTTGGATGATCTGTTCCACGTAATTGTTTAAGGACGTCAATCGCAATCGCACAGCCAATTCGATTATCCCAGGCTTTTGCAAGTAGCATTTTTTCATTTTTCATAACGGTAAATTCAAAATAAGGAACAACTTGATCACCTGGCATTACACCAAATTCCTTTGCCTCTTCTCGGCTTGATGCACCAATATCAATAAACATATCCTTAATATCAACTGGTTTTTTACGAGCTTCTGCAGGAAGAATATGTGGCGGCTTGGAACCAATGATTCCTGTCACGTCACCTTTTTTCGTTACAATTGTTACTCGCTGAGCCAACATGACCTGTGACCACCAGCCACCTACTGTTTGAAAACGAAGAAACCCTTTGTCATCAATTTGCGTGACCATAAAACCAACTTCATCTAAATGGCCTGCAATCATAATTTTAGGACCGTTTTCATTACCAACCTTTTTTGCAACCAAGCTACCTAAATTATCTGTAAACACTTCATCAGAATAATCTTTTATGTATTTTTTCATGACGTCACGAACTTCACGCTCATTACCAGGAATCCCTCTTGCATCTGTTAAATCCTTAAGCATTGTTAATGTTTCATCTAGCTTTGTCATTAATTAGCCTCCTTCAATTAACAATATCTTCATTATTATACAATAAAGGCTAAATGAAACGAAATAATGACAGTCAAAGGAATTTAATAACCTTGTTGCTGTCTTTCATGATTAACTTCATTTTTAGAAATATACGCCTTTTCTACCTGCTCATTTGAAAAGCCTAGAATCTTACCTAAGTACAAATATTCCTCAAACATTTTTTTGTACTGACTAATGGATTGGTTATTTTTAAATGCAGTTATTGTCTCATAAACGATTAAAAATTGCTCTGTCAAACTACGTTCATCCTGCTTGTCCTCTATGCTCAATGCTGTGTTAACCTTGATTTCTATTCCTAGTGATAGGATAAAATGGACACCGTCTACATATTCTTCTAATATGACATCAATCGCTGCAGGTGGCTTCAAACTCCAGAACTTAAAGCATCTTGTCTCATTAGCAAGCTCCCCTACTTCTACTAATAGGGCAAGAATTTTCCTTTCAATTAGAGCTTCATTTTGTAGCTGGTGCTGTGATTCAATTTTAGTATCTAATTGTTGCTGCATTTTAAATAAATTTATTAGATTCATACAATTATGCCTCCGTTCCTAAGATTTGTACTAAAAAAGTATAACAAATTTTAAAAAACTTGAAACCTTTTTCTATTCTGAGTCGTATATAAGGAAAATTGCCCTCAGGAGGGGTTTTACCATGATTGTGTTGTTATTGCGAATACTATTAATTGCGCTCATTCTTTTTCTCGTTTACACAGGATTTAAATATTTATTTAATCCTAAACGAAAGCTTGAGTTAGCAAATGAACAAAAACAATTTTACCTCTTAGATGATAAAGAAAATGTTCGTAAAAACTTTTTATTAACCTATAAGGGCGTTTTATTTGAGGGTGAAAAATATTTAGGCACTACGACCAATGCATTTGAGGTTGTTTCTATTTTCATATGGGCAAAGTCTACAAGCAAATTACAAGGATTAACCTTAGAGGATTTTTCTCATATCGAAGATCAAGTTAAGAAACAATACCCATATGCTAAGATTGATTGGAAGAGTCCAATTAAAGAGCTATTAATTAAGAAACGAGAACATTAAGAAAAGCGCAAGTGCCTTGCGCTGGAGCTAGACAACAAAACTAAGTACAAAAAACGAATACTATCTGTCTCTTAAGGTAGAAAAGCAAAAGGTACAGCGAGTTGCTGTACCTTTTGCTTTTGTACGCACTATCATTCATACCTTTTCTCTCACAAAGAAATCATTCCATTTAATCAAAACCTGCTTTTCTCTGAAAAAATAGACAAGTACAACTAGCATGACTAAAATGACTGCCAAAATTATAGGTGATAATGATTGAATGGCAGCACCTAAAAATGTAAAACATAGGGCAGAAGGAATATGAGTCAAAAATGAAAGCTTCGTGTAACCTCGAAAAGTTTTTGTTTTGTCTAAAATACATAACGAAATAAGTGAAAAATTAACAAATGGAATCATACGCAGGATAATGATCTGACCAATTGATAAATTTGTATATGTTCCTAACCATTTGACCTTCATTTTCACAAATCGTTGCAATAAAGTCGGAAATCCTTTTGAAAATAAATAAAAAATGATACTTGAACCTGTAAGACCGATCACCGAAAATATGGATCCTAATTCAGCTCCAAATAATACTCCACCAGCAATACAAACAACCGCTATAGGAATCAACAGAAATTGCCTAAAAAGATGGAACAAAATAAAGAAAAAAGGTGCAAAATATCCAGTTGTTTGTATAGCTGTCAACACAGATGATGTTGCGAGTTCAATCGTCATCACCACTTTCTTGTTGTCATCTCCCGAGGTTAGTAGTGTTCGATTACATTTTACGAGAATTTATTCACTTTATGCTAATTGATTTATAAAATAGATAAAAAGAATTAGCTGCAAAATAGCAATGACTGGAAATCCAATTTTAAACGAAGTATGCTTTGTTTTATGACGATATACTCTCATTCCAGCAAAACCACCTAGTGCACCACCGACAATTGCTAACCACCACAATGTTGCTTCTTTAATTCTCCATTCTCCTCGCTTAGCTCGAATTTTATCAACTCTCATCAAAATAAAACTAATTACATTTAATAAAAGACAATAGATGATTATGTATTTCACAATTTCGCTCTCCTATTCATGAATACTGTAGATGATACATTATATTTACTATATCATGTATCTAACAAAAAAAGAGCTGACCCATTAATGAGTCAACCCTTTCGAACGTTCAATTATTTGTTAAGTTGTGCTTTAGCAGCGTCTGCTAATTGAGCAAATGCTTTTTCGTCAGCAATAGCTAAATCAGCAAGCATTTTACGGTTTACTTCGATACCAGCAAGCTTTAAACCATGCATTAAACGGCTGTAAGAAAGACCATTTACGCGTGCAGCTGCATTAATACGAGTAATCCAAAGCTTACGGAAGTCGCGTTTTTTCTGACGACGGTCACGGTAAGCATACATTAATGATTTCATTACTTGTTGATTTGCAACTTTGTATAATGTATGTTTAGATCCGAAATAACCTTTAGCTAATTTTAATACCTTTTTACGACGTTTACGTGAAACGATACCGCCTTTTACTCTTGGCATGTAAATTCCCTCCTATATTACGGTGTTTCCGATTATTTGATGTTGTCTAATAAATGACGAATACGTTTGAAATCGCCTTTGCTTACTACAGTTGATTTACGTAATTTACGTTTTGCTTTTGTAGATTTGTTAGCGAATAAGTGACTAGTGTAAGCATGTGAACGTTTAAGTTTACCAGATCCGGTCTTTTTGAAACGCTTTGCAGCTCCACGGTGAGTTTTCATTTTTGGCATAAGGTATTCCTCCTTAAGTAATTATTGCTTTTCATTTTTCGGCGCTAAAACTAGGAACATGCTACGTCCATCCATTTTAGGATGTGATTCAATTGTACTTAAATCAGCACACTCGCTTGAGAATCGATCAAGCACCTTTTGACCAATTCCTTTATGTGTAATTGCACGTCCTTTAAAGCGGATAGAAGCTTTTACTTTATCGCCTTTTTCTAAGAACTTGCGTGCATTTCGAAGCTTAGTGTTAAAGTCATGCTCATCAATTGTTGGGCTCAAACGAACCTCTTTTAAATTGATGATCTTTTGATTTTTACGCGCCTCTTTGTCTTTCTTTTGCTGTTCAAAACGGAATTTTCCGTAATCCATGATGCGGCATACAGGAGGCTTTGCATTTGGTGCTACTAAAACTAAATCAAGATTAGCTCTTGTAGCAATTTCTAAAGCCTCTTGACGAGATTTAATTCCAAGCTGATCTCCATTGGCACCGATCAGTCGAACCTCACGTGCGCGGATTCCGTCATTTACCATCATATCTTTGCTAATAATTAGCCACCTCCAAGGTTTATTAAAACTGAATAGTAGTTTTTCAAATCCGAATTTTTGTAGAACTGGTTTTTTTATTTTCTAAAAATAAAAAAGTGTGGATGTCTCAGACACCCACACTACGATTGTATACATAAATGATCATCGTAACCTGCCAACTACAAACGGATGTGTCAATCAGGTGAGAAGCGGGTGCCTCTACTTGTTTAAATAAAAGACTATTCAATTACCTTGTATATTATAACATCTTAACAAAGATATTGCAAGTAAGATATATATGTTTTAACAACATATGTTATTCTATCAAATGCTTTACTTTGTTGCAACAGTTTTTTTACATAAAAGCGAAAATGAACCTACCCTGCTACGACAAGCTCAAGTCGTTCATGTATTGAAGAGTTAGCTAGAAGGACTAAACTATTCATATTAATTAAGAATAGTTTAGTCCTTGAACAGAGATCTATCGGATTACTTCTTGCTTAATATCCTGTAGAAACTGATCAAACGAAACAGTTTCTGATTTTTGTTCACCATATTTACGGACATTTACTGCTTTTTCTGCTATCTCATTATCACCTACTACAAGCATATAAGGAATTTTTTGCATTTGTGACTCACGGATTTTATATCCGATTTTCTCATCACGCGCATCTAGTTCAACTCGTAAACCGGCATCTTGCAACTGTTCTTGTATCTGCTTTGCATAATCAAGATGAATTGCAGGTGAAACAGGAATCACTTGAACCTGTACTGGTGCTAACCAAGTTGGAAATGCTCCTTTATACTCTTCAATTAAAAAGGCTACAAAACGTTCCATCGTTGAAACGACACCACGGTGGATAACAACCGGTCGATGCTGTTTACCATCTTCACCAACATAAGATAAGTTAAAACGTTCAGGAAGTAAGAAATCCAATTGAACAGTTGAAAGTGTTTCATCTTTTCCAAGTGCTGTTCTAACCTGAACATCAAGCTTAGGACCGTAAAACGCAGCTTCACCTTCTGCTTCAAAATAGTCATGACCTAGTTCATCCATTGCATCTTTTAACATGCTCTGAGCTTTTTCCCACATGCTGTCATCATCAAAATACTTTTCTTTGTCCTCTGGATCACGATAAGACAATCTAAACGAATACTTATCAATACCGAAGTCTTTATAAACAGCTTCAATTAATCGGACAACTCGAATGAATTCTTCCTTAATTTGATCAGGACGAACGAAAATATGTGCATCATTTAAAGTCATTCCACGTACACGCTGCAGGCCAGTTAATGCTCCTGACATTTCATATCGGTGCATCAGACCAAGCTCTGCAATTCGTATTGGTAACTCACGATAGCTGTGAATATCATTTTTGTACACCATCATATGATGTGGGCAGTTCATTGGACGAAGAACTAAATCTTCATTATCCATTTCCATTTTAGGAAACATATCCTCTTGGTAGTGCTCCCAGTGACCAGATGTTTTATATAGTTCTACACTACCCAAAACAGGAGTATATACGTGTTGATAGCCCAAACGCTCTTCTTTATCAACAATATAGCGCTCAACGATACGACGTATTGTTGCACCTTTTGGCAACCAAAGCGGTAAACCTTGACCCACCTTTTGAGAGGAAGTAAACAAACCTAATTCCTTCCCTAATTTACGATGATCACGTTCTTTCGCTTCTTCAAGAATTCGAAGATGCTCATCTAAATCACTCTTCTTGAAGAAAGCTGTTCCATAAATACGTTGAAGCATCTTATTGTTGCTATCCCCACGCCAGTAAGCACCTGCAACACTTAGTAGCTTAAATTCTTTAATTTTACCTGTTGATGGCAAATGCACCCCACGGCATAAATCAAAAAATTCGCCTTGTTCATAAATGGAAACAGCTTCACCCTCAGGAATTACGTCAAGAAGCTCTAACTTTAACGGATCCTGTAACTCCTCAAAACGGCGTTTTGCTTCTTCTCGACTAACTTCTGTACGAACGATTTCGATATTTTCATTCACAATTTTTTTCATTTCTTTTTCGATAGCTGGTAAATCTTCAGGTGTGATTGCAAGTTCCATATCAATATCATAATAAAAACCATTTTCAATAACTGGCCCAATTCCAAGCTTAATTGACTGATCTTTATATAGGCGCTTTATTGCTTGTGCCATTAAATGTGCTGTTGAATGGCGCATAATTTCTAATGCTTCATTACTATCCTGAGTCACAATTTCAATCGTACCATCCTTAAGTATCGGTGTACGTAAATCAATTAATTGTCCATCGAGCTTCCCAGCAAGAGATTTCTTTTTTAAACCAGGGCTAATGGATGCCGCAATATCCTCAGTAGTAGTTCCTTTTCCAAACTCCTTCACAGCTCCGTCTGGAAACGCAATTTTTATAACGTCTGACATCCTTGTTCACTCCTTATATAAAAGCGGAAACGCCTGGTTCAGGCGTTGGAGCTAGACACGGCACTAAGAAGTCCGTCGCTTATTGTCACTAAATTTGCTCCAAAATAAATAAACTCGTCCCCTAAAAAAGGGACGAGTTAAACTCTAGTCAATGGATCGTGGTTCCACCCTTATTCCCAATACCTACAAATCCGATTATTACAAATAAATAATCGCACAAAAAATTACTCTTTCACACATTTCAATATGTACCTTTGTGAAAGACTGTAGGTTTGGCTTAACATCGATAACGGGAAGTCCGTCAGTTATTACTAAGAGTACTTTTCACAACTGAAGTTTAAAGGTGGTAAGATTGATTTTCGTGTTAGGAAGGTTTCAGCACTCCTTCCCTCTCTGGAAACCGTAAAAACAAGCTCATGTCCTTATCATTACTGATACTTTTGCAATTAATCGTATTATAATGTGTTTTTTTGTGAAAATCAAGATTGGTTTTCGTACAAAATCACTTATTGATGTGTCGCAAATTGAAAATCACTAAGCTTATGTATGTTCACTCTTTCTTGAAAAACATTTTGAAACGTTTGAACCATTCCATCAAATGGATCATTAGTGTAAAGGTAGATCCATTTTGGAGCAATTGATACAAGCGGTGCTAAGAGCTTAGAATCAATATACATCTGATGTTTATTAACAAAGGTATGATCTATATAGGACTTTAACTCCTGTTCAGAAACTTCTTGTTTGTCTGGAGTATAAACAAAATATCCATTATCATGGACGATTGAAATACTATCCATCCGACTTTCTCTCTTTAAGAGAAAGTCACGTAAACTCTGAATGAAATTTTGATATTCTTGTTCAAGTTTATATTCCTCAATCGCTATCTCAACATAATCTCTTAATCTTGCAGTATATTCATGCAAACGAAACTTCTGAAAGGAAGTAAACGAAAAATACAAATCAGGACGTAAAAACCTTTCAAGAGCATCTTCTAAAATAACATGACGTGGTAATAAATGTTGAACTCTAGGTATTTCTGTTCGTTCTCCCTCAATAATCGAATGTGCGATATGTATAATTTGTTGCTGTTCCTCTTCCTCTAGAAAAAAATAATTCTCCTCTAGTAAAGTTAACATAATTTGGTGCTCTTTATGATCAATAACAAATTGAACTAGCCCAGGGATGACTAACTTTTCTAAGGTAATATCCCATGATTTCGGGATGATTTTTATACATTGTTGATTTATTAAATATAGTTCTGTTTCATATTCTTTACATAAAGTACGAAAAATCGAAAAGATCCATTTTGCCTCTTTCGGAGACCCAAATAAAATCTCAAGCATGTTTGTCCCCCCTATTTGCCAATACCTGATTCTATGTATATGGGGGAACACTACTAAATAGAAGTAAAGTAAACAAGAATATGGGACTGTAACCCAATTGAAAAACTTTAAAGACAAACTATTTATAAACACATAAATTTGATCTAAAGATAGTTCAAGGAATTTCTTGCCCCTTTTCTTAATATAAGGCTGTTTTCGCAAACTTTGTTGATATTTACCAAGTAATGCGGTGTAGTTGATTTCCTCTCAAATCAACCTTTATCAGTTTTCGTTTTAAAAGCAACAATCTATTAGAAAAGAGCCTAATATAAAAAAGTACCTCACCTAATTGTAGGCACAGGTACTCAAACAGAAACTATCCTCGTCTATTTCGTCCAATTAACTCAATAGGTATGGCCATATGTTTAATCCGCTCCATAATTCTCGCTGCTTTAACTGGCTCTTCTTCACCACGTTGCGAAAAGGCTAGATGGTGTTGAAGCTGTTTCAGATTAAAATTTGACGAAAAAAACGTTGGTAAGTTTTCAAGCATTCGAAATTGTAAAATCGTCCCTAGTATATCGTCTCTCATCCAACTTGACATCGATTCCGCCCCAATATCATCTAGCATTAAGACTGGTATCTTTTTAACAACATCTAATTTTTCATCTAAAGATGAATTTTGAAATGAACCTTTCAGCTCTCTCATAAATTCTGGTACATACACAAGCATGGATGATATTTTATGAGCTGCAAGTTCATTTGCAATCGCACCTAAAATATATGTTTTACCGACACCGAAAGATCCATATAAATATAAGCCTTTTGGACGTTTACCATTATTGTATTGTTCAACAAAATCCTGAGCTAAACTTATTGCCTTAAAGCGGCTCGCTTCATCCATTTCAACATCAATTTGATCAAACTGAGCTTCTAAAATATCCTTTGGTATATACATGCTTTTAATAAGTGACTCATGTTTTTTCCGTTCATCATGCGCTTCCTTCGTTGGACATTTGTCATATTGAAGATCAATGATTCGTCCTTGAATCACTAAGCGTGGATGATAACCCTCCAGAAGATTTTTGCATTCTGATAAGGATGGACATTGCTCACAGTTTTTACTTTGATTCATAAACTCAAAAAGCTTTCCAAGACTTCTTTCAACCATACCATCTTCAATCTCTGAAGCGTGATTTGTTATAAAGGCTTGTATTTCAGGGTGATTTAACACCTGTTTTTTTAAGTCGTTAAATCTATCGTTAAAGTCAGGTCTGCTTGTAAGATTCTTAAAAGAATTCTTCATGTGCTCCATTTATTTTCACCCCCATTTAGGTTGAACTAGTCATTTGTTTTATTATCCTTGTATTTTTTTATTCGATCAAATAATTTCTTTTTTTCCAACTCAAATTGTTCACGATCAAGTTTTAATTGACCATCTGTTTGCTTTTGTTCATCATTGTTTTGCTCAATGTTTTCATCTTCATTTAACCATGAAGGCAGCATTTCTTTACGAATAGGAGCCTTTTTATAGGTTGATGCTTTTTTCGTTGTTTTTTCCTCAGCCCATTGTTGGTATTGTCTGTGTTCGTGCTTCGCTAGTTCCATTGCAGCCTTCACTGTCGAGATTTGTTTTCTTATCCAATGACTTGCAATCTTTTGTACATAGGCTCTAGTAAGCTTCATATCCGTTTTTAACATAACATAATAAATAAGTACATTCACGACTCCTGGCTCAAGCTTTTGCTGAAGCATTACTTCTTCGATAATTTGTAAATCACCAGCACTTGGTGGAACCCCTCCAGAAACATCAGTTAAAAACTGTCTTGGAGAGATGGTTTCTAATTGATAAATAAGTTCTTCTTCTTGTGTAAGTTGTTTTTTCTCTGTGACTGTTCGCAAAGGAAGTGGTTGAATCTTATCTAGCAATCCAGGTAATTCATCACCATGTTGAAATTGATACCAATCTCTTGCAGATTTCCTGAGTAGCTCGATGTCAATATTATCATCCTGATCAATACTGTTCATTAAGACATTTTTCATATCTATAGCATTTATTCCGTACAAATAAGAAAGCTTTTTTATTACTTCGCGTACAGTGGGCGTAATCGCCTTTGTTGGAATAATTGCATCAGAAAGTCCTGTAATGAATAAGTCGAAGTCAAATACATCATCCGATAAATCCATCGTTGCACGTTTATTCGTTTGCATATACTCCCGATTAGAACCTAATGATAAATCTCCTAATGTTTCATGATTTACTCTGGCAATCATATCAGCGGATTGTCCAGAATCAAAGATATCATTAAAAGACCTCGTAATGTCCTTCATCCCTTCATCCATTTGCTGATCTGAAAAAAATCGTTTTAATTGTAAAAATTTATTTTTACCTACTCGATTGTAGAGATAAATATTTAACACACCATCTTGAAAAAACTCATCAGGTCGGAGTGGCGCTTGTAGTTCATATACATATCGTTTAAACTCGTCTGTTTCAATAACAAAGGTTTTTAATAACCCAAGTCCTTCAAGTTTTAAACGTTCTCGGTAAATATCACGTAAATTACTTTGCATGATCGTCAGTAAACTATGATGTGTCGTTTCCTCACCCCATAATCGACTTTGCTCTAGCTCTCCCCATAATGTCATATATAGGCTAAAGCATTTAGTACCAATTAACGGCTGATATAGTAAAGTTAAGATTTTTCTATCTAAGTCCTGTAGAACAGAGCGGCTTTTTACCGTATAACGATCAATTGCAAGTAATTCCTTCCAATGCTGCTGATCCATCCCCTTCAAACCTTCCATTTAAAAATGCGGAAGCGCCTTGCTCAGGAGGCGCTGTAACTGGACACTAAATCTAATGCACATTTTTTATAGCATTTGAGATACTGCCATTTCACTGAAAAAAGAGCTTGAAGAAATGTTTCTTCATTAGCTCTCTTTTACATACTTATCGTACTTTTTTTATTAAATCAGTTAATTCTTCAATAAAAACATTAATATCTTTGAATTGACGATAAACAGACGCAAATCGAACATAAGCTACCTCATCAATTCTGGCAAGCCTGTCCATCACCATTTCCCCTACAAGCTCGCTATTTACTTCTGAGACTCCTTGATTTCTTAGTTCTTTTTCGATTTCATGAACAATATCCTCTAATTTTTGCAAGGGTACGGGGCGCTTTTCACAGGCCTTGATTAGTCCTCTTAATATTTTATCCCGACTAAACTCTTCCCTTGTCCCTTCTTTTTTCACAACAATTAAAGGGAATTCCTCAACCTTTTCAAACGTAGTAAAACGGTATTGACATTCCTCACATTCACGACGTCTTCTTATCGATCTGAGGTCATCTACAGGTCTTGAGTCAAGAACCCTTGTACCATTATGCTGACACGAAGGACATTTCATATAACCAACTCCAATCAAAACGTCAAATTCATATGAATAAGGGTATTTATCACGTTCTTAACGGGCTGTAATACTCCTTGCCCATTTAATGAATACTCACTTTATCTTCCACTTTTTCCTGTACCAACTAACGTTTCTTTCTCATCAAGCTTTTTATAAAGTTGAAGGATAATTTTTTTACTGAACCCAAAGTCTGTTGGTAAAAAAGTATTAGTTGTTGCTGTAAAATCTACGGCTGTTTCATATGGACGAACAGAAATAACAGTTACGATTAAAAAACCTTTTCTCGGTTTGTCAATCGTTACACTCATTTCACCACGTTCTTCTGAAATCGAAGTTACCGTCATACCAGGTGTTTGTTCAATCAATGAATTTACTGATTGTAAAGCATTTTTATATGTAGTTTTATAATAATGACTTTTCAAATCCGGATTATAATGTTTTTCACGTGTTTCTTGATGTGTACTAAAGAAATCTTTTAACTTATTTATAAAACTCATGCGCTCTATTCCCCTTTTGTTTATATTTTATCGGAAAGTGTCCAATGTTATTCTAACTCTATCATACTGAAAATTCCCGATAATAAAAAGAGGTGCGGATTAAATAATCAGCACCTCGGGTTATTTGTTTAATATTAAAGAGCTTTTGCTTGAGCTTGTTTTACTTGTACTGGTCCCATTCCTCTTGGAATTTCTATATTTTCACGAGTTTGTGCACCTAATGATTCTGCAATGTGATCTGCAGCAATATTAGGATCTAAATCACCGCACGTGTAAACATCAATACTTGCATAGCCATGCTCTGGAAAGCTGTGGATCGTTAAATGTGATTCTGAAATGATGACTACACCACTTACTCCTTGAGGAGCAAATTTGTGAAAAGCAACCTCTCTAATTTCAGCACCTGATTTTAACGCAGCATTTACGAATGTTTTTTCAATGTAATCCATATCATTTAACTTATCAAAATCGCAACCCCATAATTCTTGGATTACGTGTCTACCCATTGTTTCCATATTCATGGATCCCCCTTTAACTATTTTTTCACATGAATTCTTCGCTCAAGTGCTATATAACAACTACCACGGGGGAAAGTTAGTCCAGAGAGGTCCTAACCCTTTAAGTAGCCTTAACACCACGGCTTTTATAAGAAGTTCACGAAAAATAGTATACTTTGTTTATTTATGTTTTGCAACAAACTTTTTCAAAAAAGTTTGTTAATAGTTAAAGGGTGGAGTTTTAATGGGGTGATACACGATTTATTATTTCCTTTGCATTATTAATATCCCTAATAATAACGTTACATTTATACCTCTAATAAATTTGTCATTTTTTCAGCAACAAACTTCGCTAATTCTGTTACTCTACATGAATAACCCCATTCATTATCATACCAAGCTAACACCTTTACTTTATGACTTCCAATTACCATCGTAGATAATCCATCAATTATTGCAGAATAAGGGTTTGTATTAAAATCGATTGATACTAATGGTTCAGTTGTATAATCGAGTATGCCACTTAAAGAGCTATTAGCAGCTAGTTTAAACGCCATATTAATTTCTTCAACAGTTACCTTCTCCTCTACATCAACTACTAGATCCACTAACGATA
Organism: Metabacillus bambusae; assembly: GCF_017497975.1. GTDB lineage: Bacteria > Bacillota > Bacilli > Bacillales > Bacillaceae > Metabacillus > Metabacillus bambusae. The sequence continues at coordinate 63,703 of NZ_JAGDEL010000021.1, read as the reverse complement.
CATTTGGGGTTGGAACTCGTAATGCCATGCCGTGTAATTTCCCCTTTAGATGTGGCAATACCAATGATAACGCCTTTGCTGCGCCTGTAGTTGTTGGAATAATCGACTGGCCACAAGCTCTAGCTCTACGCAAATCCTTATGTGGATTATCTATGTTTTTTTGATCATTTGTATAGGCATGAACAGTTGTCATTAAGCCATTTTTAATTCGAAATGATTCGTCAAGAACTTTGATAACAGGTGCAAGGCAATTTGTTGTACATGAGGCATTTGAAATAATCGTATGGTTTTCAGGATCATATTGCTGCTCATTTACCCCCATAACAATTGTGACATCCTCATTTTTACCAGGTGCTGTTAGTATTACTTTTTTCGCTCCAGCTTCGATGTGTAACATCGCTTTTTCTTTTTGATTAAACTTTCCTGTTGCCTCAATAACAATATCAATCTCTAAACATTTCCAAGGTAACTCTTTAGGGTCACGTTCATTTATAAGTAAAACTTTGTTTCCGTTTACAATTAAATGATCATCTTGTGCAATCACTTCACCATCAAATTTACCGTGATTTGTGTCATATTTAATCAAATGCGCTAGTGTTTCGGCAGGATAACTTGCATTTATCGCCTTTATATTCAGATCTTCATTAATCGCTTTACGAAATACCATTCTCCCAATACGACCAAAACCATTTATCGCAATATTGGCTCTCATCATATTTCCCCTCTCGTTTTATATATGTCATACTAATTGTTTATTTATTTTAATTTAGTATAACACATTTATTTTCAATTGCGATATATATTATTACATTTTTTAAATTTAGGCTTGTTTCATTTATATTTATGACATTTGAAAAACTTGGCTTGTAACCAAGTTTTTTCGATAGCAGAACAAAAGCGCAAGCGCCTTGAACAGCCTCAGGCAAATAAGACGCTTAAGAATAGAAGGTGTTATTTACCTTCAATTCTTAAGTGGCTGTAGACCCAAGATGGGCTAGGCGCTGGAGCTGGATGCCAAGCGCTTATCCACAGTACTAGAATTTTATAATTTCCTAGACAACAAAAAAAGAGACCAATTTAATTAGTCTCCTGATTTCTTATCAACTTACTGATCAACCCGTGTACTTGTGCTCTCGTCTCTTCTATTGAACCCTGATTATGAATGGTTTCATCAGCAAGCTTAACTTTTTCCTTTAGAGGAAGCTGTGAGCCTATTCTCATCTTAGCTTCCTCTTCACTATAACTATTTCTTTTCATTAATCGCTTCAATTGAGTTTCTTCATCAACATACACTACTATTGTTTTATCCACCATATACGTTAATTTACTTTCAAATAATAAAGGAATATCTAACACAACTATTTTTGCTTGATGTGCTTTTTCTTCCTCAGTTTGTTTTAACATTTCCTCTCGAACAGCAGGATGGACAATTTGATTTAATTGCTGACGTTTATTTTCCTCAGAAAAAATTAGCGCTCCCAGCTTTTCGCGATTAATTGTTTTATCTTCATGTAAAATATCCTGGCCAAACGTTTTAACAATTTGCTCATATGCAGGCTTTCCGATCTCAACTACCTCTCTGGCAATTCGGTCAGCGTCTATCACTCGGATTCCTTGTTTGCGTATCATATTCGATACTGTACTTTTTCCACTAGCAATTCCACCTGTTAAACCAATTACGACTGTCACAATGACTTGCCCCCATTATTTATCTTAAGGTCATAAAACCCCTCTGATGGATGTGTTACATTATAGTTTCCATATCCCTATCATAATTAGAATGATCCCCGGTAGGCAAGAAAATTTATCCATCCAAGCAAATTTCGAAAAAATATTCCCTGATTTAATCCCAACAAAAACAAATAATGAGCTCATGCAAGCTACTAAAATACTCATAATAACTGGCGAGTATCCTAATAAAGCAGCACCAATCCCAGCACCAAATGCATCTAATGATAATGCAACACCGAGTAAAAATGCTTCCACTCCAGTGATCGTTCCTGACTTATCAATATCTGCTGACATGGGTTTTCTAAGGATATTGATGACAATTCCAAGAGTTTTTATCTCAAAGTTAATTAATGTTTTTTCCGACTCCATCTCATCCTCAGTCGTTTCCTTTTCAGGTCTAAAAAATTGATATAACACCCATGCACCTATTAGGACCAAAATAAATCCACCAAGCTTTTCTGTCACATACATCGGAAAAATTCTAGTCAGCAAATCACCAACTATCATTGCAACTAACAATGTTGCTGCAGAACAGCAAGCAATAATAAATATTGACTTAAAAGGGATTCTCATTTTTCTCATACCATACGTAAAACCTACAGAAAAGCTATCTAAGCTTACTGCGAGCGCTAATAATAATAGTGATGCAAATTGAAACATAAAAGCCTAGCCCCTTCCTTCTGATTGCTAACATAGTGTATGATAGTCGCCTAGTTAATGTTAAAGATCGATGAAAAATTTTATTTTAGTTTTGCTGACTCCTTGTATTCTCGATACAGCTTCGGAAAGTAAATCACTGGATTTTAAATTATTGGAAAGCTTAGGGACTTCGAAAAGTAATAAATATTGAGGAAACAGAACGATAGCTTTGATGTTGACTTACGAATATGGAGTGTGAAGTTCACTTCTACTAAAGCTCTGAAGTTGGATGTCAGAGTGTTATCCACAGTACAATAATTTTATTTTTCTAAACAAAAAAAAGGTAAAAAACACATAAAGTGCTCTTTACCTTTTGCATTACTTTTGACATTTTTCACAAAAATGTGTTCCTCTTCCACCAACAACTGTTTTTGTTAAAATTGTTCCACATTTTTTACAAGGTTCATTTGTTCTTCCATAAACAAATAATTGAAGTTGGAACATGCCGATTTCACCTTGAGTATTTACATAGGATCGGACAGTGCTTCCTCCTTTTTCGACAGCTTCTCCAAGTGTTGCAATGATTTCTTTATGTAAAAGCTTGCATTCTTCTAATTTTATTTGATTAGCAATGCGCTCTGGGTTTATCCCAGCCCGAAATAATGCTTCATCAACATATATATTTCCAAGACCAACCACAACGGTTTGATCTAATAATGCAGCTTTAACTTTGCGTGTCGTTTTGTTTAAACGTTCACGTAAATAATCTACTGTAAAGCTTTTAGAAAAAGGTTCAGGTCCTAGCTGAGAAAGTGGAAGCTCATTATCTTCTTCACCCTTTGAAAATAAGTGCATAGTACCAAACTTTCTTACATCTCGGTAGCGTAATTCTGTGCCATCTACAAAGGAAAAAATAACATGTGTATGCTGATCATACTCCTCTTCTGGATTATACAATCCAAATCGACCTTCCATTCGTAGATGAGAGACAAGCACATAATCGTCAAGGATAAATTTTAAAAATTTCCCTCTACGGTTTACATCTTGGATTGTTTGTCCAACTAAGGCATCCTGAAATTGTTCACTTTCTTCAGGTTTTTTAATTATTTTTGGCCAATGAATCGTTACCTTTTGTATCTTTTTTTCTTGTACTAGCTGAAGCAATGTACGACGTACAGTTTCAACCTCTGGTAGCTCTGGCATTCCATCACTTCCTTTTTATTCGGTTTAACGGTAGCTCTAATTAAAGTGGCCTCCAAAGCAGGCCACTTAATAGGGGTTATTCTTTATATGGTTTATTTCGCATCATACCAAGAAGCACCATAAGAGTAATCCACCTTTAATGGAACATTTAACTCTACAGCATTCTCCATGACTTCAGGGACAATTTTTTCAAGAATTGAAATTTCCTCTTTTGGTGCCTCAAAAATAAGTTCATCGTGTACTTGTAATAATAATTTCGCTTGAACATTTTCTTGTTTTAATCGATCAGCCATATCGATCATTGCCTTCTTAATAATATCTGCAGCACTTCCCTGAATTGGAGTATTCATCGCTGTACGTTCTGCAAAGCTCCGTAAATTAAAGTTACGGCTTGTGATTTCTGGAATGTATCTTCTTCTATGAAGAAGAGTTTTCACATAGCCTTTTTCCCGGGCATCAGCGACAATGTCATCCATATATTCTTGAACACCAACAAAAGTCTCCAAATAACGTTTAATAAATTCTCCTGCTTCCTTACGAGTGATTCCTAGGTTTTGCGAAAGTCCGTAATCACTAATTCCGTAGACAATCCCAAAATTTACTGCCTTTGCTTGCCTTCTCATATTCGATGTAACATCTTCTTGGGCAACATGAAAAACATCCATTGCCGTTTTCGTGTGAATATCTAAATCATTACGGAATGCTTCTACTAAGTTTTTATCATTTGCAATATGAGCTAAAACCCTTAATTCAATTTGTGAGTAGTCAGCCGCAAACATGACCCAATCTTTTTTTGATGGAACAAACGCTTGGCGAATTTTCCGACCTTCCTCAAGTCTAATTGGGATATTTTGCAGATTTGGATCAATTGAACTAAGTCTTCCCGTTGTTGTTAACACTTGATTAAAACGGGTATGGATTTTATGTGTGTCTTCATGTACAACCTTTAATAAGCCTTCAATATAGGTTGATTGTAATTTTCCAAGCTGACGATAATGAAGAATTTCTCTTACTATTTCATGCTTTTCTTCAAGCTTTTCCAACACGTCTGCAGAGGTCGAAAAACCTGTCTTCGTTTTTTTTATCACTGGTAAACCTAATTTTTCGAACAAAATAACTCCTAGCTGTTTCGGTGAATTAATATTAAATGCTTCTCCAGCATGTTCATATATTTTCACCTCAAGGGATTTTAATTGTTCAGCTAAATTTTTACCCATATCTTTTAAACGATCAACATCTACTTTCACACCTGTCGCTTCCATTTCAGCAAGGATGACCGAAAGTGGTAGCTCTAAATCATAAAATAATGATGATTGATCATTTTTCTCCAGTTGATCAACTAACTTTTCTTTTAAAGCGAAGATTGCTTGTCCTTTTCGAACAATATGATCACTAAGCTTTTCTTCATCAGGGATTGCTCGCTTTGCTCCCTTACCGTACACTAACTCGTCTGATTGAACAATTGATAAACCATTAGTTCTCGCAACACTTGCGACATCATCGAAAGTTTCAGAAGGATTTAATAAATAAGCAGCGATAAGTACATCAAAGTCTACACCTTTTAAAGTGATCCCTTTCCAGTTAAGCGCAACACTCGTTTTCTTTCCATCATAAACAATCTTTTGTTTAGTTTCATCCGCAGCCCATTTTTTAAATAGCTCAGATGATAATGCAACTTCAACAGGGATGTAATATTGACCGTTCTCATTAGTTATGGAAAATCCGATAATATCTGCGTTATGATAGCTTTCTTCAAGAACCTCTACATATAACGCTGCTTCGTCAGTCAGCACATCACTTGTAAGTTCAGAGACTTTTTCAAAGCTAATGTCTTCAACAACCACTTCTTCTTGTACGACTTCTTCACCAAGCTTTTCTAATAATGTGTTAAAACCTAGCTCTTTAAAGATGTCTGTAACCTTTTTACTATCAAAGCCTTCATAATGAACATCATCTACTGAAATTGTTATTGGTGCATCGCAATCAATTGTGGCAAGCTTTTTACTCATAAGCGCCTGATCACGATTTTCCTCTAACTTTTCTTTAAGCTTTTTACCACTCACTTGATCAATAGAATCTAACACATTTTCTAAAGTTTGAAATTCTTTCAATAGCTTAATGGCCGTTTTCTCGCCTACCCCTGGTACTCCTGGGATATTATCTGACGTATCACCCATTAAACCCTTCATATCAATGATTTGTTCTGGTGTTAAGCCGTATTTTTCATTAATAAAATTAGGTGTGTAGGAATCTACATCTGTAATTCCTTTTCGAGTGATATCAACAGTAATATTGTCTGTTACTAGCTGTGTTAAATCTTTATCACCTGAAATGACCTTAACTTCATAGCCGTCCTTTTCAGCCTGTTTAGAAAGCGTACCAATAATATCATCTGCTTCATAATTTTCAAGCTCATAACGTGATACCTGATAAGCATCAAGGAGCTCTCTTATGAAAGGAAATTGCTCTGATAATTCAGGTGGAGTTTTTTGGCGTCCCCCTTTATATTCCTGAAACGTTTCATGTCTAAATGTTGTCTTCCCTGCATCAAATGCAACAATCATGTGTGATGGATTTTCATCTTCTAAAATTTTCATTAAAATCATTGTAAAACCATAAATCGCATTCGTATGTACACCTTTATCATTATTTAATAATGGAAGCGCAAAAAACGCTCGATAGGCAATACTATTTCCATCAATTAAAACGATCTTTTTAGTCACTATTTCTTCCTCCTACATCTATTAATAGCACCTAACTTCAGCTCATAACCAAACGCACAAGCTTATGTTTTAGCCCTCGGGCACTTTAGACCCTATAAGGTGCACAATTAACGTTTATCGCTGTAACGGTCCAGCAAAAACAGTGTTGGCTTAGACCAATGAATCTTGGAACTAGACACTAAACAATTCAAAAAAAAGAACCATAAGTTCCTTCTCTATTCTATCACGACTACAAATAGAAAGGAAAACTCTGGTTCTATGGTTTTATAGGTTTCGTTTTATAAAAAGCAACGATTGTGAACTCCTAGCGCTCCCCTTTAAGTAGGCTAGCATATGGAGAATCAAATGGTATAATAATAACTGTTTCTTCATCGATCGTTTGCTTATATGATTGTAATGTTCGATACAGCTCATAAAATTCAGGATCCTTTGAATAAGCTGTGTTATACATTTTAGCTGCTTCCTTCTCACCTTCACTTCGAATAACCTCTGCATCAGCCTTAGCCTTTGCTAGCATCTCTTTTACTTCTCTATCTGTCTCAGCAATAATCTATTTTTTTCGGCATCACCTTTAGATAAATAACCTTGTGCAGTTGATTCCCTTTCAGAAATCATTCGCGTAAAAACAGATTGTTCATTTTCTGCTGGTAAATCTGTCCTTTTCATGCGGACATCAGTTACGACAATACCGTAATCGTCTTTTGATAATAAATCATTTACGATATTTGTAACCTTGTCGTTTAAGCTTCCTCGAGAGGATTTCTCATCATTGATAATTTCATCATAATTTAATTGACCAAGTTCAGAGCGAACAGTTGAAAAAACAAACTCAGCCATTCTTGTCTCAGCACTAACCATGGTTCGTGCATTTGTGATCATTTTTTTTGGATCTTCAATTCTCCAAACTGTGTAGTTATCAATAATTAGCCGTTTTTTATCTTTTGTATTAATTTCTGCCTCTTGAACATTGTAAGTCATTTGATAATTTGGAAGAGTTGTTACAGATTGAATAAAAGGAATTTTATAATTTAGTCCAGGTTCTTCAATTATTCTAACGACTTCACCAAATTGGCGGACAACTTTGTATTCGTTTTCTTTTACAATAAACAAGTTTGTTAAGACAAGTACTAGTAATAGGATCGTAATAAGTAAAATGATTCCTCCACGCAGGTATCCTTTGAATGAAAATGCAGGCTTCTTCTCCCCCATGTTCACTACCTTATCATTGTCCATTTGTTTCACTCCCTTCACCTTCACTGCCTTCTTGTTCTACTGGTGCTACAGGCTTGGTTATGGAATCCTTGATCGGTAAATACTTCATTGTATTACCGTTATCCTCCATAATATAAATCTCTGCATTTGGTAGGACTTGATCGATCGTTTCTAATACTAAACGCTTTTGTGTAATATCTTTTGCATTTTTATACTCATTATAGATGGCATTGAACTGGGCTACATCGCCACGTGCTACTTCCATACGCGCAGCTTTATCCCCTTGGGCAGCAGACATAATCGCATCCTTCTCCCCTTGTGCTTCCTCCGTACGTTTGTTTCGGTATTTATTTGCTTCATTTTTTCTTGTGTTCATCGTTTCACGAGCATCTGTAACATTTGTGAATGCTTTTCTAACCTCTTCATTTGGAAGATCCACATCCTGTAATTTAACCGCTAAAATGGAGATTCCAATATCATATTCTCCAATCAGAGTTGATAATAATTCTTGTACTTGCTTTTCAATTTCAACCTTACCTGATGTTAATGCATCATCAATTGTCGAACTTCCTATAATACTTCTTAAACTTGCGGAAGTTGCATCTTCTAACATTTCCGTTGGATTTTCTGCATTAAATAAGTATTTACCAGGATCTGTAATCTTCCACTGGACTACCATATCTGCTAATACAATGTTTTCATCACCTGTAATCATTTTTGTTTCTTTAGGAAAATCCTTAACATCTCCATCTTCTGATTCCTCGTATCCAAACTGTAAGCTAAATGTTTCCTTGGAAAGAATCTCTACGGATTGAATGGGCCACGGGTATTTAAAATGTAGACCTGGTTCACTAACGCCTTCCTCAACCTCTCCAAGAGTAATCATGACAGCTTGTTCTGACTCATCAACGGTGTACCACGATGTAAAAGCAACAATCGCCAAAATTGCAATTAAAAAAGAAAAACCGATAATGGTAAAAACTCTTCTCATGCTTAACATCTAATCCCAAACCTCCTTTTGAACTCTACAAGATCATCTGTTAATGTACAATTTTTGATCTACCTATAATACGGATTTGTTATGAAAAGGTTTCATAGTTATTTCTTTTATTCACAACCTTATTCGAGTAAACAGAATGCTCTGTAAATATTGGTTGTTGATTTCCGCTGCTGGAGTTCACATTCCGCTCCAATCAACAAAGTGCCAAAATCAACAGTAAGCTTTAACAGAGCCAAACAAAAAAAGGGACGAGAGCATTATGCTCTCGTCCAAAAGATTGGCTCCTTGGATGAAGGGGTTTTCACTTAGTATCATATCAACTTTTTATTAAGATAGAATAAATTAGATGTAAATTAATTGTAAAGCATGTCGAAATTACTTAAATATCTTTATCTTTTTATGTAATTTTGCCATCTTGATACTTTTTATTTAACTTTACAGTAAAAGATGTCCCTTCTCCTAGTTTACTCGAAACACTTATTTGCCCCTTATGTGCTTCAACTAAATGTTTTACGATTGCCAAGCCTAGCCCAGTTCCCCCAGAATTTCTACTCCTTGCTCGATCAACTCGATAAAAGCGTTCAAAAATCCTTGGAATTTCTTCAGTCTTAATACCAATTCCTGTATCTGACACAACGATAAGTAGATATTGTTCATGTTTTTCTACTGTAACTTGAACAACTCCACCCTTAGGCGTATAAGTTAACGCATTGTTAATTAAATTAATAAAAATCTGCTTTAAGCGATATAAGTCACCTTCTATTAATAACAACCCGTCTGGAATAGATAGTGATAACCCTACTTCTTTTTCTTTTGATTTCCCTTCAAGGATGACACAAATATCCTCTAAAAGCTCTTTTACATCACATGGCTGTATAGACAATTGAAATCCTTGCTGTTCAATTTTAGATAGATCGAGCAGATCTTGAATTAATGACTGTAGACGATCACTTTCCTTAAGAATGATCGATAAAAAATACTCTGCTGTCTGCTTGTCATTTAGGGCTCCATCTAAAAGAGTTTCACTAAACCCTTTTATTGAAGTAATCGGTGTTTTTAATTCATGAGATACATTCGCTACAAAATCTTTTCTCATTTGCTCTAGCTTTTTTAGTTCAGTAATATCATGAAATACAAGGACAATTCCCTTCCATTCATCATTTGTACCGATAATTGGTGCACCATATACCTCAAAATGTCTTCGTTCTATTTTCAAAGGTAAGTGAAGCTGCTTCCTTACCTTTACTTCTGTCATAAAAATTTCTTCAACAAGTTCAATAATCTCTTTATGTGTAAAAGCATCATAATATAACTGGTATAGAAATTCAGCAGAGTCTACGTCAAAAAGCTCTTTATAGGCACGATTGACTAAATTAATATAGCCTCGTCCATCAATTAGGATTAAACCACTTCCCATATTTTCAATCAATGTTTGGAGGCGATCCTGCTGCATTTCCTGAGCTCTAGTCATATCTTGGAGATTTCTCGCTAGTATATTAATCGATTGACTAAGCATTCCACTCTCATCTATATGCTCTTCATATGTTCGAGCCTTATAATTTCCTTTCGCGAGCTCTATTGCTACTTTGGTGGCTGATTCAATAGGACGTGTATATCGAGATGTTATCCTAATTCCTATAAATACCATAATAAGAAAGGCCAATCCTAAACAAACAACTAAAACTACCCACATTTGTTGATTTACCTTATTTACTTGTTCAATCGATGAGTTGACAAGAACAATACCTTTATATGAATTTCCTTCACTGATAGGGAGGCCATAGTATGCTAATTGTTCTTTTTGATCAATAAAAAAGTACCCATTTGACTTATTCTTCATAATTGGAAGCACGTCTTCAACCATATGGTCATGATTATGCTTTTTTGATAATTCACCTTCATCATGAATAATCTGATCTTCTGCATTCAAAACCGTAATATGCGATTTAAAGGAACTACTTAGTTCAAAAACAAGATCTGACGACTCCTCAGCGGTTAATCCTTTCTCAAATAATAATGTTTTCATTAATTTTGTTTCTTTTTCCATAATATCCATAAAAGAATTGATATAATAACTATTAAAAATTTGCCCTAGTAATAACCCTAATCCAACAAGGACTGTTATAACTAAAGTGATTAACGCAAAAAGTAATCGTGAACGAAACCTATTCATTCATTTTGGGCTCCTCAAGCTTATAACCTAATCCTCTAATCGTTTTTATATACAAAGGTTTTTTTGTGTTTCTTTCAATTTTTTCACGCAAATGACTTATATGAACATCTACGATTCTTGTATCACCTGCAAAATCGTAATTCCAAACTGCACTAAGTAGCTGATCACGTGTAAGGACACGGCCTTTATGTTTAGCTAAATATACTAGCAACTCAAATTCCTTAGGCGTTAAGTCTAAACGTTCCTTTCCATAATACGCTTCATAGTGTTCTGGTAATACTTTCAAATCCCCGATCATTACCTGCTCTGATTCATCAGACTCCTTAGGCTCAACTTCTGTATGTGATTGTGTTCTTCGGAGAATTGCCTTTACTCTTGCTACTACCTCTCTTGGACTAAATGGCTTGGTCATATAATCATCAGCCCCTAGTTCAAGACCTAGTACTTTATCAAATTCATCATCTTTTGCAGTTAACATTAAAATAGGTACCATGATCTTTCTTTGACGAAGCTGCTTACACACTTCGATACCATCCATTTTAGGTAGCATCAGGTCAAGAACAAGTAAATCTGGCTCTTCATTTACACAGCTGTGCAATCCTTCTTCCCCATCCATTGCCGTTATAACACTATAACCTGCTTGTTCTAGATTATACTTTAGCAATGTTGAAATCGATTGCTCGTCATCTACTACTAATATCTTCTTACTCATATAAGCCTCCAAGGATTGTATTTCCCTTCAATTGAACCAATTTTTTTTATTTATTCATTTTAAATGAATTTTCTCTATGTTATTTCTATTCTAGCGAATAGTAGTGAAAAAGGGCAACTATTGCTTTACTAAAAATAGATCTGTTTTGAAAAGCAATTTATTCATCCCGTATCCATTCCATTATACCTTATTAGGCTATAAATTCTTATACAAAAAAAAACTGACTCCAATTCTAAATTGAGTCAGTTTTTTTAGTATCTTATCTTTAATATGCCTTAGTAATAATCAAAAGTTATCTAAAGCTTTCCCTTCCATAGGTGTCATTTTACTAGGTGGACAAACAGTAATCCTTCCTTCTAAGACAACCTCTTCTTCGGCATTAACTGCATGGACTTCCACGACAATTTTATTTTCTGAAACAAATATCTCACTAACTTCAAATAGGAATTGTACGATACTATAATGATAAAGCGGCTTAAGGAAGGTTATATCTTGCTTAACAATGTGACTACCTGGACCAGGTAAATATTTAGAAACTGCAGAAGTAATAATCCCTGTTAGCATTAAACTTGGGACGAGCGGTTTTTCATATGGAGTTTGTGATGCATAATCATGCTGTATATAGAGCGGATTGGCGTCATTTGTTAATCCAAGATAAAGCAATAGATCTTTATCTTCAATTTTTTCAGTTAATGATAATTTTTCTCCAACTGTAATCTCATCAATAAGCCTACCAAGCTTTCTCTTTTTACCAAGGAGCATCTTTGCACCACCTTCGTTTATTTGAAGAAGAATAAACTAAAAAGCTCACAACTTTTATACTTATAAAAAAGAAAATTGAGGATATCCCCAACTTTCTTTTTGTTTATATCTTTATTTATTATAAAATTGTTACTCTTATGATAAGACCTTCATTACATTTTTAACAGAATCTGCAGATTTTTGCAGTGCTGCTTTTTCATCCTCAGTTAGTTCTAGTTCGATGATTTGCTCTAAACCATTGCCACCAAGAACAGTTGGAACACCTAAATAGATTCCGTTGAACCCATATTCACCTTCTAAGTATACGATTGTTGGAAGCACACGACGTTGGTCTTTTAAGATCGCCTCAACCATCTCTACTAAAGAAGCAGCTGGTGCATAATATGCACTTCCGTTTCCTAATAGGTTAACGATCTCTCCGCCACCTTTACGCGTTCTTTCCACAATTGCATCTAAGCGATCCTTAGGGATTAACGTCTCTAATGGAATACCTCCAGCATACGAATAACGTACTAGAGGTACCATGTCATCGCCATGTCCACCTAATACAAATCCTGTTATATCCTTAACTGAAAGATTTAGTTCTTGTGCAACAAATGTACGGAAACGAGCTGAATCTAGTACACCTGATTGTCCAATTACACGATGTTTTGGGAATCCAGACTCTTTAAATACTGTATATGTCATTGCATCAACAGGGTTTGTTAACACAATAATTGTACACTCAGGAGAATACTTAACAACTTCCCTTGTAACACTTTTCATAATACCAGCATTAGTAGCAACAAGATCATCACGGCTCATCCCGGGCTTTCTAGCTATACCAGCAGTAATAACGACGATATCTGAATTTGCTGTATCTTCGTAGTTTGATGTACCAATAATATTTGCATCAAATCCTTGTATAGGACTTGCTTCTAGCATATCTAAAGCTTTCCCTTTAGTAGGGTTTTCCATTTGTGGAATATCTACTAATACCACATCTGAAAGTTCCTTTTGACCTAATAGAAAAGCTGTAGTAGCACCAGTAAATCCACTACCAATGACAGAAACCTTCTTACGCTTAATTGCCATATTAACATCCCCTTAATATGTATAGGTTTGGTAGAAGGAGCAGTTCCTTCCACCAACTAGTTAAATTTAATAGCATGTAAGGCCAGTAAAATTCAGTTTATGACTAGTAATTACCCTAGGTTTTTAATAAGCTCGTCAGCAAATTCAGAACATTTTACTTCTGTCGCTCCATCCATTAAACGAGCAAAGTCATATGTTACAACTTTAGAAGCAATTGTTTTTTCAACTGAATTCGTAATTAGAGTAGCCGCTTCAGTCCATCCTAAATGTTCAAGCATCAATACACCTGAAAGAAGCACTGAAGATGGATTTACTTTGTCAAGACCAGCATATTTAGGTGCTGTACCATGAGTAGCTTCAAAAATTGCATGTCCTGTTTCATAATTGATGTTTGCTCCAGGTGCAATTCCAATACCTCCAACTTGTGCAGCTAACGCATCAGAAATATAATCACCATTTAAGTTCATTGTTGCAACAACGTCAAACTCACGAGGACGTGTTAAGATTTGTTGTAAGAAGATATCAGCAATTGAATCTTTTACAATAATTTTTCCAGCTGCTTCAGCATCAGCTTGTGCTTTGTTTGCAGCTTCTTTTCCTTCTTTTTCTACTAGGCGATCGTACTCTGCCCAAGTAAATACTTTATCACCGAATTCTTTTTCAGCAAGCTCATAACCCCAGTTTTTGAAGGCACCTTCAGTGAATTTCATAATGTTACCTTTATGAACAAGTGTTACAGATTTTCGTCCATGCTCAATTGCATAATTGATTGCAGCTCTTACAAGACGGCTTGTACCTTCTTCAGAAACTGGTTTGATACCGATACCTGATGTTTCTGGGAAACGGATTTTATTAACGCCTAATTCATTTTTCAAGAAGTTGATTAGCTTTTCTACTTCTTCAGAACCTTTTGCATATTCAATACCAGCGTAAATATCTTCAGTGTTTTCACGGAAGATAACCATGTCTGTGTCTTCTGGACGCTTAACTGGTGAAGGTACACCTTGGAAATAACGTACAGGACGTAAGCAAGTAAATAAATCTAATTCTTGACGAAGAGCAACGTTAAGGGAACGAATACCTCCACCGATTGGTGTTGTTAAAGGTCCTTTAATTGCAATTAAGTACTCACGAATAACATCTAATGTTTCATTTGGTAACCATTCACCTGTTTGGTTAAATGCTTTTTCACCAGCTAATACTTCTTTCCAAACGATTCCTTTTTCACCATTGTATGCTTTTTCAACAGCTGCTTCTAATACACGTGATGCTGCAGCCCAAATATCTGGACCAATTCCGTCTCCTTCAATAAATGGGATAACTGGATTGCTTGGTACGTTTAATACTCCATTTGTTACTGAAATTTTTTCACCTTGTGTCAAAAAAATTACCTCCCAGATTATGTATTATCTTATATTTATCCAAAGGATAGATATGTTCACTATTTAGTATAGTAGTTTTCTAACTTTTTTGCAGAGAATTACACGAATTTTTTAGATTTTTATGAAGATAACAACTTCACACAGCAATCCTCCCGATCTAACAGGGAGGATCACATGATAAGAATAGAGTTCTATTTATACCATTTCCAAATTATAAATTATTAACCACGTTGATCTAATGGGATATACGCTTGCTTATCAGGACCAATATAATCAGCACGTGGACGAATTAAACGATTATTTTCATATTGCTCTAGAATATGAGCTAACCATCCTGATACACGACTAACCGCAAATATTGGTGTAAACAGGTCATGATCAATTCCTAAACTGTGGTACATTGATGCTGAGTAGAAATCAACATTTGGTGGTAATGGCTTTTGTGATCTCACTAATTCTTCAACTTTTAAAGATATTTCATACCATTTTGGTTCACCAGTTAATTTCGAAAGCTTTTCAGACATCTTCTTTAAGTGTTTAGCTCTTGGATCACCTTGTCGATACACACGGTGACCAAAGCCCATAATCTTTTCTTTGTTTGCTAATTTTTCATTGATATAACTTTCCACATTATCTACTTCACCAATTTCAGCAAGCATCTTCATAACAGCTTCATTTGCCCCACCATGTAATGGACCTTTTAAAGCTCCAATTGCTGCTGTTACACCAGAATAAACGTCAGATAATGTTGCAACGCATACACGTGCAGTAAAAGTTGACGCATTTAATTCATGATCGGCATGTAAAACTAACGCTTTATTAAATGCCTCAACTGCTACTTCATTTGGCTCTTCACCAGATAATGTATATAGGAAGTTTGCAGCCATAGATAAGTCGGTTCTTGGTTCTACTGGCTCTAAGCCTTTACGAATTCGCGCAAAAGAAGTTACGACGATTGGAAGCTGTGCTTGTAGACGGATTGCTTTTCTATAGTTAGCTTCAGTATCCATCACATCAGCTTCCACATCAAATAAGCCAAGTAATGATACAGCTGTACGAAGAGCTGCCATTGGGTGCACACTATTGATAGGATATGTTTTGAAGTGGTCAATGACTTGCTGTGGAATTTTTGCATTTTCCGCAAGTTGTTTCTTAATTTCATTGAGTTGTTCTGCATTTGGTAGCTTTCGGTGCCATAGTAAATATACCACTTCTTCAAAGCTAGCGTTTTCCGCTAAATCATCAATGTTAAAGCCCGCATATGTTAATGTATCATCAATAATCGAACTTACAGATGAAGTAGTCGCTACGATTCCTTCAAGACCGCGTGTTGCTGTCATAAAAAACCTCTCCTTTACCTTTTATTCCCCATTCATCTTAAAAGTTTAAAAGTATAAACCACAAAAAAGTCTAAAAAAGCATCACCATTTTTCTCATCGTTTGAAATATGTAAGAAAAATATCTGAGGAAAGAGATATTTCTTTATAGTATGAGTAAAAAAATGTAGATTCTACTATCTATGTCAAAATACAAAATGCTCTTTCTTTTAAACTTTTAGACGATTGAGCGCTTGCTCACATTGAAGCACTTAAAAAGAAAATGCTTACATTTTTTACGTTTAGAGAAAAGTCAAAATGAGCTTTCTTTCATTACTGACTTCCTATTGTAGGCATTATAAATGTCCCTATTCCTATTATAAACAATTATCAGACTTTTGTGAACGAAAACAATTCAATAAGGACAAAAAATTTGTTAGAAAAATGTTTTTTTAGGAATTATTCCACTTCATTCTACCACACTTATAGAGCCATAGCATAAAATTGTTATATTAGTGTATATTTTCGCTTGTAAATATTCCCTAATAATTGAATAAAGAAAAGTGAAAATAGCCCGCTTTTACTAGTTAGTATGTCAATAAGATAGTTTGAGGATATAATAGTTTTTGTTTACAACATAATTTATTTTAAGCTAGCTTGTTCCTCCCTAACTAAATTGAGTTTAAAGTATATCTCAATTTTGCGACTAGTTTTGATGCCTGAATTTACCGACTATTGAGTTTTGTACGAAAGAAAGAAAACTTCATTTAGATTATGAACTAAAAAGCTTAACAATCTGCATTGCGATATAAGCAATGCCTGCACCAATTAGTGGACCAACAGCAACTCCATTGAATAATGCCACAGCTAAAATCGTTCCAAAAACAAGTGCAGTAGTAATATGAGGATCTTCAGCTAAAAGAGTTAAACCATTTTTAGCAATTAGGGCCACAGCAATGCCCGCTCCTAATGCAATCCATGCGTATGCAGATTTTACTGCTTCTAAAAGCTGTTTAAACCCAATATCACCAGTTGCAATTGGAACAAGTACAGCTATTGTAATTATCGTTACTCCCCAATTTATCCCTTTCGATCCAACTGTCGGAAGTATCTTTGAATCCAAACCAATTAGCTTAATAATAATTAAGCATGAAACAGCGATAATTAATGATTGATTTTTCGCTAACACCCCGATACCTAGCAATATAAGTAAAAATAACATTGGTTGACTGAACATGTTGTTACCCCCCCAAACTGATCATTTTTATATTTGCATTCCTTAATTAATTACAATAAACCTAAGTTTCCTTACATTAGTAAACCATGGCTTGTCGCCAATTCCTAATGGAGATTAACCATAGTTTCTTATTCTACATCCTTATAATATAAATTCAGATAGTATAAACAAGCCTGTAGTGTAATAAACATGCTATAAGACGCTATACTACGGGAGGAGACAAGTTGAATTTGTATTATGTATATAGCATGTTAAGGCTTTTATTGATTGTTAGCTTATCGATCCTCGGTATTTTTTTCACTTATTATTTATCTACTTTGACATATCCTTTTATCATTGCCATTTTCATCGCACTGTTAATTAACCCGTTTGTTAATTTTATGGAGAGAAAAGGCAGAGTCCCTAGAGGATTATCCGTGATCATCGCTATTTTACTTTTAATTTGTATCATTGCCGGGATCCTTATCCTTTTAGTTGCTGAAATAGTAACAGGTACAACATACTTAGCAAAGGTTTTACCAGGCCATTTAACATTGCTAGCTATGTATATTGAAACATTTTTTGTTGAAAAGATTATGCCTTTATATAACCAATTAACATATCTTTTTAATAATCTTGAATCAAATCAACAACAATCCATTATCATAAATATCCAAAACATAGGTGAGCAGGTATCTTCAAGCGTTGGAAATTTCATAAAAAGCTTTTTAGAAAATATACCAGTGATGATTAGTTGGCTCCCAAACGCAGCTACAGTTATTATCTTTTCCTTATTAGCCACATTCTTCATCAGTAAAGATTGGTATAAATTTAAGACCACGCTTAAAAGAATCCTTCCTCCTAAAGCAAGGAAAAGTGGAAAAACAATTTTTGAAGAACTTAAAAAAGCGCTAATCGGTTTTATTCGGGCACAAGCAACACTTATATCTATTACAACGACGATTGTATTAATTGGCCTTCTGATTCTACGTGTTGATTATGCTATTACAATTGCCTTGCTAATTGGACTAGTTGATATCCTTCCTTATCTTGGTACAGGGCTAGTATTTGTCCCTTGGATTGTTTACTTAGCGTTTAGCGGAAGTCTCCCTCTTGCAATTGGGATTGGAGTCCTGTATCTCATCGTATTATTGCAAAGACAAATCATGGAGCCTAAAGTACTATCTTCAAGTATTGGATTAGATCCCCTCGCCACACTAGTGTCTCTTTTTATTGGCTATAAGTTAATTGGATTTCTAGGACTTATTGCAGGACCAGTTGTTCTGGTTATTTTAAAAACCTTACACAGTGCAGGTGTATATATTGGTTTGTGGCAGTTTATTGTTGGAAAAGAAAAGTAATTCATCAACCTTTTACTAAATAAAACAGGCTGATTTCTTTTCGAAGAATCAGCCTTTGTTCTTGTTTTAAAAATAAAGAAATCATTGAACTGTGGATACCAATTTGACAACTAGCTCCATCGTCTTCCCCCGAAAAATTAACGAATAATTGTAAATTGATTCTTGTCTATCATTTTTCGAATAATTGATAAAAGAATCGGTTTAATTTTATTCCTACTTATCGGAAATAACAATAAGAATCCCGTCATATCCGTTATAAAACCTGGTGTAAGGAGCAATAAGCCACCAACTAAAATACATAGTCCATCTAAAATAGCCTCATTAGGAATCTGTCCGTATTGCATTTGTTGCTGTGCTTTTCTTAATGCTTCAATCCCTTGTTTTTTTGCAAGCCACGCCCCAACAACACCAGTTAAAACAATTAGTAAAATAGTTGGAAGTACACCTATCGTTTTTCCAGAAAGAAGTAGAAACCCAATTTCTAATGCTGGTATGACAATAATCAAAAATACTAATAACCTCATTATCTCACCTCTTTAATATAGGCATGAAAAGCTAAATAAGCTTTGTTCTTACTGTGTACTACCCTCTATTTTATTCGATTGTTTAAAAAAAGAGAAGGAGTTCCACCCTACTCCATCATTTAGAGATATAAAAAAGGAATCGGTGGTTCCCGATTCCCTCACATCTCACATCTGACCTCACGCTTCAAACGATACAATCAGATATATGAACAAAATTAATTTTAATCAAGAATAATTAACACTAGCCTATTTATTACAGTACGCTCGCATGGCCTTCATAAATGACGCCACGAACAGCATCCACAGTAATATCTTGACCATCTTTTAATAGAGTTGTTACATCTTCTACTCCGACAATAACAGGGATTCCAAGGCTTAATCCAACCACTGCTGCATGACTAGTTAACCCACCCTCTTCTGTGATAAGAGCTGAAGCTAATTCAAGTGCTTCCATCATATCGCGATCTGTACTTTGGGCAACAAGGATTGCTCCTTTTGTCATCTTTTCTTTAGCATCTTTAGCTGTGCTTGCTACAACAACTTTACCGAAGGCAGATCTACGCCCAATCCCTTGTCCTTTAGCAAGTACATCACCAATTACATGTACTTTCATTAAGTTTGTTGTTCCTGCTTCACCAACCGGTACTCCTGCAGTAATGACAATTAAGTCACCATGTGAAACAAAACCACTGTTTATTGCTTCTACAACAGAGTTATCTAACATTTCATCAGTCGACGTTGAGTGGTTTCCACTTCTAGGATAAACACCCCAAACAAGAGCTAATTTACGTGAAATTGAATCAGATACCGTCACAGCTACAATCGGAGCTTTAGGACGATATTTTGATATCATTCTTGCAGTATGTCCACTCTCTGTTGGCGTAACAATTGCTGATACACCTAAATTCAATGCCGTATATGCTGTTGATTGACCAATTGCATCGGTAATTGTCGTACCTACTTGTGCACTACGCTTTGAAAGGATTGATTTATAATCAAGTGCTTCTTCAGCTCTTGAAGCAATGTTATGCATTGTTTTAACCGCTTCCACTGGATATGCTCCCGCAGCAGTTTCACCAGAAAGCATGATTGCATCTGTACCATCGAAAATGGCATTGGCTACGTCACTTGCTTCAGCACGTGTTGGTCTAGGATTACGTTGCATACTATCAAGCATTTGTGTTGCTGTAATAACTGGTTTTCCTAATGCATTACATTTTCTGATTAATTCCTTTTGAACTAAAGGTACTTCTTCAGCAGGAATTTCAACACCTAAATCACCACGTGCTACCATTAAACCATCTGATACCTCAAGAATTTCATCGATATTGTCTACGCCTTCTTGATTTTCAATTTTAGGAATGATTTGAATGTGGCTAGCATTATGTTCTTCAAGTAACTCACGAATCTCAAGAACGTCTGATGCACGGCGAACAAATGACGCTGCAATGAAGTCAACATCTTGCTCAATTCCAAATACGATGTCTTTCGCATCTTTTTCGGTAATACCCGGAAGTTTAACACTTACACCTGGTACGTTTACACCTTTTTTATTTTTCAATGTACCACTGTTTTTAATTTTCGTTTTTATTTCGCCATTTGAATGATCTAAACCAATTACTTCAAGTTCGATAAGACCGTCATCTAAAAGAATAGTTGAGCCGATATGTACATCATCTATTAAGCCATCATATGTGACAGAAAATTTATCCAATGTACCTACAACTTCAGTCATAGAAATGATAATTTCATTTCCAGCAACAAGCTCAATTGCTCCATTTTCCATTGTGTTTGTACGAATTTCAGGACCTTTTGTATCCAACAAAATTGCAACATTTTTATTTAACTTTGCAGAAGCTTCTCTGATATTTATAATTCTAGCACCATGTTCTTCGAAGTCACCATGAGAAAAATTCAAGCGCGAAACATTCATTCCTGCTTCCATTAACTCTGTTAATTTTTCAATCGATTCACTAGCTGGTCCAATTGTACATACAATCTTAGTTTTACGCATTTACGTTCCTCCTACCATTTTGGTGGAAAAGGGGACAGATCTAAACTAAAGATTGCCTTCCCCTAGTTTCCACAACTATTATGGTTTTTTATATTCTTAGCTAATTCCCCGCAACTTGCTATTAGGATAATACATTTGAATACAGCACATTATGAAGGGTTGAAAAACCCCAAGTAGGCATCATGTATGAAAACGATCCCAACATATATAGATTAGATTGATAATTCTTTTGATAAGCGGTACATATCATTGTCAATTGTATGTGGTTGATCAAGTATTTCTATGATGTCATGATGCACGAGCTCATTCTTTTGAATACCAACACAGCGACCGCCTTTACCTTCAAGAAGTAATTCTACGGCAAAAGCTCCTAATCGGCTAGCTAATACACGGTCAGATGCAGTTGGTGATCCACCGCGTTGAACATGTCCTAACACAGATACACGAGTTTCAAAAGTAGTAGCTTCTTCAATTTGTTTTGCAAAGTCTACTCCGCTTCCGACACCTTCTGCAACAATAATTATACTGTGTTTTTTGCCTCGTTCGTTCCCTCGCTTTAAGCGTGCAACAATATCATCCATATCATAATTTTCTTCTGGAATTAATATTGTTTCTGCTCCACCTGCCAAACCTGACCATAATGCGATATCACCAGCATGTCTACCCATTACTTCAATTACATATGTACGTTCATGTGATGTAGCTGTATCACGAATTTTATCAATTGCATCAATTACTGTGTTAAGCGCAGTATCAAATCCAATTGTAAAATCAGTTCCAGGAATATCATTATCTATCGTGCCTGGTACTCCTACACATGGAAATCCATGCTCAGTTAGTTTTTTAGCTCCCATATATGAGCCGTCTCCACCAATTACAACTAACCCTTCAATACCATGCTTTTTTAGTTGTTCAATCCCTTTTTTCTGTCCTTCAATTGTTTTAAATTCAGGACATCTTGCTGAATATAGTTTCGTACCACCACGGTGAATAATATCTCCTACAGATCCTAATTCTAATTTTTCAATTTGACCTTCAATTAAACCCGTATACCCATGATAGATACCATAAATTTCAACATTATGAAAAATTGCCTTACGCACAACTGCTCGTACAGCAGCATTCATACCTGGAGCGTCTCCTCCACTTGTTAGAACACCAATTTTTTTCAAACTTCTTCACCCCACTATAATAATATAGCACATTGATTTACTTTTAAAATAACATGAAAGAAAAGTCAAAACAACAAGGTCAAACGTGCAACTTTTGTCGAATAACCTTTTTCAAGAGCCTTTATCATTATACAATAAATTAACCTCTGTGTTTAAAGAATTATATAATTTTGCAAAATTATTGTCTTTCCTTGCATGCTAGTAAAGTGGCAGTGCCATGAGTAGCATCTAAGCTAATTAGCCGCTATTGAAATAAAAAACCTTCATTACCTTCATTTCCATAGTAACTAGTCCATAGAAAGCAAGATACCCAAATTAAGTCTAAACAAACCATATTTTTCATTACCACCAAAAGAAACGTGGACCTTTATGGCCACACGTTCTTATTTTACCCCAAGTAATTCATTTGTAAATGATACTTGCCCGATTCTTTTAAACTTTTCGTAACGATGATGAATGAGTTCTTCTCCAGTCATTGCTGATAGAGTTTTTAAAGAGTTTGCTAATATTTCTTCAATATAACCTGCTTGTTGAGGGATATCTTTATGTGCTCCACCCTTCACTTCAGGGATTATTTCATCAACAACACCTAGTTCTTTTAGGTCTGGAGCAGTTATTTTCATTGTTTCTGCTGCCTTTTTTGCTAAACCAGCATCCTTCCACAATAATGCTGCAGCACCCTCTGGTGAGATAACAGAATAAGTAGAGTTTTCCAGCATGTGAATATAGTTACCCACACCTAAAGCAAGGGCTCCTCCACTCCCACCTTCACCAATTACTATACAAATTACTGGTACTGACAAACCAGCCATTTCAAACAAATTTTTAGCAATTGCTTCGCTTTGCCCACGCTCTTCTGCCGCTTTTCCTGGGTAAGCACCTTTTGTATCAATAAAGCAAATAATTGGACGATTAAATTTATCCGCTTGCTTCATCAATCTTAAAGCTTTACGGTAGCCTTCAGGATGAGGCATACCGAAATTTCTACGAATGTTTTCCTTCGTATCCTTACCGCGTTGGTGCCCTATGACAGTAACAGGAAGACCTTTAAACTTTGCAATTCCACTTACGATCGCATCGTCATCACCATAATAACGGTCACCGTGACATTCAAAGAAATTAGTAAAAATGTGTTCGATATAATCTAAAGTAGTCGGTCTACTAGGATGTCTTGCAATTTGAACTCTGTCCCAGGGCTTTATATTTGTATAAATCTCATTTTCTAGCTTTTCTAATCTGACTTCTAGCTTTTCAATTTCGGATGATAAATCAACATCCGATCCTATAGTAAATTCTTTTAGTTCACTAATTTTTTTTCTAAGCTCAGTTACAGGCTTTTCAAATTCTAATTCGCCTACCATGTTAATTCACCTCCTGATTGATGAATATCAAGAATATTACTAAGCGTTTCTTTTAACTCTTGACGATCTATAACAGCATCTAGCTGTCCATGCTTTAATAAAAATTCAGCAGTTTGAAAATCTTCAGGAAGTTCTTCTCTAATTGTTTGCTCGATAATTCTTCTTCCAGCAAATCCTATAAGTGCTCCCGGCTCAGCAAAATTATAATCACCTAACGATGCGAAGCTTGCTGACACTCCACCTGTTGTAGGATGTGTCATAACAGAAATAATTAAGCCTTGATTATCACTATAGAGCTTTAGTGCAGAGCTAGTTTTGGCCATTTGCATCAAACTTAATACACCCTCTTGCATTCTTGCACCACCTGATGCAGTTAGAATAATAAAGGGTAAGTTTTTTTCATTAGCTTGTTCAATTGTACGAGTAATTTTTTCACCAACAACTGATCCCATACTTCCCATTCTAAAGCTAGCATCCATGATGGCAACTGTTGTTTTAAAGCCATTTATTGTACCTTCACCTGTAACAACAGCTTCATTTTGTTGCGTTTTTTGACGGTCCTTTTCTAGCTTTTCTTCATATCCTGGAAATTGCAATGGATTTTCTGAAATCATATCTTTATCATATTCAATAAAACTATGCTCATCAAATAAGCTCTTAATACGTTCCTTAGCGTTCATTTGATGATGATAGCCGCAATTCATACATACCTTTTCATTTTTTATTAATTCTTTTGTATACATAATTTTTTTACAACTCGGGCATTTAATGACAATTCCTTCAGGAACATCTTGTTTTGCTTGCTCAGACGGAACCTGTGCATACTTTTTTTTCTTCGGTTTCGGTTTCGTAAACAAATCTTTTAACAAAACGGTACCTCCCCTTTTCTAAAGCTGTTTCTCTACAAATCTTCTTTTTCATATTAAAGGTAATGTGGTTGAACTAATCTAATTTACTAGTAAAACCATCATCAAGATCTCTTTATTTATCAGTTACCTATACTTTATAGAATGATGAATAAGCATGTTGTTGAAGCTTGTCAGTATCTATTCGACATATTCCTTAAGAGATACCGCTTCATAAGCTGCAAAAACCTTTTCTTGTTCCTTGTTCAATAAGGTATTAACTAGCATTTCTAATTTTTCATTTGAGTAAACCTTCACTTGATCGCACTTGCAGACAAAGGTTACATAGTCATTTATCACCATCCATATTCGAAAGAGTAGATGGTTGTTAGAGAGTTGAATAATCTCCTTCATACATTCATACCTTGTTACTGTATTCTTCGAAAGTTTTTCTGCTATCAATTTAAGTTCTGCTTCAGGATTGTTTTGTAAAACCAATTGCAATGCATTATATTCCAATAGAGAATTCATTTGGATAATATCAACAACCGCTTTTGAATCCTCTAATATAAACGTACCTAAAAGTTCAATAAGATTATGCTCTCGAAAATCTTTAAGAAATGTGCCTTCTCCTCTTCGCGTTTCAATCATCCCTAAAAGCTCAAGAGCACGCAATGCTTCTCTAACTGAAGATCTACCTACCTTAAGCTTTTCTGCAAATTCTCTTTCGGAAGGGATTTTATCACCATATGAAAGCTGTTTTTCTACTATATAAGCCCTAATATGACGAAGAATTTCTATATACACTTTTGATTGTGTGGTTGTCAAAGACAAATCACTCACTTCTACTCAATAATAGCAAGCTGCCTCGTTTTTTCTGCAACTTCTTCTGGGTCAACTTTTATTCTAGCTACACCAGTTTCCATAGCAGCCTTTGCCACAGCAGATGCTACTGCTGGAGCAACACGAACATCAAACGGAGCTGGAATAACATAATCAGAGCTTAATTCACTTTCCGAAACAAGTGATGCTATAGCTTCAACTGCAGCTATTTTCATCTTTTCATTGATGTGGGTTGCTCTGACATCTAATGCACCTCGAAAGATTCCAGGGAAGGCTAGTACATTATTAACTTGGTTTGGAAAATCTGAACGACCTGTTCCAATAACCATTGCACCTGCTTCTCTTGCATCTTCTGGCATAATTTCTGGGACTGGATTTGCCATCGCAAATATGATTGGTTCAGGGTTCATTGACTGAACCATTTCTTTTGTTAAAGCACCTTCAACTGAAACTCCAATAAACACATCTGCTTCTTTTATTACATCTGCAAGCGAGCCTTCTATTTGATCTCTATTGGTAAATTTCGCCACTTCTGACTTTACCTCATTCATACCTACTGTACGGTTTTCGTATATAGCCCCTTTAGAATCACACATAATAATATCTCTAACACCGTAGGTATAAAGCAACTTAATAATTGCAATGCCAGCTGCACCAGCACCATTAGCAACAACACGAATATTTGACATACTTTTGCCAACCAATTTCAGGGCATTAACAAGTCCTGCAACTGTTACAATTGCTGTTCCGTGCTGGTCATCATGAAAAATAGGAATGTTTGTTTCCTTTTTTAAACGCTCTTCTATAACAAAGCAGTTCGGAGCTGCAATGTCCTCAAGGTTTACACCACCAAAGGTTGGTTCAAGTAGTTTAACCGTATTTACGATTTCGTCAACATCTGTTGTATTTAAACAAATTGGAAAAGCATCTACTCCTGCAAAGCTTTTAAATAGAACCGCTTTTCCTTCCATTACAGGTAGAGCAGCCTCTGGTCCAATATTTCCTAGACCTAAAACTGCAGTTCCATCGGAAACAACCGCAACCATATTCCCTTTCATTGTATAATCGTATACTTTATTTTTATCATCATATATATCTTTACAAGGTTCAGCCACACCAGGTGAATAGGCTAGACTTAGATCGTGTGCATTTCTCACAGGTATTTTAGATTTTGACTCAAGCTTTCCTTTATTTACACGGTGAATATGTAAAGCTTCTTCTCGTAATGACATCATTAACATCCCCTTTGTACCTTGTAAAGTTTTAAGACCTAGCATAAATAATATTCTATACGATCCCCAAGTGGTCAGACCACTAATAATCATTATTAAATGATAACATAATTCATCTGTTTGTAAAGTAGGACTTGTCGTTGGTAGGAAGTACAACATGTTACTTTTAGGCTGTTTTCGCAAACTTTGTTGCTATTACCAAGTAATGCGGGCTGGTTGATTTCCGCTCCAATCAACTTAAATTAGTTTTTGTTTTAAAAGCAACAATCTCTTAGAAAAGAACCTACTTTTGTCTAAAGTTATTTTAATCCCTTTGATGTCTGATAAGACATATTTATCGACAAATTATGAGTTTATTCCGCCCATTCATAAGTAATTGACTATTTTTGTCTAATTATTATTGTAATAAAGCAAATTTATTTCATTGATGGTTACTTAAAACAACATTATCTTTTCCAAGTAATTTAATTAATGCATCTATACATGCTTCAGTTGGAGAAATAAAGAATTCTGATGGAAGTTGAACAGTTCTTTTTTCAGATTCATAATAGAGAAATACTGGAGTATCCCCACTGAACTCTTTAAGGTATTTCTTCACTTCAAATAATCTTTGTGGTTCCATCGATTGTCTTTCAATTTTTATAAAAAGCTTTGATTGGACACCTAAACTGGATAGCTCTTCTGGTAATATGACTCTTTGTATAATAAATTGTACTTTATCTTGACGTCGTTCTACTTTCCCATCCAAGAGGAATGTGTTACCAATTCCTATCTTTTCACTAAATTTAGTATAAATTTGCGGAAACATAACAGCATCAATATCGCCAGTCTCATCAGCAATTATTAAAAATGCCATTACGTCACCTTTTTTCGTGCGGATAGTTCGAATGCTCACGATCATTGCACCTATCGTGGCCCTTTTATCTATTAACAAACTCACATCTGCTATATTACTTGCATTTACTGATTGGAATTTTTCCCGATATAGTTCGACCGGGTGGGAAGAAAAGTAAAAGCCAAGTGTTTCTTTTTCAAACTTCAACTTTTCTTCAATTTTGAACGGTTCTACCTCAATGTATTTAGGCTTAAGTGCAAACGCTTCTTCCTCAAAAAAATCAATTTGATTCTCATCAGACGGTGTAAGCAATTCAGCATGCTCAATAGCAACATCTAAGCTAGCTAGCAGGGTTGCTCTCTCTACTCCAAAATCATCCATAGCCCCTGAAAAGATTAACTGTTCCATTGTCCGACGATTAATAATTTTCATTGATACTCTGATGCAAAAGTCAAATAAGTCTGTAAACCGTTTCTTTTTGCGGGCATGGAATATTTCTTTAATCGCAGCAATCCCAACATTTTTTATTGCAGTTAAACTATATCGAATACTACCATTCTCAACTAAAAATGGGTAAGCACTACTATTTACAGAAGGAGGTAAGATTGTAATTCCCTTCTGTTTCGCTTCACGTATATACTGTGAAACCTTTTCATCATTTCCACTCGCACTTGTTAATAAAGCCGTCATAAAATAAAGTGGGTAATTCGCCTTAAGATATGCTAATTGATAAGCAATCATACTGTATGCCACTGCATGACTCCTATTAAAGCCATAATTAGCAAATTTTACAATTAAATCATAAACATTATTTGCAACATGTTCATTATAACCATTAGCCTTACAACCCTTCACAAAATGCTCCCGCTCTTTATCAAGTACATCTTTCTTCTTCTTACCAACAGCTCTTCTTAATAAATCAGCTTCACCTAAAGTAAATCCAGCAATAGTTGAGGCAATTTCAATGATTTGTTCTTGGTAAACAATTACTCCATAGGTTGTATGTAAGATGGGCTCAAGCGCTGGGTGCAGGTAATGCACAGAGCTTTTCTGATGTTTTCTTTCAATATAGAGAGGGATATTCTCCATTGGGCCTGGACGATACAATGCATTAACAGCAACGATATCTTCAAGGCTGGTTGGTTTAAGTCGTTTTAATGCACTTCTCATTCCTTCAGACTCTAACTGAAATACCCCTGTTGTATCCCCACGTGAAAGAAGAGAAAAGGTTTTTTCGTCCTGATAAGATATTTTCGGTAAGTCAACTGAATATCCTTCTTCACGCTGGATTAATTTTGTTATATTTTCTATCAATGATAAATTTCTTAGACCTAAAAAGTCCATTTTCAATAAGCCTAGATCCTCTAAGTAATCCATTGAAAACTGAGTTAAAAAAACATCCTGTTGTCCATTTTGAATCGGGACAATATTAGTTAAAGGTTGGTCACTTAAAACAACACCCGCAGCATGTGTTGACGCGTGTCTTGGAAGTCCTTCTATTTTTAATGCTGTATCGATTATCTTTTTATATAACTTATTTTCACTAATCACTTTTTGTAAGACATGAGATTCTGCTATGGCTTTTGTTAGAGTAATACCAGGACGTGATGGAATTTGTTTAGAAAGCAAGTCTGTTTCCTTCGGTGAAGCACCCATTACTCTACCAACATCTCGGATTGAAGCTTTAGCAGCTAAAGTACCAAACGTGATAATTTGTGCTACATGAATTTTCCCATATTTGTTCGCTACATAATGAATGACTTCATCACGCCTTGTATCTGGAAAATCAATATCAATATCAGGCATTGTAATTCGTTCTGGATTTAAAAAACGCTCAAAAAGGAGGCGGTGTTTAATCGGATCAACATCGGTAATCTTTAGCACGTAAGAAACAAGTGAACCTGCTGCCGATCCACGCCCTGGACCAGTGAGAATGCCATTTTCATGTGCATATTTCATAAAGTCCCAAACAATTAAAAAATAATCACTAAAATTCATCTTCTTTATGACACTAAGTTCATACGTAAGTCTATCTATATAGCTCTTTTCAGGTCCTTCAAATCGGTCTTTTAATCCTTCCATACAAAGCTGTTCTAAATAATCATTCGCACTTTCATTGTTTGGTGTTGGGAATTTTGGTAAATGTGTAACACCAAGTTCAAGATCAACCTGACACCGATCCGCAATTAACAAAGTATTTTCTAACGCGTCAGGATATTGATCAAAGAGTGAGGCCATGTCCTGCTGCGATTTTAAATAGTATTCATTCGGTGTGTGTAAATCAATGTGCTCATCTGAAAGCTTATCACCATTTTTTATTGCCGATAAACATTTATAGGCGATATAGTCGTCATGCTCTAGGTAGGCAACATTATTAGTTGCAACGACAGGTACCTTCGTTTCTTCGCTCAAAGATACTAGTTCAGTTAATAGATGCTTTTCTTGATCTAACAAGTGATTTTGCAGTCCCAGATAAAAAGATTGTCGACCAAATATAGTTTCATATTTTTTCGTTAGCTCTTTTGCTTTTACACGATTTCCTTCTAATAAATTTTTCTCAATGATCCCGTCCATTCCAGGGGTAATGGCAATTAAACCCTGACTATAGCTTTTAAGCCACCTTTCAGGTAATCCTTCAGGAGTTTTCGTCTGCAATGCACTACTAATCTTTAATAAATTTCGATATCCATTATTATTTTCTGCTAATAAAATAAGTGAGGTAGACTCTCCCTCTCCTTGTTCATCTATAATGTTAATTGTTAAACCGATAATTGGCTTAATACCATGTTGTTTGCATAGCTTATAAAACGCAACAGTACCATACATGACTTGATCATCGGTTAAAGCCAATGCTTTAAACTTAAGTGTTTTCGCTTTATTTACAAGCCTGTCCAACCTTGCAGCACTTGTTAACAGGCTGTATGCACTTTTTACTTGTAGATGTACGAAAGGCAAACAAATTCCTCCTTTCTTGAACTAATATATGTAAATATTTATTATTTAGGCTCTGTTAAATTGGGTTGTTGATTTCCTCTGCAGGCGTCCGCTTTCCGCGGGCGGTCCGGGAGCCTCCTCGTTGCTATGCACCTGCGTAAGTCTCCCTTGGAATCGCACTCCCGCAGGAGTCTCACATATTCGCTCCAATCAACAAAGTGCCAAAATCAACAGTGAGCTTTAACAGAGCCATTATTTAAATTCACTAATGTATATCCTTCATTATATTCCGAGATTATTTTCGATACAAATAGAAAGAAACATGCTCTGTTAATAAGATGTAGAAAGCTAATCTATTTTCTATTTTACATGTAAAACAAAACATACTTAAAAAGGGTCGTCCATATACATTAATAGAGGAGGATGATGTTTATGGACAACGAAGCCTTTATACCGGCTTTTATTCATAGCTATTTTATTGCATTAGGAGTTATTTTAGGTGGTACACTTATAGGTGCAATTGGAGCTTTCTTGGCAGGTGAGCCTCCTTTAACGAAAATGTTTGAGTTTGCAAATCGCTTAAAAATATGGGCACTTGTTGCTGCAATAGGTGGAACATTTGATGCTTTCTACAGCTTTGAACGTGGTATTTTCCAAGGAGAAACAAGAGACATCATAAAACAAGTATTACTAATTATATCTGGAATGGGTGGAGCTCAAACTGGCTGGCTTCTTATTCATTGGCTTACACAGGAGCATATTACATGAGAATTCCACCACATTATCAACAACCTTCATGGCAGCGGTTTTTTGCCGGTGCAGCGATTGGAGCGATTATTAGCTGGGGTGTTTTTTTATTTATTTTTGGAGTGATTCAAGAAAAGCATAGGACAATTATCGATGAACAAGAGTTAACTATTCAAAAGTTAAGAAAAGACAAAGAAATTTATCAAGAAGAATATATAAAACTAAATAAAGAAGCGCAACAAAAAATTACTGTTCAAGAAATAAATATCCATCTAACAAACGGTGACAAGTATCTTTTTAAGGATTTTATGATAAAAAATATAGAGGATGAGGTAGAAAAAGATTTATCTGATTTAATTGCAAAAGATATCGAGACCGTATCTTCAAGTCATTTATTAATCGAAAGAACGATCGAGAATAAGGTTTTTAAGAGAGATGGAAAAGAATATAAACTTGAGATGACAAAATTCATGTTACTAACAACTATTTATATTGAGGTTGAGATCTCATTTTTAGAATAAAATTTTTTAGAATTATGCAAAAATGAATCGCATTTAACTCAAATATCCGATAAAATAGAAATAGGAAAAACAAGTAAATAATTTAATTTTTACTTTCATCAAGATTACTACAATGTTCACCTCACACTACTCACCTCAAGGGTAAAAAAACTTGTGAAATCCTATAATATCTTTTTTGATAAACACCTGCCTACTGATTCTATATCAACTACTTAAAGTAAGTGTAACGCACAAACAGTATGATGGCAAAAAGCAAAATATTTATTTCACCTTTTGCCATCATGACATTCCGTTCAATGTTTCACAAATCATTTTAAGACGAGGCTGACACAATAGTTAAATGTTACCCTCGTCAAAATTGATTTTGTAATGACATTATAATTGGAGGGATAAAAATGGATATTTTTAATTCAAAAAAAATTGCTCAAGAAAAATTAGAGCATATTAAAAATGGCTTTTCAGCATATGTTGAATCTGCCGAGCTAGCAAAGTTAATAAAAAAAGAAATTCAAGTATTAAATCTCGATGTATATGAGGATGCCACTGATATTGGCATTTGGTTTATCCCAAACAGAGATTAGTAAGCGGTGTCATCCTTTCCTCAACTTTATTATTTCTTTATTGTATATGACTTTACTATTCTTTTTTCTTGATATCTTCAAAAAATCCAATACCCTATTTAAAAAAGGTTCGGAACCGTATCACAATTCCGAACCACTACATAACCTTTTTCACAATTATTTAATAATCTTGACAAAGCTCTTCCAAATCTTTAAGCACCTGAACAGCTTCTTCCCAGCTATATATGGATGCACCTGATGCTAAAGGATGTCCACCACCATTATATTTCCTTGCTAATTCATTTATCACAGGCCCTTTTGATCGCAATCTTACCCGAATTTGATTTTCCTCTTCAACGAAAAACACCCAAGATATAACTCCCTCAATATTTCCGAGAATACCAACTAACTGAGATGCTTCTGAGGGCGTTACTTCATACTCAGTTAAGATGTCCTTTGAAATATTCATACTTGCAGCACCTGATGAAGTTAACGTAAAGTTTTGCAACACATAGCCACTTAGCTTTGCAACATTGCGCTTTGTTTTGTAAAGTTCATTATATAAAGGAGTAAACTCAATTCCTTCAGATATAAGAGCACTCGCGTAACCAAAGGTCTTTTCAGTCGTACTCGGGAACAGGAAGCGACCAGTATCACCAACAATACCCGCATATAATAACTGTGCAGCTTTTTTAGAAAGTACTAGACCCTGTTCTTTGCCTTCTAAAAATAATTCATAAATCATTTCACTTGTTGCAGCTGCTGTTGTATCAACCCATAGTAGATCCCCATACTTATCCTCATTTGGATGATGATCAATTTTTATCAGTTTTTTACCATTTTTATAACGTTGATCACTTACACGAGCCTGGTTTGCAGTATCACAGACGATAACTAACGCTTCCTGGTAAACATCATCCTCTACTAGATCCATTTTATAAAGAAATTCCAAAGATGGCTCGCTTTCACCAACAACAAAGATATTTTTTTCTGGATAAGAAGCCTTTAATATTTCGGCTAACCCACATTGTGATCCATAAGCATCTGGATCTGGACGAACATGGCGATGAATAATAATCGTATTATTTTTATGTATTTCTTCTAAAATCTGTTGTTTCATTTGAATCTCCTTTTAAGTTCTTTATAAGTTATTAAATCATAAAAACATGTATTTAAAAAGAAAGAATAATCAGCAAATAGGAAATGAGTACAATTTGATGTAAGACATGTTAAAATAAAGCGAGACTTATCGGATCTTTACAGTCAATTATCCCCTACCTATCTTGTATCTTCTCTAGCCTCTGAAGGTTAGGATTTTACTGCATGTTAAGAATGGGATAAAATGGATCCTTTATCAATTGTAGGTTCATCTTCTGATTGATAATCGCTTTTAATTACAAAAGCTGAAATATGATTTTTTGTGGGAGGTTTATAAATATGCCAGTGTTAGTTGTAATCATCGTTATTTCTTTAGCCTTTTATGCTTATTATAAAGTAAAAGCATATAGATCCACTAAGTCGATCGAAAAACAGTGGATAGCTGCAAAATCTAGTATTGCATTAGGATTATTTGTTGCTTCTTTTGGTCTTAACCAATTATTCCTATATCGATCCACCTTGTCGTTAATCGTTGGAGTGATTTTTGTACTTATTGGTATAGGTAGTAGTTGGGCAGGATTCCGTGCCTATAAGCATTATTTACCTCAGGTAGTAAAAGAAGCTCAAGAACAAAAATAAGAAGAGGTGTATCATTCTTCCTCTTCTTATTTTTAAGTTAAATAAAGTTTTTTTACTTAGTTTTTGTGTTTTGCTTCAACAGTCCAACTGGGAGCAAAGAAGGTCGCCCATTTGACCGAATTCTGATCAAGTAGCTTCGAGCTTATCTTTCTATCAATTGAACCATCATCATCGCTTTCCCTACTACCATTCCTTCACTGTATGCTTCAATATCAATCTTTCCAAACTTTCTCCCTACTTCTAGTATTTTCGGGTGAAGTTCAAGCATTGTTTCCATTTGCACTGGCTTAATGAAGTAAATAGTGATATTTTCGACAATGATATCGCCTTTTTTTTGCGCTCTTAAATACCGATTTACTGATTCTGTAACAAGAGTCGTAAACACACCATAAGAAATTGTTCCGAGATGATTTGTCATTTGCGGGCTTACTTCACATCTAAAAATACTACTCCGCTTTGTTTCATCTTCAATTGTTATAAACTGATTGGTTACTATATCGTCAAGTTTTTCACCAATTTGCGGCTGTCGCTGGATCATTTGCAATGCTTTTAAAACGTCCTGACGACTAATCATCCCTTGTAGACGATGATGTTGATCAACTACCGGAAGCACTTCAATTCCTTCCCAAACCATCATTTGGGCAGCAGATGCAACTGACGTTTTGCCTATAACTGTAACTGGATTTTTTGTCATTACCTTTTCAATTATTGTAGAATGATCATGTCCCATTATATCCTTTGATGTTACGATTCCATGCACCTTTATATTTTGGTCAATAACAGGAAATCGTCCATGTCCTGTTTCATAGTTATTCTGATACCAGGTTGCTACCGTATCTGTTGTTTTTAAGTAAATCGTTTTTTCAAGAGGTGTTAAAATATCCTCAACTTGAACAATTTCCTTTTTGATCAGCTGATCGTAGATAGCACGATTAATCATTGTACCGACAGTAAACGTATCATAACTAGTCGAGATAATCGGCAATTCAAGCTCATCTGCTAATTTTTTCACACTATCCTCTGTATCAAAGCCTCCTGTTATCAAAACCGCTGCACCTGCCTCTAAAGCGTATTGATGAGCATTTGTACGGTTCCCAACAATTAATAAGTTACCTGCACCGGTATAACGCATCATTGCTTCTAGCTTCATTGCACCAATTACAAACTTATTTAATGTTTTATGTAAGCCAGCTCGTCCACCTAAAACTTGTCCATCAACAATGTTAACAACCTCTGCATAGGTTAATTTCTCGAAATTTTCTTTCTTTTTTGTTTCGATTCTAATTGTTCCTACACGTTCAATCGTACTAACATACCCTTTATTTTCGGCTTCTTTAATCGCCCTATAGGCTGTTCCTTCACTGACATTAATATCCTTTGCAATTTGACGAACTGAAATTTTTTCACCGACTGGAAGTGAATTAATATATTGTAAAATTTGCTCGTGCTTCGTAGCCAAGCTGCATCACCCTTTATATATATTACACCGTTTATATAAACAATCTAATAGTATGTTATCTTCTTTTATTATAAGGGTGGTGCATATATATATCAACGCATGGTTTGGAACTACGTTTTCTCTTCATTTTAAACGGTGACGTGAATAGGTTCTTTTTGTTTTGTAGGATTTAATTTGTTTTGCTTGAACCTGTTTCTTAGGACGATATAGATAATGTGCAAAGTTCCCACCAATTACAAATATCGCTAAACACAACCAACTCATAGCAAACACAGTTTGTAATCGATCACCGGATAAAGTAATCTGCTGTAGTCCGTAATAGAGCATTGCAAGAGTAATTAATGTATACATTAAATTTTTCATGTGAATCATCCTTTCAAATTAATCATTGCTCTATTTTATGCATGTACCATAAAAAAAAGAAGTAGCTGATATGAATCATCTACTTCCATCTATTGATTTATCCCATTCGTATTCAAGTTATAAGTTTCGCTATTATTTAGTAGGATGAAAAAATCCTACCAATTGATGTCTCACCTTATAATTCTAGTTTTTCTCCAACCTTTAATGGATAGCCTATCCCTTTTGGCAGCATATTTGTAAATTCTTTAGGATCCTGTTTTATTACTGGAAACGTATTGTAATGGATAGGAACTACCCTTTTAGCTTTTAGCCAAGCAGCTGCAGCTACTGCATCCTCTGGACCCATTGTTAAATTATCTCCAATTGGTAAAAATGCTAGATCAATAGTATTTCTTTCCCCAATCATTTTCATATCAGAAAACAAAGCAGTATCTCCGGCGTGATAGATCGTTTTTCCATTAGCTGTTAACAGAACCCCTGAAGGCATCCCTGTATATACAACAGTTCCATCTTCTTCTTCGTAACTTGATCCATGAAAAGCCTGTGTTAGTTTAACTGTACCAAAATCAAATTGATAAGCTCCACCAATATTCATTGGATGAATGTCAATATCATTTCTACCTATGTAAACAGCTAACTCATACGGAGCAATAACTAATGCATTGTTTTTCTTAGCAATTTCAACTGTATCACCGACATGATCATTATGACCATGTGTTAAGATAATCACATCAACTTCAAGGTCAGCTACTTTTAAATCTGTTAAATTATTACCATTTATAAATGGATCAACAATAATCCTTTTATTCCCTGTTGAAATTTGTACGACCGAATGACCATGATAAGATACATGCATTCTATTCACCTGCTTTCTTTATATTAGGCTGTTTTCGCAAACTTTGTTGCTATTTACCAAGTAATGCGGTGTGGTTGATTCCACTCCAGATGCTCGCTTTCCGCGGGGCGGGCGGTGAGCCTCCTCGACGTAAAACGCCTGCATGAGTCTCACCTGTCCCGCTGCTTCCGCAGGAGTCTCGCAATCCGTTCCAATCAACCTTAAATAGTTTTCGTTTTAAAAGCAACAATCTCTTAGAAAAGAGCCTTATATTAAAACGAAAAGGAGTAAACATTACCTATGATTCGTTTTACCCTTTTTCACAGTTTTTATAAACGTATAACTTTTAAAAGAGGCTGACAAAATAAATATGGTTCAGCCTCTTTTGTTGGAGTGATGTATTTATACCCCAAGTAACAAAGTACGTGCATCTGAGTAGGATAAGCCGTGTGCTGCTGCTACCGCTTCGTAAGTGACATATCCATCCAATGTATTGATACCTTTTAATAAAGCTTCATTTTCCAAGCATGCTTTTTTGTAGCCCTTGGACGCAATTTGAACAGCATAAGGGACTGTTACATTTGTTAGAGCGAATGTTGAAGTGCGTGGAACAGCACCTGGCATATTAGCTACAGCATAATGTAATACCCCATGTTTCTCATACGTTGGATTATCATGAGTTGTTATTTTGTCAGTTGTTGCAAAAATCCCACCTTGATCAATCGCAATATCAACAATAACAGATCCATCTGACATAGAACTTACAACATCCTCTGTCACAAGCTTTGGAGCTTTTGCACCAGGAATTAACACTGCTCCTATAACCAAATCAGATTCACGAACAGCTTCGGCAATATTAAGAGGATTTGACATTAATGTTGAAATGTCACTACCAAAAATATCATCAAGCTGTCTTAATCGATCAGGATTCACATCTAAAATTGTTACCTCTGCACCTAGTCCGATTGCAATTTTCGCTGCATTTGTCCCAGCAACACCACCACCAATGATGGAGACCTTTCCTCGCCTTGTACCAGGTACTCCTGCTAATAATATCCCCTTACCTCCCTTTGGCTTTTCTAAAAATTGCGCTCCAATTTGTGAGGCCATTCTACCAGCAACTTCGCTCATAGGTGTTAGGAGTGGGAGTGAACCATTTGGAAGTTGAACTGTCTCATAAGCAATCGCAATAACTTTATGATCAATTAATGCAACAGTTAACTCAGGCTCTGGTGCAAGATGTAAATACGTAAATAATATGAGCCCTTCTCGGAAATAACGGAATTCTTCTTTTAAAGGCTCCTTTACCTTCATAACCATATCCATTGCCCATGCTTGCTGAGCTGTTTCAACAATTTGCGCACCAGCTTCAGTATACTGTTCATCAGTAAACCCTGAACCTAACCCTGCATTTTTTTCAATATATACTTCATGTCCAGAGTTTACGAGATGAAAAGCACCTGCAGGGGTCATAGCAACACGATTTTCATTATTTTTTATTTCTGCAGGAATGCCAATTTTCATAATAAATCCTCCTTAGCAATCTTTTCAAACTATTAATCCTTATCAGTATTGCCGTAATTTATCATATGATTACGAAAACAGACAGGTCCAAGGAGTTTTAAAAAAAATTCATACAAAAACAATATAAAAATATTGATATTTGCGTAAAGCCTAATTTAAATCAGTAGTGGAACAAGCAGTTCTTCTCAAAAAATATCCCTTAGATCTTCCTTTAGTCTAACTAAACATTATAACGATGTATAACATTAGCACCTCCTGTCACCTCAATTATTGAACCAGTGATCATATCAGAGTTTTCTTCACATAAAAAGGAAATTGTTCTAGCTATATCTTCACCAGTTCCTGAACGTCCAATAGGTGTTTGGATATCGCTTATTCTTCTGGAATGATCTATTGTTGCTTCTTTCATTTCACCAATTATATTACCTGGGCATATCATATTGGCTGTAATTCCAAACTCTGCTTCTTCAATACTAATCGATTTCGTTAAAGACACTAACCCCACCTTTGCAGCACTAAAAGCAGATCGATGTAACCAACCAGGTGATGATACAGCTCCTTGAAATCCATAAGTAATAATCCGCCCATATTTCTGCTTTCTCATTATTGGAACGACTTTTTTAAACATGTGAAATACAGAGCTTAAATTTCCTTCAATCATTTGATACCACTCTTCATCTGTATAATCCGCAAGTTTTTTTCTTTCGAATATGTATGGTCCAGCATTATTAATTAAGCAATCAATTCTTCCAAAGCGTTCAAATGAAAGATCAATCATATTTGTTAGATCTTCTTTTTTTGTTACATCACCTTGAACAAATAAGAGACGATCGCCAATATGTGAATACATCGTTTTTAATTCTTTCACAGCACATGTATCACTTCGGTAATTTACCGTAATAGAAAAACCATTTTTCAAAAATTCCTCTGTTACCTTTTTCCCCAAGCCTTTAGATCCAGCCGTTATAAGGGCATGTCGCACGATAAAGTTCCTCCCCATCTAACTTGTCCTTATTCTTTTTTGAATGCGCTAGAGCTGGACATAACAAAATTCTCAAGCGTCCTTTTATAAATACAATTTTGTGTTTATCACTTATTATTCTTTTCTATCTCTATTGTGCTGATATCATCTTCATTTTACAATATACTTGTTTTAAAACATGTAACTTCTTGTTAAATTCAGGTTAAAAATCTTCAAAAGAGAAAAAATGCACAGAACAAAAGCGCAAGCGCCTTGATCAGCCTCGGGCAAATAAGATGATTTAGAATAGAAGGCGTTCTTTGCCTTCAATTCTAAATTAGCTTATGACCTCGAGGGGCTAGGCGCTTGCGCTGGATGCCAAGCGCATATCCTCAGTACAAGAATTTTATTATTTCCTAGACACAAAAAAAAAGCCGACTTCATTATAAAGTCAGCTAAAAATAATCACAAACTATTCGTTTTATTTAGTCCTTCCTAACTTGTAAATGTTCCTGTAAAAAGTTTTGTTCATATTGTTGCTCAACAACACCACTTGAATAGGAATCCGTTATTTGCTGCATCGTTTCTTGTTCACCAAGATGATCATAATAATAGGTTTGCCTTGTTATTCGTTTGTTTTTCAAAACTGTCAACTCCTTATTTTCATCTACTCGGTTAGTGTCTCTGAAAATAAGAAGCTTATTCAGTTAAAAGATTAGCTTTCGTTAAACGTAGCTTTTGCTTTTTCAATCGCAATTCTAACCATTTCAAAGCCAGTCCCACCAGCGCTCATCCGTTTTCTCACAGCTTCATAAGGATTAATAATCTCATATAAATCTTCTTCAAATAGGTCAGAGGATTTTTTATAATTCTCAAAAGGTAAATCTTTCAAGTAAATACCGGACTGGATACATTCATAAACAAGAGTCCCAACAACCTCATGAGCATCTCTGAATGGCATCCCTTTAGTAGAGAGATAATCAGCAAGCTCCGTTGCATTTGAGAAATCTTCTTTAGTTGCCTTCTCCATCTTCTCTTTATTTACCTTCAATGTATCGATCATGCCAATAAAAATCTGCAGGCTTCCCTCAATTGTTTTTACAGTATCAAACATACCTTCTTTATCTTCCTGAAGGTCTTTGTTATATGCCAATGGAAGTCCTTTTAAAATTGTTAGAAGGGACATTAAGTTCCCATAAACTCTACCAGTTTTTCCTCTAATTAGCTCTGCCATGTCTGGGTTTTTCTTTTGAGGCATGATGCTACTACCTGTTGCATATGTGTCATCCAACTCAATAAATTGAAATTCCTGTGAGCACCATAAAATAATTTCTTCACACAAGCGTGATAAATGCATCATTAATAATGAGCTATTACTTAAAAATTCAATTATAAAGTCACGATCACTTACACCATCTAAGCTATTTTCATATATCCCGTCAAAATCAAGCTTTTCCGCTGTATATGCACGATCAATCGGGAATGTTGTACCTGCAAGCGCAGCACTTCCTAATGGGGAAATATTAATTCGTTTAAAAGATTCAGTAAATCTTTGTTTATCACGGTCAAGCATCCAGAAATAAGCCATTAAGTGATGGGCAAACGAAATCGGCTGTGCTCGTTGCAAATGTGTATAGCCAGGTAGAATTGTCTCTACATGGTTTTCAGCCTTTTCAACAAGTGATTTTTGTAGCCCTTCAATTAATTCAATAACCATTGCTACGTGTTTACGTAAATATAAGTGCATATCAGTAGCAACTTGATCGTTTCGACTTCTTCCTGTATGTAATTTTCCTCCAACAGGACCAATTTCATCGATTAACATCTTTTCAATGTTTAAGTGAATATCTTCATAGTTTACGGAAAAAGTGAGCTCATTTTTTTTCGCTTTTTCTAGAAGTGTTTTTAATCCAATTGAGATTTGCTCTGCCTCTTCTTCTGTGATAATTCCGCATTTACCAAGCATATTAACATGTGCAAGACTACCAGTGATGTCTTCCTCAACTAATTCCTGATCAAAATGGATGGATGCTCCGAACTCATCCACCCATTGTTCAGGGGTTTTTTGGAAGCGTCCACCCCAAAGTTTTTTCATACTTCCACCTTCTTGTTTTTCACCATGCTATTCACTTTCGTAGGTAGTCCCCATAGCTCAATAAAGCCAATAGCTGCATTATGATCAAATGCATCATCTTTAGTATAAGTTGCAAGCTTTTCATCATATAAAGAGTACTCAGATTTTCTTCCTTCAACAATTGCATGACCTTTAAACAGTTTCACTCTAACTGTTCCAGTAACATATTTTTGTGTCTCTTGTAAGAAAGCATGTAATGCAGTCTTTAATGGTGAGAACCAAAGTCCGTTATAAATAAGTTCTGTTAACTTTTGTTCAATTACCGGTTTGAAGTGAGCAACTTCTTTAACTAATGTTAAGTCTTCAAGCTCTTTATGTGCTTTTATAAGAGTCATTGCACCAGGGCACTCATATACTTCACGTGATTTAATTCCAACAAGACGATTCTCAACATGGTCAATACGTCCAACACCGTGCTTACCTGCAATTTCATTAAGCTCTAAGATTAGCTCA
The DNA here is from genome assembly GCF_017497975.1 of Metabacillus bambusae. GTDB lineage: Bacteria > Bacillota > Bacilli > Bacillales > Bacillaceae > Metabacillus > Metabacillus bambusae. Next base: position 22,145 of record NZ_JAGDEL010000021.1, on the reverse strand, counting down.
TGAAGAGGATATGCCTTGTCATTAATTTTAACTGGAACACCTTGTTCGAATTGAATTTCGATTACTTCCGCTACATCAGGTGTTTTTTCTAATGGTGTAGTTAAATCATATGCTCCTTCAGGTGGTGCTGCCCATGGGTCTTCTAGTACACCACATTCATTACTTCTTCCCCATAGGTTTTGGTCAATTGAATATGGGCTGTCTAAATTGATTGGAATTGGAATATCGTTTTTCATTGCATATTCGATTTCTTCTTCACGTGACCAGCCCCATTCTCTTACTGGTGCAAGTACTTCAAGGTCAGGATTTAAAGCTTTAATCGATACTTCAAAACGAACCTGATCGTTTCCTTTTCCTGTACAGCCGTGAGCAATTGCTACTGCATTTTCTTTTTCAGCAATTTCTACAAGCTTCTTAGCAATCAATGGACGAGATAAAGCAGAAACTAGTGGATATTTCCCTTCATATAATGCATGTGCTTGTAGAGCTACGAGCGCAAAATCCTTTGCATATTCTTCTTTTGCATCGATCATATATGATTCAATTGCTCCTACTTGAAGAGCCTTCTTTTGAACGAATGATGTATCTTTACCTTCACCTACATCAAGGCAGCATGCAACTACTGCATAACCTTGTTCTTGTAACCATTTAATTGCAACAGAGGTATCTAATCCTCCAGAATAAGCTAACACAACTTTTTTCATCTATTTGTTCCTCCTTGGTTGTATAAAAATGAATATATGTTTATAAAAATACATTTCTTGTATAGGTAACACTTTACCAACTGTATGCCTATTTCGTCAATAGAAAAATGCATATTTTCTCAGATTCTTTGTATAAAAATTAATTAAAGAGAATAATTCGCCTGAATACACCTCTTTTTCTACATATCATGCATAATAGCTACATGAAGTTGTTCATAGCAGTTTTAAATAAACTGTTGTAAAATGTGAAAAGAATAAATATTTGGAGGAATGGGAATTGGACGAATACTTTGCCTATGATCCTAGACTAAAAATAAATTTACCCCGTTTAAATAAAAACTGGGATATGTATAGTGTTTCCATTCAGAATAGAATTTTAACCGAGTGGGAAAAAATTCGTGGAGGAATTCCGGATCGGATTGCAGAATTAGAGGATGAAATTAATCTGAAACAACATGCACTTAATCATGAAGAAAATTTCAAGCTCTCTTGTCAACTAAACGAAGAAATTTCTGAGCTTGCATCTATTATTAACGACCTGTGGATTTGGTTTCGTTTAACTCAAAATATATCTTCAACGAAAATTCATTCTTAGAAATGTATAAGGATTAGGAATTCGAATACAAATAATTTTTGCTATCCAGATAGCTTTTTGATAGCTTGGCTCTCTACTCTAGTGTCGCTTGCGTCTTGTGAGGCATAGGACCTAAGGAAAAATACAAATACATTCTTTACTTTAGGCTGTTTTCGCAAACTTTGTTGCTATTAACCAAGTAAAGCGGTGTGGTTGATTGCAGCGAGAGATGCTCGCTTTCCGCGGGGCGGGCGGTGAGCCTCCTCGGCGTAAACGCCTGTGGGGTCTCACCTGTCCCGCTGCTCCCGCAGGAGTCTCGCACTTCCGCTCCAATCAACCTGAATTAGTTTTTGTTTTAAGCAACAATCTCTTAGAAAAGAGCCTTACTTTAAAAGTAGGCAATACTATTAGCCTTCTTTTTACTCCCTAACTAAATCTTTTCGTATTTCCCTGGTTACATGACCTAGTTCAGGTAGAATCAGTTTTTCCATTGCTAATAGAACAGCACCAGAAGATCCTGGCATTGCAAATACAGCTGTATCCATTGAAACTCCTGCTATAGCTCTACTTAAAATTGCAGCAGAACCAATATCCTCTTGATAACTTAACATACGAAATATCTCGCCAAAGCCAGGAATCTCCTTCTCAATCAACGATTGAACTGCTTCAATTGTCACATCTCGTTTCGCAATTCCTGTACCTCCATTTGTAAGGACTACATCAATCTCTCTTGATTCACAGCCCTTTAAAACAGAACTACGTATGAATGATTTTTCATCTTTTACAATCTCATAATCAACAACGTTGTGTCCGCTCGCTTCTAACAACTTTTTAATTAGCTTTCCACTTTTATCTGTTTCTTCATTTCTCGTATCACTTATTGTGATCACTTTACAGTTCACAGTATGAGGAGCTTCAAGTTTATGTTCAATACTACTCATTTTTGCATCCTCCTAGAAATTATGGTTTTTTTCGTTAATTAATCTGTATTGATAAAATTTATTAGCAAACTCAGTTACTTGGCGTGTAAGCTGATAATTAGCTCCTGCACCAATCATGATGCTTACTAGAGGAATACCCGATATAAGCTTTCTTTTGAAAAGTGATACTACAGAAAGTTTAGCAATTTGTTTTACTAAAAATTCCAAGCTTTTAGAATTAGCTAATTCATCGTTCCCCTCATAAAAATAGTACATACCATCCTCTAAGTCTATTTCTTTTGTTAAAGCATGCCATTGCTTATATTGAAGATGTTTCGGCATTAGAGACGCGTGATAGACCTTTAAAGATGTCATCATCTCATAGGGGTTATTAATTTCATATCCGTAACACATCGAAACCATTTGGATCGACCGTAAGTTAAGAATTGTTTGTGCTGGTATGTCAACGCCCGATAATAGAATCCCACCTGTCCCTGTAATACCGCCTTGTAATAAAGAATAAAGACGATGCTTAGACGTTTGAAGATCAGCCAAATAATGTAATTGATCAATTGGAAGCATAGGTAAATCATTAATTTGCTGAATGTCTTCATTTAACGCCTTAGCTGATAATAAAATTTGCTTTTTGGCATCTTGTTGAACAAAAGAACTTTGAATAAAGGAGTGTAAATTAAACAGACTAGCATCAAGCTTTTTAAAAAATAATCGCTTCATAGATGTTGGAATTTCACCCATTTTACGATTCATCCATTTATCAAATGTTCGTTGAAAATCAGTTCGAACATCGTTTTGCAATTCACTTTCCCATCGTCTAATCTCATCTAATATTGCCTGTTCACGTACTGATTCATTCATCCTTTTGTCTCCTTATTTCTATGTAATAAGTAGGTTATTAACGGGTGAATCTAGATATGTTTATCATAACACAAAAAGACAGTCGATTTCTCTTCGACTGTCTTTGATCTTTCGTTATTACTTCGCAATGCGAACAACATCGCGCGCTATCATAACCTCTTCATTGGTTGGAATAACTAAAACCTTTACTGGTGAATGAGGGTAGCTAATATACGCTTCCTCACCACGTACTTTATTAAGAGCTGGATCCCAATAAACACCCATAAACTCTAAGCCTTTTAATACACGTTCACGTATTTCTGTACTATTTTCGCCAATTCCAGCAGTGAAGATAATCGCATCTACGCCAGACATTCTAGCTGCATAGGAACCAATATACTTGTGGATACGGCTCGCAAACACTTCAAGAGCAATTTTAGCTCGATCATTGCCTTCATTTGCTGCTTGTGTAATATCACGAAGGTCACTTGATAATCCAGAAACACCTAGAATTCCACTCTTTTTATTTAAGATATCTAATACTTCATCTGCAGATTTCCCCGTTTTCTCCATGATAAATGGCAGAAGTGCAGGGTCAATGTTACCAGAACGTGTGCCCATCGCAACCCCTGCAAGTGGAGTGAATCCCATAGAGGTATCAATTGATTTCCCACCTTCAATTGCAGCAATACTTGCACCGTTTCCTAAGTGACAAGATATCAAACGTAGGTGTTCTACTGGTCTACCTAAAATTTCTGCAGCTCGTTCTGATACATATTTATGTGATGTTCCATGGAAACCGTACTTACGAATTCCGAAGTTCTCATAATATTCATAAGGTAGGCTATATAAGAATGATTGCTCAGGCATTGTTTGGTGAAATGCTGTATCAAATACTGCTACTGCATCAACATTTGGAAGCACCTCTTTAAATGCTTTTATACCAACTACATTTGCAGGATTGTGAAGTGGAGCCAATTCAGAAAGATTCTCAATTTGTTGTAAAGTTTCATCTGTAATAAGTGCAGAATCATTAAAGATTTCTCCACCGTGTACAACTCGATGACCGATTCCTTCAATTTCATCTAAAGATCCGATAATTCCAAGATCAGTTAATTTTGATAAAAGAATTTTTACAGCAACAGCGTGGTCAGGTATATCTGTTACTTCTTTTTGATTTTCTCCATTTACTGAAATAGTAAATACAGAATCATTTATCCCGATTCTTTCTACTAAACCTTTTGTTAAAACTGTTTCGTTTGGCATTTCAAAAAGTTGAAATTTCAATGATGAACTACCAGCATTAATTGCTATAACTTTTGCCATATATTGTTACTCTCCTTTTTATTCCGTGCCGAAAGTTGGTAATACACGATCGTAATCATGTAGACAAACAGTTAGACCCGAATCTTTCGTCTAATAAATAGTCGATAATAGACATACAAAATAGATTTTGTTTATTATGGAATCTTCCCATTTTGCTTATATTTTTACATTCTTATTCTTTGCAAAATGCTCACGATTATTATCTGCCTTTTCCATTTAAACACTGACATATTAACATTTCAAGAACTGATTAAACTGGAATCGTTTACAACTAAAAGTCTTGCAATTCTAATAATTAAGGTAATGGATTAAGTATAAAAAAACAAAAAGGAAACCCTTAAAGAATAAGAGTCTCCTAATTAAACCAATATAAGATTATTTATTTTCTCTAAACCATTGATCTATTTGCTTCATAATTGAATTCATTGCTTCTTTATTCGAGAATTTTGGTAATTCTGCAAGAATTGCTTGCTTAGGAGGAGTACTGTTTTCACCTTTCTTTTGAAGAATCAAGATGCTCTTTCCATGCCTTTCATCTTTAAATAAGGATAACGGCAATTGAATAAACCCTTGTATAATAGCCATCTTTCTAAGAAATTGATTTAGCTTCGGTGCTTCTTTCGTATCAAATAAGGAATTAGGAACAATAAAAAATAAATAACCATTTTCTTTCGTATGGTTCATGCTCTGCTCAATAAAAAGATGATGGGCATATGAGTGGCCCTCATCTGCCTTAAGTTCATATTTAGATGCTTCAATATCGTTAGGATAATAGCCAACAGGTAAATCGCATACAACAATATCAACTGGATCAATTAATAATCGCTCTAAGCTATCCTGATTGAAAAATTGTACAGGATGTTCCTGAAGATTTGCATTAATATAGGCTAATTTAATAAGTAAATCATCAACATCAACACCATAGCTATCAACATGTTCAATCGTTAAATAATTTAAGATAGTTGTAAGTAAGTTTCCAGTCCCAACTGCTGGGTCCAATACTGATATGTCTTTTTGATTACCGACAAATTTACTTACTAAATACCCCAAAAATAAGCCGATTGTATCTGGTGTCATTTGATGATTAGGATGTGCACCTTCTTTTAATCCTTTTAAAATTGCCAACTGATATGCTTTGCGAAGCTCTTCATTACCAAAGGAATCTATTTTAATTGTTTCATATTTACGTTTTAAACTTTTTTCTGTAATCTCGCTCAGATCTTCCTGTAGAATTGAACCATGAAAAATATTTTCACCAGTTTCTGCAACTGCTTCTATGTAAGTCATTTGACATTCCTTCGCGATAAGATCTGCTGTTTCATTTATTACTGCAAACAAATTCTCTATTTTAGAAACTGTTTTCATCCATTTTCCTCCTCGCCATCGTACTCTTCTCATTTTAGACATTGCATAAGAAAAGCGCAAGCGCCTTGATCAGACCCGCCAGGCATAAGACGCTCAAGAATAGAAGACATTCTTTGTCTTCAATTCCTGAGTGGCTGTAGACCTAAGAGGGTCTAGGCGCTAGAGCTAGACACCAAAACTAAGTAAGAAAATTTATAAATTCTCATACGAGAACTAAAGCGCAAGCGCCCGTTTAGCGACGTATGGACTGGAGGACTCCAAATCTTGCTGCTGCCTCTAGCGTAAAAGTTTCCCAAACGACAAAAAAGACTGCCTAAAAGACAGTCCCTTTATCTATTATAGTCTATGAACCTTATTGTGCAGACTTAGCAGCTTCAATTGCAGCTTCATAGTTAGGGTGATTTGTTGCTTCACTCACATACTCAACATATGTAACTTTGTCATTTGCATCAACAACAAATACAGCACGAGCTAATAAGCGTAATTCTTTAATATGAACCCCATATGCTTCACCAAAAGAAAGCTCGCGGTGATCTGAAAGAGTTTGCACATTTTCTAATCCATTTGCAGCACACCATCTTTTTTGAGCAAATGGTAAATCTACACTAATTGTTAAAACATCAACATTCTCTACTTTTGACGCATCTTCATTAAAACGACGTGTTTGTGTATCACAAACCCCAGTATCAATTGAAGGTACAACAGAAATTAGACGAACCTTACCTTTTGAATCTGCCAGTGATACAGGTGATAAATCGTTTGCCAGTACTGTAAAATCAGGTGCACTGTCTCCAATTTTCACTTCATTGCCTAACAATGTAACAGGGTTGTTCTTGAACGTAATAGAAGCCATACCAAATTCCTCCTTTTAATTATGTACAGTGTAAATATAGCCTAGCTATCAAGATTTATCAATTGTTTTGAACTTTTAGAAATTCTTTTCTTTTTGCAAAAATTCAGCGAAATCCTTTGTATTTCTAACATAATCCGTCATTTACGGGAAATTTACCACTGAACAATAGCGCAAGCACCTTGAACAGACTCGGGCAAATAAGATGCTCATGAATAGAAGGTGTTTTTTACCTTCAATTCATGAGTGGCTTAGATCCAAGAGGGGCTAGGGGCTGGAGCTGGATGCCTAGACTTATCCACAGTACTAGAATTTTATAATTTCCTAGACAAAAAAATTAACTGCCTAAATGGCAGTTAAAAATCTAAATCTTGCTTTGGCTGACTTTGATTATTTGAACTTTGTGAATTACTGTTATCTTTATTCTTTTTGAACATTCCTTGAATTTTCTCTACAGTTTGTGGTGCAGCTTCTAAGATTTTTTCATATAAATGAGTACTTTCATCTAAATGAAGCATTTTTACACCTGTTGTTGATACGATTAAAAATGCAATTGGTGTAATGGATACTCCACCACCACTCCCTCCACCGAATGGGAGTTTTGGAGATTTTGGGTCGCCACCTTCTTCTCCCCCTGTTGAATTGAATTCACTACCCCCTGCTGCGAATCCAAATCCAACCTTAGATACTGTTAAAATGACGCTTCCATCTGGCGTCTCCACAGGATCTCCTACGATTGTATTAACATCAATCATTTGTTTTAAATTTTCCATTGCTGTTTTCATTAGTCCTTGAATTGGATGATCACTCATGTTATGTAGCCTCCTTCAATACTATTATTATTAACCGGTCATTTTCATTACATACCGGGAAGTTGTCCCCAAATTCATAGCTTACCTGTTAGTTTGAAAAAAACGGTTTAGTTTTCAACTTGGGACGTCCACCTTTCCAATATTTAATGAAATGTATACCTGCCAAAATAGCTTGCCCGATTCTAAACTGAAAAATACATTGTAATTTCGTTCTTGAACAGAACTGATTAAATTCAGGTGTTATTGTTACGACAGGTGTCGTCTGTAACTTCATATACTGACTTAAAAGACCAATTACTCCTCCTTTAATTGTCCAGGCAGCCCCTGTTAATAATCCGGTATGTGCAGCATCACCGATCCCGAATTGCGAATGCCATTCTAATTTTTTTATTCTTACTTTCCTTAAAAACTTACGGATGATTTTATGCAATCCAACGATATGTTGTGTAATCTCCTTTATATCACTCAAGCCATTAAGTGCATCCTCAGGTGTTACCTTATCCTCTGTTTCTTTTACCTTATTATCCGCTTTTTCACTTCCCATTTTCTTCTCCTGCTTTACAATAAGTTTGGGGTCATCCTTATCAAACTTTACTAGTGGAATGTTAATCGTGTAGCGAAGTAATCCAAACCATGCACGAAATTTTATTTTAAACTGGTCATTATCACCGATATGATTTAAATCCAGTGTAATCGTCAACTTTGTAAAAATAATAAGTAAAAAGAGTACAAATAAAAGCAGTAAAATGATCATTACTATAAACACGACTTTTCACACCCTTTCAATCCACCATTATCGCCTCTCCAAAACTAAAATAAACCTACTTATTTATGCAGTAGGTTAATAAAGTTCAAAAAAAGTCCACTGATTTATTCAGCAGACTTTTCTTCGGCATATTTAATAAATAACTTCTCATGAATAACTTGCGTATCAGAAAAGATATCGTGAAGTCCTTGCTTTTTTGGAGTAAAAGCAACAATGATATAGCCTATCCAAATGGTTTTTGAAATATAACGACCAATTAATTCTCGGAATAAAATGGTTCCCCAACTAATTGTTTCTTCCTTAATAGAAATTACTTTTATACCAAAAATCATTTTCCCTAACGTTTGATTAAAGTATTTTGTCATTAATACAAAATAGGCGAAAAAGATCACAGCTGTTACAATTGAGACAGGAGAAAACAGAAATGAGTTATTGTTATTTAAACCGATTAAATCAAAAAGTGGATATATAACAATTCGATTTACACTACCGATAACTAGAAGATCGATTAAATACGCCCAAAAGCGTATCCAAAAACCTGCTTGTAAATGATTGTAATCAATTGTCTTTTGCTTTTCTACAGGCTTATACGATAACTCTGTATTCTCTGCACCTTCAAAAGTAGCATCCACGTTTATCCCCCCTTATTCAGAATATAAGTACATAAGCCTTGGAGAGTTTGAACTCGAAAGCAATTGATAAAGACTAGATAGCTCAGCATCCTCTTTAAATACTTTACTAACACTCATTGATAGGAGTGAATCAAGACCTAATGAATCACCATACTCAACAACCTGAGCATCCTCTAAATCTAAATCCTTTTTCATAGCTGCAATTGTATCATCGAAATAACCTAACTCATCGATGAGATTATTTTCCTTTGCTTGTCTACCATCGTAAATTCGGCCGTCAGCAACTTTACGAACCTCTTCTTCTGATAATGGACGTCCTTCTGTAATTACATTCACAAACCCTTTATAGGCATTGTCCACCATAGATTGAAGTATTTTTCTTTCTTCCTCTGTCATATCACGAGTTGGAGAGAAAATATCCTTATAGGGACCACTTTTAATAGTTTCGAATTTAACACCATATTTTTCAGCTAATTCCCCATAGTTTATTGATTGCATGATAACTCCTAGAGAACCTGTTAAGGTATCTGGAGCTGCAAAAATTTTATCTGCAGCTGTAGAGATGTAATACCCACCTGATGCTGCAGTTGTTCCCATAGACACATATAAAGGTTTTTTACTTTCTTCAGTAAGTTCAATTAATTTTTTATGTATTTCAGCACTTTCTACAACTCCGCCACCAGGTGAGTTTACTCTAAGTATCACACCTTTTACACTGTCATCCTCACCTGCTGCTTCAACCATATCTAAAAAAGTTTTGTGCTGATAGCCTGCAGTACTAAAAAAAGAAGTTACATCTTCACCAGTATCTTGTATTACCCCATTTACATTTAAAACAAGGATCTTATCTAACGGATTGCCTTCTTCAATTATTTCCTCTGAAAATCCCGAGCTTGGTGCAAATGCATCCTTAAATAGGTCGCTTTGATTTATGAACATCATTGTTGAGCTTATTATAATTGAAAATACGAACAAAACACCTGCAATGGCAATTGCTCCCCATCGTTTACCGTTCATTTAAAATATCTCCTCCTTCAAATAGAATTATTTGATATGATTTTTCATAGCTTTAAAACATTTAATTATGTATAAGTGGTAAACTAAACAACATAGAGTATTGTATCATCTTCAAGGAAAAAAGTGGAGAATTTACCTATCATGAGGAGGAATCAGTGTGTCAGATCGTCGTAATGTTTATTTTTTCTACAAAAAAGAGGACGAACTATTAGAGAAAATCAATTCCCTTATTGAATTAGCAAGAGAAAATGAATTTCGAGTTGTAGAAGATCATACAATCGCAAATGTAATTGTAAGCATAGGTGGAGATGGTGCATTTTTACAGGCAGTACGCAAAACAAACTTTCGTTCAGACTGTCTATATGTAGGTATAGGAGTTGATAATACATTAAGCTTGTATTGTGATTTCCACCTTGATGATCGAGAGAAAATGATTCAAGCTATGAATGAGTCTCAAATTGAGGTTAGACGTTACCCAGTCTTAGAAGTAAAACTAGATGAAACGACTTCTTTTAAATGTTTAAATGAATGTTCCATCCGTTCAAGCATCATAAAAACCTTCGTTATCGATGTTTATATAGATGATCTACATTTTGAAACGTTCAGAGGAGATGGGATGTTAATTGCCACACCTACAGGAAGTACTGCATATAACAAATCTGTAAATGGTGCAGTTGTAGATCCTATGCTTCCATGCATACAAGTAAGTGAATTAGCTTCATTAAATAACAATCTTTATCGTACACTTGGATCTTCTTTTATACTAAGTGACACAAGAAAATTAACGTTAAAAATCGTACAAGATGGCAACGACTACCCTGTTATTGGCATGGATAATGAAGCATTAAGTATCCGCAATGTAAAACAGCTAGAATATAGTTTAAGTGAGTTACCAATTAAAACAGTAAAACTTAAGGATAATTCGTACTGGGAGAAAGTTAAGCGAACATTTTTATAATAAACGATTAAAAGGAAGCCTATGAGCTTCCTTTTACATTCTTCTCTATTTTCATCATTAGTTACTTTTTATACATAATCTCATTATCTACAATCGTTAACGCAACAGTTGCATTTAGCAGCTCCTCATGTGGCAGTTCAAAAATATCTTGATCAAATACCGTAAAATCTGCTTTATAGCCTTGTTTGATCATCCCACGATTATGTGAATGGTGAATTGCATATGCACTTCCTTTTGTAAATAACTCAACAGCCTCATAAACTGATAGTTTTTGTTCTGGGTAATAGCTTTTTCCTGAATCATCATAAATACTAGTCCTTGTCACTGCAGCATAAATACCTAAAAGCGGATCAACCGGCTCTATAGGTGCATCTGAACCCCCTGCACATTGAATACCTTCTTGAAGCAGCGTCTTCCAGGCATAGCATGTTTCCATATTTTCCTCACCAATCCGCTCAGTTACCCATGGAAAATCACTTGCTACAAACCGTGGTTGTATATCTAAAATGATAGGAAGCTGTTTCGCTTTTTCTATTAAATCATTTCTTAAAATTTGAGCATGAATGAGACGGTCATGTTGCCCTTTCAATGGAGGGTACTCTTCAATCACATCTAATATCCATTCAAATGCCAAATCTCCGATTACATGTACCGCTACTTCCATTTTATAGCTTCTTGCTTTCTCAATAAGAGCTACTAATTCAGCTTTTGAATGAATAGCTACACCTGAAGTGGTTGGATCATCTTTATACGGAAAACTTAACAACGCGGTTCTTCCTCCAAGGGCTCCATCAGCAAAGATTTTCATCGCGCCGAACTCTCCGTAGCTTCCTAGACTTCTTTGTTTTTTGTGAAACTCATCTACGACTAGATGATGTACAAGCAGATGGGTGCGAAATTTAAATCCCTTGGTTAAGACACGATGAAATGCGGCTAGAGTATTTTCTAAACTGCCATAGTAGGCCAAATCCTCCGAATGTGCACCCACTAGCCCTTTTTGATAGCAATCATTTATAGAAGTCTCAAGTACATATTCTAACTCCTCCTGAGTAGGAGAAGGTGCAATTTCAAACAGAAGCTCCTGTGCTTGATCTAGTAAATATCCAGTTGGTTCGTTTTGTTCATCCCTTACAATAACCCCACCAGCCGGGTCAGGTGTATCACCTGTAATATTTGCAAGCTCCAATGCTTTTGAGTTTGCTATGACTGCATGTCTGCATATTCTTTTAAGTAATAATGGATGATCCTGTGCAACCTCATCTAATTCAGCTTTATGTATAATCTTTTGATCCTCTAGTTGATTTTCATTCCATCCTTCTCCAATAATCCAGCTTCCTGGAGTAATGTTCTTTACTCGTTCCTTAATACTTTTTAAAATTTCTTTTGAGCTTGTCGTTTTTGAAAAATCCAGTCTTGTTAGTTTTTCCCCATGTCCAATTAAATGAAGATGGCTATCTACAAGACCAGGTATCATCGTTTTTCCCTTTAAATCATTCAGCTCTTCTATATCCTCTTCATATATTTCAACTAAATGCTTATAACTCCCAGTTGCAATAATATAGCCATTTTTAACATATATAGCTTCAACTTGGCTACCTTCTTTTTCTAAAGTGTATATTTTTCCTCCAAACCATAATGTACCCAAGCACCATTCCTCCAGGATTTAGTTTCTACCAAAATGTTACCATAACCATTTCCAAAACAAAAAACCAGGCGATGTTGAGCCTGGTTTTCACTGACTAAGCTTGTTTTAGTTCAAGCTCACGTTGTCTAAGTTCTATTCGACGAATTTTACCTGATGTTGTTTTAGGTAATTCATCAATAAACTCAATTTCACGTGGATATTTATAAGGAGCTGTTAGCTTTTTGACATGCTCCTGTAGTACAGTTATTAACTCCGGTTTATTGATATTAGAAGGATCTCTTAATACAATATAAGCTTTTACGATATTTCCTCTAATTTCATCTGGGCTAGCTACTACGGCACACTCCTTTACTAAAGGATGTTTTACAATTGCATCTTCAACCTCAAATGGACCAATAGTATAGCCAGAGCTAATGATAATATCATCTCCTCTACCTTCAAACCAAAAGTAGCCGTCTTCATCCATCTTTGCTCTGTCACCAGTAATATAATAATCCCCACTAAATGCACTAGCAGTTCGTTCAAAATCCTTATAGTATTCTTTAAATAAAGCAGGTGTATCCTTATGAACTGCAATGTCCCCAACTTCATTGACTAAACACGGTTCACCTTCATCATTAATAATTTTCACATCATTACCTGGAGTAGGTTTCCCCATTGAACCAGCTTTGATTTCCATCCCCTTCATGACACCAACGAGGAGTGTATTTTCTGTTTGACCATAACCATCACGAACTTTTACATTAAAGTAATGCTGAAATGTATCGATGACTTCTCGGTTCAATGGTTCGCCAGCTGAGACTGCACTATGTAAATTTGATAGGGAATAATCCTCAAGCTGTTCTACCTTTGCCATCAATCGATATTCTGTCGGAGTACAGCATAATACATTTATTTTGTAATCATCTAAAAGCTGTAAATATTTATTAGGCTCAAATTTCCCCTGATAAATTAACCCTGTAGCACCCGAACCCAATACAGATAAAAACGGACTCCAAATCCATTTTTGCCATCCTGGTCCAGCAGTTGCCCATACCATATCATTTTCTTCGATGCTTAACCAATTTTTCGCTGCAGTTCTTAAGTGAGCAAAAGCCCAACCATGTGTATGTACTACACCTTTGGGATTTCCAGTTGTACCTGATGTATAAGAAACAAAGGCCATACTATCTGATTTTGTTTCTGCAATATTCATTGATGTGCTTTGTTTTTTCATTAGCTCGTCTAGTGGTAACCAATCTGGATCGTTTCCATTTATAACAAATTTTATTAATTTATCAAACTGTCTAATTCCTCTAAATTCATTAGTATATAGTCCATAGCTTATTACAGCTTTAACTTCTCCATGTGTCACACGATACTGTAAATCTTTTGTTCGTAACATTTCTGAGCTAGGAATCACTACTAATCCCGCTTTTAAAGCAGCAAGATAAACTGCATATGCATCTATAACCCTAGGTATAACAATAAGAACTTTATCACCTAGTTTTAATCCTTCGTTTTTGAAAGCGTTTCCAATTTGATTTACCCTTTCCAATAAAGCTCGGTAAGTAATCTCACTTTTCTGACCTTGTTCATTTTCCCATTTTAATGCGATTTTTGTTGCATCTGTCGAATACTTTTCAATCTCTTCTACAAGATTATAACTTAATGGCGCAAGTAGTTCTTCTCTTACCATTATTCCCCCTCCTCAATGTTTGGCACAAAATCCTAAATAAATTAATTTCACAATTTAAAAATGAAGGAAAATAGAGTATTCCCACAAGCACAGCTCCAATTAAGAGTGAACAAGCACGTACTACACTAATTGTTGAGCTAAAACTCGTCTATGTTCAAACTAATTGAACATATTAATAAGTTTTTGCGGGTTCCTTCCCATTTCCTTCTTACGATAATATTATACCTAATAGTATAAATAATTTAAATATTTATCAGTAAGACCATCGTTAAATACAATGGATTATGTATTGGAAAAAGATAAAAACACCCCTATTTTTAGATGCCATTTTCATAATGAGTTTTAGATTTCTTCACACTAGAAAAAGAACGGGATTTTACTCCCGCTCTTAGTAGCCATTATTTATTAAATTATGTTATTTGAAAGAACCACCCATTTGTTGTTGAGCAAAAGAGACTAAACGTTTAGTGATTTCACCACCAACAGAACCGTTAGCGCGTGAAGTAGTTTCTGGTCCAAGGTTTACACCGAACTCAGAAGCAATTTCAAATTTCATTTGATCGATAGCTTGTTGTGCACCAGGTACAACAAGTTGGTTTGAATTATTGTTTTGTGCCATGTGTATCACCTCCTTGTGAGTTTAGAATGTGTAAATACACATGGCTTCATACATATTTATTTTTGGTAAATATTCACAATTGGTTAACTATAATAAGTTATCGAATATGTCCTTTTGCTCTTTAGTTATGACGATTGTTTCCACCCTATTTAATGCTTGTGAAACAAGTTCATCAAAATCAACAAAGCTCTCAAAACGTGATACTTTCTCAAGCTTTGGTTTTGTTTTAGGATTTGCAGGAGTGAAAATTGTACAGCAGTCCTCAAATGGTCTAATTGATATATCATGTGTTCCAATATTTTTGGAAATTTCGATTATCTCGAGTTTGTCCATTGTGATAAGTGGTCTAATTATTGGTGTGCTAGTAACATCATTTATTGCAACCATGCTTTCCAATGTTTGACTTGCTACTTGTCCAAGGCTTTCCCCAGTAATTAGTGCCAGAGCTTGTTGTTTTTCCCGTAATTTATCAGCTATTTTAAGCATCATTCTACGTGTAGATGTCATCGTGTAATTTTCTGGAACTTGTTCTTGAATTTTTTCTTGAATCGCAGTAAATGGTACGATGTGAAGCTTTATCTTTCCTCCAAAAGCTGTTAACTCCCGGGTTAAATCAATTACCTTTTGTTTCGCACGTTCACTGGTATATGGGGGACTAAAAAAATGGATAACCTCTAATGCTACCCCTCTTTTTAATGTTAAAAACCCAGCTACAGGACTATCAATTCCACCTGATAATAAAAGCATTGCCTTGCCACCAGAACCTACAGGTAGACCTCCAGCTCCTTTATAATCATAGCATGTAAGATATGTTGCCTCTGTTCGAACTTCTACACGTAGATTTAAATTCGGATTTTTAACATCTACGGTTAGATCTTCGGTATTTATTAGCACATGACTCCCAATCTGATAATTTAATTCGTTTGTATCAAGTGGAAATTGTTTGTCTGCTCGCTTTGTTGTTACTTTGAATGTATCTTGTGGCTGAAATACACTGTTAACTGCCTTTAATGCCATTTCTTTTATTTCAGATATATCACTTTTACATTTAATCGCTAAACTGAATGATTGGATTCCAAATATGTGCTTTAACCTTTCAACGATTACTTCATGATCCTCGTCATGTAAATGGATATAAAGCCTATCACGTGTACCCTGGTATTCCAAATTCGGAAAATCTGTTAGTACATCTCTTATATTATTTTTTAACCTATCAATAAATTTCCTGCGATTACGTCCCTTAGTAGATATTTCCCCAAACCTAATTAATATGTGATCAAATTTCATCTTTTTACCTCATTAACTTTGATAATTTTTCTATACCCTTAGAAAGAGTCTTAATAAAAGGATTAATTATTTCTTCATTTTGGTCAAGTGACAAACTCACTCGAATTGCACTTTTCGCAATATCCTGATGTTTATTCATTGCAAGAAGTGTGGTGCTAATAGTCTTCCTTCTTGATGAACAAGCTGAAGTAGTTGATACAAAGATGTTACGCTCGCCTAAATAATGTATCAGTACTTCTGCTTTCACAGTTGGTACTGAGAAGTTTATTATGTGTGGTGCACTATTTTCTTGCGGAGTGTTAACAAAAACACCATCTATGTTCATTAATTCCTTTTTAAGTTTAGTGTAAGTATTTTTCATGGTCGAAGATTGCTTTTCAGCTCTTTCAGATGCCATTCTTAGAGCCTTAGCAAAAGCCACACTTCCTGCAAGACTTTCTGTACCTGATCTCAACTGAAGTTCTTGCAAGCCACCTGAAAAAAGAGGAAGAAGATCAACTCCTGTCCTCACAAACAAAGCACCAGTCCCATTTAAACCGTGGAATTTATGACCTGAAATCGTACAAAGGTCAATATTAGCCTTCTTTAAATCAAGTGGCACTTTCGTGATACCTTGAACATTGTCAACATGAAACAGAGCGTTTGGATATTGTTTAATAATCTGTCCAATTAATGTTACCGGCTGAATGGTGCCAACTTCATTATTAACATGCATAATTGATACTAGGGTAGTATCGTCACGTATTTCTTTTTTCATGCGTTCAATCGAGACTATTCCATTCTCATCAACTGGTAGATAAGTAACATCAAAACCATGAACTTGCTCAAGCTGTTTGAATGATTCCAACACAGATGGATGTTCAACTACCGATGTGATGATATGTCTTCCTTTTTGTTTATTAGCAAGAGCTGCTCCTTTTATCGCAAGATTATTCCCTTCTGTACCTCCTGAAGTAAAAATAACCTCCTGTTCCTGTACCCCTAAAAGATGTGCAACCTGTTTCCTAGACTGATTAAGGAGCGACTCAGCTTCACTTCCTAATTTATGTATGGAGGATGGATTAGCAAAATATACTTCAGTTACTTTTGTAAACGTTGAAATAACATCTGGATAAGGCTGTGTTGTCGCACTGTTGTCTAAATACAACATTCTGTTTCCTCTTTCTATATTAAGTTTAAGGCTGTTTTCGCAAACTTTGTTGCTATTTACCAAGTATTGCGGTGTGGTTGATTTCCACTCCAGTTGCTCGCTTTCCGCGGGGCGGGCTGTGAGCCTCCTCGGCGTTAACGCCTGTGGGGTCTCACCTGACCGCTGCTCCCGCAGGAGTCTCGCACTTCCGCTCCAATCAACCTAAATTAGTTTTTGTTTTAAAAACTACAATCTCTTAGAAAAAAGCATAGTTTAAAAATGGTTGCAATCACGCAAAGTATGTCTATATGTAAGATATTAATCATTCATAATTAGGCTGTAATAATACCATATCAAAAAGCGAAATAAAAATATACGTTTTCAATAGGGACCAAAAGAACAAAAGCGCAAGCGCCTTGAACAGCCTCGGGCAAATAAGACGCTTAAGAATAGAAGGTGTTCTTTACCTTCAATTCTTAAGTGGCTTATGACCTCGAAGGGCTAGGCGCTGGAGCTGGATGCCAAGCGCTTATCCACAGTACAAGAATTTTATTATTTCCTAGACGATAAAAAACAGGTATGACTAGTGAAATAATCATGCAACCAGCCCTTTGTCTAATTGCATTAAATTTCAGTTAGTCATCCCTGTATAACTGTTTTATTTACGTTGTTCTTCGTTTAAAATTTCTTGTATTTTTGTTAATGATCCAGGTTCAACTTGTTCAAGAGCGGCAGCTGCAGTTTCTAAAGATTTGCTGTATTCATATTCTCGGAACAGTTCCTCTGCTTCTTTAAACTTTATTGCAAGCTGGGAATTTCGACTGCGATAGCGATTACCGTATTGAATCACTTGCTCTACTAAATATACTTGTTCGATCAATTCATCCGCGACGTTCTTTAAGGATTCTACCGATTGAACTCCTTCTTCTAGTAATTGATTAACAACGAGCATATTTAGTGGAATTTCATCTAATTTTGCTGTCACTTTTGAAACATCTCTTTTTGCTTTATCAATAAACTCTAAAAAGTCAGCAGGTAAACCAGGTATATTGCTATGTTGGACAGCCCTACTTGTATTTAGTAATACTCTTTTTATCTGGTTTAATTTTTCTCTAGCCTGGAGTTCATCCTTTCGTAACATTTGGAGCATGTCTCGATATTGATTATGATCTTCAAACAGTTTAATGATTTGTTTTTCTATATCTTCGAGCTCTTCTTTAATAATTGAATGTGCAACATGGTCACTTTGTAAATTTTGCTCGATATGTGCAAATTTCTTTTCAATTTGCGCGAGTTGCTTTTCAATTAGTCTTTGTTTATCAAGCTCTGTTTCAGACAACTGGTAGCTCTGTTTAACTATGTCTGTTTCTACCAAGGTAGCAGTTTTCTGTTCAGTCAATTCAATCAATTTAGTATTAATTGTTTCTTTTGCTTGTTTAACAAATTGATTCGCTTCTACTTCATTTTCTAATAGGTCATATATAGTATCAATTGATTCTTGAACAACTTGGAGACTTTCACCAATATCCTCAATTTCCGTTTCCTCAATTTTCTTTCGGTATGTTCCTAGTTGTTTGTTTATTTTTTCAATTTCTAATTCAACTTGAATATGCTCTAAATAGTAGCCATTACCTTTCATTTCTTTATATCCTTCTTCTAATTCACTTAAAAGATTAGGTAAGGTGATATTACATTCTGTAAGTAATTTAGGAATGTCGTTTATTTTGTCTTGAAGGATATCAAGCTCTCTCTTTTGTTTCACCAAAATTTCTCTAGCAGTTAAATAATTGCCTACATTTGTTTCAGAATCAAATTCTTTTAACCCATCTGAGATTTCAGCTACTTTTTCCTCCAATTTGGTATGTGCTTTCCCAAACTGATGACTGTGAGCTAATAAAGTCTTTTTCACTTTTTTAAATTGTTGTTTTATTTCTTCGCTTTCAACCGTATTTTTTTCTTCACTAGAAACTAGTTCATTTATTTCATCAATGATTTTGTCTATATTCTCATCCACTGTTTTTAATACATTCTCAATATGCTCGAGTACATTTTTCGACTTCTTAAATCGATATTTATCAGAGAAATCTTCAGCATCAAAGAGAAGTTCCTCAACTTCTGGAAGCTGGGTTGTAATAATTTCATCCCATTCATTTCTCCATTGCTCAAACAGTTCCTCTGCTTGACCTACCATTTTTAGTTCCTTCACTTTTGATAATTCATCTATAATCGACCGATTCATAATTTCAATTTTCCATGCTTCTAAACGATCAACGTCTTTATAAATTCTTCTTCTTAACATGTATCCAGCACCAAATAGAATACATACAAGAAGTATTAGTCCAACTATAACTTCCATAATGAGCCCCCTCGTTGTTACACAAAATCCTCATGACAGGAAAAAAACTCCCCACTGATGAAAGTTTCACAATATCATGCTGACAAGCGTTTTATCAAATTATCTATGTATTAATCTAATCTACTTTTTATCATCAATTATTTTCGTTCAAATAAGGAGACTTCTTACCTGAACTTTGACAACATCTTTTTATAGAAAGGTTCCTCTTAAGCGAGCAACACTTTTTTAATGTTATTTCAATGTATTTATGATACCATGTAAACGACAATTTTTGACCAGAAATTTATTTTTTTTTACAATATTTGTCCTTTACTGATACTTAGTAATAAATGATTTTTAAAAGGTTTCATATTTGAAGAAGTTTATCACATAAAAAGCGCCATTATACCATATCAGATAGAAACCTGACATTTCTTGCTTTTCGAGAGGAAGATGATGATGAAAAAGGATGGACATGTTCATACACCTTATTGTCCACATGGGACAACCGATCAACTTGAGGCATATATAAACCAGGCAATAGGAGAAGGTTTCGACAGTATTACTTTCACAGAGCACGCTCCACTTCCACTAGGTTTTAAAGACCCGACACCTGAGGAAGATAGTGCCATGAAATTAGAGGACATGGATTCTTATATCAATGACATTCAGATCCTAAAAGATAAGTACCGACACAAAATCACAATTAACATCGGATTAGAAGTTGATTACATAAAGGAATTCGAGCATGAAACAAAAAAATTTTTAGATCAATATGGAAAATTTTTAGACGATAGTATTCTCTCTGTTCATTTTTTGAAGCTTGATCATACCTACTTCTGTATGGATTTTGATGAGAACACATTTGGCAAAATGATAGATGTAGCTGGATCATTACAAAACCTTCATCAAGCATATTATAATGAGGTATTACATTCTATTCATAGTAATTTGGGTAATTTCAAACCAAAGAGAATTGGCCATATTACGCTAGTTAATAAATTCCAAAAGCGTTATCCCGTCACCTTTTCGACTGATACTTCGGTCAAAAAAGTACTACAAGCGATTAAAGAACAAAAATTGGAAATTGATTATAATGTAGCTGGATTAAGAAAAGAATATTGTGGTGAAACATATCCAGGTGAATCGATTGCAAAATTGGCACACAAACAAAAAATCCCTCTTATCTATGGTTCAGATGCCCACAGTGCAAGGGATATTGGGAAGAATTACACACATTATGATCAACTAACGAACAGCAACTAGCTTTCCTTCTAGAGATTGATTCTCTAGCAACAATGAGTTCAGCCAAATTTTCAACTCTTTATAATATTGATGTACAAAATAGGCTTCGTGAGGTTGGATATGGAGTACTTCGCTCATATATTGTGGCTGCAAATACGGTGTATGCAAAAGGCTTCTTAATTGGATAATCATATGTGGTACAAAACCTTTTCGATAATATCCTTCCTCAATCCCTTGATCAATGACTGATTTGATATAGTATTTTTCCTTGGTTAAATAAGTTGTCATGACTTCACGAATTAGGACTGAATCCACAGTGACTTCGCGGTATACTAATCTTGAAAGTTGACGATTTTCATGTTGATAATTTAATATATCTAAAATGATTTTACTTAAAACGGTGTGTGCATTTCCGTATTTTAAAAGGGAATAATTTTCTTCAATTACTTGAATATACCCCTCATAATAATGAGATACAAGGTACTCAAGTAAACCACCTTTCCCCTTAAAATAGTAAGAAATATGTGCTACATTCGCATTAGCTCGATTTGCAATCTCTCGCACTGAAGTACCTGCATATCCCTTTGAGTTAAACAAATAAATTGCCGCATTCAGGATTTTTTGTTTTGTATCACGTAATGGTTGTTGAGTCATTCGATTCACCTCCTTTTCCCTTTTATCTATACATTCAATTAATTAAGGATGATTCCTTTATCATTCGCTCGACAAAGTTCTTTAAGCTTTGTTAAATTTTAGCTAAAGGTAGGTTATATCAATGTTTTCTGTCGAAACGTACAAAGGTAGTAAGGAAGAACAATTTCCATTAGTTATTAAACAGCTAAAAGCATTATTAGATGGTGAAGATGATCGCATTGCAAATCTATCAAATGCTTCAGCATTTCTAAATCACTTTTTAGATAATATTAACTGGGTAGGCTTTTACTTAGTAAAGGATAAACAACTTGTACTAGGACCCTTCCAAGGTTTACCAGCATGTGTACGCATTCCATTAGGAAAAGGAGTGTGCGGCACTGCTGCGAAGAACAAAAGAACTGAACGTGTTGCAGATGTCCATCAATTCCCTGGCCATATAGCCTGTGATGCTGCTTCAAATTCAGAAATTGTTGTTCCTCTTATTAAGGACAATATAGTGATTGGCGTCTTAGACATCGATAGTCCTATAAAAAACAGATTTGATGAGAAGGACGAGGCTTTTTTAGAAGAATTTGTTGAAATACTTGTTCAATATATATGATACAAGACGAAAAATATATATCCTTGAATGTAAAAAAGTGGGCTGGAATTAAACTGGCACCCGTGTCAAGGACACAAGAAAAAAAGAGTCACGCAACTAGAAGATGATTCCTATATTGGTTAGGGGTCATCTTTTTTAAATTCCATTGATAACGGTAATTGTTATAGTAAACC
>NZ_JAGDEL010000020.1 GCF_017497975.1 Metabacillus bambusae | reverse complement strand
AATCAATACATGTATTATTATAATCAAATACGAATTCAGGCAAAATTAAACTACCAGTCTCCAATAGAGTTTGGAGAACAGGTAGCTTAGGTGTTTTTTCTAAGTCTCATTTAGATGGGTCAGTTCATTTATACACTGAGCATCTTTTATGCAAATTATTGTAGAATAAGGCGATCAACTATTAATATTCAACCTTCCACATATATCTTCTCTTTGAAAGCGGATGGTTACGAGCATCTGCTAATCTCTCGGCATATTTACGTAGCACGTAATTAAGGACAAGAGGTGCAATATAACCCTTTAACTCTGAATCTATTCCTTCTAAATCAAGGTCTTTTGCATCTAACACAACGAGTTTTTCTCCATACTTTTTAGAGAAATCCAACGCTCTTTCATCTAACGGTCTCGTTTCATCTAAGCCTAGTAAAATAATGAATGGTGTGTTTTTGTCGATAATTTCAAAGGGGCCATGGAAATACTCACCAGAGTGAATAGCATTAGAGTGGATCCACTGCATTTCCATTAAGATACAGATGGCAAAGGAGTAAGCGATCCCATAATTAGCCCCACTTGCCATTGTATAAATTACTTTCTCATCTTTATAATCTGCGGCAAATTGTTGAGCACTTGCTTCAAATTGTTTACCTGCCTGTTCAAAAACTCGTTGTAGATTAGATAGGCTAGTTACCATTTTTTCATATTTATCATTGCCTTCTAAAACATTTAGAACACCCATTGTTAGCTGATATAACGTACCTAGATTTGTATCTATTGCATTAGCTTGATCACCCCACTCATATTTCACAACAAATTCTGATTCTTGAGCTAAAGGTGAACCTTCTTCATTTGTAAAACCGACAGTTACTGCACCTTTACTTCTTGCAAAAGTAGCAGCTTTCACTGTTTCAGGAGTGGTACCAGACATTGAGCATAAAACCACTAGGGCGTTTTCTCCTAGTTTTTTTGGATTACGGTGAATAAATTCATTTGAACTATACACATCTGAAGAAACAAACTTTGCTTCACGATCCATTATGTATTTATTTGGATACATAACAGCAGAGGAACCACCACAAGCAACAAAAAAGACGTGATTAATGGAACGACCCTTTAGGTGATCTAACACCTTTCCAACTTGTGAATTCATTGCCTTTTGAGAATGTACCATACTTTATTGCCTCCTTTAGTTTTATACATTACAAATCATAACGAGGTAATACGTTATATAACATCATAATATTTTGTTTTATTGATAATGTCAACGATTTTTTCATATTCATTTTTTGCTAAAAACGCCTAATCTCGCAATATATAAGGAAAGAGGGGTAGTAGAGGAGGTAAAAAGGATTAAAGTTGACTCATAACATAATATGATGTTATATTATGTTTAAGCGCTATTAAACTGGGCGCTTTTCATGTTTGAATGATTCAATAAGGTACTATTTTTATAACTTATGAGAGGAGTTATGAAATGGCAAAAATATCGAGAAATCAATTGACGGGAATGAATTTCCACTACAAGCATTATCCTTTTGAATATTTCTTAGATGCTATGGTACGTTACGAATTGAATAATATTGAAGTATGGGGTGCATCTCCACACTTTCATGTAGAAAATATGAGTGTGCAAGAGATCAGAAATGTTAAAAAAGAGATTGATCGACGAAATTTATCAGTCATTTGCTTTACACCTGAACAATGTGTTTATCCAATTAATATTGCTGCTAAAGAAGTTGATATTCGGGAAAAAAGTATCGACTATTTTAAAAAATCAGCTCTAGCGGCAAAAGAACTAGATTCACCTTTGCTTTTAGTAACACCTGGTTGGGGGTATGAAAACGAAGATGCCAAAGAAGCATGGAAGCGTGCTGAAGAATCTTTAGGAAAGCTTGCTCAAGTTGGACGAGAATTAGATTTAACATTGGCTTTAGAACCACTTACGAGAATGGAAACGAATATCATTCATAATGCCTCACAATTAAAATTGATGTTAGATTGTGTGAATCATTCAAATCTTAAAGGAATGATTGATACCATTCCTATGGCGTTAGCTGGGGAGGATTTTACAGATTATTTTAATAGCATGAATGAGGAAATTGTTCATATTCATTTTATTGATGGCAAGCCAGAAGGTCATCTTGTATGGGGTGACGGAGTTTTACCGCTGGAAACGTATATCAAACAGTTAAATCAAGCTAACTACAAAGGCTTCCTCTCACTAGAGTATACATCCTATCAATATGTCCAACATCCAGATGACGCAATGGAAAGAACAATGAAAGCGTTGTCCAGTCAATTCGTCTAAACGATATCATTTAATAAATATTAAGTAACAAAAGGATATCTAGCACATGTTTTTTCGGAGCTTATCAGTACCTCTATGGTTGAGACAACGAACATGAAAGCATTATAATATAACTATTATCTAATAGAATAGGTGAAAATATGTTAAGACAAGATGATAAAGTTCCATTATACGTACAATTAAAAGAATCTATACGAAGCTCAATCTTGAATGGTGATCTAAAATATGGGGAAAAAATCCCTACTGAAATTGAACTAAGTGAGATTCATAAGATAAGTCGAATAACTGTAAGAAAGGCGATTCTTGAGCTTGTTGAGGAAGGGTATCTCATTAAAAAGCAAGGGAAGGGCACATTTGTTAGTAAGCCTAAGATTGAAAGAAAAATTGTGCACTTTCTTAGCTTTTCAGAGGCTTGTAAAGCAAATGGGTTAAAAGTGAGTAGTAAAGTAATTAAAAAGGAAATTGTTCAGCCAACACCTAGAGATAGAGAAAAGCTTCAGCTTGATGTTGATGATGCTATGATTTATATCCAAAGAGTGAGGTATGGTGGTGAATCACCTGTTATGCTTGAGAATAATTACTTTTCGTATAAAAACTTTCATTTTCTCCTTGGCGAGGATTTAGAGAAGTCTTTATACCGAACTCTTGAAGAAAAACATCAAATTAAACCTTCACATTCAGGCGAACTTTCTTTGGAAATTGTTCGAGCAACAGAGGATCAAACAGAGTTACTTAAAGTGGCTACAGGAGAGCCTCTATTCTATATGGATACTGTCATTTTTGATGAAAATGAACGACCAGTCCATATTGGGAAACAGTACATTATTGGAGAAGGGTATAAATTTATTTTGAAATAAAATGTACGTAGATAGCAACTATGAAAAAGGTGGATAATACAGTGAATGACAGCTATAATCTACCTTTATCTTTCATTTGTGTCGGTGTGATTTTATTCGCGCAAAAATAGGCTTATCCTTACTGTTGAGAGGTTTTACAATGAGGCCACAAATACTGAATATAGCCATGCTTTTTGCTGGCTCTTTTATTTATGCATTGGGAATAAACTACTTTGCCATTCCCAATAAATTATCTGAAGGTGGAGTAATAGGGATAACGATTGTTTTGTATTACCTTTTTCAATGGTCACCAGGGGTGGTCAACTTAATCTTAAATGGTTTTTTGTTTGCGACAGGCTACAAGCTACTTGATAAAAAGGTGATCTTTTATACATTATTAGCTACAATCTTCTCTTCATTTTTTCTATATGTCACTGAAGGTTGGGGAGGTCCATTAATTGGAGATTCATTATTAGCTGCCTTATTTGCCGGCGTTTTTGTCGGGGGTGGACTTGGCTTAGTCTTCCGAGCTGGAGGATCAATGGGTGGAACAGCAATCCTCGCAAGACTTGGGCAATTATATTTTGGCTGGAGTCTTAGCAGAACGATTTTGATTATTGACCTTATTGTCATAGCGGGCTCTACCTATGTGATTGGGCAGGAAAAAGCAATGTACACCCTTGTCGCGGTGTTCATTGGGGCAAAGGCGATCGATCTTGTCATTGAGGGTCTGGACGCACAAAAAGCAGTAACAATCATTTCTGGTACCGCAGAAACGATTTCAAAGGAGATTACATTTTCTTTAGCACGTGGGGTAACTATTTTTAGCGCTCGCGGGGCTTATACTGGCTCGGACAAAGAAGTTCTTTATGTTGTCATTAATCGACAAGAGCTATCCAAATTAAAACAGCTTGTTCGCTCGATTGATCCAAAAGCATTTGTAGTGGTTCATGAAGTTCGTGATGTTATTGGGGGAGGATTTTCAATTGAGAAAGCTTAGTGAAACAAAAACGGAAGCGCCCGTTTAGCGACGTAGAAAAAAGAGCACTCCGTATGAAATAAAGCGAGACTTCCATCAGTGGGGTTTTTTTAATGGATAGCGAGACTTATCGGACATTAACGGGCAGTTATATCAATTACTGCCCGTTAATGTGTGGGAAAGGAAACACGAAGAGCGATAGCGATTCGATGTTGACTTAGCGTAAAGGTATCGACTAATTTCAGCTCCCCTACAGGAAATTAAAGATTGGGTATCCTTTTATGTGAAACTTTGGAATGGAAAAGTGGCATTTTTAAAAAATTATTATCGGAGGAATAAATAGTTGCAGATTTATCATTAGATTTTGAGTTAACTGTTTAGATGCCTTCTTGCCGGAAGTTCAAGCACTTGCCAAGTGGGTCATGGAAAATAATTCAAGGTTGATGAATATTCAAGTAAAGCCAAAAAGTGACAGATAGAATTGGAGAAATTGAAAAAAAATCATCATTCTAGACTGTCAGCTGATCGAAAAATTGAAGAGGGGTGTTCCTTGATGACAAATAGTAGAATGAATCCTAAGGTTGATGAATTTTTAAGTAAAACAAAAAAGTGGAAGGAAGAATATGAGAAGTTGAGAAATATCGTTCTTGACTGTGAGCTAACCGAAGGATTTAAGTGGATGCATCCTTGTTATACGTTTGAGAAAAAAAACATAGTTTTAATCCATGGATTTAAAGAATATTGTGCGCTTCTGTTTCACAAAGGTGCCTTGTTACAGGATGCCCATGGGATTCTAATCCAACAAACGGAGAATGTACAGGCGGCGCGCCAGATTCGGTTCACCAATGTTCAAGAAATAGTTGAAATGAAAACCATCTTGAAAGCCTATATTTATGAAGCCATTGAAGTTGAAAAAGCCGGTTTGGAAGTGGATTTTAAAAAGAATGAAGAATACATAATTCCTGAAGAACTTCAAAATAAATTTGATGAAATCCCTGCCTTGAAAACTGCTTTTAAAAGCTTGACCCCGGGACGCCAAAGAGCATACATTCTTCATTTTTCTCAACCCAAACAATCCAAAACTCGAGTGTCAAGGGTTGAAAAAAGTATGGAGAAAATTCTCAATGGCAAGGGATTAAATGATTGCACTTGTGGACTATCTCAAAAGCAGCCCAACTGTGACGGCTCGCACAAGTCCATTCGATAAGAAAATAAATTCATTAAACTTTAATGTATTACCTCACTTTGCGTTCATTCGAACTCCTTTTTAGATCGCAGGTAACACTCAAACAAATAATTTAATATGGAAAAAAACAAAAAAGCGCTCACTTTTTCCTACAAACTTACAATTTATGTTAATAAGCAATCCTACTTTCACATATTTCGGTTATCGAAATATGTCTAAATAATAGGTAGCCTACTCTATTAATTCTAGTAACATGAACCAGTAAAATAGAGTGGTAACCAATTGTAAAAAAGGGGAGGAATTGTAAGTGAGTATTAAAAAGAAAGTTTTATCTGTTTCATTATCTAGTCTATTGGCATTAGGGACAGTTACAGCTGTTTCAATTCCAGCAAGTGCAGTAGGCAATGGGCCAAACACGGGGAATGGTTCCATTCAAACATCGATTTTACATACATATGAAAGCATGGTTGATTATTTAAAAACCCAAGATTCCAAGCAAGCTGCGATGGAGCTTGAAGTCATTGGACAAACGGTTAAAGGCCGTGATATTTACATGGCCAAATACTTATCAAACCCTGATAATCCAACAATTTTATTTTTAACCCAGCAGCATGGTAACGAGCAACTTACCACTGAAGGGGCGCTGGAATTTATTAAACACTTAGGCACGAACAAACTTAAAGATGTCCTGGATCATGTAAATGTACTAGTGATCCCGATGTTAAATGCTGATGGAGCGATGGGTGATGTTAACTTCTCACTTGATAACTATTTAGCTGACGGTGATCGTCACTTAACACGATATAATGCAAATGAAGTTGATTTAAATCGTGAACATGATAAGCCTGTAAACGAGATGGAGGCTGAGGCAAAAGCACTTCATGAAAATGTGTTTGCGAAATATGATATCGATTATATGATTGATTTACATCATCAAGGAACACGCAGTCAAACAGATGGTGAGCTGGTATCTGGTTCTATTCTCTATCCAACTAATTCGGAAGTAAAACCAGAGGTATTAGAAGGCTCTAAAAAACTCGGTGCAGTGGTATACAATTCCCTTGAAGATACGGGCTGGGGGCATATTGGCAAATATAACGGAGGGGATGGCGCAAATATCGGACGGAATGGTGCTGCAGTCCGTTATGATATCTCAACGTTACTTTTTGAAATGCGCGGTATGTCAGATCACTATATTGAGTCTTATGCACTTGGTCAAAAAAGCAATGGTTATTTAATCAAACAAACGATTACGACTTTGGATGCAGCAGTTAATGCAATTGCTGAAGGATCAATTGAAACGGCTGATACAAGCTTCTGGGATACTCTCCCAACACAAACAAATAGAGCGGAAGAGGAAGACGAATAAAGTGAGACCTCCATCAGTGGGGTTTTCTCGAAGTACATGATTACGAGTGCCGACTTTGCCACAGGACGTGGCGAAGTTAGTCGGCCATACCTACCTTAATAAAACAACGGTATAAAAAGATGTACCAACGATAAAAAATGACAAAGAGCCAAATCCTTGATAGTAAGGGTGTGGCTCTTTTGCTACCTTCTTTTTTTATGTAAACAGGATTTATATATGATATTTACAGCATTAAGTTTGAGGTTTAAAAAACAAACAACAGATCGAACCATTGATTGTGGAGGGATATTGACAGTTTCGTTCATATCAGTAAGTAAATGCAATTTTGACTGATAAAACTAAAAATGTAAGGAATCCTACTTCGTTTTTTTTCATTTTGACACCCCCTTTACCTTTGATACTTTAACAATACAATATTAAGAAATACTTGTAAGTGTTTAGGGGAGGTTATCTAACGTATTTTTTGAAATATTGCATGGGGTTAATCTAAATATGTAATAAATAGTAACATTTTCGTTACCTTCTTTAATAAAAATGCGCTTTAAAAAATTACGAATTTGAATCAGAACATCTAATAGCCAATGCTAATCAGTTAGGAAATGTGTTATTAAAAGGCCTACAAAATATTCAAAGTAAATGTGAAATTGTCGGTGAAGTAAGAGGTCTAGGCTAATGGGTGCAATAGAAATTGTTAAAAATAAATCTTCACAAGAGAGGTTCACTAATTCAGTTGCTCCATTAATTGTTTCAGCAGCAAAGAACGGACTAATCTGTAGATCAGTTGTTTTTGATGGTCAAGATACACTAGTTTTCGCTCCACCGTTGAGTATCAACAAGGAGCTTAATACTTTGGTACAAATTTTAACTGAATCGATCCTATCAATTTTGAAGGCACTTTAAATAAATAATTGAAAGTAACATTTATAAAAGGGACATAGGTCCTTTCACAATTTATTTCACCTGTTAGAAGGAGAGAGTATATTAAGGTGATTATGAATTATAGGATAATCACCATTATTGGTAGTGTTTATTTTCGGTTAAACTTCTCCCCTTTGGCGAAAAACCAAACACAATATAAACGGGATAATAATAACGCAAGACATAATGTAATCCAAGTAATATACCATTCCCAGTGTATGTAATTAATGAGAGCGGTGTATTTTTCAATAATGACTTCAATGATAGTCAACACAGAACTAAATCCAATATAATAACTCCATTGAATATGAATACTTCGATCATTAGGATACCATACATTAAAGGCAGCACATATGACTGGAAAGGCATAATATTCAAAACTGAAGCTCGTTCGATTAATAGAAGCAAATAATCGAACAGGATATTCAAGCAGTCCAAACTCTACAACCACTAGACCAATAAGAAAAGTAATAAGCTGTTGGAATAAAAATGCCACTATCGCAAGTCGTATTTTATTTTTGGGTATGGAGAAAATAATACTTGTTGCAACTATATAAACCAATAACAAGATCCACCATTCAATTCTCATTTGGCCCCCCAACGCTGCTCAGTTTGAAACAAGGCTTTGTCTTTAAAGAACCAATTACAGCAGACTTGACTTACGTAAAAAAGAAACCCGATGTATATCCACATCCCATACCACGGCAACAATCCATATTCTAATAAATCTATATATCTCTCAAGTACAATATCAAACAAAGTGATAGTAGAGGTCCAAACAAGAAAATATGTAAATCGAGAGTAAAGACTGCTTTTTACACTCTTATGGACATAAAAAATTGAAAATAAAACGGGGTAAAAAAAATAATTGATTGTAACGGCGAGATCTGTAGCTTTTGGGAACTCCCGTACAGGTGCGCTTAACAAACCAAATTGAAATGAAGGCATATCACATAGCCAAATGATTGCTTGAAACATCAAAAAAGCGAAGAAACCCCTGCGCCGATCTTTGCTTGGAATAAACAGAATCAAGCCTAAAAATCCAAACATCCACATTGCTAGCAGAATCAAATGCTCCAATTGCATGCCCCAGAGACCTCCCACTTCTGATAATGAAAATGGATAACTATTTATTAGCAATTTCCATTATCTCAAATCATATTCAATAACGTCTGCAGGCTAAAGTATAAATCTGGTCCCTCTTTTTAGTAGTTATCCACTTTCTCACATCATATGCAATAACTTTTTATGCGTATCTAACGACTCAGATGTATAAACTGACTGATAATAAACAAAAGAATCCATTTAGGGAAACTTCCTTTTTATTGAAGGTTGTAAAGAATTGTACTTACAGTAAAGGGTAACTAGTGTTAAAGATTAAAATGAGTTGTACCCGCAGCTCATTTTTATTTGTTATCCTACTAAAAATGCATTTTAGCTGAAGAAGGACTATTTATTTGATTATAGAAATAGTAACTAAATAACGGAATTGGCACGTTTCTATTGGGATGTTACGGTGGGGGTTTTTATAAACATTTATTCAAATAAACAATATTAAGGGAGGAAAAGCTGGGATGTTTTACGATTTACATGGTCAAGCAGATATGTCACCAATTGTGGGAATATTATATTCCGCAGTGAATGAAAATAGCCAACGACTACGATTTATTACTGATGGCATGTCGCAAGAAGAAATAGATTACAAGGGGCCAAATAACAATTTTAATAGTACTGCTCAGTTAATAAAACATCTCATGTATGTTGACCTTAATTGGGTTTATAGAATAAAAGGCCAACTACTTCCACATTCATTAAAAGAGCAATATGGCCCCATGTTAGATGAAAATAATAAGCTTCCG
This sequence comes from Metabacillus bambusae, assembly GCF_017497975.1. GTDB lineage: Bacteria > Bacillota > Bacilli > Bacillales > Bacillaceae > Metabacillus > Metabacillus bambusae. Next base: position 116,158 of record NZ_JAGDEL010000020.1, on the reverse strand, counting down.
ATGGTCAAAGGTAAGTCTTTGAACACGCTTATGTCTAAATATGAAGGTGTATTAAAAATGTTAAAAGATACATGTACACAATTAACAGATGCTGATTTAGATAAAGTTGTCACTTTTGGTCATGAAAATGAAAAGCAAGCAACCATTCGATGGGGACTTTGGCATATGGCTGACCATAACCGCTATCACCAGGCTCATATCAATCAGCTTAGAAAGTGGTATAATGAAAATTCTCTTTCAAATTAAAGGGTAGACCAATACTTAAAGGATTACTGCGGTTACCACTATACGGTTATAGATTTTATTTAAGATACATTAGGAATTAAGCAGAAAATATGTTATTGAAAAATTATTTGGAGAAGAACTGGCATTAAAAACAGCAACCATAATGGAATATGAATGGAATAAAAACAATTATTATTCTTCTTAAACTTTAGGGTGCTTTGCTTCAATAAGGAGTAAGGCTTATTTATTACACTAACGGTGCAGGTCAGTAGAACAAGTTTTAAATGGAATTGTTTAAAGTTATAGAGCATTTCTTTGTAATGAAGAATGCTTTTTATTTTTGTAAAAATACGAATAATTTATTCGTTTTTATACATTCTATTTGTTAGGAACCAAATTTAGAAGGAATTACCATGAAAGTTGTTATTCAAGTTCAAACAACATTAGCAGGCTTAAAAAGTACACAAGCAAGTTTCGAAACATTTGCATTAAGTACCGAAAATCAACATGCTAAGACTCTTTACCAGTATGCGGCCAAGCAACACAATCCGTTATTGATAGTATCGAACCTCGCCTTCAAGAGATCGAGCAGGAAGAACCGCAATACAAACAGCAATAATGATTACCAAGAGGTTGGTCTTGAACCAACCTTTTTTTCAAATGAAGAATGAGGTATTTCAAATGAAAAATAGCAAAATGATGATTACCTACATCATGTTGATTTTGATAGTTGTATCTGTATGTAATGTTATCTGGATATCAAACGTGTTTGTTTCACAATGAACAGGTTATTGTTTCAATTGGAACAGTATGCGGACCATTTGAAGCAAGAGGGAATATCTCAGTAGATTTTAATCTATTATATGAAGATATCTGGTTACGACAAGACTCCTTTGAAAAATGCTCAAAAAGTACTGATAGAGGAAGCTTGCCAAAAGGCAATAGAAAAAGCAGGTGTTTTAGCAAGAACAAGTTCAATTTTTTCTTTGGGAGATTTAATCAATCAAATTTTTAGGAAATGTATTTTTACCAATTTTTCATTTTTCTTCTTTATCAATGTTCCGTCACTCAGTGTTACATCTATACCTTTTTCCTATTCTTGATGATTTTTTTAGTAACATAGTAGGAATGTTTTTATTGCGAAAGGAAGAGTTACCAATGACTTTAGATCCGTCAGAGAAGAAGCAGATTATTATGCTGTTCGTAGATACATTAATGAATCCAACTTTACAAGAAGCGATCAAGAATAAAAAAGCACCTGCATTTCAATTTTTTATCGATAATGGTTATAACATTCCAAATGTCGTAAGTCCATTTCCAACAATGTCCGTCAATGTTGATAGTACATTATTAACAGGTGTCTACAGTGATCAACATAAAGTCCCGGGGTTAGTTTGGTTTAACAAAAAAGAAAATCGAATTATTAATTATGGAGGTCATGTTAGAGAACTCAAAAAATTAGGGTTAAAACAGTCCATGGAAGATATTTTTTACAATTTGAATCATAACCATTTGAGTAAAAAACTTAAGACGATACATGAAATCCTTATGGATCAAGATATCCAAACTGCATCCATTAATACGTTATTATATAGGGGAAACCAGTCTGTACAAATAACTTTTCCTTTTCTTATGTCATTGATTACAGGAATGAGAAGGAAAATATTCGCATACGCGCCAAATGTGTTTTCATACGGGGCAATGACAAAAATGAATCCATCAAAAAGGCACTCCTATTTTTGGCAGAAATATGGGTTTAATGACAAATTTACAGCAAATGAATTGAAATATCTCATCGAACAAGATATGCTTCCTGCACTTACAATTGCTTACTTTCCTGATTTAGATCAACGCATACATAAAAAAGGTAGGATGGATATAAAAGGAATTGAAAAAGTAGACAGGCAACTTCAAAGCATCCTTAACACTTATCCTTCATGGGAAGAAGCATTATCGAATAATATATGGATTATTCTAGGTGATAATGGCCAAGCATGGATTGATAATGATCGTAACCTTGCATTGATAGATCTTAGAAAACTGTTGCACACATATCAAATTCCAAAATTAAAAGATGGTGTTTCCTCTTCAGATCAAGTTATTCTTTGTGCGAATGAAAGAATGTGTTTTATTTATACACTTGATTCTAAGACTATACCTCAAAAAGAACTTGCAAAAATTTTACAAAGAGATGATAGGATCGATGTTATTGCTTGGGAAAAAGAAAATTCAATTATAGTAACTTCTGGCATTCAGGATGGACAACTAATTTTTCGACCTGAAGGAGATTTTATTGATGAATATGGACAATCTTGGTTTATAGAAGGTGAACTAGAAATATTAGATCTTTCAATAAATAAAAATAAAGTCAGTTATGGATCTTATCCAGATGCATTGGCAAGACTTTATTCAACGTTTTTTTCACATGAGGGGGATTATCTAGTTGTTAGTGCCAAACCAGGACATGAGTTTATAGCCGAAGGATCCCCTACGCATGTTGGGGGTGCCAGCCACGGAGGATTGCATGAACAAGATTCACTTATTCCCATGATTGTAACCGGAACTGATACAAAACCGAAAAATTTACGTATTTTGGATTTAAAAGATTGGATTCTGTCTTTAATTTAGAAAAAAAACCGACCCGATTTTTAACACATCACATAAAACAATATAATAGAAATTACCAACACTATTTTCTGTAGATTTAATGAAGAATAAAATTGTCTCCTCAAAAAGCAAAAATAGTTGGTAATCAGAATGAACAATTTATACACTCTTTTTTCATTAATAAGAGGAAGAAGAGATCAACGCTTCTTTAACATGTTTGGAAATAGTAGAACGAATAACGGCGGCATTATTTTATGGTTATTACTTGGTTTAACGACACTTGGAGTGATCGGAAGACGAATTACAAGATGGGTACAAAAAATCCAAGAAGGATATAACAACCTTCGAAATAACACGAGAATTCCTGTAAAAAATCAAGTAAATTTTGCTAATGAATTTGCTGAAGAAGTAACACCTAAAATCCTTAATAAGAATAATAATCAATAGATATTCTTTTTCAATGGGGCTATCTCAAGAAAGAGTTAGCCCTTATTCTCATTATTTTGAAATCCATAATTCAAAAGCATTACTTTATAAAACCTGTATTTATTCCAATTGCTCTTATCTTTAATTATATTTGAATCCTAAATTTTAAAAAGAAAAATAAGGGTGTAAATCATGAAAAAACAAGTCTTAATACTATCAGAAGCTGTTGGTAACGGGCATACAAAAGTAGCAGAAGCGTTGATGCAAGGAATTTCTCATCTTGCTCCATCTGCCCAAACACAAATTCTAGAGTTAGGACAGATACTTCGTCCTTTAAGCACTAAGCTAATCGTTGACTCCTATCTAAAAATGATCGAACATTCTCCATCATTATGGAGAAAAATTTATCAATATAAACATAACAAGCCTCTTTCCAATTGGAAAAAGTACGTCATTCACCAGCTGATTCACAGACAAATTGAAGTTCTTCTTGAAAATGAAAAACCTCACCTTATCGTCTGTACGCACCCATTTACCAGTTCAACAGCATCTCGGTTAAAGAAAAAGGGTTATACGTTTACTCTTTGCACGGTAGTAACAGATTTTCATGTTCATGGAGCATGGGCTCAACCTGAAGTAGATTTTTATATGGTTTCAAATATGGATGTATATAACCAATTAATAGATATGGGAATACCAGAGAAACGTATTGCCATTACTGGTATACCTATAAGATCAAATTTTTGGGTTCGAAAAAATAAACAGGAAATGCGAAAAAAATTAAATTTAAAAGATATCCCTACCCTAATGCTCATGGGAGGGGGATTGGGATTAGGGGGAATTCAGAAACTCGCCAATGCTCTTTTAAAATGGAAAGAAAATATTCAGGTTATCATTTGTACTGGGAACAACGAATCACTAAGAAGTTCCTTTTTAAGAGATGAAAGGTTTCATCATCCCCATATTCATATACTAGGGTTTGTTGATCTTATTGATGAATGGATGGAAGCCACTGATTTACTCATTACAAAACCGGGTGGCTTAACCTGTTACGAAGCATTAGCAAAAGGCCTGGCTTTGTATATCTATCAACCAATACCAGGACATGAAGAAAAAAATTGTGACTTTTTAGTAAACAATCATTTGGCTGTTAAAATTGATGACGTCGAAAACATCAATAATATACTCGAAAAATTGCTCTTTTCTTCCCAAGAGATGGAGTTTTTATATAATAGTACAAGGGAATTTCAGAAAAAAATAGATCCATTAGCAAGTGCAGACTTTATTGTTAAACATCTTCTTTATGGGGGAGGGGAAATTACCCAACGGATTAAAACTTAAATGAGTGACCATGATTTGATATAACTTATTGTTTATTTGAATTATTGCGTCAAGCAAAGACCTTCCTTCATTTAGTCTGGATACATAATTAAAAGAATGGCTCTTTTTTGTTACTATTGGGAAGCGAGGTGCATTTCCATACTGCCGTACCGTTGTTGGATTTTTAGATTTTTAGAATTTATTGAGAGAGACGGACTGAAAGCATGCTCTAATTTTAATTGTTTTGCAAGCCAGCTAATCTGATTTTTATAGAGGCTTCGCTTAGAAAAATGTTTATCAACCTCATTGAGACCAATAATATCAGCATCACTAATTTCGATTACTTCAGCTATTCTGTAAAGATCCACTTGTTTATCAATTCCCTTACCGTGATGAATGTTAAACGTTATTACTCTGATTTCCAAAATACTATCTCCACATATGCTAAGTTTTTTTCCATAATCTTTGTTGCTAAGTACCGTAAGAATAGTAATTTTATACCATTTATAGACGAACAAAAGAATTAAAGTAACGTGAAGTTTTGTCAATCACGACGCTCGTTATGCTACCAATAAAGGCACTTCCAATAATATCAGAAGGATAATGATGTCCTACCCAAATACGTGATAATCCCGTTAACACAGATAGTCCCATCATGAACAATCCAAGGACACGTACACGAAGAATAAATGAAGTAGATACAGCAAACGCAAGTAAAGTGTGTTTACTTGGAAATGAAGAGTCCATCTTCGAGGGAATAAGTATGCCGACACGTCGTTTCATAAACGGACGAGGCTTAAAATAGAACAATTTAATTAAAGTGTCAATTAACAAAGTAAATACTGTAGATTTCACTGCATTTAAAACCACTTTTTTATCGGAATCGCTTCTAAACCATATTATACCTAAAACAAAAATAAACACATAACGAGCCTTTTTTGAAATCAATATCATCAGCATATCCATTAGAGAATACTGACCTGGCCGATTTATAGCTTTAAACATTTTATAATCCATAAAAAATTGTCTCCTTACTTTTTAGATATTTGTACTATTCCCACCCAAAGCGAAAAACATGTAGAATATAGAAGTCAAGAAAGAAGTTGTTATTCTTGGAAGATTATTTTAATAATAAAACGAAACGAATATATAGAAGTAATTTATTTCAAAGATTAATGGAGAGGAAACTAATGACCCAAAATAATCTACAAATTGATGTAAATCAATTAAATCAAGAATTGCAAAGTATTCACCTGACCTAATTTTAGGCGTCTAAACATGACATAAACAAGAGCCCCTTGTATTTCTACAGCGCAAATGAATGCGTAAAATCACACAAAATAAAATTAAAACTACAATGTCTATCCGTTTTTACCTTAAAGTGAATTCACCATCTGGCACTTTTTCCTTCTCTTAGAAATAATCCAATCATTTTTGTGCATATTAAAATAAAAAATAAAGGAGTTTTGATTTAAAAATGGAGCATAACCCGAAACTTGTTTCTTCAGAAGTTGCAGCATTGTGGAGTGCCTATATGCAGAATTCAATGGCTTTTTGTATAGTTCAGCATTTTGCTAATGTAAATGAAGATCCTGACTGTACAGATCTTATTCAAACCGCTCTAACAAATTGCTCATATGTTGTAAATGAAGTCAAACTAATTTTTAAAAAAGAAAATCATGGTCTACCCATTGGATTCACACAAGAAGATATAAATTTAAAAGCTGGTCGATTATATTCAGACCTGTTTACCTTGAGATACATAAAATATATGGCTGCTGCTGGAACAGTCGCCGCCGCAGCTTTACTTGAAGTATTGGCGCGAAACGATGTAAGAGATTTTTTTTCGAAAACATCCCAAATGTTTATGAACCTTTACAATAATGCTTGTGATTTACTTCTTAAGAAGGGAGCTTTTGTACGTTCTCCTACTATTGCACCAATGGAAAAAGCTGAATACCTTCAAAGTGAATCATTTTTATCAGGATTAATCGGAAAGCATCGTCCGTTAACTGCCATTGAACTAGCTCATATTTCGAAGAATACGGAAACAAACTCCATTGGTAGAACATTTGTCTCTGGCTTTTCCCAAACTGCTAAATCACCTGAAGTTAGAAAATATATGGAGAGAGGTACGCAGATGGCTGCAAAGCATGAAACAGTGTTTAGACAGGTTTTAATAGAAGATGGAGTGCCGCTGCCAAGTACCTGGGATTCAACCATTTCTCAATCCATTGATGCACCTTTTTCGGATAAGTTAATGATGTTTCAAACCAATAGCCTAACTGAAATTAGCGTCGCTGGTTATGGTGCTGCCATCGGAGCTAGCCTTAGAAAGGATTTAAGTGGACATTATACAAGACTAGTGGCTGAAGTACTTCAATATGCAAGTGATGGGGTAAAATTAATGATTGAAAACAGGTGGATGGAACAACCACCTCAAAACGTAGACAGGGAAGTATTAAGAAACAGAAGTGTTTAATTGAAGCGATAACAATAAAAAAAGCGATTAAGTGTTGCAGATCGCTGTTAATTTTGTTTTACGACTAACATTAAATGGATGATTTCTTCCCAATCAAACACCTTATCTGCGATTCAAATTCTTTGTGCCGGCGTTTCCAATTCACCAAAAGTCTTATATGGCATACAAAAGTTGAAATAAGTTCTTAGAATGGTTATAGCATACTGGGTGTATTTACAATTTAATTTAGTGTTTTCTGATACACGCCATTCGGCTTTTTTCTCCACTCTCTTTTTAGGTTCAATAAATTGCATAATGACCTCCTAAATGACAATAAATTTGACACTGTAATATTGTGCAACAAGTATTATCCAAGGTGGAAAAGGTTAATAAACCTTAATATAACAAGAAATGACATATGCCAATTCATACGTCATTTCTTATGTCATTTATTAAGTATTCTAATACAGGGATGGTTTTTTTAACGAAATAATGGCACATCCTAATGCTATTAATACCAAAACAGACCCAAAACTTGCTAAATTCATGACAGAACCTGACATTGTAAAAATGACTGCCCCAACACCAGAACCAATTGATATTCCGATTTGTAAGGCAGAAGTATTTAAGCTTTGTTGAATATCAGACGTTTTTGGATCGGTTTGTATCAGATAAGTTTGTAGAGCAGGTGTCAAAGCCCAACTAAGTGCTCCCCACAAAACAATCATTAAAAGAAATAGTGGTAAATTTACTGTTGTATAGGGAATGAGGAATAATACAATAGCAAATGAAGAAGTGACAAGTAAAATAGACTTGCTTGACCCTATCCAATCACTCAACCATCCCCCAATGGCATTCCCAGTTACAGATGCTATTCCAAAAATTAAATAACACAAGCTAATCAATAGTGAGTCCATATTAAATGCTTCTATTAAAAAAGGTGTAAAATATGCATAGAGCATATAATGACCAGCGAGCATAAACAAGGTAATAAGATGTGCGAGGTAAATTTTAGGACTTCCTAATGATTTAATCTGGATGTTCAAAGGTGTTACCTCTTCGACAGGCATTTTTTCTAGTACGTTAAAAACAAGTACCATAGATAGAGTAGAAAGAATTCCTATGCCTAGAAATACTGAGCGCCATCCAAAAACCTCAGTAACAAATATACCTATCGGAACTCCTACTACTAGTGAAGAACTTACTCCTATAAAAATTAGTCCTAAAGCTTTTGCTCGATGATGTGGCTCAACTATTTTTGAAGTTATAGTGAGAGATAAAACAATCACCAATGCTGTACTCATCGCCGTAATAATTCTTGCAACCATCACAAGAAGAAATGTAGTACTAAAATAAGTGATGATATTCCCTAAAGTAAATATTAACAAAGCAGTAAGGTAAAGGCGTTTCCTTTCTATTTTTGCTGTTAAAGATAAAAGCAAGGGCGCAGATATTGCATATACAAGGGCAAACACTGTAATAAGTTGACCTGCTTTAGCTAATGATATATTTAAATCATCTGCGATATTTGGTAAAATGCCTCCAACAATCAACTCAACTAATCCTACTGCGAATGTAGACGCAGCCAATATAAAAACTCTCCAGTTCATAAATATCAACCTTTCTGTACATTTTTACTTTCATTTTGTACAGGGTTAAAGTGAACACAAAAAATCCTGATTACAAAATGAAAGTAGAATTTTGTAATCAGGATTTATCGGTTCCTGGTAGAGACCCTCAAACCATATTATTGAGGTTATACATATAAATTTTTCCTTAGCAATACTAACATATGTAACTATTACTTACAACATTTTTTATTACGCAGTGACTTTACTCAATTGTTTCTTATTAAACTTTATTGCTCCTTTAGCATTCCTGTAGTTCTTTTATTTTTCCACTTTGAAAACCTCAGTAAGATATGAGTATAGACACCACTCTAACTCACAACCTGTCAACTTTACTTGACCTTCCAGGGGTGGTGGATATTGGTTTAGGAGTGAAATTCTCAGATTGAATGTAAATGGCGTTATTTCAGTATTTATTCAATGAAATTATTTTGCCCAAGCCCTATTATAACTAGACGGGCTCCAAATTTCGATAATCGTATATACTATATTGTCTTAGATGATTACAAACGAAGGGAAGAGATGTATATGTACGGTTACGAAAACTCTCCACATGTTGCTGGTGCGAATGTTGCAAATGCTCCTCACCAACCAATGATGCCTTACAGTTATGCGGCTCCTGCTTATGGATATTGTGCTCCTCATCGAGGAGGAAATACTTTTGCACTCGTCGTCGTGCTGTTTATCTTATTAATTATTATCGGTGCAACGGTCTACGGTTATAAGTGTTAACAACATACCAGGTGAAAAAGACACTTAACAGTGTCTTTTTTCTTTGGGTGCGTAAAAATCGAGTTTTCAATGATTTTATAGAAGTACCCATTAATTACCAAAATGGTGATGTTCGTTATGAAGAGCTTGTCTCCAGCAGATTTCAAAGAGTGTGTATAATCGAATTAATTTTTAAATACATGTTGTCCAATAACAACCGTTGTCTCTCGTGAATCTAGCCAACGATTTGTAGCAATGTCTGGATTGTAAAAGAATAATGAATCTTTAGCGATATTTCTCAGATCAGATAGTACCGCATGTACTGCTTTGATGGATTCTTTGTCAGCGGGTTGATTTATTTCACCATTTGACACAGGTTGAAATTGACCTGGCTCATAAATAACTTTTTTAATGGAATCAGGAAATTGAGGGCTTTCGACTCGATTTAAGACAACAGATGCTACCGCAGCTTTTCCTTCGAAAGATTCTGTTTGTGCTTCAGCTCTAACAAGTCTTGCTAATAAATCTATTTCATCATCCGAGATACTTAATTTATTTGAACGTTTTTTTTCGCTTGTTGCTTTGCGAGAGGGTAAGGGAGAGTGGTTGATTTTATTCGTATTGATGTGCTGACCGACATAAATAAGATCTAAATTATTAATTTGCGGGTTAGCCTTTGCTAATTCTTGTAAAGTAAGGCCATTTTCCCGTGCGATGTTCGTCATTGTATCTCCTTTTTCAACAGTATAGGCAAAAGCAGGTGCAGCAAAAATAAGAGATGCTAGCAATGCAAGTGCAAAAATTAATTTTTTCAAAATAGATTCCTCCTAGTTGGATTGTTGTTGGGAAACTCTTATCTATGTCTATACCTATGAAAAAATAAAATTGAATAGTATTACAATTTGTTTACATAGAGATTACGAGGGATTGAAGAACGGCCATTTTAGTAAAAAATAGGATTTAACAATGAGGGATGGTTGGTCTCTATGGTATAGATTAAAGTCCTTATAGCGGGAAATTGATAGAATGACTTGATGTTATCCTGATATATCCAGCCCTTTAGTCTTTGTTGGTTTTGACAAGAAATCATCAAATGGCTCTATTTGTCTAATAATATAAGAGGTAAATGGTTACACATTATCTGGAAATAGGGAGGAGTACTAGGGGAAAAAATAGAATAAAAATATATATGTAATTGTTAGCTTAAACTATGTGTTTTTAGGAAACAGATTGACAGTTAATTTTAAATTCCCTATAACACTTATATAAAATTAAACAGGAAGGAGTAAATAAGGTGGATACTACCCAAAACACTCAAAGCAAATCCAAGCGTGGTCACAGAAAAGAAACTCCCTTACCACTCATGATAAGAGCTTTATTTTTTATAACGATTGGATTACTTATTGTGTATATATACTATCTATCTACTGAAGATCTATTACTTAAACAACTAGTTAAACTGTCATCAGCTATTATAACTATTTTCAAATCCGTTCCTATGCCTTTTTTTATCATTATTGGTTATACACTTTTGATTTTTTATGTTGGTTATCAAGTAGGAAGGAAGAAGAAATAGGTATTTAAATATAACCATCGAATCACTGGGATTTTGCCGACTTGCAAAATTAAGGGCGGTTAATTAGTGAAATATATATCCGAGTAGAAGGCAAATTTATTGAAGAACCCTCTCAAATCATCGTTTTGAGAGGGTTTTATTTTATTTAAAAGTTTGGAGATTTGGAGAGGAAATATGATGATTGCTCAAATTCTAAGTGACATAAACAACCGTTTTGAGTATATTTTCTTAGCGTTGGAAAACTGCATAATCCTGATGTACCCTAATATAAACTCACCCATACTAAAAGAGTATAAAGTTATTGGGACTAATACGATTTTTTCTACTGTTAAGTAATGCAATACAATGAGCCAATCGCTCTACCCCTAGTTTAATTTGATTCTCGTTCACCTGAGAGATGCTTAATCGAAGGAGATTATCCTTTTTATATTCTGGTAAAAACATTCTAGAGGCATCATCAACATATATTTGCTGCTCGTTTAGCATATGAACTACCTGTTTTGCTGTCACATTCCCGGGCAAACTGATGGTTAGATAGAATCCTGAAGTCGGTTTTGAAAAATGAGTATTAGCTGGTAGCAATAATTCACATGCTTCTTGAAGGATTAGCATTTTAGTACGGTATACCTCTTTTATTTTTTTGAGATGGCTATTAAACATACCACTTTTTAAATAGATTTCTAGTGCACCTTGAGAAAGTGCTGAACTATTAAAATCTGAACTAAATTTGTATCGTAAAAAATTGTTAATCATTAATGTAGGAAGAACGACAGTAGCAATCCTTAACCCTGGGAGGAAAATTTTCGAAAAGCTTTTAATATAAATTACTCTCCCGGAAGGATCAAAAGAAAATATAGGATCTGATTTTGCATTTGGGTCAAGGTCTCCTAAAAAATCATCCTCCACTATATATACATCGTATTTTTCAGCAAACTCAACGATTTTTTTCTTTTCGCTATTCGAGTAACAATGTCCAAGTGGATTGTGAAATCTCGGGATAATATAGAAAAATTTTATATCATTATTTCGAAAAATGTATTCTAGACGATCAAGATCAATTCCTTCCATCGATAACTCAATTCCAAAAGTAGTAGCTTGTTGTAGATTGATGGACTCAATGAATCCGAAATAAGTAGGCTGTTCAATTAGAATATTGTTTTTTCCATTTGGAAACGGCATAGAAACTAATAAATGAAGGGCTTGCTGCGAGCCAGAAACAACGACAACTCTTTCGGGTTGAGTGAACACCTGTAGATTCTGCAAATATTTCACTAACTGTACTCGTAATGAGTATAGCCCTTGTTGATCTGAGTATGAAAAAAGCTCTTCTTTATATTGTTCAATTGCTTGATTCATACAATGTTGAAATTCAACATAAGGCATAACGTTTTTATCTGGACCAGCTGACAAGAAATCAATCACGTCATTTTCATTCGTCGCATTTTGAAATTCATTCACAACAAAGTAGCCACTTTTAGGAATAGAATAAATTAAATGCTCTTTTTCTAGTTCTTCGTATGCTTTAATGACCGTATTTTTGCTACATGAAAAATGCCCAGATAGCTGACGAACAGAAGGGAGTTTACTTCTTGCAATAAGCGAGCCATCTGCTAGCCGAAGCTTAATTTCTTCCATTATCTCGATATATTTTGAACTCATACATTTATCCTCCTTCATCTGTACCGGTACAGATGAGTAAAAAAATGATTTATTTTTATTGTGTGTACCTATTAATATGTTAATTATATCAGAACTGTTTTTTAAGAAAGGCTCTTTTCTAAGAGATTGTTGCTTTTAAAACGAAAACTATTTAAGGTTGATTGGAACTTATTTCGAGACTCCTGCGGGAGCAGCGGGACAGGTGAGACTCATGCAGGCGTTTACGCCGAGGAGGCTCACCGCCCGCCCCGCGGAAAGCGAGCATCTGGAGTGAAATCAACCACACCGCATTACTTGGTAAATAGCAACTAAGTTTGCGAAAACAACCTTAAGAAAAGCAGAAAATGGTACAGATATAATACGAAGTAAAAAGGTAGGTAGGATAAGATGCAGAGAGAAACCAGAGAGAAATTCGGATTATTGTTGGGATTAGTAGGTGTCATTTGTTTTAGCTTAACGCTTCCTTCTACAAGTATTGCAGTAGAGTATTTTGGGACCACGGTCGTCGGTTTAGGAAGAACAGTTGTTGCCGCTTTTTTAGTTGCTGTTGTATTAATTGTTCGAAAAGAAAAACTCCCATCTCCTCGCCAATTCAAAAGTCTACTTGTTGTTGCTTTTGGTGCAGTTTTAGGATTTCCTCTCCTCACTACTAGGGCAATGGAATCCCTGCCTGTTTCTCATGGAGCTGTGGAATTAGCTTTGTTACCATTAGCCACAGCCGGATTTGCAATATTTAGAGCTGGTGAAGTCCCTTCTCTTAAATTCTGGATTTCAAGTATAATCGGATCTTTAGCTGTTATTGTGTATGCACTTCATCTAGGGTTCGGTCAATTACAATTTGCCGATTTAGCTTTACTAGCAGCAGTGATTATACTTGGACTTAGTTATGCAGAAGGGGGGAAATTAGCAAAAGAATTAGGTAGCTGGCAAGTAATTGCTTGGGCGATTATGATCGGTGCCCCATTTTTCATTATTCCAGTTGGGGTAAACCTTACAACAGAAATACTCGATGCGCCTTTACAAGCTTGGATCAGTTTTATATATCTCGCGGTTGTTAGTCAATTTCTAGCATATGTTGCTTGGTATAGCGGAATGGCGATGGGAGGAATCGCAAGAGTTAGTCAGATTCAATACTTACAACCATTTTTGATGATACTATTTGCAACAGTTTTCCTCGATGAATCCATCACATTTTTCACTCTTATAATAGCAGTAATTGTTGTCTTTTCTGTTATATTAGGCAAAAATGCCCCCGTATCAAAACAAGGATCTGTATCAGAGAAAAACTAATTGCATGTTCAATTGAGATAGCTAAATAATTAAATAAGAAAACAATGAATGGTATGGCATATAGCTTATGGAAGGATTGTATTAGATGAAGAGGTTGTCATTGATAAACAGGATCGTGGTTAATTTTCAACAAGCGAATATATGTAGATACTGTATTTCAACTTATTAATGATGACCTTACTTTTGTAAATTATTTTGGGCAAATATTGACGAAGGAAACCGATATAGAGGCCCTTCGTTCAGGGTTATTGAATTTTACCGATATTAAATGTTTGGACCAAAGGGTGCTTTCATTAGAAAGTTGTGCTGTTACAATAACACGAGCTATGCTAAAAGGAACTGTTGGTGGAGAACCAATTGAAGATGAAATGTGCTATACACATGTTTGGTAGATGGACAAAAATGAATTAAAAGGTATTTCAGGACATTGCAGTTCAGTTCAAAAATAATCCTTTTAAAGTAACGGGTAGCGTTAAAGTTATTGTACTAACGTGGCAGAATAGTTTAATAAGAGATATTCATTGATATGTCATATGAACTATAAAAATCCTCTCGATCATTATAATGATTGAGAGGATTTAGAATTAGAAAATTACTTCTTTACAGCGTGGATAAAATGAATTGTCTCGAATGCAGACAAATAATCCGTCCTATTACTAAAGAAAAGCTCATTTATCGTAGTTGGTGTTAAATGTTCATAAATAAGTAAACCTGATTTTTCTAACATTGTCTCAATTTCATTATAAGTGAAACTCGATTTCATTGGTTCTCCACTTACCGAAGCCAATTTTACCATATTTTCAACTCTATTAGACATTCCTTTTTCTTCAAAGAGTTTTTCGTCTGCAAAATCAAAAACAATAGAGCTACCTGATGGAACATTAGCAAATAAATGATTGATCAAGTTTGCATTTTCCTCTTTAGTTAAATAATATGAAACACCCAAGAGGCTAAAGAAAGATTTTTTGTTATCAAACCCTTCATCTATTAAATCTTGATGAGAAAACTTAGTAGTAAAGTCCATAGAAACAAAATGAAGATTATTCGGGGTATTAAATTTAGCATTTTCTAACTTTTTCTTTTTAAATTCTTGTGTAGCTGGATAATCAATTTCAACTATTTTTAAGCTGTTTTTCAATTCTGGATGTCGGAAAACGAAAGTATCTAACCCAGCTCCAAGTATAACATACTGTTTTACTCCTAACTTAACTTCATTAAGTAATACTTTTTCGCAATATGCAGAACGTGCTAAGGTTGTCGGGGAAAGCTGGACTTGTGTAATCCATTTTAAAATTTCTTCAGGATCATCTTTAAACCTTTGCCCAATATCTCTGTTGAAAAACTGTATTCCTTTAATCATATTCTTGCTGATAGCTGAAAACTCTTCTTGGGAAATTAAATCCTTAACAATAAAATCATCAAAAATTTTTGGTGTGTCATATTTACTGTGATAAGCTCTACCAAAAGCCGATACTAAGGAAGTTAAACTGGACTCATTTTGATTCATACCATTTTCCTCCAATATAAAAGAATAAGATTCCCCCTGCCAGGAACCTTATTATACTCAGTAAAATGATAACTGTAAATTATAGCATAAATAAATTATTTTGTCAATACTATAGTAAAGAGATGTTAATAACACAAAATCTAATTCAGCTAACGGTGCAGATTAATTTAATAATTAATTGTAAAAATAAATGATGTGATAATTATAAGTCGTATTATGGAGATGTTATTATGATTTGGTTATATTTTCTGATACCTGTCGTTATTATTGGTGGTATTGCAATTTATTTCGAAAAGAAATCTGGGATGACCCCACCTGATGAAAATAAACAAGCTGAGAAGTTAGGGGAAGTAATTAATCTAAAAGGTAATAATTCTAGCGGAACGGAAAATGTATGATATCATGCTTAATTCGGTTGAAATAAGCTACTGTATAACTTCACTTTATGTTATAGAGCATTTCTTTGTATTGAGGAATGCTTTTTTATTTTTTAAAAAATAAAAAGGATATTTCTTATCAACAATAATATAATAAATTTCAATAATATTTTATTGTAAATCGATAAAAATATATGTTAAAATCCAATTAACAATAAATAGGTGAGGTGCTTTTTATGAAACAAAGTTCAACAATCTTTTTAAAAATAGCTGTTTTTCTTATTGGAACTCCAGTTCTTGCTTTATGTATATTGGGGTTGCCTAAATTAGCTAAAGAAGCAGCGGAAAGTAATTCGGAGTTCGCTTATGTACTATATGGCATTTTAATCGTTATGTATGTATCGGCGATACCGTTTTTCGTTGCATTGTATCAGGCTTTTAAACTTTTAAGTTATATTGACAAAAGCAAAGCGTTCTCAGAAATATCTGTAAAAGCTTTAAAAAATATAAAATATTGTGCAATCACAATCAGTGGCTTATATGTGGTTGGTATGCCATTTATCTATATTTTCGCAGAGTTAGACGACGCCCCAGGTGTCATATTGATTGGAATGCTCTTTATTTTTGCTCCAATGGTTATCGCAGTCTTTGCTGCTGTTCTCCAAAGACTTTTGCAAGAAGCCATCGATATAAAATCAGAAAATGACTTAATAGTCTGAGGTGAATAACATGGCAATTATAATCAATATTGATGTGATGTTGGCTAAAAGGAAAATGAGTGTTACAGAACTTTCTGAGAGGGTTGGAATAACAATGGCTAACCTTTCTATATTGAAAAATGGAAAGGCAAAAGCGATTCGATTATCAACTTTAGAGGCGATTTGTAAGGCTTTAGAATGTCAGCCAGGAGATATTTTAGAATACAAAAGTGACGAAGACACTCAAGAATAATAAAGTAGGGATTTTAGTTGAAGAAAACCTTTGGAGGGACAAATCATGAGATCACTAAAAAAACTCGTTCTTTTTGGTTGGGAGCAGGCCCAATCATGTTTGTTTCCTGTCGTTATTTTTGCCTCTTTGGCTTTTACACAAATCTTGCCATTTCCCTTCCTACCACGGTATGACTGGCTGCTCATCATCTGCCTTCTGATGCAGTGGTGGATGGTGTATTCTGGGCTTGAGACACGGGATGAACTAAAGGTTATTACCTTGTTCCACCTTATTGGACTTGCTCTTGAACTTTTCAAGGTACACATGGGTTCTTGGACTTATCCAGAGGAAGGTATTTTTAAAATTTTTGGAGTGCCTTTGTATAGCGGATTCATGTACGCAAGTGTAGCGAGTTATCTTTGCCAGGCGTGGAGGAGGTTTAAGGTTGAACTAGTTAAGTGGCCACCGTTTTTGGTAGTTGCACCTCTTGCAGCAGCGATTTATTTGAATTTTTTCACACACCATTATTGGATTGACGTCCGCTTTTGGTTATCTGGACTTGTAATGGTCGTCTTTTGGCAATCATGGGTTACATACGAGGTTGATGGAACTCGTTACCGTATGCCACTCGCACTTTCTTTTGTGCTCATCGGATTTTTTATATGGATAGCCGAAAATATCGCAACGTTCTTTGGAGCTTGGGAATATCCAAATCAAACTGATGCATGGAGTCTCGTTCATCTAGGAAAGGTGAGTTCATGGCTCTTATTAGTGATTGTTAGCTTTCTTATAGTAGCGACGTTAAAGCAGGTTAAAGGAAAAAGTTCGACTAGGATAGATACTAGTCAATTTTTATAACTGTTAATGCTTTAGGGATTTGTACGATTTCTTATTTCTTAAAGAATGTTGAAGATCCAGATATTCGTTCTGTTTTGGAGTATGGTTTGGATCTAGCAAAGAAACATATTGAAGTAGTAACCGATATCTTCAAAGAGGAAAAGGTTCCGCTTCCTATAGGACTTACAGATCAAGAAATAAAATTGAACGCTCCAAGGCTATATCGAGGAAAATTGAACATAAGTGGATTTAGCATTACCCCCAACAAAATAAACCTTATTATTAGCACGTATGTTCGAATTCATTTATAATTATGTTAATAAAAAATAGGGAGTGATTAACTCTGAAAAGATTAGACTACTACAATGTTGCACCTGATGGTATGGATATTATGATGCAAATGGAGAAATACACCAAGAAATCTTCAATCGATAGAAAGCTAAGAGAGCTTATAAAAATAAGAGTCTCTCAAATAAATGGGTGTGCATATTGCTTAAATATGCATACATCTGATGCTCGTAAAATGGGTGAAACTGAAAAACGTATATACTGTTTAAGTGCTTGGAATGAATGTGATTTTTATTCTCCTGAAGAGAAAGTAGCTCTTGAACTGTCCGAACATGTCACTCTAATCCCTACTAAAAGAGTTCCTTATGACCTATATAAGCGAGTACGTGAACATTATAATGAGAAACAATATGTTGACCTTGTTCTAATAATTAATCAAATCAACAGCTGGAATAGAATTTCTATTGCAATGGGGAATACCGTAACTGAAGAATAAGTACTCATCAGGAGCACCCTTTACGATGTTCATTTTTTTAAGTTTAGTGCTCATCATCTTTTATTGTACTAACGTTTAGTGAATAAGAAGTAGTGATAGATTAAAGAAAAAGATTCTTTATTAATTAGAAAAGGAATAACGTTAATGAATAAAAAAGAGTTGGAAGCAGTAATCAAACAACCAGCAAATATTAGATACGAGTATTTCATAAAAAAAGTTGTAGATTATGAAGAGGTTTGGGGTTTGTATTATGATGGTTGGGTAACAGCACAGGATGAGGAAGGAAATACAATCATACCATTTTTTCCAAAAGAGGAATTTGCCGAAATCTGTGCTAAAAATGAATGGTCAGAATGCAAGGCTAAACCCATTGACTTGGAAGATTTTATTGATAAATGGCTTACTGGAATGAAAAACGATGGAATAAAACCATCTATTTTTCCAACTGATGATGAAACAACAGTAATTAATATAGATGTAATCCTAAGAGATTTAGAATCTGAACTTGAAAATTATTGAACTACCGGGTGGTTTAGTTCAATAAGCCGATAAATAGAAAAATGCTCAAAGCATTAACGCTCCGAGCATTTTTTAATACAATTTTTTACCTATCCTCAAATACTTCTCCAAAGCCTCTTCAATCAAAATTTAAATATTCTTCTTTTGAATAAGAGCTTCTATTAAGAAAAAACTAGATCACTCTTCGATTATATCTGTTATCTCCTTAGGACTATAATCTATTTTTAACCAATCTACTGGACTTATATTAACTTTGCCGGCCCCAGCATATTTTGTAAGAGTTGACACAACACTGTTCAAAGGAAGTACATTATAAGTATAAGGTAGCTTCTCATTATAATTATATTCGAAGGTAAATGGATCAGTCGGTGGATTTGTTTTACTCATATTTTCACTTCCCACAATATGTGAAGACCAAGCCCAATTTCCTATGGTTGATTTGTCATACCATGTAAATCCTTTTGTAAATAGATTTTCACCATTATTGTCCCAACTACTTCCTGTATAAGTTCCATATTTATTTGTTATTTGTGAGTTTACAATTAAATTATTGTTATAAGCGCTTTGGAATAGCTTATCCCAAGGTTCATCCATGTTCGCTGTATCCAGACCTTGAATCTCAGCACCTGTGATTGGCTCGTTAATATCATGGAATACACAGGAATCTGCTGCAATAGAAGCTCCATTCCTTGCATTCAGTGCCCGTGATAGTTGATCGGTTCCGAATTCAGCAATAGCGCTTACATTTTCCAAAACATCATAATGAGATGAGTTGTCAATATAACAGTTGTATAAATGACCACTACCTTGACGTATCATCGGAATTCTCTGCCCAACATTGGTATAACGGTTATAGGCAAGGGTTAACCGGATTCTTTGATTGCCATCTTTTATCTCAGTTCCATTACTAGACACATAATTCACATAGTCTTTATCTCCGGAACCAGTTAAATGCACTTTGCTATGATATGCTGCATATGCCATTATCTGCTCTTTTGTCGCACCGCCATTGCGCATGTTATAGTACACACTATCGGAATTCAGTTCATTTGAAGCATATTTTTCTTCCATATACTGAATCGATTGATAAATATCACTATCTTCTGTCGGATTCTCATTTGCAGGTAATCCGAATTCTGACCAGGAAATGGTAATATTGGAGCCGCCATTCTCAGTATCAATTAATCCATCTGCGGCAATGGAAAATTTACTATGGTCTATCCATACATTATTTGCACCATTTACCTTAATAAAAGTCCAGCCAACTTCCTTATGTTTTCCAGTATCATCCCATTGCCACATTCCATCAAAATTCAGATTCCTAATGACAATATCATTACTTGATCTTTGTAATTTTAATTCAACATGCCTAATTGTGTTGCCTTTTTTTGAAAAAATAGTTAAGCCATCGACGTCAGAAACACTTAATTGTGAAACACCTGAGGAAGCTAACGTTGGATTTGTAAATCCGTTCATTGGATCCCGATATTTTGTAATAAAATTATACTTTTTAGCTTCTTCTGAACTTAGATTTAATTCTGCCCACCCTAAGTTTATATCTCTCGCCACTTCAATTACTTTCACACTGCCACTTTTAGCATCCAAAATTGCCTGTAAAAACTCTCTTTCAGTTTTAACCTTACGATAATAAGAGGTTCCTATGTAATTGCTTCGGTCATTAACCCCTAATGACGCAAAACCGGTTACTGACAGAAAACTATCGTCGTAGTCCATAATATTTCTTGTTGTGTTTGGTATAGAATCAATAACTGCCGCATTCGCTACATTATTTTCACCCAATAATATCGATGGAGTAAGAAATGATAGAACCAATAACCAGATTATTGCCTTGTTAAATTTCATAATAGTCCTCCTATTGTTTATTTAATTTTCAAAGAACTTTTGATACTCTAGCATGCTACCATTTAAATTGTGTTTTATTTCAGTTTACTGAAATAATCTGATAATTAGGTTTGGACGTAATATATAATGACTGGAGGAATGGCTGGTAATGTTACATGCCAGATTTGGTGGAATCGATTGGACCAAAGCAAATAAAGACAGTGTATTACTAAAAAAATAAAAAAGGGTGTTTCGGCTGATAGAATATTTCATTCAGCCTTCTTATCAAATAAAGGTAGTACATTATGCTAATTTTTAACTGAATCATGTATCCCTCACACTAATGCCTCCTTTGAAATTTCTTACTGGGATGTTTTTTACATTTCAAAGGTATGATATTTACTCGCATGACGTCTACAATCATTCTGTCAGAAACTCGCTATTAACAAGGATGGAAAACGCTTACTTTAACACATGTGATGTAATGATTACTTTTTTAGTAGATTGATTATTGAAATATCATAAAGCCCCTGTTTAGTTAATTAAACCTTATTGAACTAAAGTGGCAGGTTGAACAAGAAAAAGGTTATTTAGTTCTACTAACGAATATAGTCAAATAAAGAAGATTAGATTTGTTAAGGAGAATGAGAATGAAGAAAAAAGGGCAATTAGAGGTTTTTAACCTAAATGAATTAATTAAGGACCAAAGTGACTACACAAATTATATTGTAAGTGAGGTAAATGACCACGCTCTTAGAGTAGCTGTGATAAATGGGGAATTTCACTGGCATAAACACGAGGATTGTGATGAATTATTTTATGTATTAGAAGGTGAACTTTTTATAGACTTAGAAAGCGATGAAACAGTTTCATTGAAGTCAGGTGAAATATTTACTGTACCTGCTAATACAATACATCGGACTCGTTCAAACGAACGGACAGTTAATATATGTTTTGAAAAGGCAAGTAATGATATAAAAGGGGGCAACAATTAATTGTAATCTATGAATGGTTACCTTAATCTAAGCTGTGTAAACAAAAGAATAGATGTTGCTAAGGTAGCCTTTTTTCGTTGTCCAACTAACGTAAGCAGTTTAGTTGAAGAAAGAGTTAATAAAAGAGGGGAATAACCATTTGAAAGGGAATGATTAAAAGTAGATAAAGTAGCATATAAATTCTGATAATCCTTAAAAGGAGGTATGAGGTATGTTTCACCCAAAAGATGTTTTGTCTGACCAATTGTTAGCTAATGCAAACGAGCAAAGTTGGTACGTACCATTTTCAGAATCTGTTAAAAATTTGACAGAGGAAGAAGCTTTTTGGAAGGTGGGTGAAGAAAGTAATAGTATTGCCGAAATTGTACAACATTTGCTTTATTGGAATGAAACTTGGCAAACAAGGTATAAAGAATCTAGTGTTAATGCAGTTCAGACAGTAGGAACTAATGACAGTACGTTTACCATTTCAAAAAATAAAACATTCTATGAACTTCAAAAACAACTTTTAGAAGTTCTTTTACATTGGCAAGAAATATTAACGAAAGAACAACTAGAGAGTGATGTTCAAGGGTTCTCTGATACTAATTGGTGGGAAGTATTAGGGTGTGTAACGACACATAATGCATATCACATCGGTCAAATTATTTATATTCGGAAGATACAGAAGAGCTGGAATCCTAGCAAAAAGAATTAGTGAGATATTTTATAAATATAGAACTAACGAAATGGTGGGTATATCATTACTTTCCAACTGCTTATTATGAAGATGTAAAAAGATATTGGAATAAAGATGTTATTTTTAACGAGCTTACATCCAGAGATTTAGAAGTCAATCTAAAAATCAAGTACAAGATGGAAAATATAAGGGTAATGGATTAGATACGCTGAGAATAGGGATATTTCCGTACTTACTCTAATTAATGATAAAGATTATGCGGAAGAATTGGAAAGAATGAGAAACGATTTAAAAACTATTGTAAATGATTTTGCCGAAATGTTTTGTATAGCCAAAAAAATATAGTTTAGTTAATAAGCAAATGGGTAGCGATACTTCAATAACGAGGTGTCGCATTTTTCTTATTGAAGTATAGGTGCAGGTTTGTTTACAAAACGTGTTTGCTAATGATGCTTGCAAGGGAATTTTCTATTGCTGTCATACTAAACGAAAAAAGCACTATTAAGGCGATGCTTACCTTAAATAGTGCCGTGAAATTTAGCCTCTTAAAACTTTAAATGCTTCCCTTACTTTTTTTGCAAATTGCAGAGGTGGTTCAACTGATTCAAAGTGCATGTACATTGCTCTAGGTTCTTCAAATAACCAGTGATTATGAATAGCAGTAACGATAATGTCTCGTTTTCGAAGTTCCGTTAATAAGGGGTTTACTTCTTCTTGTAATAGAACGGTTTCTCCTAAATTTAAGGCATTACCTTTTCTATCTAAATTTTCAAAACTGAAAAATTGAGGAACAACTAGTGGAGAGTTAGTTTCACGTCCAAGAATTGTAAAGTCAATATTACGAAACTTTTGAACTAAACAAACCCCATTTTCATCTAGGCTACCACTCCCACCAAGTATTCTAGCAAATTCTTGACAAAGTTTTTTTAATTTGTCCCAATTCATCATGTAACCTCCCTTCTCATAGTTTTTTCCATAAAAAGGTATGATTTTCCCTTTACTATTACACTATGATTTATTTATTAATTTGCATGGGACAAGGGCGGAAAACGATAATGGAATATTAAAATAGGTAGGGGTGGTTATCAATTTTAGCTTTTTTATCGTTATTCAACTAATGGGGCAGTTTAGTTGAAGTAGGGAAATTTGAATCTATATTGAATTTATATCAATTGAGGTGAGATAAATGGACAAAAGTTGGAAAGGTGTATTGTCTAAAGTGTGTGAGATTTATTTTCAGTCAAATACAAAAATAGATTGGATATTAGTGGGTTCAGTTCTGCAAGGTTGTAAAATGGAACCAGGTGATATAGATATTTATGTTAAACATAAAGAAGGTGTCTCACAATTTGCTGAATTACTAAATGAGTTTTCCCTTCCTACCAAAAGTGAAAATCGGCACGTTAATGATTGGTTATCTTCTAAAGAAGAACCTGTATTTAATCAAACATTCCCATCGGGTTTCACTTGGACAAAAGGCAGATGGAAGATTAACGGTTTCAATGTTGAAGTTGTACATATATCTGATTCAGCTGGAATCCCCGACTCTATAACAGGCGATGGAATATGGGAGGGTGGACAGTATATTTGGAGTAACTTTAAAAACGTGAGAATTGGAGAATACACTATTCCCACTGTTCCACTAGAGATACAATTGGAATTAAATTTAAGAAGACAAAGGCAAGATAGAATTAAATCAATTTTAAACACAATAATGCATAATGGATATGATGAAAAGTTGATAAAAAAAGCACTTTCTTCACACAATTTATCTTATTTTTATTCTGAAGTAGGTTTGCCGAGTTAAATTTCAAACGGTTTCCATATTAAGCTAACAGGTGCGATGCTTCAAGAAGGAAGGATCGATTTTTCTTATTCTAGTAACGGTGCAGGTTAGTATAACAAGAAAAAGTGATACAATGAAAAAAATAGGTCTTGTTTTCAAGGAGGTAAAAAATGGATTACATTTCACCGAAAGAAGCGGCTTTAAAGTTGAAACGGTGGCCTACAGATACCATAGCGGCGGGTCGTTGTCATACTGTTGGGCTTAAATCTGACGGTACCGTGACGGCTGTGGGTGATAATAAATATGGCCAATGTGATGTAAGCGGCTGGCACGATATTGTGGCGGTCGCGGCTGGTAATGTTCATATGGCGACGAACACGGGTAATGCTCATACAATCGGTCTTAAATCTGACAGTACTGTGGCGGCTGTGGGTTGGAATAAGCATGACCAATGCGATGTAATCGACTGGCGCGATATTGTAGCGGTTGCGGCGGGTTGGCGTCGTACCATTGGGCTTAAATCGGATGGCACGGTGGTGGCTGTGGGTCGAAATAATGAAGGCCAATGCAATGTAAGCGGCTGGCATGATATTGTGGCGGTCGCGGCGGGTGATTGGCAAACCATCGGTCTTAAATTGGACGGCACGGTGGCAGCTGTGGGTAATAACCGGTATCGCCAATGCAATGTAAGCGGCTGGAACGACTTAGTGGCTGTCGCGGCGGGTTATCTTCATACAATCGGTCTTAAATCGGACGGTACGGTGACGGCTGTGGGATTAAATAAACATGACCAATGCGATGTAAGCGGCTGGCGCGGCATTGTGGCGATAGCGGCGGGTAGTAAACATACCATCTGCCTAAAATCGGACGGTACTGTGGCGGCTGTGGGTTGGAATGAGTATGGCCAATGTAATGTAAGTGATTGGCGCGATATTGTGGCAATAGCGGCGGGTTGTGCCCATACCGTCGGTCTTAAATCGGACGGCACGGTGGTTGCAGTGGGTGATAATGAATATGGCCAATGCGATGTAAGCGGCTGGCACGGCATCCAACTGCCCAACAATTAGTTTTCAGGTAAAAAGGATACAGTTCCTGCAATTAATAAATCCCAAAAAAGGATTAAACATAAAAGTTAAAAATTCTTTCTTCAGCTAATGGGTGCTTTACTTCAATAAGGAGTAGAGCTTTTTTCCTGAACTACGAAGCAGGTTAATTGAATAAGAATGGATTCCAGAAGATCGCCATTAGTGTCGATCTTTTTTCTTTGTCACTGTTTTAGAAAAAAGGGTTACTATTTGAAAGCACGTTGGAACCCAATTTATAGTGATAATATTTTATGAATTGGATAAAAATAATGCTTAGGAAAGGAGGGATTGCGAATGTCTGTGAAAAAGTGGTTAACAGGACTGGTCGTTTTGCTTGCGATGATTGTGGTTGTTACAACTCTAGGCTCACTCAGCGTATTTGCCGAATCCGGCGTTGTAACACAGCCTATTGAGACGGTGAAAGCGATTGAGGTCGAGTTGAACGATGATTTCTTTAATCCGAAAGTCATTACTATTCCGAATGGAAGAACAACAACGTTGATATTGAAAAACGAAGGTAAGAAAGAGCACACCTTCACAGTGGAAAAGCTCAGAATAGACGCCGAAGTTCAGCCAGGAAAAGAAAAAACCATTACCGTGAAACCGAAAAAGCCCGGTACATATGAACTGATATGTCGGTACCATTTCAAGGAAGGAATGGTTGGAAAAGTAATAGTTAAATAACAAGCAGGGCCAATCGGGCCTTGCTTTTTTAATAGGTAACGGTAACTTACTTATTATTACCCAGTCATCATTATAACAGCTAACTTTCCTCCACAAACGGATGTTCCTTGCACTAGTGTTAATGGAACTAATAAAATTGAAGTAAATATTCTAACGAGGCAGTTTAGATTAAGAAGGTAATGAAAAAAGAGACGAATATTAAAATTCGTCTCTTTTTTGATAGATTTCATAGATGCTGTTATTTTTTATATTTTTCCTATTCTGGGGGATATTATTCCTGATGGATTGAATAGGAGGTTGTTTGATGAAAATAATGAAGTATTCTAAGGTATTGTTGATGATGATGATGCTTCTTCCTTGGTTTACTGTTCCTATATTAGGTAAGATTTCTTTTAAGCGTTTTTTACCAGCTGGTTTATTTATTACTATAGTGGTGAGGATTGTTAATTTTATCGCAAAAAAACGAAAATGGTGGTGGTGGTATGAAACACTCCATCCTAAAGTATCTGGAGTAATTCCTTTTATGTGGGGACCATTTTTGGTTGGTTCCATATGGATTTTAAAATGGACTTACGGAAAATTTTTTAGATATATGATTTTGAATTTAATCGTGGATTTAATGCTTACTTATATTTTGGTGGATTACTTAACAAAATTCGGAATAGCATCTTTGGTAAGAATGAAAAAAATTCATTTAATGTATGTTTTCACTGTTGAAGCATTGCTATTATATGGTTTTCAATTTTTAAAAGAAAAAGTATTAGTGTCGAGTGTATAGAGGAAAAAAACTTGTTGACTTACGGGTGCTTTAGTTTTACAGTGAGTTATTGTGGCGACTCCTAATTTTCATTAAACTAACAGTGCAGTTTTTAGTAGAAGATAAGTATGAATCATAAAAATATATTTATTGAGAAAACTATGGGAAAAATGTTATGGAGTTTTATAATGTTACTTACGCATATAGTTACTTATTCAACTGGAATAATGTTCTGGTTAATAGTAATCTTTTCAAAAAAACACATTTCAAAAATGGAAATGTATACTAGCACTTTTTTTGCACTGTATTTCGAACTATTAGCCAATGTTATCCTAGATTTAAAATATGACCTATACGGTTATTTTAACAAGGGAGTGGATTGGGCTACACTTCCTGCACTTCTTGTTATATTTCCAGCAGTAAATATATTATTTCTAAACTTTTATCCTTTTACTAAAAGCATATCCAAACAAATACTTTATATTTTGATATGTTCAATAATAGGTATAAGTTTTGAATGGATCTACTTACAAACAGAATTTTTTTACCATAATGGATGGAGTTTGTGGTATTCGTTTTTAAGTTATCCTTGGATTTTTTATATACTTTTTTTGAATTTACGAATTATTAGAAAGCTACTAAAGTCTTCTTGAATTTTGTCATTTTTTTATATGAATTTATCAATGATTCTTGTTGAACTAACCAGGGCGATTAGCTTGAAAAGGGGATTCTTCCTCGACCTCCTTATGTCCAAGTTCAGTTTAAGTTTGTTGTGCAAGGGAATATAATAATAAACCAAGCTGGTTACATACACAGGAAGTAGAACGCAATTTACTATCCTTTTTAAATTAATAGGTTGCACGGATCCCTCATCTTGAATAGGAGAACGAAGAGGACAATAAAGTTGCCTTTATAGGAACATACGGTTTACAGGCTCAAGTCAAGAAGTAAAAGAATATAGATAGTTAAGAACAATTGAGATTGGAGTGAACAGGAAGCATGTCATCCGATAGATCTCGTCTTTATATTCAGCATATTCTTGAGCCTGGCTACAATTTTACAAAAAAACATTTTCTAAGTTTTATGTTAGAAATTAATATTGCTCATGCTGCTATGTTAGCCCATAAAAAAATTTTACAGGATCATGATGCGAAAAAAATAATTCTAGCCAATCAACAGCTATTAGTGAAAGGGTTCACAAAGGAGTATAACCCTGAATATGAAGATTTATTTTTTATGATAGAAGCAGATTTAAAAAATGAAATTGGTGATGAATTAGTTGGTAATATGCATATTGCTTTAAGTCGGAACGATCTAGATGCAACGATGTACCGGATGTTTTGGCGAGAAAGGCTCGTCCATTGGATGAGTTTACTTAAAGACATGAAAAAAGTCCTTCTACAGCTAGCGAAGGAGCATGAATTGACCGTTATGCCAGCATATACCCATAACCAACAAGCCCAGCCGACGACATTTGCTCATTATATTCTTGCGATCGACAACCATTTAGAAAGAGATCTTGATCGGGGATTTGGCTTACTTCAGCGAATAAACCAATCTCCAATGGGAGCTGCGGCTTTAGGTACGACAGGCTTTCCAATTGATCGCCATTATATCTCCAAAAAATTAGCCTTTGATAAGCCTCTAGATAATTCCTATGATGCTATTAGTGCTGCAGATTACATGCTTGAGGTCGTCAGCACATTATCAATCACCTTAACTACATTGTCTCGTTTCGTCTATGACTTAATGTTTTTGGTAACAAATGAGGTGGACGCTCTAAAATTGGATGAAAGCTTGGTCCAAACCTCAAGTATTATGCCACAAAAACGAAACCCTTCATCCTTAGAACATACACGATCACTAATTAGTAGAACAATAGGGGAATTGCAATCAGCATTTTTGATGACTCATAGTGTACCTTTTGGTGATATTGTTGATATAGGTGATGATATTCAACCAATTATCGAACATGGATTTTCTCATTCTTTTCAGATTGTCGAGTTATTAACAGAAATACTTAGTAAAATGACGATAAATAAAGAAAAACTATTAAAACGTTGTCAAGAGGGATTCTCAACTGTCACCGAATTAGCAGACGTCCTTGTAAGAGATTACAAGCTTTCGTTTCGTCAATCACATCAAATTGTTCAAACGTTCGTAAAAAGGGTAAATGAAACTGGGAAAAGCTTGAATGATGGTAATGCTGAGCTAATAAAGGACATTGCAAAAGAAATATTTGATATTGAATTATCTCTAACAGAGGAACACTATAAAAAGGCAATTGATCCTTATCAATTTATTGTTGTTCGTTCTGTCATGGGAGGGCCTAATCCGAAAGAAACGGAAAAACAGCGAATGAAATCAGCCCATCGATTAGAAGTTTTGATCAGTGAGTTGAATGTGTGGGAGAATAAATTTAGTACGTATAAAGCTGAATTGAGAGAATAGTAGTGATTGTCTCGGAATATTTACCTTTTCACTTAAAAATGATACTCTATATATTACCCTAATATAATATACCCATAAGACGCTAATTGCGTCTTTTTTCATTCTGTACCAAATCTCCATCAAATGTTTTAGATAACTTCTAATAGGGTCATCTTTGGTAATGCGCTGCAGAGTTTGCCAATACGGAAATTGTTTACGTTTGACTAGTAAAATGAAGACTTGTTACTATAAAAAGATAAATATAAAAGTTCAATGTCACAAATGTGATAATAAAGTAAAAAAAGAAACCCTAGAATAGGTGGTACTCATGGAATTAAATCAAAAAAATCAACTGATATCTAGTTGGTTATCTTTTACACATGTACAAATGAAAGTTACGGATGAATTAGAAAGCATCCTGCAACAAAACCATCAACTATCTTTAAAAGAATTTTATGTGCTTTTATTTTTATCAGAAACTCCTGAGAAAAAATTAAAGCTACAACAACTACAGAGTATGGTTGGTTTAAGTCAGAGCGCTATGTCAAGACTTGTCAGCAGATTTGAAGCAAAGGGCTGTGGAGCCTTAAGAAGACATATTTGCGTAGATGACCGTAGAGCCATTTATACGTCATTGACAAACGAAGGTGAGGAAAAGCTTAAAAAAGCTCAAGATACAGTCAATGAAACCCTTGCAAATGCTTTTTCTAGAGAAGACATTCGAGCGGAGTTACAAGGCTTAATTCGGCAAATAAAATGATCAAGAATTTGAGGCTAGTTAAAAAATTTACGAATCTTTCATTTTATTATTGTATATATTTGACAATGGCGGTTATACGCCCCATTTTTGTTAGATGATGCTTTTTATTTGACGAGGTGTAAATGTATGTGCTAATTTTTATGCATGCACATACATTTACACGGTTAACCTTCAAATTTACCTGAAAGAAAAAAGGGACACAATCTATGAATGATATGTGTCAAAGTCGAGTATTTTACTTACAGTTGATGTAGTAGCAAGGGTGCTGACTACATCCCGACATACTAATAATAAAGGGAGTCTTTATCATGGAACATTTATTTAGCCCTTTTAAGATAAAAGGACTTGAGTTAAAAAACCGCGTGGTGATGCCACCAATGTGTCAATACTCGGTAACAAATAAGGATGGAATCGCGACAGATTGGCACTACATTCATTATGTTAGCCGTGCCATTGGCGGTGCCAGCTTAATCATTATTGAAATGACGGATGTCGAGCCAGATGGCCGTATTTCAGATTATGATTTAGGCTTGTGGTCAGATGAGCAAATCCCTGCACTAGCAAGAATTGTAGAAGCTTGTCACCAGCATGGCGCAAAAGTGGGTATTCAAATTGCTCATGCTGGGCGCAAAGCGGAGGACGCGGATGTGCCAGTTGCACCGTCTGCGATTCCTTTTGATGAAAAGTCAAAAACACCAAGAGAGCTTTCCACAGAAGAAGTAAAAGAAATGGTAGAAAAGTTCCGTTTAGCTGTTGGGCGAGCGGTTAAAGCAGGGGTTGATGTAATCGAGCTTCACGGTGCACACGGCTACTTGATTCATCAATTCCATTCAGCTTTTACGAATAAAAGAACAGATGAATATGGAAAAGAGTTAACCAAATTCGGCGTAGAGATCATTCAAGCTGCTAAAAACGAGATGCCTGCAGAGATGCCGTTAATAATGCGTATATCTGCAAAAGAATACGTCGAAGGCGGATACGGGATCGATGAAGCAATCGAATTTTCTAGAGTCTATCAAAAAGCTGGAGTCGATCTATTTCATGTGAGTGCAGGGGGCGAGGGACCGATTGCTGCTGCTGGAAAGCCTGGAACACATGTTGCGTATCAAGTACCTTTAGCAAGAGCAATAAAACAAGAACTGAATATTCCAGTCATCGCGGTTGGTAGATTGGATGAACCTTTACTCGCAAATGCCGTCATCGGAAATGAAGAGGCAGACCTTGTGGCTGTTGGAAGAGGTATGTTAAGAAATCCATATTGGGCATTGGAAGCTGCGGCTTTATTACGTAAAGAATCAGATCTGCCTAAACAGTATGTCCCTGGGTTTCCAAGAAATTAACAGCCCACATACAAAACCTTTTCAAGAACAGGTGTCTAATCTGACACTTGTTCTTGATTTGGAAAGAAGAACAAAGAACAATTCAATTTGTTATGCGATTCAAAAAATTATAGATAAAGTGAAATAAAGTTTAATAGAAAATGTCTGTTTTGACAGAGAGGCGAGAAAACTTGAATAATTTAACAGGAACGAAACGATTGCAGCTGGCTTTACTTTTAGGCTCACTTGGACTTTTAGGTCCATTTACGATCGACACGTATTTGCCTTCATTTCCTACGATTGTAGAAGAGTATCAAACGAGTGCTTCACTCGTACAAATTAGTTTAACAACATGCCTATTAGGACTGGGATTGGGGCAATTGATTATTGGTCCGATGAGTGATGTTCAAGGAAGACGTAAACCTTTGCTTATTTTTCTAAGTTTGTATTTACTAGCTTCTTTAACATGTGCTTTTGCACCAAATATATATGCGTTCATCGCTTCTCGCTTTGTTCAAGGGTTTGCTGCAGCTGGTGGACTTGTAATTTCTCGCGCAATTGTTCGAGATGTCTATAGCGGAAGGGAACTTACAAAGTTTTTCGCTTTATTGATGCTAGTAGGTAATCTCGGCCCAATTGTTGCACCTATTGCTGGTGCTGGAATCCTTGCTTTTGCCGATTGGAAATGGGTATTTATTGTTTTGACTTGTATTGGCGTGGTGTTATTGTTAACTGTTTCATTGAAATTAGAAGAATCCTTACCACAGGAAAATCGTATACCTAGTAACTTTTCACAGATCGTCAAGAATTTTGGCATTCTCTTAAAAGATCGCCAATTTGCAGGCTATGCCCTTACACAAGCTTTTATCATTGCAGGAATCTTTGCCTACGTATCTGGTATTTCTTTTGTCTATCAGAATATTTATGGTGTGTCACCTCAGGGATTTAGTTTATTATTTGGCGTTAATGGGATTGCTTTAATCATAGGAACCCAGTCAGTTGGTCGCTTTTCAGATATCATTTCAGAGAAAACTTTCTTAAAGTTTGGTTTAATTCTGGCAAACTCATCTGCTGCTTTATTACTGGTCGCTATTCTATTAAAAGCACCGCTAATTATATTTGCTATTCCGATCTTCTTTTTCGTTTCATCTATTGCAATTATTTCTACTACATCTTTTTCATTAGCAATGGAGACACAAGGCCATATTGCCGGAAGCGCCTCAGCACTATTAGGGGTATTACCATTTATCCTTGGCTCATTAACGGCTCCACTTGTAGGATTAGCAGGAGAATATTCTGCAGTACCTATGGGAATCATTATCTTTTTAGCAAGCTTTTTGGCATTTTTATCTTATTACGGATTAGTTCGAAAGTCTACTATTACAGTACACGCTACAAGATAGTTTACGTACTCTAAAAAACATTTACCAAACAATTTAACCTTACTTTTATTAATATCTGCTTGTTTCTTTTTAATAATCTACTTTTGCTTATGAATGAAATCATCCAGATGAATAAATATTAGTATGGTTAGATTGGTTTTACTTTTGATAAAAGGAGAAATGTAAAATGGATTGGGTTATCTTAAATAATGGATTAAAAATGCCTCAGCTTGGATTTGGTGTTTGGCAGGTTGCTGATGATGAAGCTACTTCTGCCGTTGCAAAAGCAATTGAGGCTGGGTACACATCGATTGACACAGCGATGATCTACCAAAATGAAATAGGCGTAGGAAAAGCGATAAAAGAAGCATCTGTCCCACGCGCAGAATTATTTATTACGACTAAGGTGTGGAATAGTGATCAAGGCTATGAGAACACATTACGTGCTTTTGATGAAAGCTTAGAGAAATTAGGTCTTGAATATGTAGATCTTTATTTAATTCACTGGCCAACACCACAATTTGATGAGTATGTAGATACATATAAAGCGTTAGAAAAGCTTTACCATGATGGCCGCGTGAAAGCGATCGGCGTGTGTAACTTTGAAATTGAACATTTAGAGCGTCTCTTAAAGGAATGTGAAGTCGTTCCAGTTTTAAATCAAATTGAGTGTCATCCATATCTTGCACAAAATGAAATAAAAGAATTTTGTGCAAAGCATAATATTTTTGTCGAAGCATGGAGTCCTCTTGATCAAGGAGGAGAAGTGTTACAGGATGAAGTCATTCAAAAGATTGCAAAGTCACATCGCAAAACTCCAGCACAGATTGTCTTACGTTGGCATTTACAACATAACACAATTGTCATTCCTAAATCAGTCACACCATCACGAATCGAAGAGAATTTTAAAGTATTTGATTTCGTACTAACTGAGACTGAAATAGAGGAAATCAATCAACTTAATCGCAACCGAAGAAAAGGACCGCATCCAAGTGACATGAATGTTCGTTAACTTAAAGTGATGTCTCACCTTTTGATTCAAACCATCAAAGCCCATCCAAACGATCAGCACGGATGGGCATTTGTTCTTGTTTAGGAAACTATAAAATTCTTGAACTGTGGATAAGCGTACGACATCCAACTCCAGCGCCTAGCCCCTCGAGGTCATAAGCTAATTTAGATTTGAAGGTAAAGTACACCTTCTATTATAAATCATCTTATTTGCCTTAGGCTGATACAGGCGCTTGCGCTTTTGTTCGTCTTGCACTAAGGATTTTACATAAAGAGAAAAGGCTGTCATTGTGGTTCTGACTATAGGACGAAATGATTTTAATCTACCCATATTCTTGACGTAGTTTCAATATTACAATAAAATTAGATTAATCCATTCTTTTTGATTAGAAAATACGGGTATATACAATTATTTCGTTTGTATTAGTCATTACAACAGATTATTGGGACAAATAGGAGTTGAGGAAGAACCTTGTTAGAATTATCGATTATAAATCCAGAGAAATTGCGGATCGTAGCGCATGCTTTATCATCAGAGGTTCGATTGAAAATCGTTGAGCTTTTAAATAAAGGAAATGTAAACATAAATCAATTGGCAGAGAGGTTAGATATTCCCGTTTCTACCGCAGCATCACATATTAAGGTTCTTGAAGAGGCTGGGTTGATACAAACGGAGCTTCGTCCTGCGAGTAGAGGCGCTATGAAGGTTTGCACACGAAATTTTGACGACATTCATATTACTTTAAATGTTCCTTTAAGCAAGGACACGTATGAACACTATGAACTTGAAATGCCGATAGGTCAATACACCGACTTCCTTGTTTCACCAACATGTGGTATTGCAGATCGAGAGAGCGCTATCATACCAGAAGATGAGCCGGTTCACTTTTATAATCCCGTTCGTTCAAAGGCGCAGTTAATATGGACAAGGAAAGGGTATTTTGATTATAAGTTTCCTCTTGTCATCCCACATGGAGCAAAAATTAAAGCTGTTGAGTTTTCTGCGGAAATCTGCTCAGAAGCCCCGAACTATGATCATAATTGGCCTTCAGATATAACAGTTTGGTTGAATGGAATTGATATAGGAACATGGACAAGCCCAGGGGACTTCGGAGATAGACCAGGAAAACTTAACTCTAAAGCTTGGATAGAATCAACCTCAACACAATACGGCTCCTTAAAAACGTGGAAAGTTACCGGGGAAAAGGCGACAATAGATGACGTTTTCCTTTCAGATATAACGATCCAGGATTTAGGGATATTAGATCGTGAATATTTATCTTTTCGAATAGGTATTAAAGAAGATGCTGTTCACAAAGGTGGAATGAATTTATTTGGAAGCGAATTCGGTGACCATCCGCAAGATATAAAATTAAAAATATCATTCTATTAACGATAAGGGTCAAACCCCCAAACGACATTTTATAGCGCTTCTTTAGTATGTAAAAATCCTATAGAATGTGTCACAGTGGGGTTTGACCCCTTGTTTTTGGATCATCCTTCTCCATTATTACAATAATACTGTAATTAAACAGAAAAAGTAATTATATTGTTGACAAAGAGCAAATGAAAGGGTATTCTTTTATTAAAGTTACAGAAAAACAGTAATAATACAATTTTCTTGTAATAATCAAAAAAGGAGATATAAATGAAAAAATAATTGGGTTTAATCATTCGTATGGCATTGCCTACTACTTGTTTTCTGTTTTAGAACGATTATGTAAGGAATACTTTGTTTTACATTGTAAATTAAATTAGTTTCAAGATAAGGAGATAGATAGAATGGTAGATATAAATATTCCAAAAAAAGAATACCCACGTCCACAATTTGAAAGAGCTGATTGGGTGAATTTAAATGGTGAGTGGAACTTTAAATTTGATAAAGAAAATAAAGGTGAAAAGGAAAAATGGTACGAAGAATCAACTTTTGATAAAAAAATTATTGTTCCTTTTACATATGAAACAAAAGCTAGCGGAATAGGGGAAGAAGTTTTTTGTCCTAATGTTTGGTATCAAAAAACTGTAACGATCCCTAATGAGTTTAAACAAAAAGAAATTGTGCTTCATTTCCAAGCAGCCGATTATAAAACAAAGCTATGGATAAATGGAATATTCGTAGGTGAGCGAAAGGGTGGTCAGATCGCCTTCTCATTTAATATTACTGACTACATGCTTGATACAACAAATGAAGTAAATATTGTCGTGAAATGCGAGGATAGCGAAAGCTGCTTTCAGCCCCGAGGAAAACAAAGGTGGTTAGATACTAGTTACGAATGCTGGTATGTTCAAACTACTGGGATCTGGCAAACGGTATGGCTCGAGTTTTTAAATGAAGCACATATTCAAGCAGTCAAAATGACACCAGATATCGATACAGAATCAGTTGAGTTTGAATTTGAAGTTTCAGGTGACATTGATCACTCACTCGTCTTAAATACATCGATTTCCTTTAATGGTCAACAAATTAAAACATTTGATTTAACCGTTGGACGCTCTAATCAAACCGTGACTGCAAATATTGCAAGTGAGTTTCATCATTGGCGAGTTGTCAGATGGAGTACAGGTTCTCCAAATTTATATGATGTAGAATTCACATTATATAAAAATGGTGAAGTGATCGATCAGGTAAAGTCCTATTTTGGGATGAGAAAGATTTCAATAGAAAACGGAAATGTATTACTTAATAATATTCCAATCTATCAAAAGCTACTGCTAGATCAAGGGTATTGGGGAGAATCACATTTAACACCACCATCTGAGGAAGCAATACTAGAGGATATTGATAAAACATTAGAGATGGGCTTTAACGGAGTAAGGAAGCATATGAAGGTTGAAGATCAACGATACCTCTATTGGGCAGACAAAAAGGGTCTTCTTGTTTGGTCTGAAATGGCGGCAACATATGAATTTTCAGATGAGGCTGTTCAAAACTTTACCGAGGAATGGATAGAGGTTGTCAAACAACAATATAATCACCCATGCATCATTACATGGACACCGTTTAATGAATCATGGGGCGTAAAAAATATTTATACAGACCGTAAGCAACAAAAATTCACTGAAGGAATTTATCATCTTACAAAAGCAATCGATAGCATGAGACCTGTTATTGTCAACGATGGTTGGGAGCATACAGTTTCAGACATTATTACGCTACATGATTATGTCGAATATGGGGATGAATTCCTAAAGCGTTATGAAGATAAGGAAAAGGTCGTTAATAATGAAATCGCATTCAATAAATCTAAGCACGCAATGGCACTTGGATATGAATATAAAGGTCAACCAATCATCATAAGTGAGTATGGTGGAATTGCATTCAATTCTGAAAAGGGTTGGGGCTATGGTAATCAGGTAAAGAGTGAAAAAGAGTTTCTATCTCGCTATGAATCTATTACTCAAGGAATTAAAGATACTCCATATATTAGTGGATTTTGTTATACACAAATTACTGATGTGCAGCAAGAGATTAATGGTCTTCTAAATGAAGATCGAACACCAAAAATAGATTTAACTAAAATTAGAGAAATAAACAATAAATAATTCCACATTGCTAAAGGAGAAGTTTATGACATTTCGACAAGAATACCCTCGTCCACAGTTAATTAGAAACGACTGGCTTAATCTTAATGGTGAATGGGATTTTGATTTTGATGATCAAAATAGTGGATTAGAAGAAAAATGGTTTGAGAATGAAAGAAAATATAAACAAAAAATAAATGTTCCATTTGCTTACCAAACAAAGCTTAGTGGAATTAATGATCCTACATTTCATGATTGGGTCTGGTATCGACGTGAATTCGACATTCCCGATTCGATGGTGGGTAAGCAAATTCTCTTACATTTTGGTGCTGTTGACTATCGATCAATGGTTTTCATTAACGGGAATTTAGTAGGTTCTCATGAAGGGGGACACACAGCTTTTTCTTTCGATATTACAAACTATTTAATAGAAGGAACACAATCAGTTGTCGTTAGAGTAGAAGACCCTTCCACAGATGAAACGATTCCTCGTGGAAAACAGTATTGGATAGAAAAATCTGCTGCGATATGGTATACACGGACAACTGGAATATGGCAAACGGTTTGGTTAGAGGCAGTGAATAAAACACATATAAAAAAAGTGAGATTTACTCCTGATATTGACAATGGAGATATAACAATTGATTTTGAAATAGCAGGTGAATATGTAAATAAAAAGGTTGAAATTGATATTACCTTTAAAGATGAACATGTAGCAAATGAAACGATAAAAATACATGAAAATTATCTAAAAAGATCGATAAATCTCTATAATCTAAAAATTTTCAGAACAGGGTTCCATCATGTTGGGTGGAATTGGTCACCGGAAAATCCTAATTTATTCGATGTGAAAATTCGCTTGCTAGAAGATGATTCAGTACTTGATGAAATCACTTCATACTTCGGTATGAGAAAAGTCCATACCGAAAATGGGATGGTCTATCTAAACAACAGACCTTATTATCAAAAACTTGTGCTTGACCAGGGCTACTGGCCAGAAGGTTTATTGACTGCACCAACAGATCAAGCGTTAAAGCAGGATATTGAATTAGCAAAAGAAATGGGATTTAACGGTTGTAGGAAGCATCAAAAGGTAGAAGATCCACGTTTTCTTCATTGGGCAGATAAGCTAGGATTTCTCGTATGGGGAGAATGTGCAGCTTCACCTTCCTATAATGAGGATGCAGTTGCACGTCTAACAAAGGAATGGTTTGAAATTATTGAGCGTGATTACAATCATCCTTGTATTGTAACATGGGTTCCTATTAATGAGAGCTGGGGAGTTCCTGCGATTTCAAATGATGACCAACAAAAGCACCATTCATTAGCAATGTATCATTTAATCCATTCACTTGATAAAACGAGATTAGTTATTTCAAATGATGGGTGGGAATTAACTAAAACAGATATTTGTGCAATCCATAACTATAATCATGGCCATAAGGATGAAGTCGATAAATACAATGAGTATCGAAGTTCATTATCAACGACTGAAAATTTACTTCACTCAAAACCAGCTGGAAGAAGAATCTACACTAAAGGCTTCAGTCACTGTGGTGAGCCAATTCTCTTAACAGAGTTTGGTGGTATAGGCTATAAAGTGGGAGATGAAAGTGGTTGGGGCTATACATCAGTCACCAATGCGGAGGATTATTTAGCAGATTATGAAAGAGTGATGAAAGCAGTATACACTTCCAACTCATTGCATGGTTATTGTTATACACAATTAACAGATGTGGAACAGGAGATTAATGGCTTATTAACATATGATCGAAAACCAAAGTGTGATTTGGAAAAAATTCGAAAAATAAATGATATGTGGCATGTGAATATAGTAAAGTAATCCATTTAAAGTGAAATCTCTTTTGAGGTTGTCTCAAAATCATAAAACCATTCCCTTTTGAGATAGCCTCAAGTGATTTACATAAAAAAAGGCTCTTTTCTAAAAGATTGTTGCTTCTAAAACAAAACTAATTCAGGTTGATTGGAGCGGATTGCGAGACTCCTGCAGGAGCAGCGGGACAGGTGAGACCCCGCAGGCGTTTACGCCGAGGAGGCTCACGGCCCGCCCCGCGGAAAGCGAGCAACTCTCGCTGCAATCAACCACACCGCATTACTATTTAAAAAGCAACAAAGTTTGCGAAAACAGCCTAAAGAAAAGTGCTTGCTGCAAGGGTCTCTCATCTAATGAAAACGCTTTAAAAGGAGGGGGATTAAAGAATATTCGACTTTGATGTATTGGTATATACAAGATTTTATTTTAAAGGGAGGTAACACAAATGAAGAAAAAAATAGTATTCATGTTCTCAATCCTAATTGTGTTTGCAATGGCTTTATCAGGTTGCAGTAGTTCATCTAGCTCTGGTTCAACTAAAAAAGAAATTCTTTATTGGAATCCTTTTACAGGTCCTGATGGCGAAAATATGAAGCAAATTGTTGATGAATACAATAAGACAAATCCAGAATTCAAGATTAAGAATGTATCAATCACTGCGGATGATATGTATACAAAAATTCCAACTGTCGTAAACTCAGGAAAAGGAATTCCCGATCTGACAATTGTTCATGCCGAAAGAATTAAGCAGTTTGTCGGTAATGATTTGTTAACTACATTTGATGATAAATTGGCTGACTATCCTGAAATCAAAGCAGAAAACTATGTACCAGCAGGATGGAATATTGGAGATATTGATGGTAGTAGATACAGTGTTCCGTTAGATGTTCACAGCTTTGTTATGTATTACAACAAAGATTTACTAGAAAAATATGCACCAAATGCACTTGATGATAACGTTATTACATTTGATGAAATAAGAGAAGCAGGAGAAATTTCTCGAAAAGACGGTATTACAGGTATTGGATTAACTTGGACACGACCAAT
Source organism: Metabacillus bambusae (assembly GCF_017497975.1). Classification (GTDB taxonomy): domain Bacteria; phylum Bacillota; class Bacilli; order Bacillales; family Bacillaceae; genus Metabacillus; species Metabacillus bambusae. Next base: position 76,168 of record NZ_JAGDEL010000020.1, on the reverse strand, counting down.
CTTCTTATCAATTTACAATCAACTAGGTGGAGATATTACTAGTGATGGTGAAACACCAACTCTTGATACGCCAGAAGCGAAAGAAGCACTAGAATTATTAAAAGGATTAGTTGATGATAAAATTTCTAACAAAGACGGAGAAGACCCTGGCCAGTTATTCAAATCTAATAAAGCGATTTTTTATCCTGAAGGTATTTGGATGCAAAATAGTTTAAATGAAGCGGAAAAATTAAATTGGGGCATTACAAGCTTTGCACAAGTTTCTCCTGACAAAATTGTAAACTGGACTTCCTCCCACCAATTCGTCATGTTTAAAGACGAAAATCGTTCTGAAGAGAAAACAAAAGGGATGATAGATTTCCTTGATTATATTAGAGAAAATTCACTACCATGGGCTCAAGCAGGACAAAACCCTGCGGCATTATCAACATTAGATAATCCAGAATTCAAAGAACTCCCACAATCCTTCTTAGTGGAAGACCCTAAATTACAAGAGTCACTTAAAATCTTTGATTATAAGTATAATGGCTTCGTAGCTGAAGAGGTTGATAAATTAGTTGGAGATGCAATGTTTGGAAAATTAGAGATTGATAAAGGACTGGCAAATGCTCAAAAAGCAGTTGAGGATAAAATCGCAAACAATAATAAATAATTCTAAACACAGGTAGTAAAGAAACTGCCAGAGGCTGACTCTAAAAAGGGTCAGACCTCTCTCTATTCGATAACGAAAGAATAGGAGTTAAAAACGATGATAAATACTGGAGAGAATAAGGAACTAAGTATGTCTACAGCAATAATGAAAAATTCTCGTAAAAAACGGTTAAATCTATCTCCATATCTTTATATTGGGCCACATCTCATTTTATTTGGTATCTTTTTTCTATTTCCAACTTTATATGGTATTTACATTTCCTTTACGAATTGGGACCTAATTGGCGAGCCTGAATTTGTTGGCCTGGCAAACTATGCAGAAATTTTGGTTAATAAAGATTCTACCTTTTACGATCAACTAAGAATAGGTTTAGGAAATACATTTAAATTTGTCCTTTTTACAGTACCTGCTTGTATTATTGTTCCCTTACTCTTAGCTGCAGGTCTAAATACGAAACCAAAAGGGCTGAAATTTTTCCAAGCATTGTTTTACATGCCAACATTGTTCTCGGTTTCTGCCGTCATGATCGTATTTGCTATGTTATTTAGTGTTTCATTTGGACCTATCAATCATTATTTAAATGTTGATACAAACTGGCTATCTACTCAGCCTTATGCCTGGTTTACATTAATCATCGTAACAGTTTGGTGGACAATCGGTGGAAATATGATCATTTATCAAGCAGCACTGAACGGTATTTCAAAGGATTTATATGAGGCTGCGTCTATCGATGGAGCGAATAGTGTTCAAAAATTCTTTAAAATCACGCTTCCAAGTATAAGAGCGCAAATCTTATACACCGTTGTCATCACGACTATTGCACAATTCAATGTATATGGGCAACCTCTCATGTTAACAAAAGGTGGACCAACAAGCTCGACAACCGTACTGTTAATGTACATTCAAGAAAATGCATTTGGATCTGGTATTTCGATTGCAGGTATTGGAGCAGCAATGGCTGTTATTCTTGGGATTTGCATTATGATTGTTTCTGCCATTCAATTCTTCTTTTTAAGACAACGTGACTAGGAGGTGCTTACCTTGGAGAAAAAACGTATTACTAAAGGAATTTCATTAATCTTCTTGTTAATAATGGCTTTTATATGGATTGTACCATTACTGTATACAATCTTATCTTCATTCAAAAGTGAAGCTGATATTCAATCAAGCGCCTTTACAATTTTACCGATCAATTGGGTCATTGGTAACTACCAGGATGTTCTTTTTGCGAACACAAGTGCTCCAGTGGCGAAATGGTTTATGAACTCACTTATTATTTCAGTATCACAAACGTTTTTAGTCATCGTGCTTGTATCATTAGCTGGTTATGGGTATTCAAGAATGAAATTCAAGGGAAGAGATGCCATTTTTATCTTTTTAATGGCAACAATGATGTTTCCAGCAGTTGTAAATCTTATTCCCCTCTATAAAATTATCGATACACTTGGATGGGTAAATAATTATATGGCTGCGATTGTTCCAGGTGCAGCTGGTGTCTTTAATATCTTTCTTGTAAGGCAATTCATGCAAGGGATTCCTATTGATTTTGATGAATCGGCACGAGTGGATGGTGCTTCTGATTTTCAAATTTTCACAAAGTTAATATTGCCATTAATAAGACCTGTTTTAACTGTTGTTGCGTTGTTTACATTTACAGGTTCATGGAATGACTTCCTATGGCCATCAATTGTGTTTAATGAAGTTGAAAAAATGCCAATTACACCAGGATTACAATTACTTCAGGGGATGTATGCACTTGATGTTGCTCATGCTTTAACAGGGGCACTGATTGCTATTGTTCCAACATTTATCCTCTATTTGTTCACACAAAAATACTTTATGGAATCACTCTCCTTGTCATCAGGGGTTAAAGGGTAAGAGAATAGGAGGTTATATGGTGAATAGAAAGCTAGAGAGAAGATTAATAATGATCGGTTCAATATGGCAAATCGTCTCAGGACTGCTTACTATTTTTGTCTATGCATCTTTTATTAAAAATGAAGGATTACATTCTTCATATCCAACGATTGCCAAGCTTGAGGCAGCACAGTCTATTTTTGGAAGCTTATATATGTTTGCCGTTACCTTTGGGATGTTATTTGTTATTCTAGGAATCTTGAACTTCGTATTGGCGAAATCATTAAAGGATGATAAAGCTGAAGTGAAAAAACCTATTTGGTTTATCCTATTAGGGTTAGCGTCCTATTTCGTTATGGATATTTTAGGATCCTTAATGTTTTTATCTGCAGGGCTTCTCGCGTTAGCGAAAAATAAATCCATATCAAAACTGGGAAACTATCATTTACAAAATCAATAAGACGATCAGTAGTCCTACTATTCTAGTCACTATCGGCCAATCATAAATCAATAGTATATAACCAAAGGAAAATTAAGATTCCGTCGTTTCCTTTGGTTATAGGTTGATTTTTTTTTTCGAGTTTTTCAACGATTCAGTTACGAGAGAAATAGGTAAGCATCTAATAAACTTACGATCAAAGTAAATTCAGGTAGTAAGATAGATGTTTTCGTATAAAAAATACGAGCGGTTACATGCCGGGAAAGGAGGGATTGTAAAACTTTATAAGCTTAGTACTTAATAGAATGTCTAATTAATTGCTTGGAGAAAAGAAGGAGGCGATTTGTCTGAAAAAGATACTTTCAATTGTCATTGCATTTAGCTTTGTTTTATCCCTTCCATTATCAACATTTGCTTACAGTAACTCCTTTAAATTATCGGAATCTTGGAAGTGGGATACAGGAGTATTTTATGGTGAAGGAGATCCTTATATTTTAAAACACAACGGTACTTATTATCTTTATGTTAGTACAGTGGATGATAAGAGTGGAGTAAAAGCTTGGAAGTCAGAAGATTTGGTGAATTGGGAGTACGGTGGTTTAGTTACGAAGGAGCCTACTACAAAGGCAGCCTATGCTCCTGAGGTTGTGTATTGGAATGGCCATTTTTATATGTACACATCACCTGGCGGAAATGGGCATTATGTGTACAAAAGCTCAGACCCACTTGGCCCCTTCGTGAAACAGACAGATAACCTAGGCATGGGAATCGATGGACATGTGTTTATTGATGATGACGGGAAATGGTATTTTTATAGTACTGGTAATCAAAGAATTGATGCACGACCAATGTCAGATCCCTATACTTTTGGTCATGCTTCAAACACTGGCGCAGAAATGGATGGCTGGACAGAAGGGCCAACAATTCTGAAAAGAAATAGTAAATACTATATGACCTATACAGGAAACCACGTGTGGAATAAGGCATATCGTGTTGATTATGCAAACAGTGATTCACCAATTGCTGATTTTTCACATGAATTTGAACAAAATCCAATCTTACTAAACACAGAGGGATCGAATGTAGGATTAGGTCATAATTCAGTCGTCCGAGGACCAGATCTTGATTCAGAATATATGGTTTATCATAGTCATGCAAATCCAGGCAGATATATGAATCTGGATCGAATTGCTTGGAATGGTGATAAAATGCTTGTACTTGGTCCAACAACAACTGAACAGCCTAACCCAGACCTACCTGATTTCAGTGAGCGCTTTTCTCACTCATCCTCAGATAAGAATTGGGAAACGATCAACGGCGGTAACTGGAGTATTGCTTCAGAAATGCCTGGCTGGCTTCAACAAACAACAATAAATGACACGAACATGTTTAAGCAACTGACGAAGGATTCCACAACTTCAGATTACACGGCAGAATTCAATATGAAAACAATTGAACAAGGCTCAAGTAGCAATCCATACTTTGGTGCTGTTTTCTCCTATAAAGATGAAAGCAACTACGGCCTAGCAGTATTAAATCCTACAAAAAATCAATTAGAAACCTTCTTTATCGTGAACGGAGTTGAACAAAAAAGGGAAGATACAGCTTTACCTGAAGGCTATGATTATTCTAAGCTTCACCAAATACGAGTAGAAAAGTCTTCATCAACCTTTAAGATCTTTATAGATGGAATGCAAAAGCAATCACGTGAAATTCCAGAGCTAGATGGAGGGAAAATCGGATACGCAACATCTGATATTCATGCTGCTTTTGGCTATACGGCTTTCAGCAATAAAGTAAATGGAAGCAATGTGTTTGATGCATACAAGCCTTTACCAGGAAACATTGAGGCTGTGCATTATAATACAGGCGGTGAAGGTGTAGCCTATCATGATACAACTGTTGAGAATTCTAGTGGAAAATATAGAAGTGATGCAGTTGATTTTAAAGTGAATTCCGAGGGTGGATATAACGTAAGCTTGAATGAAACCGGAGAATGGCTAAATTACAATGTCAATATTGCAGAAGCAGGTACTTACAATGTAGATCTAAGAGTATCAGCATCAAGCGAGGATGCACAAGTGAAATTAGTGTTAGATGAAGCGACTGATTTGACAGGTGTAATAAACATTCCAAAGACAGATGAATGGAAAACACTCTCGATTGAGGGAATAGAATTACCGAAGGGTCAGCATAAGTTAAAAGTTGTTGTTGAAAATGGAACATTTGATTTATCCAATATGGAATTCAAAGAACATAAACAAGTAAAAGAATTAGCTTCAAACTTTGATGATGGAACGAGTAATGGATGGGAAGAAATAGAGGGATTTTGGACGGTTAAAACAAATAAACCTAGCTCTTTTGATGCATATAAACCAATACCAGGTTCAATTGGGGCTGCCTATTATATAACTGGTGGTGAAGGGATAGCTTACCATGAAACAACAGCTAAAAATATTGGTGGTGTATTAAGAGGAGATGCTGTTGATATCCGTAATAATCCTAAAGGGGGTACTGCAGTTGGATGGAACCAAACAGGAGAATGGTTTAAATACAATGTATCCATTAAAGAAGCAGGCCTCTATAATGTTCAATTAAATACTGCAACAACCTTTAACAATGCAAAGGTTCGATTATGGCTAGATGATGAAACAGATTTAACTGATGTTTTAGAGGTTCCTAACACAGGGGATTGGAATAATTGGCAGCCTGTTATTAAAAAAGGGATTACATTGCCTGAGGGTGAGCACACGATTAAAGTGGAGATCTTCGAGGGAGAATTTGATTTTACTGGTCTTGAGTTTACATCGTTTGATATTCATAAGCCAGTGCCTGGAATCATTGAAGCTGAGGAATACAATCTTGGTGGTGAAGGAGTAGGCTTTCATGACAGCACAATGGGAAATAGCGGGGATAAATACCGTGAAGATTCTGTCGATATTCGAGTGAATCCAGAAGGTGGGTACGCTGTTACGTCGAATCAAACAGGAGAATGGCTAGCATATGACGTAAACATTGAGGAAGCAGGTACATATGGACTTGATATCCTTACTTCTGCAATCGAGGATGGCGGAAAAGTAAAGCTTCTATTAGATGACGAAATTGATTTAACCGGAGAAATAAGCATACCAAATACAGGTGATTGGAATAGCTGGCAAACCATTTCTTTACAAAACGTTTCCTTACCAGCTGGAAAACACACAATAAAGCTAGTCACACTAGAGGGAGGATTTGATTTTTCTAGACTAACACTTCACAGGTTTGATCATCATAAAAAGCTTCCAGGAAAAATAATGGCGGCCGATTATCTAACAGGTGGAGAAGGTGTTGGATATCATGATCTTACTCCTGAAAATATTGGTGGGAAATATAGGAGAGATTCTGTTGATATCCGCGTTAATCCAGAGGGTGGCTATAATGTTGGCTGGAATCAAGCAGGAGAATGGTTAAAATACAATATCGATATTGAAAAAGAGGACAATTATCAAGTAGATATAAAAGTTGCTACTGAACTTGAAGGAAGTCAAATTAGACTTTGGCTTGATGATACCGTTGATTTAACAGGAATAATTGATGTCCCAAAAACAGGTGGCTGGGATAACTGGGAAAGTGTCATAAAAGAAAATGTCTCTTTACCAGCTGGAAAGCATACCGTTAAGGTCGAAATGGTTAAAGGTGAGTTTGATTTTAGAAGTATTGATTTTACATTGGAGAACGGTAAAGAGCCACCTGCAGTTGAAGGGGAATACAGTACATCACCAGGTACATTTGCGAAATCGGTAATCGGAGATAGCAAGTGGAAGGATTATTCAGTTGAAGCAGATATCAATATTGGAGCTGGTACAGGTGACGGTGGTTTAATTTTTAGAGTGAATAACCCAGCCAATGGTATTGAGCTTGGTCAAAACAATCCTGATTTTATGCAAGGTTATGTAGCGTATATCAATAAAGAAGGCGTTCATTTAGGGAAATTTAATTATAATTGGACATACTTAAAAGGTGCTGAAATAAGTGAGCCATTAAATACATGGCAACATCTCAAAGTTGTTGCAAAGGGGAATAATATAAAGATATTTGTTGGCGATGATGATATCCCAAAAATAGATTATACAGACAACAGTAGCACAGCATTTACCCAAGGAAAAGTAGGCTTGAGATCAAACTATAATTACACGAAATTTGATAATTTTGTTCTACATCCTATAGAGACAACTCATTCATCGATAAAAAATGATCTTGATACGATGACAGAAGCTGGTGATGTTGCTCATAGTGTGAATAAAAAATTAACAAACAAGTTAAATCAGTCAACACATCATTTAGATAAAGGAAAATTCGAACAATCTATAAAACATCTAAATGATTTTCGAAAAATAGTAGAAAAAGATAGTGGTTTGTCTGAAAACATAAAGCAAGTACTGGAGTCAGATGCTTTAAGACTAGTAAGAACAATAGAGAAAAAAATGAATAGCAACGAATAAGAACACGAATAGGAAGGTAGGAGCAAACATCTACCTTCCTATTAACTTGATCATTTATATAACTTTGTAAATGTAAGTACAGGCTTTTAAGTCTCCAATTAATACCAAAATGAACTTGTAATGAGGGAAGTGATATAAATATGATTCAAAGGATAAGTAATGATTTCCTAATAATTATATATAAGAAAGCAAAAGAATTAAATGTTAATTCATATTTTATTACTTTATTAGAAGTAGAAATAAAAAATAGAAATTTAGTGTCAAAATATTTATATATTAAATGAGATTATATTCTAACCCTTTATTATTAAAGATTTAAGGTAATGCTGAGAAAAAGTGAATTTAAAGGAAGGAATAAATCGGATCACATTTTTTAAAGGATATTAGAGTACAAGGACTCTGAACCTACATGAATAAGCACACTACTAGTTTCTAAGATCATAAGAATAAGAGAAATACATAAATAGAGGTTGGAGGGATAGAGATGACAAAAAAGCGACCAAATATTTTATTGATATTGGCAGATGATTTAGGGTTTTCAGATTTAGGAAGTTTTGGCGGAGAGATTCTGACTCCAAATCTAGATCAACTTGCAATGGATGGACTGCGTTTTACCCAATTTTACAATTCTGCTCGTTGCTGCCCAAGCCGTGCTTCACTGTTAAGTGGATTATATCCACATCAAGCAGGCGTAGGTGAAATGACTGAGGATCGTGAAACACCAGGATATCGCGGGTATTTAAAAGATCAGTGTGTTACTCTCGCTGAAGTTTTAAAAGAGGATGGTTACCATACGTATTTATCTGGTAAATGGCATGTTGGAAAACATGGACCAATTGAGAGAGGCTTTGATGATTTTTACGGTCTTTTAGGAGGCTTTACAAGCTTTTGGGATAAAAAAGATTATATTCGTTTACCTGAAGGTCGACCAGAACACAATTACGCAGAAGGAGAATTTTACGCAACAGATGCCATTACAGACCACGCATTGGATTTCATTAAGGATTCTCGTGAGGATGATCATCCATATTTTCTTTACCTTGCTTATAATGCCCCACATTTTCCATTACAAGCTCCGAAAGAGGAATTTGCAAAATATGAAAAGGTATATGAAAAAGGCTGGGATAAGATTCGAGAAGAGCGTCTAGAGCGGATGAAGAAGTTACAAATTGTTGATGAGGATACACCATTAACTCCACGATCTGAATATTGGAATAGGGATAGGGATATTCACGGGATCAATCCACCATGGGATTCCATTGATCCCGATCGTCAAAAGGATTTAGTGAAAAGAATGGCCATCTATGCTGCAATGGTTGAACGTATGGACCAAAACATTGGTCGAGTCCTTGATAATATCCGTGAAAATGGGGAACTTGAGAATACGTTGATTTTATTTTGCTCTGATAATGGCGCCTGTGCCGAATGGGATCCATGGGGATTTGATAACTGGATTACAACCTCTAATTTTTTACATCTAAAAGAGGATTTAGATAAAATGGGCGGCCCTGATACCTATCATAGTTACGGATCAGGATGGGCGAACGCGTGTAGTACTCCACTTACGTTTTATAAACATTATGGTCATGAAGGAGGAATAAGTACACCTTTAATTGCCCATTGGCCAGAGCAGGTGAAGCGTAAGGGAGAAATTGATCATCGTCCAGGACATTTTATCGACTTTATGGCGACTTTTGTGGATATTACTGGAGCTACGTATCCTAAAAATTATAATGGCCATAGCATTCTGCCTATGGAAGGTGAAAGCTTGTTGACAGCCTTTCTAGGGGAAAATACTCCACAACGAACATTTTGCTTTGAACATGAACAGCATTGTGGTATTCGTCAAGGAGAATGGAAACTATCAAAAGTAAAAGAAAAAGACTGGGAGCTTTACAATATTAATAATGATCGAACAGAAACGCATAACTTGAAAGATAAGTACCCAGTTCTTGTAGAAGAGATGAAGAGAACATGGAAAGAATGGGCAAAAAGAACCCACGTATACCCTCGTACCTTAACAAAAGTAAAAGTTAATGATTGATTTGTTACATTTATTTAAGGGTGCAGTTAGTAAAGCTGCACCCTTATATTTGGATGCGAGTTTTTATTAGGGAGGAAATCAATATGAGTACAAATTTGATATCTCTTTCTGTCCCAATAGTCACCTATAAACATTATAATCCTTATTTCAATAACCTCCATTTCCCAACAATTCATAATAGTTTTACAAAATAGGTTGACACTCACCAACCTTTATGAGAAATTTAAATGATATTTTACATAAATCGGGAGGAAGTAATGACTATGGAAAATCGCACCAATATAATTGACTGTACTATTCGAGATGGCGGGTTGGTAAACAATTGGGATTTCAGTGTGAAATTCGTTCAAGATTTATATGACGGCCTAAGTGAGGCTGGTGTTGAATATATGGAGATAGGCTATAAAAATTCGGCAAAGTTACTTAATGCGAAAGAGCCTAATCACTGGAGATTTCTTGATGATCAGTTCCTCAAGGAAGAAGTAATCACTGAGAAAAAGTTTACAAAGCTGTCTGCTCTAGTAGATATTGGGCGTGTAGACCCAAATGATATTCTACCTCGTGAGCAAAGTGTGCTAGATATGATTCGAATAGCTTGCTATATTCGTGAAGTGGACAAGGGCTTGGAGCTTGTCCAAATGTTCCATGATTTGGGTTATGAGACTTCACTTAACATTATGGCTTTATCAAGTGTACCTGAACAACAGCTAATTGAAGCGTTTGAAATGGTGAAAGAAAGCCCTGTAGATGTTGTCTATATCGTTGACTCCTTTGGTAGCTTATCTCCGACTGATATTGAGCATCAAGTGAAAAAGTTTAAAGCAATGCTCCCTAATAAACAGCTTGGTATCCATACGCATAACAACATGCAGCTCGCATTCGCGAATACTTTAACAGCGATGCGAAATGGAGTTACTTTCCTTGATTCATCTGTTTATGGCATGGGTCGTGCGGCTGGAAACTGTCACACAGAGCTTCTCGTAACCTATATCCAAAAAGCAAGCTATGAAATGAAGCCAGTTCTTGGCGTTATTGAGAAGCACATGCTTGAAATGCGTCAAAAGTGGGAGTGGGGCTATATCATTCCATACATGATCTCTGGTGCATTAAATGAACATCCACGTGTTGCGATGGCCTACCGTGATAGTGACGATCGTGATAAATATGTAGATTTCTATGACAAAGTAACATCACCAGAAGCATCTCTCGCTCCAGTATCAAAATAAGTTTGTTTTTGAAAAGTACCTTTCTTTATAAGGTACTTTTTTATTTTGTGTTTGGTGCATTTGTTGTAAATGAAGAGAAAAACATAGAAAAATAAACATGTCATTAGAACCTATTAGAAAGATAGAGGATAAGTTAGAAGAATTAAATACCGAGCTTTCTAGTTATTTGAGGGCGTTAAATGTTGCTGACCGTTCTACAGAGCCTAATCATGGATAAATCACAGCAAAATGAGTGGAATCCAGCCAATGAGCATTGTAAAATTAACATAAAAGTAGCACAATACCTTTTATGGATTTGTTGTGAATTATATACTAAATTTATGAGAAAAGCAGAAGTAGGGGGAGGGAGCTAACATGGTTAATAAAAAGGTCGTTGTATATGAAATAAAAAGCAACTCTCGTTCTCTTCATGATGATTTGATAAAAAATATTAAAAAGAAAAATGATGATGTTATTAACCAGGCAATTAGTTATGTTCAGTCCAATTAAGTTGTCCCTACTGCCGATGGCAAGTTCTGGTCAAATAAGCATAAACAATAGAACTAAGCGGTTTTCTCTCTTAGTTCTTTTTTGTTTCTTTTAAGTATTTTTCTGCTTCCTTTATTACCGTTTCGTTTTTACCTTTCGTCTTCTTTATTACGTCATCATGAACTTCGCTTGCACTTCTAAAATCTTCAATTATCTTTTTCTTCATTCTATTTTACTCCTTCCTAAGTAAACATATTTCTTAAGAGATTGACTGTTTATATGATAATAACGAAATACTTTATCTACTGTTTACCCTAATAGTTTTTGTTTTAAAAGCAACAATCTCTTAGAAAAGAGCCTTTCTAAAAAACTATTCATAAACAGCTTTAGAGTCCATAGACCTCTTGGGCTGCTTGAATAGAACTCTAAGCAAAAAACAGATATATATAAATTTTTATTTAGTTTAACCATTCAGTTTATGAACCGAAGGAGAATAAGTCTCTGTTTTGTTAACCTTAAGCATACAAAGTAATGCAAGGAGCATACTTCCTGCAGCTGCAAAAAATAATAGTCCAAAGCCAAAAAAATCAACTAAAAGTCCTAAAGTTGGTGGTGAAATGATCGCTGCTAATGAAGAAACGAAATAATATAAACCAGTTCGAGTTCCGTAACTAAGCTCACTCCCAGTTGAAACAATAAAAGGGTAAGCATTGATATTTATAAACCCCCAAAATATTCCACCAACAAATAGAATTGATCTTAGGAAAAAAACGGATTCTACCCAATTTAATAGTAAAAAAATGAAAACCAGGCCTAAGATCCCGGTCACAATCATGTTTTTCTTACCATATTTTGCACCTAATATTCCACTTGGGATTGCGAATAGTACAAAGCTTAATGAAAAGAAGGCCAATGAAAATGCAGAAGAACTTTTTGATAAGCCAAGCTCATTTACTCCATATAGTGTAAATAATGCCTCCATCCCTTGAATTGCAATAAACCAAAAAAAGATAGCAGCTAAGAGGAAAACAGTCTGTTTAGTTAATTCGTTTTTATAGCTTATTTTAGGTGCAGATGTATTTGCATAAGGAATAGCATCACGGTTTTCTTTAATGTTTTTAAAAATAACCCATAATGACACTATAAAGATAACTGAAACCACTAAAAAAGGTAAAAACTCTTCAATACTGAATAAAATAGAACCGACACTTAATGCTAATATTGCACCACAGCCACCCATAAAATTAATAACTCCGTTCGCTTTTGTACGATTAGATTCTGGTGTAATATCAGGCATTAGAGCAATTGTAGGAGAACGAAAAAGGGCCATAGATAAATTCATACATATCATAAAGAGGATTAATGTAAGTAAGCTAGTGTGAAATGGAATAAGCGCAAAAAATAAAGCAGCAATTGGTATACCAAAAAGCAAATAAGGCATACGGCGACCATAGCGTGTATTTGTTCGATCACTAAGATTTCCGATATATGGCTGTAAAAATAAGGCGAAATAATTATCAATCGTCATTAGGAAGCCAATTAATGCCGTGCTTGCAAGATAATCGTTAAGAAAGAATGGAACAAATCCATTATACAATGCCCATCCAAGACTAATGCTAAAAAACCCAAATCCTAATAGCCATGTTTTTTTCATCGCTGTTCTCCTTTAAATTCGATTACTTCCTTGAAACGGTTGGTTCAAGTACTGTTAATCTATTATCTGTCGTATTGAGATTAACAGTAGCACCTATAGGAATAGCAGCTTTATAAAAGCCATGCCCGGTAGCAAGGTTGATCATCAGTGGTTTACCTAAGGGAACTAGCAAATCATTAATCAAATCATTATATGTTTTACCATAAGATACAAGGCAATTCGTACATTCCCCCATAATAATTCCAAGACAATCTTTAAATTTACCTGACATCATTAATTGAGTTAAATACCGAAAAATCGTATTACTAGGTGAATGGGTCTCCTCTAAAAAAAGGATTTTCCCTTGTGTATTCAGTTCATATGGTGTACCAAGAGTATTGACTAACGAAGTCAAATTCCCACCTACGATTGGACCAGTTACATTTCCTGGTACTAAACTCATTTGGGGCATATTCGGTGGATTTTGAATCGTCCTAGGAGAAGTCAATGTAGAAGTTGCTGCAAAGAATTGATTGAAATTATAAGCAGGTGTTTCTACTCTAAAATCAATTAGCATTAGACTGTGGAAGGTAATGATATCACTAGATTGATACAAGCTATTTAACAGTACGGTTATATCACTATAACCAGATATTATTTTAGGGTTCGCTCTTATGACTTCAAAATCGAGGTACGGAAGAATGGTCTGAACCCCTGTCCCTCCTCTAGTGGATAAGATCACTTTGACGCTCGGATTTCTGAACATATTCATGACATCTTCGGCTCTTTGTTGAGCTGGTGCAGCTGTGATGCCCTCATAAGAATAAACATGCCTGCCATAAACGATATTAAACCCTAAATCTCTCAAATATTGGACTCTGGCATTGATAATACTTGCATCAAGAGGACTTCCGGGTGCTACCAATCCAATCGTATCTCCTCTTTGTAACAATGGGGGGCTTATAGCCATAATTTCCTCTCCCTATATTTGCATCGTTTTATGTTTATGATAATACAAGGTATTAAAAGGTAATCTGAAATATGTCATATTCAAAATAACTACTTGCTCTCATTCAATTCAATTTAATACCGGTAAAATAATTTTTGAAACTTCAGCTGACTTAAGATCTGTATGTCCATTTAAGATCCAAGCTGCCTTTTGTGGGCTTTTTCCTTAAGAAGGTATGGCAAATCAGACTAGAAGGAAATATAGTAATGTAAAAAATGAGTAGGCATATAAGGGAGAAGTTCAATGCGTGATGTAAAATTGGTTGATATTTTTAATCATCATATTACTCGAAAGTATGTAATCCGTTCAGGTTTATCTCATGCAATTGCTGTTTCTTATCACTCTTTTCGTTTAGGGAAAGAAAGAGGATTGGACGTTGATAGTGCAGCAAAGGCAGGTTTTCTTCATGACATTGGCCATTACACCTGGTATAAGGATGGTAAGTGGAACTACGACTTATATAAACAGAATGATATTCATGCGATCAAAGGAGCTGAACGAGCTCATAAATTATTAATTCGACTTGGAGAAAACCCCATCAAAGCAAAAGAAATCGCTCTCGCCATATTATTTCATACGGATTCATTTTTACCTGGAGGAAATGTCATTCGAACCCCTCTGCAAACTGTTATTAAATTAGCGGATGAAAAAGATGAAGAAGAAGGCGGTTTACATCACACCCGCACTCTCAGTATAAAACGTGCATTGGAAAGTTTGGAAAGGCTGGACCAGAGGATTGATCATTTAAAGCAAAATTAAATCTGCGGGCAACTCTTCAAAAAATGATGCTGCACTTTTTGAAAGTAAAAATAACACGCATTTTCCACGTGTTCATGAATCATGATTATTAAGCGAATGAGTCAAACGTCGCTTTTTTTAAGAATGAACACCACAAGAACATTTGTTCTTTTGACGAATATCTCACTTCATCTAACAATATGATGAAATATCATCTGTGAAATGAGGGGATAAGGGTGACGAATGAAACTGTAATCACAAGAGAGATGCTTGCTCATTACCTTGAACTCAATCATAAGAAAAAAGAAGTGGAAACAGAACTTGAGGAATTGAAGAAAGTTTTTAATAATTATTTTGATTTGTCGGTGGGCAAAAATGCTAAAGGAGAAATGATCCTGAGGGATTACAAAATACAAAGACAAATAAGAGATACAGTAAAATTCAAACAAGAACAAACCGTTAAAAGATTAGAAGAATTAAATCTGATCGAACTTATACAAAAAAAGCCAGATGAGGGAAAAATAAAATCAGCAATCCAACTAGGATTACTGCATGAAGAGGATCTAGAAGGTTGTAAGACAGTAAATTCTTCCCAAGCCATTTATGTAAAATACTTACCGACCAGGTAAACAAAGAAGGGGTTCTAATCAACCAATAGTAAAAGGGGAATATGTATCATGCACTTACGGTTCTAGACATTATTCCCCTTTTATCAAATGATGCTTTTCTTACTTAAATTCTTTTTTTTGTGTTCCTAAAATGACATCACGAATTTTAGCGATAGAATCCTGTATCTCAACATCTACATTATGTTTGATCGCATATGCTAATCCATTCAGCTCCCGCAGGCATCTGTGTTTTTTTACACGCTCATCGATAGTCGGATCATTAGGAAATGCAGTTCTATATTCATTTAAAACATAGGAATAAAAATCCTCTCCAATATAGTGGTGAGGAACCAAGTCAATGGCTGGGTCACCAATTTTCACTTCACTAAAGTCGATGATCCCAGTGATGTCAGTTTGTTGATGATTCACAAGAATATTTTCATACCATAGATCTCCATGACAAAGCACAGATTTGTGGGAATAAAATGTTTGATCCTGCAACATATCCTCCCACCAATCATTCATCATCAGCATTTCTTTTTTTAATAAATTCGTACTCAATGCGTCATATGTGTTTTCACGTAAATTGGTAAGCTGATTTCGATCGTTTTCTTCCTGAGGGCAGTAATCCTTAAAATGATCTGTAGGAGTCTGGTGGATTAGAGCTATAAATGCTGCTAATTGCTTGGCAATCCTTTTTTTATTTTCCTCCGAAATCACTTTCGGAATAAGTGTCGGCCCAGCTAATTTTTCATACGCAATGATACCATATGGCACTTTTTCAGTATCATAGTGATACCACTTTGGAATTGGAATGTTAATAGGAAATAGTTTGGCTTGGAGCTGTGGAAGAATGTTGTATTCTTTTACATATTGTTTTGCTGTGTCTAAATTTTTGGCAACTCTAATAATGATTCCATACTGATCCTCCAAGACAAGGCTCCCAAATCCTTCACCAATGAACTTTACATCTTTTTTATCTAGCTTTAAATGCAGAAGAGTTGTCTCAAATAAACTTTTCATTAGCTCCTCCATTACGATTAACTATATTTGCTTATTTCATTAAATTATTATTTTCGATCAAACCAAGCGATAACCTTCTTTTATTTACTTAATATGTTCATTTAATAAGATCTGCATTATCGTTGTAACAACATTTACACAAGTCTAAATTGTTTGATTTTGACAGAAACCATGAGAAAATGAAAAAGTAAAAACTAAAGGAGGATTGGGAGAAATGATCAAAAGTTTAAAAGATTTTACAGTCCTACATAACGGTGTGAAAATGCCTTGGTTTGGGTTAGGCGTTTGGAAAGTAGAAGAGGGACAAGAAGTAAGAACGGCTGTAAAAGCGGCCATTAATGCGGGCTACAGAAGCATTGATACAGCAGCTGGTTACGGTAATGAAGAAGGGGTAGGAATGGCCATCAAGGAATCCGGCATTCCACGCGAAGAGCTATTTATTACAACAAAGGTAAAAAATAGTGACCAAGGATATGAATCTACACTAAAAGCCTTTGAAACTAGCATAAAAAAGCTAGATTTAGCGTATTTGGATTTATATTTGGTACATTGGCCTGTAAAAGGGAAGTATAAGGAAACATGGAAAGCCATTGAAAAATTGTATCAGGATGGCCGTATTCGTGCGATTGGTGTCAGTAACTTTCAAATTCATCATTTAGAGGACATAATGCTTGATGCAGAAATCAAGCCAATGGTCAATCAAGTTGAATACCATCCACGTTTATCCCAGCTTGAACTTCGTGATTATTGTAAAAGACATGAGATCCAATTAGAAGCATGGTCTCCACTAATGCAAGGAGAGCTTATCAATCATCCGCTACTAAAGGAAATTGGTGATAGATACAACAAAACTGCAGCCCAAGTCATTTTACGCTGGGATTTACAAAATGAGGTCGTGACCATCCCTAAATCAGTGAAAGAACACCGGATCATTGAAAACGCAAACATCTTTGACTTTGAATTAACTCACGATGATCTAGAGAAAATCAATTCACTTAATGAAGATCGACGCATTGGTCCAGACCCTGATAATTTTAATTTTTAAGATTATGACCTAAAAACAATTACCAGCCCTTCTCCTATTTTTATCTCAAAATAAAGTGTAATGTATGCATCAAAGAATTGACGAGGATAATAATGGGAGGAAGGGAGGGATTTATGAATGAAGAGTCAAGGCATTCCAGAACATAAAATAAATTTCACAGGTGAAGTTGGTCAAGCACTTGATGAAACAACAAAAAGAAAACAAATTGCTTCAAATAAAGAAGCAGATCCAAAGAAGAGCAACCAAAAAGATTAAGAGTTGTAGCAAAAAATATGTAGTGTTTATTTATTTTCAATTTTTTGCAATTCGTTCTTATTGACACAGTATAATTTCTAATTGGAAATCCACGATGCAACAATGGATTTCCATTTTTTAATGGTTATTTACTTGACTGCTTAAATTTGTTTTTTTATTCCTTTCTATCAGATAGGGGGCAGTTCATTTGAGGTGTCGCATTTTTGTTTTTATTGCTCCTGAGTTTAGTAACAAATCCATTCTACTAAATAGTGTTAATAGTTAGGTTACAAAAAACCCGCATGACATGTATCTCTTCAAGTAGTTGTTAATCCATCTCCTTCAAATCCCAACGATGTGTAGTAAGAGACCGGTATTTCTCCGTAAATAACTTAGGAGTTATCTTTTCATAATTCGTAAAGCACTTTATAAAGTAAGAAATATTATTAAACCCTACTTCCTCAGCCACTCGAGAGACTGTTTTATCCGTGTTGATTAGTAATAATTTTGCTTTTTCAATTCTGTAATCGGTCAAGTATTCAAGTGGAGTACAGTTAAAAACCTTTTGCATGCAACGAGAAATGTAGGTGGGGTTATAGCGAAGAGCTTTACCTAAAGTTGAGTAATTTATATGATTTTGGTAATTTCCACGTAAATACATAGCCGCTTTTTCTGCGATAATTCCTGCTGCTGATTTAATAACCGTTTCATCCATTTCTTTGAACAGTTGAAAGATATCTTGAAAATTAGACTGTTCCTTCCAACGTACGGATTCTCCGTCTTGATCCATCATTAAGATGAGGCGTTGTAATAAAGAATAAGTTCTATCTTCAAAAGTCAATCGATGAAATTTAGGTATATGAACCGTAAACTGATTTAATCGTTTGACAGATCTTTCAAAAGAATTTGAATGAAAATACTCAGGCTTACTCACTAACTTCCATTTACCTAAAGCTGTGAAATGAAGCCAATAAAAATGGGTATGCTCTGTACATGGTTGATAGGAAAAATGATGCCCCACTGGATTTAAAAGAAGAGCTTTTCCAGGCTCTACCGCGTATTGTTGACCATCTTCCTCTATGTAAAGTGTTCCTGTTGTCACGAAAATCAAATCAAAAACACCATTGTCTTTTCGGCTTGAATGACCTTCTCCAGGCTGACAAGTTGCCGTACCACAATTGATATAGTGGGGAAAAGGCGGTATATGAAATTGGATAAAATCCATGAAGAATACTCCTTTCCATATTAAACAACAGCATAGTTAATTATAGCACGAGTATTTATAAAGTCAGAATATTGTTATTTTAGGTTATGTTCCTTTATATTAATTTATTTCTTTTACTACTATACTGACATTACTAATATTAGTTCATGAATTTAAGCGCTTACAAAGATTAAATACTTAAATGTTAAATACTAGAGATTACAATTCCTGATTAAGTGCAAAAACACAAGGGGGAGTTCTATGTTAAAGAAGGTAATGTTAACCGTTTTGTTTATGAGTTTCGTCTTTTTAATAGCTTGTTCTGGAGATGCAAGCTCAACTGAAAGTAATAGTAAAAATAAAGCAAATGGCGAAAAAATTTCGATTGATTGGTGGGACCCAGCTACTGGAAAAAATGCTGAAGAGCTAGATAAAATCATCGCTGAATATGAGGAAGAAAATCCAAATGTCGATATTGTCCGTACGTTTACTCCGTTTGCTGATATTAAAAATAAATTGATGATGAGCTCAGCAGCTGGTGAGCTTCCTGATATTACGATCCTTGATAATCCGGCACATCAACCATTTGCTGCTTCTGGGATGCTGGCTGACATTACTGATAAAGTAAAAGAAGCTGGGCTAGAAGACAAGTACTTTGAAGGTCCGTGGTCAACCAATGTTTATGATGGAAAGATATATGGGATCCCGAGCTATAGTAATAATTTGGCACTTTTTTATAATAAGGATTTATTAAAAGAAGCTGGCTATGACGAGCCACCAAAAACGTGGGAAGAATTAAAAGAGATAGCTGCAGCAACAACAAAAGATGGAGTTAGAGGCCTTTCTTTCTCAGCGATCCAAAATGAAGTAGGTGTATTTCATTTTCTTCCTTGGCTATGGCAATCTGGATCAGATCTTACGAATTTAAATAGTGAAGGAACGGTTGAGACTCTCAATCTTTGGAAGGACCTTATAGATAAAGGACATGTGTCACAGGAAGTTCTTTCCTTAGACCAAAATGATCTTGTTCTTACGTTTGCTGCTGGTAGTGAAGCAATGATGGTAAATGGTACTTGGCAGGTGCCAGTTTTAAATGAAGAAGCAAAGATTAACTGGGGTGTAACAACGCTGCCTAAAGGTAAGGAGTCAGGAACAGTTTTAGGTGGATATAACTGGGCAATAACAGAACAATCCGAGCACAAGGATATTGCATGGGATATTATCCAGTTTGCAGAGGAAAAGGAAAGAAAACTAGGGTTCTTAAAAAATGCTGGTTACATTCCTAGTCGGAAGGATTTAATTGATGATCCTCATTGGACAGAAAATGAAGTATTAAATGTTTTTGCTGATAGTATGGAGTTTGCTAAAGCAAGAGCTTACGGTCCTAAGTATGAAGAGATTTCTGTAGAGATTCAATCGATGATTCATTCAGTGATGCAAGGGGATAAGACTCCTGAAGAAGCGGCTAAAGAAGCGGCAAACAAAATTAAGCCATTATTGCCATGATAGTTATGCTGTGAAATACGATGGTGAGATTCATAGAGAGAGACTTATAGGCATTCATAAGTAACGATTCAAGTCTCTCTCTGTTTTTAAAATGGAGGTTCTTCGACAGTTTAATTGAGGGAGGGAAGTAAATAAGATGAAAAAGGTCCAATCAGATGTCATGCTATCAGGACAACAAACAAGCATAGTAAAAAAAACGAAGATTAGAAGTATCAAAACAGAGTATCTATTCTTGCTTCCTGCAGTTGTATTTCTATTATTTTTCATGATTTACCCGATTGTTTATAATCTCTTATTAAGCTTCAAAAACGTTACATTAATGAATTTAGTAGGGATACAGGAGTTTGTCGGGTTATCTAATTATAAAACGGTTCTTAAAGATCCTACGTTTGCTTTATCGATTAAAAATTCGCTAATCTTTACGATCTTAAGTATTGTGTTCCAATTTACGATCGGGCTTGCACTCGCCTTATATTTCAATCGTAAATTTCCCGGTCGTGGAATCATGCGGGCATTGGTCCTTGTCACATGGATGTTGCCTATTGTCGTTGTTGGAGCGATTTTCAATTGGCTTTTCGCTGGAGATTATGGGTTAATTAATTATTTTCTTCAAACGGTAGGAATTATTGACAGTCCGATTCCTTGGTTAGCTAGCAGCAGTACGGCTTTGTATGTAGTGATTATTGCAAATATTTGGATCGGTATTCCGTTTAACATGATCATTTTGTTAGGTGGGTTGCAAGGAATTCCTGAAGAACTTTACGAAGCAGCAAGGATTGATGGGGCGAATAGCATTCAACGGTTTTTCTCGGTAACAATTCCTTTGCTTAAGCCTACGATCATGATCCTGCTGATGTTAGGTATTATTTATACATTTAAAACCTTCGATGTCATCATCGTGATGACAAAGGGCGGACCAAATAACTCAACCTCTCTCATGCCATTTTATGCCTATCAGCTTGCGTTTGAACGATCACAATTTAGTTTAGGGGCGGTTGTTTCCACGATTATGTTTGGGATCTTACTAGTTATTTCCTTGTTCTATTTAAAAAGTATTGGGAAGGAGGAGAGTTTATAGATGATGCAGGTCATAAAGTCCTTCTCTCAGAAAAAGGTTGAAACAATGTTGATTGGAGTCATCGGGGTTGCGATCTTTCTTTTTCCCTTGTACTGGATGTTTATTACATCCATCAAACCAATGAATGAGCTGTTTGTTAGCCCACCTTTATTATTCCCAGATAATCCTACGTGGCAGCCGTATTACGATAATTTTATAGCTGATCACAAAATGATAAAGTATATCGGAAATAGCTTTATCATTGCCATTGGCACAACTGTATTAACTTTTCTTTTAGCTGTACCAGCGTCATATGCCTTAGCACGTTTTAACATAAAGGGTATTGGTTTCGTTTTAATTCTACTCCTAGCGATGCAAATGCTTCCAACTATTATGCTGGCTATGCCTTTATTTGTTTTCTTTGCAAAACTGAACATGTTGAATAGTTTTTCCTCCTTAATCTTAGCCAATACAACAAATGTCCTACCGTTTGCTATCCTTGTACTCCGTCCTTTTTTTAAGGCGCTTCCGAAGGGGTTAGAGGAGGCTGCAGAAATTGATGGATGTAATAAATTCACGACTTTTTTCAAGATTATGCTTCCTTGTATCAAACCAGGGCTTTTAACGATTGGAGTGTTTAGCTTTTTGTTTTCATGGAGCGACTTTTTGTTTGCGTTAACATTAACGACAGATGAATCGATTCGACCTCTGACCTTGGGAATGTATACATTTATGGGTGAATACCTGACTCAATGGAATCAACTCATGGCTGTTGCTACGATTTCAGCAGTTCCAATTATTATCTTATTCATTATTTTGCAAAACTATATTGTAAGTGGAATCACCTCGGGTGCCATGAAGGATTGAGTATGAGCTCTTTCAATCTATCTACCTTAATCATTTATTAAATAAATATAGGAGGACCACCTTATGAGTGAAAAAGTCAAAGGAGAAAGATTAACTCCTTTAGCACATAATCTAGTAAAACTAAACAATTTCTTTTGGGCACAACGACAAAAGACAGTCTTTAACATATCCATACCTTATCAATATCAAGCGTTAAATGACAGCGTTCCAGGGGCTACAGCAAGTAATGCAATTAAAAACTTTCGAATTGCTGCAGGTGAGATGAAGGAAGCATATGGTGGTCGCGTTTTCCAGGATAGTGATGTATACAAATGGCTTGAAGCAGTAGGATATTATTTAGGTGTAGAAGAAAACCCTGAATTAGAGAGCATTGCTGATGAAATCATTGACTTAATTCAAAGAGCACAGCAAGAAGACGGATATGTTAATACTTACTTTACAGTAGCTGCTCCTTTAGAACGCTGGAATAACCTTCGGGATCTACACGAATTATATTGTGCAGGGCATATGATAGAAGCCGCAGTTGCTTATTATCACGGAACAGGAAAAACCAAGTTTTTAACGATTGCTTGTCGTTTTGCTGATTATATTGAAACCGTTTTCGGGTCAGAAACTAGTAAAAAACAAGGCTATGATGGGCATGAAGAAATCGAACTTGCGCTTGTAAAGCTTTTTAAGACTACTGGGGAAGAAAGGTACTTAGCTTTAAGTAAATTTTTTATTGATGAGAGAGGAATGCAGCCCCATTTCTTTGACTCAGAAGAAGAGAATCGGAAACAGGAAGCTACGAAACATGATTATTCATACTATCAAGCACATATGGTTGAATACGACTATGCCTATTTCCAAGCCCATCAGCCAGTAAGGGAGCAAGAAACCGCGGATGGGCATGCCGTAAGGGCAATGTATCTTTATAGTGGAATGATGGATATCGCAATTCATACAGGTGACGGGTCTCTATATAAGGCGTGTAAAAAGTTATGGAATAATATCGTCAGCCGCCGAATGTATGTTACCGGTGGAATTGGCTCAATTGCCCATGGTGAAGCCTTTACGTATGATTATGATCTTCCTAATGACAAGGCCTATACGGAAACTTGTGCAGCGATTGGATTGGTTTTCTTCGCTCAACGTATGCTTCATTATGAAGTAGATCGGGAATACGCCGATGTCATTGAGCGTGTTTTATATAACGGGGCATTAAGCGGGATCTCCCTTGATGGCACTAAATACTTTTATGTAAATCCACTCGAAGTCTGGCCTGAATCTATTGAAAAAAGAAAGGATAATTATAAAAAACGACTGCGCTCTACACGACAAGAATGGTATGGTACGGCATGCTGCCCTCCGAATATTGCACGACTCATTTCTTCATTAGGTCATTATATGTACTCTTCAAATGACCGTGAAGTTTACGCCCATTTATATATAGATAGTGAAGCAAACGTAAAGATAAACGGAAGGAATATATCCATAATTCAAAAAACAAACTATCCTTGGGATGAAACGATACAGATACAGGTAAACCCTGAAAATGAATCAGAGAAGTTTACCTTTGCGCTTCGCATTCCAGGCTGGTGCAGGCAAGCAACACTATCAATTAATGGTAAACTGGTAGATATAAAATCAAGCCTAAAGCAAGGCTATGTCTATCTCGACCGTCTATGGAAAAATGGAGATTCTATTAATCTTCAATTAGCGATGCCCATTGAAAAAATTCAAGCAAATGTAAATGTCAGAGTAAATGCAGGCAAAATGGCCCTCCAAAGGGGTCCAGTCGTATACTGTCTTGAGGAAGTTGACAATGGATCAAACCTTCCAGATATCTCAATTTCTCAACATGCAGAGTTTTCATCTTATTTTGATCATGAGCTTTTAGGTGGAGTAACCGTTATTGAAACAGAAGGAAAACGTGTTAGTAACATGACCGAAGAAGACATTTTATACAAGCCTCTTGAAATCGAAACAAGAACTGTACAGATAAAAGCAGTCCCTTATTTTGCATGGTGTAACCGTACGCCAGGGGAAATGCTTGTTTGGATAAGAAGACATTGATGATAAGTGTTAGGAAAGAAAATAAATAACAAAATCGTTAAATACTAAGAACCAAGGGAAGTTACGTCCTTTGGTTTTTACTATTTATTAGGGTATCTCTTACAAGACCATTTATATTTTCCCACCGTGCAAATGATCAATAGAATTCATTAACCACTCCTGATTTAAGTGATCATATTTTTTCGGAAATTTTGAATAATATATTATTAAGGGAGGATATCTAATTATTTTATCCAATTAGATAGTAAATAAATAAAAGTAAAGGTGGTTGAATGAATGAAAGTATGAAGGGAGGAACATATTTATGTCATAAATCCAATCGAAATCGCTATCAAGCCGCTTCGCGAAGCTCCAATACACCTGATCGTTCTTCAGGAAATATCTGTTTTCTTTGTGTAGAGGATGCATAAATCATTAACATCTCCTTTTTATGATAGCGCTATCATAAAATAAGCTAAATAATAAGTGGAAGGAGGAACGCTTTTGCTAAGAAAAGCACTTTTAAGCTTTCAATTTCGAAGTCTTTTACTAAAAATCTCAATTTGTTTGTGCGTTCTTGTTGTGCTTCCTATTATTTTTATTTGTATTTTTGGTAATTGGTATAGTCAGAGAGTTATTCAAGAGGAGATTGATAAGTCGAGTTTACAAATACTTGATCAGACTAGACGTCTAATGGATTATCAGCTAAATGATATCGATTCTTTCAGTGTACAATTGGCCAATAGTGATCCAGTTACTGAAGCAGTAGAGATAGAGACCTTAACTCAAATGGAACCATTGATACATCGTGTTCAATACTACTTGCGAGATTTTTATATATCTTCACCCTATATTGATTCAATTTATATTTATTATAAAAATCTTAATATGATTCAATCAGCAATAACAGGCTTACAAAGTGTAGAAGAATTTGAGCAAAAAGATATACTGCGTATTTTTGAAAAAATGGATAAGAAAAGAAAATGGCTTTTTTCTGAAAGCATAGAGAAAGAAAATATAAATAAATCTTCATCAAAGGTAACTTTAATTAGACCCATTCCACTTACAGGTGATGCCAATAGTGGAGCAATAATTGTCAATCTTAATCAACAGGTATTGTTTCAAAGTCCATCCGCTCAATTAATGCGAGAAGGTGAAGAAATTTGGATGATTCATCCAAGTGGTAAATATGGATTTGAAACTAGGCAAGGAAAATCATTAACATCAACCGATCTCTCAGAATTATCTTCAAAAATTAATAAAGAGATGACCACTTTTAGAGCGCAATTTCGGGACGAAAAGTATAGTTTCACATCAGTAACATCCCCACAAACTGGATGGAAATATATTTATCTAGTCCCAACAAAAACCTTATATTCTTTTAGTGAAGTAATAAAATGGTTTATGGTTCTTTTATCAACAATATCAATTATTGTATCTATTGTATTTGCAATTATAATTTCAAAAAGGATCTATAATCCTATTCAGTCCTTAATTAAAGTTATTAACGTAAAACTAAATGAAGTTGATCTCAATGGGAATGTAAAAGACAAAGGTGAATTTCCTTATATTATGTCTGCAATTGAGCAATTCTCACAAAAAGAAAAAAATTTGGAAGAACAATTACAGAAGAATTACCCTGTACTTAGGCAAAATTTTATCAATAATTTGTTACATGAAAGAACGGATAAACATCAAGAACGATTAATTAAGCTGCATAAGTATGGAATTCAATTCACATCTTACGGATATTTTGTAGGTGTTTTGAGAATAGATAATTATCCAGAATTTATTAAGCAAAACAATGATTTAGATCAAAGTTTATTAAGATATTTCATTCAGAAAGTTAGTGAAGAGGTTATTATAGATGAATTTCACGTTTTAAGTGTGAACACTGAAAGCAGCGATGTAATTCTTATTTGTAATTTAAAAACAAACATGCAAACAAATGAGGTTCAAAACAGTGCACTTACTATCCTAAAAACAATTAGCCATCACATTTCCTTTCATTTAGATATAACTATTACAATCGGTATTGGACAAATTGTAGGAACAACTGGAGATATATCGAATTCTTACCAAACTGCTATTGAAGCACTTGAATTGAGAGCATATAAGGGAAATGGATCTATCGTTGCCTCATGGCAAATTCAAGCCACAAAAACCATCGATACTTCAATTTTTGAAAAAAGAAAAGAGATTGAAGAAAGTATATTTGTCGCATTAAAAGGAGCAAATTTCAGTATTATTATAGAAAAAATAGACGAGTTTTTTATCTTTATTAAAAGGTTTCAAACTTACCCTTATTCGCTTATACAGCATAATGTATTAGATCTTCTTACCTCCATTGTACAAAAAACATTAGAACTAGGGTTAAAGGTAGACTTAGAACAAGAATTTTCAACATTATATACTAAGGTAATTGGTTTTGAGACCTTAAACCAACTTGAGACTTGGGTAAATGACTATATACATAAATTAATCGGATCGTTAGAAAATGAATTGAAACAGGTAGTTCCAGATGTTACAGAGCAAATTTTGGAATATATACAAACGAATTATAATAAAGAAATATCTTTAAATGGAATTGCTGATAAATTATCCCTAGACCCTTCTTATATAAGTAGATTGTTCAAACAAAAGGTTGGTATGAACTTTATGGAATATCTTATTTCATTGCGTTTAAACTCTGCAAAAGAAATGCTGAAAAACAATACATTAAGTGTAAAAGAAATTGGACAATCAGTTGGTTACTATAACACACATAGCTTTATTCGAATATTTAAAAAATATGAAGGCATAACACCTGGGAAGTATAGAGAAAAGCAAGATCAAAAGCTTCTTGATATTAAGGAAATTTATTAATACGGTTTCTAAATTAAAGGTTGTTTTTATCCCATTTTTAAAAGATGGGATTTACTTTTTTATATGGGATTTAAAAGAACAGGTTTGAAGGGGTGGTCTGAATTACAATCGATTATCCATTTTTAATTTTTTTTAAAATCAAATCAGAGCTTAACTAGGTTTTTAGTCTTAGAAACTGAAACTATATCTGAATTAAGCTACTGCAAAAATGGTACATCAAGTCATTTTAGGTATATACCTTAAGATGAAAAGGCGATTCTATAAGGATTTTTTTTAAAGTGGAAACATGACATCAAAAATCGATCATTTGATTAATAGTCTGACTAGCTTATCATGAAACCAACCAAATAGATGGGAGGGGAAAATCAATCACCTTAAAAAGAAAACGCTTTCAATAATAGAGGGAGGGAATTAAAAGCATGATACAGAGAAAAAAGCAAAGATATATTTTACCACTTATATTCACATTATTAATTAGTTTAATTGTAGGATGTACGAATAGTTCGACTAGTTCACCTACTAATGAAAGCAATAGTAACTCTGATGGAAAGGTACAATTTCATTTAGGAGAAACAATAAATCCAGAGCAAGTATCTAATTTTAACCCTTTGCTAGCAACAGGGAACTGGGAAAATTTATTTCAATATATTTATGAACCATTGTTTTACTTTAATCAAGTCGAAGGAGAATTAATTCCCATAATTGCTACAGATTTAGGAACATGGTCTGAAGATCAAAAAAGTTTCACCATTACGATCAAAGATGGTGTCAAATGGCATGATGGGACTGAATTTTCGGCTGAAGATATACTATATACATTTAATTCTTTAAAGGAAAATAAAGCATTAGATCGTTATCAAATTTGGGGAGATAAACGTTTATCAGAGGTAGTAGTTGAAGGGGACACAGTAGTATTTAAATTAAACGAAAAATTCCCGTCACTTCCATTTTATCTTTCTACTGTTGATATTGTTCCAAAACACATTTTTGAAAAAGAAGATCCTGCCACCTTTTTAAATAAAGAACCA
The DNA here is from genome assembly GCF_017497975.1 of Metabacillus bambusae. Lineage (GTDB taxonomy): Bacteria > Bacillota > Bacilli > Bacillales > Bacillaceae > Metabacillus > Metabacillus bambusae. Next base: position 48,150 of record NZ_JAGDEL010000020.1, on the reverse strand, counting down.
ATAGGTACTGGACCATTTGTTTTTAAAAGTGTAAATGAAAGTGCAATAATCCTTGAAAAAAATGCTGAGCATTATAGTACACCTCCAAAAATTGATGAATTAGTGATACAAAGATTCAATAATGCATCAACACTTACTCTAGCACTAGAAAAAGGTGAAGTTCACGCATCTACAGGAACTATTGCAATGCCAAGTATTCCAAAGCTTCTTGAAAACTCAGCAAATAAAATGCAAGTTTACCCAGGACTAACTGTTTTTAGTGTCATTATGAATAATGAGAAACCAGGTCTAGATGATGTTGCAGTTCGTAAAGCAATACAATTAGCGATAGATCGAAAAACATTAATCGAAAAAGGCGAAATGGATGCAGTTTTCCCAGCAAATCCAGGTTTTCTCCCAAAAGTATTTGGAGAAATGGCTGACGATAGCTTATTTGAAAATTCTGATTATAGTTATAACATTGAGCAAGCTATGAAAACGCTTGAAGATGCAGGCTATAAGAAAAATTCAAACGGTATTTATGAGAAAAATGGAAAAGAACTTTCATTTGTATACAATATGGCTTCAAATGCTCCTGCTCAGAACAAAGAGGGGACAATGATCACTCAATGGTTACAGGAAGTAGGCATAAAGACAACAGTTAAATTAGTAACTTGGCCAGAGTTAACAAAACTTGCAATGGCAGGAGATTTCGATTTATTGCAAAATGGTATTGAATTCCCTCCAGATCCACAGGCATCTTTAGAAGTTTTCCACAGCAGTATGACTGCGCCGATTGGAGAAAACACAACTGGTCTAAACTATATGCGTTTTAAAGATGCGGATGTTGATAAATGGTTAGATGAGGCATTTGCAGCTGACCCGGATAAGCGAAAAGAATTATATGCCAAGGTCCAAAAACGCATTGCTGATTTAGCGCCAATTGCTGTTATGTATAATGTTGGAGGCCATGTCCCATATCGAGTTGATAAGTTTACAAATTTTAAAGAGGATGTTCCTGTATTTTCTGCTTTATCCCTCAGCCAAGTAGAATTAAAGTAATACGTTTATAAGGTGAAGGGGTAGTGTAAAGCTACCCCTGGAAGGAGGAGAATCAGCTTGGCTTTTAATCTTGGATATATCTTAAAAAGAATTGGATTCGCGTTAATTACATTTTACGTAGCAATAACCGTTAACTTTTTATTACCACGATTAATGGGTGGAGATCCTGCAGATACTCTAGCTTCAGAAATGGCTCTAGGATCACCTGAAGTTGCAGAAGCATTAAGAAAACAGTTTGGATTAGAAAGCTCAAGTTTGTTTTACCAATATAAGCAATATTTAATTCAACTTTTTCAAGGAAACATGGGAATATCTTATGTGAATTTCCCTGCCCCTGTTACTGAGGTAATGATCAACGCACTTCCTTGGACACTAGGAACGGTTCTAATCGCAACAATATTGAGTTATGGAATTGGATGGATTATTGGCATAAAAGGAGCATGGAAATCAGGTTCTTTCTTTGATAATAGTTCATTATTTGTCTCTTTTTTCTTAAATTCTGTCCCATATTTCTGGATAGGAATAATAATGATTATGATTTTCTCTTTTCATTTAGATTGGTTCCCGTTAGGCAAGGCAATTCCTGCCGACTATGATAGTCTATCCGCTGGAGAGAAGGTAATCTCTATTTTACACCATGCATTTTTACCAGTCGTAACGATGGTTATCGCTTCATTAGCTGGACACATCCTAGTCTTAAGAAACAATTTAATGAGAGTACTAGCTGAAGATTATATGCTCCTTGCAAAAGCCAAGGGTTTATCAACAAATAGAAGAAAATACATGTATGGTGCAAGAAATGCATTGTTACCTTCATTCACCGGCTTAATGATTACTTTAGGCCATGTAATTGGTGGAGCACTTACAATGGAAATCGTATTTTCATATCCCGGGATCGGCTTAGTTACGTTTAATGCTATCCTCAATCATGATTTTCCACTTATTCAAGGATCATTCTTAATTATTGCGATCTCAGTAATTGTTGCAAATTTAATCGCAGATTTAATGTATCCATTAATTGATCCTCGCGTTGCATTGAAATAGGAGGGATTTAGTTGAGTAAAACCAAAAAGTTTCTAACTACATTCTGGGGTGTATTTCCTGGTGTAAAATCAAAAGTTGGCTTAGTTATTTTACTCCTGTTTATTTTGATCGCTTCACTTGGATCACATATTGCCCCATACGAAAAAAATTATATTGGATTTGAATCATGGATAGCACCGTCTACTAAACATTGGCTAGGTACTGATAGTTATGGTCAAGATGTACTATCACAAATGATTTATGGAACACAAACATCACTACTTGTAGGAATTTTAGCAGGTCTAATTACAACAATTATTGGAGTTTTAGTCGGGCTTATAGCTGGCTTTAAGGGAGGTTGGATCGGAGAAGGGTTAATGCGTGTTGTTGACCTATTTTTAATTATTCCAACACTGGCACTAATGATTATACTTGCATCATTTCTACCTTCAATGGGAGTAACAAATACGATTCTTATTATTGGTCTTCTAAGCTGGCTTTATATGGCACGGAGTATTAGGAGTCAAACCATGTCTGAACGTGAAAGTGGCTATGTTGAAGCCGCTCGTATGGCAGGCATGAAGGATACGGAAATCATGTTTAGAGAAATAATGCCTAATATTATGCCGGTTATTCTTGCTAATCAAGTGTTAGTTACGACCCAAGCAGTACTTGCAGAGGCTGGATTAAGCTTCTTAGGACTTGGAGATCCTACTGCAGTTAGTTGGGGAACAATTCTTTCGTTGGCACACGCAAATAACGCCGTAATGTTTAATGCTTGGTGGTGGATTCTGCCTCCTGGCTTAGCAATTGCATTTTTGTGCTTTGGTTTCATCCTAATCGGAAATGGAATACTAGATCGCTATCAAGCGAAAAGAGGGAATGCTGCTTTGTAATAGTCAAGAGGAGGAGAGAGTATGAATGACCTTTTGAGGGTGGAAAACTTAAATATCCAATATGATTCTCCAAGAGGGAAAGTAAATGCAGTAAAAAATATTAGTTTTACGATAAAAAAGGGAGAGATTTTTGGTTTAGTAGGGGAATCAGGCTGTGGAAAATCAACTACTGCCTTTGGAATAAGTCGTCTACTCAGACCCCCAGCACAAATAGCTGGGGGCAGTATAATACTAGATGGAACAGAGCTTACTAATTTAACAGATCAGGAGTTTGATAAGATTCGCTGGTCAAAAATCTCAATTATCCTTCAAAGTGCTATGAACAATTTGAACCCCGTAATTAAAATTCAAGACCAATTAATTGACGCGATATTGGCTCACAAAAAAATGGCAGTAAAAGATGCAGTAAACCATGCAAAGTATTTATTGAATCTGGTTGATATTAGTGAAGAACGCTTAAACAGTTTCCCTCATGAATTGTCTGGGGGAATGCGGCAACGTATTGTCATTGCAATGGCTCTAGCACTTAAACCAGATTTAATCATCATGGATGAACCAACTACTGCATTAGATGTTGTCGTTCAAAATGGCATTATTAAAAAGATTTTGACGTTACAAAAAGAATTCGGTTTTTCAATTTTGTTTATTACTCATGATCTACCTTTAATGCTTGAAATATGTGATCGAGTTGGGGTCATGTATGCAGGTGAGCTTGTAGAAGTAATGAAAAGAGAAGAGTTATTACAAGGAGCTAGACATCCTTATACGAAGGGATTGCTTCAGTCATTTCCACCACTTAAAGGCAAAAAAACTCGCTTAAAAGGGATCCCAGGGCACCCACCTGATTTAATTAACCCACCAAAGGGATGCAACTTTCATCCTAGATGCCCTCATATGATGCCACATTGTAAATTACATGAACCAGAAATTCTTGGAGATGAAAAAGGTTTAGTTGCTTGTCATCTGTATGAAGGAGAGGGTGATACACTTGAGCAAATATCAGCTACAAGTGAAGGAAATTAATAAAGTCTTTTCCTCTGGCTTTTTAATTAATAAAACTCAATTCAAAGCTGTTAATAATGTAAGTTTTAATTTGAAAGCTGGTGAAGTAATTGCCATTGTTGGTGAATCAGGAAGTGGGAAAAGTACGACCGCGAGAATGATTACAAACTTAATTAAACCTACTTCAGGTGAGATATTATTTGAGGGAACAAACATAAAAGAGAAAAAGTTCCAAAAGGAATTACCGGAAAGATTCCAGATGATTTTTCAAGATCCTTTTGCAGCTCTAAACCCCAACCATACAATTGGCTATGCTATTGGTCGACCTTTAAAACTAAAAAATAAAACAGAAGGCTCTATTAGAGAAAAAGTAATAGAGTTATTAACTTTAGTAGGATTAACACCAGCAGAGGACTTTATTGAGAAGTATCCTTATCAGATTTCAGGTGGCCAAAAACAGCGTGTTGTGATTGCTCGAGTATTAGGCCTTGAACCAGAAATAATTGTTGCCGATGAACCTACCTCAATGCTGGATGTATCAATTGGAATTGACATTATGAATCTATTACTAGATTTAAAGGAAAAAAGAAATCTTTCCTACATCTTAATAACACATAATCTTGCTAGTGCTAGGTATATGGCTGATCGTATCATGGTCATGTATGCAGGTGAGATTGTTGAGATTGGAGATTGTGAGGATGTTATTAATTCACCTAAACACCCTTATTCAAAATTACTATTACAATCATCACCAGATCCTTGGCAAACGAATGATGAACAAATAGATTTTATTGAACCATTAGACACGAATAAATTAGATAAAGGTTGTAAGTTTCAATTTAGATGCCCATACGCTACAGAACAATGTCGAAATTCTGAAATTTCACTTTATAAATTAGTGGATGAACGTGAAGTACGTTGTAACTTATATGAAAAAGTGGAGGATAGATAATAGTGGGTAAACCAAATTTCATTATTTTTTATGCAGATGATTTAGGGTATGGTGACTTGGGATGCTATGGATCGGATTCTATAAAAACACCAAACTTGGATGAATTAGCTGAATCTGGAGTCCGTTTTACAGATTGGTATTCCAATTCCCCTGTTTGTTCACCATCCCGTGCTTCATTAATGACAGGGCGTTACCCTGCGAGTTGTGGTGTTAGTCAAATACTTGGGGGGAAAAGGGGCACCTCTGGCTTATCATCTGATCATGTTACATTGGCAAAACGATTAAAATCAGATGGATACAAGACTGGATTGTTTGGGAAATGGCACCTGGGCGTTTCGAAGGAAAGTAGTCCGAATACTCATGGCTTTGATGAGTTTTTTGGCATCCTAGCAGGTTGTGTAGATTATTATTCTCACATATTTTATTGGGAGCAAGGGAATGGTGTGAATCCCGTCCATGATTTATGGGAAAATGAGGACGAAGTATGGCATAACGGGGAATATTTAACAGAACTCATTACAGAAAAGGCCGTTAAATTTATAGAAAAAACTGAAGATGAACCTTTTTTCCTGTATGTTCCATATAATGCACCACACTATCCAATGCATGCACCTAAAGAGTTCTTAGAGCGTTATCCTGAGTTACCGCCTGATCGTAAAATAATGGCGGCAATGATTTCAGCTATGGATGATGGTATAGGCTCAATCATAAAAACGTTAAAGGATCTTAATAAGTATGAAGATACCGTTATCTTCTTTTCAAGTGATAATGGGCCTTCAACAGAATCAAGAAACTTTTTAGATGGAACCGAGGATCTATATTACGGTGGAAGTACTGGGAAATTCCGCGGGCATAAAGCAAGCTTGTTCGAAGGAGGAATAAGAGAACCTGCTATTCTTAGCTATCCGTCGCTCATCTCTAACGGTCAGATATGCAATGGAGTCGGAGTAATGATGGATATCGTCCCTACTTTTTTAGACATAGCAGGAGTCGAAATTCCAGAAGATCATTTACTTGATGGAAAAAGCATTTTGAATATGGTGACCAAAAACCAGCAAAGTCCTCATGAATATATTTGTTGGGAGTATAATGGACAATTTGCGATTCGGAAAGAGAGCTGGAAGCTTGTTCGTAATGGTATGCTCGACTTTTCTAGAAAGCAACCAGATAAGATTCATTTATCAAATTTAAGAGATGATCCAGGTGAACGTACTAATTTAATAAATGAATATCCAGAAATAGTTAATGATCTACAAAAAGAGCTTGATAACTGGATAACTTCTCAACAAATTATTCATCATAAATAAAGGAGTGATGGCATTTTGAAAACCATTATGCTTATGTTTGATTCTTTAAACCGTCATATGCTCCCACCATACGGATGTGATTGGGTTCACGCACCTAATTTTGAACGATTAGCGGAGAGGACAGTTACATTTGCAAAGTGTTTTGCTGGAAGTTTACCTTGTATGCCAGCAAGACGAGAACTGCACACGGGTAGATATAACTTCCTTCATAGGAGTTGGGGGCCTCTGGAACCATTTGATGACTCTATGCCTCAAATTTTAAAAAATAATGGTGTATACTCTCATTTAGTAACCGATCATTATCATTATTGGGAAGATAATAGTGCAACATATCATACGAAATTTAATTCTTGGGAGAGTGTTCGAGGACAAGAGGGTGATGCTTGGAAAGGTCAGGTTAGAGATCCAGAGATCCCAGAGACATTAAACAATCGAAATCCAGAAAGATGCCGGCAGGATTGGATTAATCGTAAGTATATGAATACTGAAGAAAATCATCCAATGACAAACACAATCGGACTTGGGCTTAATTTTATCGAAACGAACCATAAGGAAGATAATTGGTTATTACAAATGGAATGCTTCAGTCCACATGAACCATTTTTCAGCCCTCAAAAGTATAAGGATTTATATCCACATGATTATGATGGGCCCCATTTTGATTGGCCAGGGTATAAACGTGTTGATGAACCTGAAGAAATGGTCAACCACATTCGTTATGAATATGCTGCAGTCGTAAGTATGTGTGATCACAACCTTGGGAAAGTACTCGATCTTATGGACGAACTTAATTTATGGGAAGATACCATGTTAATTGTAAATACTGACCATGGGTTTCTTTTAGGAGAACATGGTTGGTGGGCAAAAAATATCATGCCACAATATAACGAGATTGCTCAAATCCCACTTTTTATATGGGATCCACGGAGTGGAAAAAAAGGGGTTACGAATGAATGCTTAGTTCAGACAATCGATATTGCACCTACTATTTTAGAGTTTTTTCAATTAGAAGCTCCTGAAAATATGATCGGTAAGCCATTGAAAGATACAATCGCTAATAATCTAGAAATTCGGAAGGCTGCTTTATTTGGTATTCACGGGGGACATATCAATTGCACAGATGGCCACTATGTTTATATGAGAGCACCAGTTCAAGAATCTGAAAATCTACTTTATAATTACACATTAATGCCATCATTTGGATTTAATTTCACTCCAATAGAGTTACTTAAGGAAATCGAGTTAGTAGAACCATTTAACTTTACAAAAGGCTGTTCTCTATTAAAAATAAAAGGTTTTAGTTTCATAGACAAAGGAAAGGAATCCTTCGCACATCTGTTATTTGATATTGACAATGATCCAGACCAAGCTAACCCATTAATTAACCCAGAGATCGAAAACAAGATGCAACAACAATTAATCTATTTAATGAATGAACATGATACCCCAATTGAACAGTATGAGAGATTAGGGTTAGTAAGAAATTAAGAAAATAAACAAAAAATTAGAACAAGTATTTTACTTCTCAATACTTGTTCTAATTTTACAATTATTAGAGTGTAATTATAACATCTTTTATAGAGCTCTGATCCTTGATAGGGATTATTGTTGACATGATCAATGCAGGGAATGGATTTATTTAATGAATTCGATTTTAAACATTTTACGAAACATCCGTGCTTATACCTTAATTTTTCAAGAAGATATCAGATTCTGCCCTCTCCTAAGAATATTGTGAATACCTCTTATTTTGATACTCCATATTAAAAGTGAGACTTTAGAGCAATTGAAAGTTACAGGTTTAAAATTTACATGCTGCTGCAAATAAAGGCAGTTACTGTATAACTTTTCCCCTTTTCTAAAAAATAAAAAGTGTAAAAAAAGTTGACCCTGTAGTGCACCCCACAGTTTATCATAGAGGTGGGAGGGAAAGGATGTACAAGATTAGTGAATTTGCTGAGATGACTGGATTAAGTAAAGAAACATTGCGTTATTATGCTGAGGTAAAATTACTCGAGCCTGCTTACATTGATCCTGATAATAACTATCGATATTACGATGATGGAAGCTATTTTTTGGCGATTCTTTTAGTAAAGCTGAGAAGGTTTGGCTTTACGATACAGGAAATGATTTCTGTTATGGATGATGAGTCATTTGCAAATTTAGAAGCTTTGTTGATACAAAAGAGAGAGAAAATAAAAATGCAAATCGAAGACCTTACTCTTAAAGTTGAAGAGATTGATGGTTTTCTTGCATCTGGGAAGGAGGAAGACGAGTGATTCATTGGAAAGAAGAAATCGTGATAGAGAAAAATATTGAAGAGGTATGGAGATTATTTCTTGATAAAAACATAAAGAAAATCATGCCTAAAGTGGAGGAGCACATATTAATTGAAAAAAAGGAAGACGAAGTGGGGGCAAAGCATCAGCAAAAATACCGTGAAGGGAAAAGGGTAGAGACCTACATCGTTGATACCTTAGCGTACGAGGATCTTGAAGATAAAAAGCTAAAGCAAATTAGCTTTGTTTTAGGAAAGGCCTTCGAGATTACACTTAGCTTTACACTACTAAAAATCGATGATACTCACACAAAATTTATTTATGAGGGGCAAAACAAAGGGGTCAACTTTGTAGGAAGAGCTATGTTAAAGCTAGGCAGTGAGAAAAGCAACAATATTGTTGTGAAAGAGTTTATGCAAAAGGTTGAACAGGAAGCACAGATGGCGTAAAGTTATGTGTGACGCAGAGAACTTGCCTTATACTAAAAGATGAGGAGCCCTTTTATGACTTTATTATTTTGGACTTTTATAATTGTTTGTTGATTTGGTTATCAATACTGCTGGTCTCCCCCGAATTTTTTACTAATTGGATGGTTAGGTTATGTAGTTTTAGCTCAGGAGACTGTAAAATAGAATTAATATCTTCAATGATTCTGCACAAATGATTATTTATGACTGATGTAATCAGGACAATCAATAGTATATTAACTACTAGAAAGAGAGTGGTTCTAACGTTATGAACAACCATACGAAATTTAACATCTTAAAGCCAGCTAATGAAGTATTTGAAGCCTTTGTAGACCCTTTTAAAATCGGGAATTTTTGGTTCTCATCAAGTTCAGAAAGATGGGAATCAGGCAAGACGATAACATTGAAATATGATATATATCAAGCAGAAGCGCAAATTCATGTGGTGGAAGTTGAGCAAAATAAAAAAATCGTATTCAAGTGGGGCGAAGCTGAGGAAGAGCACGTTGTTACAATCTCGCTAAAAGAGGTCGATTCAGGTACTATTATTGAAATTACCGAAGAAGGTTTTCATGAAAATGATCCTGAATTAATCCATAACATGTTAGACAATAAAGAAGGTTGGGTGTTTATGCTGACCTGTTTAAAGGCATATCTAGAATTTGGTGTTAATAAATTGAGAGCAGGATTAGCTACATAACGATTCATTCTAGGAGAGTCCTTTTCCTTTTTGTATTGTATTTGAACTATTGGGACACCTTGAAATTTATCTTGTATATTTATCCTTATTTAAAAAGTTCCACAATACTAGAAACCAGTCTCGGTAAATATACTATTATCGAGACTGGTTTTTATAAAAATAAATTTCACAATACTATTCCATCGTATAGAGACCATCGCTAGCCATCGTATCTAGAACACCCTCGACCTCTTGGGTGGAATGTCCTATTACAAGACCAATTACTTTTGATACTCGATTTTCACCTGGTAGATAATTCGCATCTAAGAAGCTTAAAGGAACAAATTGGTCTTTTGACATGTATTTTTCCACAACAGGTATTAGCTGGTCAAAATCGTTCATCCACTCTAAGTTACAAAGCCGCACGGTTTCTTTCCGATATTTTTTTTGAATATCATCGTACAGAAACAAACCACATGTTGAAGCATTCAATCTTATATTTAAATCAATAAAGTAATAGTTTTCACCGCGAATGAGTACATCGAACCCGGCAACTCCCACGTATCCTTTTTCCGTAACTTTTTTCATTACCTCATAGCCAGTTTCCACAATTTCAGCGATCTTGTCATCTACATCAACGGTGATCCAGCTACCTCGGAAGCAGCCATCTTTATTAACAATTTGTGCTGATTTACCTAGAAAATTGATTTCTCCCTGTTTGTTAACGACATAATGAAGCGAAATATTTTCATCATACTGAATCGCTTCTTCAACGATAATTTCTGATAAATCACCAAAGGTCTCGTCAATTTCATATAATTGCTTTTCTTCCTCAATAATAAGTACGCCATAACCTCCTGACGTCGCACGTCCATCTCCAGTTTTTAAGATGATTGGAAGTGCTGTTTTTTCTTTGATAATTTGTTCGATGCTCATTATGCTCCGTTTTGGTACATTTTTTGGAGGAACAAACTCGGGAATGTTTCGTTTATCACATAAATACACTTGTATCTCTGGGTCAATCCAGGATAAATTTGAAGAAAAGACATCACTAGGATGTGGATATTGAAAAATCAACCTTTGATTTTGTTTATCAAGTTTATTTAATAATTGGATATATTCATCTTCTGTGTGATAAGTATAAAGTATGGAAGGTATCTTAAGTCCCGCTTTTCGAAGAAGAGATAATGCTGGATCTGTCACAGTTGCTGCATGACAAACAACCGGAAAATCCCCAACAATACTTAATTCTCGTGCTGTTAATGATTCTAAACTTAATAAATCTCCGGCAAAATGCTGATAATCATGGGCATATAACTTCGGGTTATAAACATAACCCTTACCATAAATATCTTGAAATGTTGCAGAAGGCCGAATAGGTTCGATTATCTGTTCTTTCTTATGATTGATTAGTGATATTGTTTCTTCCATACCCTTACCTCCCATGTATTTATCGAATTTTGTTAGTAAACCCTAGATTCTAACTAGTAATCTAGTAATTCTTTTTTACCCTAAAGCTGTCATGATCTAAACATTATGTTATGGCATAATGTTTTGAACCTATAGAGCGGATTGAATAGATAGGTTGTCCATGTATTAGAAAAAAGTTATTTTATGATAGATATCAAGGAAGTATTATGTGAAAGGTAAATTCTTCACACTCGATTCATCTGGTTGTATTATTTTTAATGGAGTAGAAAGGGAATTAAAAGATTAGGCAAAACTTGCAAAAAAGTTTAAAATCATTTTAATGAGGGAAAGTACAATTGACATGCTCGAAATCGTACAAAAGTAGTTATAAGCAGAAAACCCCTTCTTCAATCAAACAGCAAGCTTGATAAGGAGGGGATGGGTTATTTGCTATTTATTGATCTGTGGTATCAGTCATATTATTTAAACTGTTAGCATTTGGATACGGTTCTCCATACCCTTCAACTTTACCAGCATGCTCTCTGTGATATTCTGACCCTTGATTATTACTTTGTGCATTGCTTTTTTGCTGCTTATTATCATTGGATTGATTTGACAATTACTTTCACCTCCTAAACACATATTAGAATGCTTTGATTTTGTGAAATTATTCAATTGATATAAAAATATGGAAAATAATAATTGTACAATTTGAAATCGTGTGAGATTCTTTTATTAAAGCATCGTCACCTTGTACGTCTAAAGTAAGCAATAAAATCATTGTTAAAAACTTAAAAAAATTGGATGTTATGTTAAGACTTTTTCGATTTCCTAATAGTTAGAAAAGGAGGGATATAAAAACTTACAAAAACAGCTATTTGTTCACTTTATCTCTAGTAGTATTTATCATTACTATACATATTAATCAAAGAATTAAATCGTAATAGACCAAAACAATGTAAACTAATCTTACGGTGCTTGTATTGAATAATGGACTGGCTATAATGGGACAATATCGGAGAAAGAAAAGAACAAAAATCCACTAAAATTTCAACAAATGATTTACTTTTGTCATAAAAGTTGTGTTTTCACTATTTTTAGGAGGGTATTATGGAACTATCTTTATTATTAGAATATGGCTGGGTTTTAATTATTCTGATTCTTTTAGAAGGTTTATTATCTGCTGATAATGCTTTAGTTTTAGCTATTATGGCAAAGCATTTACCTGAAGAACAGCAAAAAAAAGCTATTAATATAGGTTTGTTATTAGCTTTTATCTTTAGAATTGGTGCAATTTTTATCATTTCGTACCTATTCCACGTTTGGCAAGTTCAAGCAATTGGGGCTGCTTATTTAATTTTCATCGCTTTAAGACATTTATTAAAAAAGCACAACGATGAAAAAGAGAAAAAAGTGAAAAGCTATGGGATGACTGTGGCACAAATTGCTTTAGCAGATATCGCATTTGCTGTTGATTCAATATTAGCAGCAGTAGCTCTTGTTGTTGATTTGCCTGATACGACTATGGGTGATATTGGTGGTATGGATGGCGCTAAATTTATTGTTATTATTATTGGTGCAATTGCAGGTTTAATTGTCATTCGCTTTGCAGCAGGAGTCTTTGTTAGGTTATTAACCAAGCGTCCTAGTCTCGAAAAAGCGGCTATGCTATTAGTTGGTTGGGTAGGGGTTAAGTTATTAATGCATACTCTTGCACATCCTTCGGTACACATTATTTCTCATGATTTTGTTGAAGGTGTCATTTGGAAGTCAATTTTCTGGTCAGTTATGCTGATTATCGCTTTAGGTGGTTGGTTTTTATCTAAAGAGAAAACAGAAGAAACACTCGAAGGAAAATAATCTTAATAAATCCCTGCTTTTTCAGCATTTTATTAATTACGTATCTATTCAAAGAATTATTTATCATTGCTGAAAAATTTATTTCCTCAACGAATGCAAGCGTTGAGGATTTGTATTTTTCGGCAATCGAAATAGTCAAAAAATAGTTTAATTATCCCTTTTACCAACAATCCCATAAAAGAAAATATTCGTAATATCCTCCGTCATCGGCAATATGCTCTGATAGACCTCTTCTCTTTGAATATAATCACTCAGCATCTTTACATAAAATAAAATTGCTTCATTTGATAAATTTGGATCAACAAACCCCTGTTCCTTTCCTTCCTTTAATAGGTGAGTAAAAAGAGGTATGACCTTTTGGGTATAAAGACCTTCGATATAATTACCTTCTTGAGAATATTCCTTCATCAAATGCTGATATAGCTCTACATGAATTTGTTTGGCTGTTTCTTTTTTCGAAAAAATGAACTGTTTTATTTTTTCTGGAAAAGGGATGTCAGCAAAAACAATTTTTTCAAATTGAGTGTATGATTTTTCAATATAATAAATGAACACATCATGAATTAACTTATGCTTACTTTCAAAATAATTATAGATTGTCACTTGCGAGACATTTGCTTTTTTCGCTATTTCTGAAATCGAAACCTTTTGAATTCCATATTCCATAAATAACGTTAATGCCGCCTCTAGGATATTCTGTTTTTTTTGTTCTCTTCGCCTTTGGAAGCCGTCCATTTCTTTCACCTCATTTTTAGTTTAATGAAATTTATGTAATAAAACAAATGAAATAGTTCATAAAATATTGTCAATGAGATATATTTTGTATATTATGAACTATATAAGTTTAAATATTTCATAACCTAACGAATTGTAAATGGAATGGTAACTCTAAGTCATTAGGATATTGCGGGGAGGATCTGACATGTCGATATTGAAAACAACGAATGTGACGAAGAAATTTGGAAAATTCATTGCATTAAACGGAGTAAATATAGAAGTTAATCGTGGGGAAGTCTATGGTTTTATTGGTCCGAATGGGGCAGGAAAGTCAACAACGATTCGGATTTTATTAGGAATTTTGAAAGCATCAGAAGGAAAAGCGATGATTTTTGGCAAGGATGCTTGGAAGGATGCTGTTGACATTCATAAGCGGATTGCGTATGTACCTGGCGATGTGAATCTATGGCCGAACTTAACAGGCGGGGAAGTTATTGACCTATTTATGACATTGCGTGGGACGACGAACAAAAGACGACGTGAGGAATTGATTGAAAGATTTAAACTAGATCCATCTAAAAAGTGTCGAACCTATTCAAAGGGTAATCGCCAAAAGGTTGCGTTAATTGCTGCTTTTTCTTCTGATGCCGACCTGTATATTCTAGATGAGCCAACATCAGGTCTTGATCCCTTAATGGAAAAAGTATTTCAAGATTGTATCATAGATGTAAAAGCAGCTGGGAAAAGTGTTCTGCTTTCCAGCCATATTTTATCAGAGGTTGAGAAATTATGTGATACGGTTGGAATCATTCGCCAGGGGAAAATCATTGAAACGGGTACATTACATGAGCTTCGTCACTTAACAAGAACGAATCTTCTTGTTGATACGAAGCGACTGATCACCTCTTTAGGTGAACTAAAAGGGGTTCACGATATTGAAAAGGTCGATCATGGACTTTCATTTCAAGTAGATTCAAATGAGCTTGACACGGTTATGCAGTATATTAGTCAGTTTGGCCTAGTGAAACTTGAGAGCTCACCACCTACTTTGGAAGATTTATTTATGCGCCATTACCAAGGTACAGGTTCAATTGCCAATACAGGTGGAGGTGTATCCTAATGTGGAAACAGCTATACAGTCAAACGAAAAGAATGGCCCGTTTCATTCTCCGACGCGATCGGTTACGGATCCCGATTTGGTTGATTGCTTTATCTTTCATTACCATCATTACTGCCTCAGCATTTACAGGTTTATATAAATCTGCACAAGAAAGACAGGCGATTGCTGAGACGATGAGAAATCCCGCGATGACTGCAATGGTTGGACCAGGGTATGGCCTTGATCACTATACTGCTGGACCAATGATGGCCCATCAAATGCTGCTTTTTACTGCGATGGTTGTAGCGATTATGAGCATTTTGCTTGTTGCTCGTCACACAAGGGCAGATGAAGAGGAGGGGAGAATAGAATTAATTCGCTCACTTCCAGTAGGGAGGCTATCAAATGCAAGTGCTACATTCCTCGTCCTGTTTAGCATAAATGTACTTTTAGCATTAATCATTGGACTTGGCTTATATAGCCTGCAAATTGAAAGCATTGATTTAGAAGGCTCACTTCTTTATGGGGCAGCTTTAGGAGCTACAGGTATTTTCTTCACTGCGATCACTCTATTGTTTGCCCAGCTATCAGAAAATGCTCGAGGTACAATTGGCCTGTCATTTACAGTACTAGTGGGAGCTTATCTCCTAAGAGCAGTAGGGGATGTAAGTTATGAAACCGTTTCTTGGTTTTCTCCGCTTGGGTGGATTTTAAGGACAGAAGTATATGTGAATAATCTGTGGTGGCCGATTATCTTAACAGTTGGAGCTTCTAGCATTCTAGTTGTTGTTGCCTTCTATTTAAATACGATTCGAGATTTGGATTCGGGCTTTTTACCTGCAAAGCCAGGCCGAAAACATGCATCACGTTTTTTGCAAAGTCCGTTTGGTCTTGCTTTTAGACTCCAGAGAACTGGGATCATTTCTTGGGCCATTGGGTTGTATGTCTTAGGAGCATCCTATGGATCAGTTTTTGGTGATTTAGAATCGTTTTTTTCTAATAATGAAATGCTGACGAATTTATTAACACCTGATAATGGGTTATCTTTAACTGAGCAATTTTTATCGATGCTAATGTCCGTCATTTCGATGATCTGTACGATACCTGCGTTAATGTTTATATTAAAGCTAAAAGCGGAGGAGAAAAAGAGCCGGACCGAGCATTTACTTTCTCGTGCGGTATCACGTTCAAAAGTAATAGGAAGCTATCTTATTCTTTCGATGATCTTTGGGTTAGTCATGTTATTTCTTGCGTTAGTTGGATTGTGGTCAGCTGCAGCCTCTGTGATGGAAGATCCGATTTCCTTTGATGTCATGTTTGAAGCAGCTATGGTTTATTTACCAGCTATGTGGTTGATGATTGGTTTGGCCGTGCTGCTTATTGGAATATTCCCGAAATTCACCGGATTTATCTGGCTGTATTTAGGATATTCGTTCCTTGTGGTTTACTTAGGTGGATTGCTGCAATTTCCTGACTGGATGAGGAATCTATCCCCATTCGGCAATATCCCTCAACTTCCAGTAGAAGAGATGAATGTATTAAAGATGACCATTTTGACCTGTATTGCCATCGTTTTGATGATTATAGGGTTTATTGGATATAGAAAACGTGATATTACTGGGTAATAGCTTAATGGAAAAAGCCTTTTTTCAATTGATTCTTGATGAAGGGCTTTTTCACAATTAGGAAAAAATTAGGGTGGGCAACACGTCGAAAAAATTCGAATTCGGTACAAAACTTGATAACTTTGCAAGTAGGAGTCTATTCGCATATGTTAAATATATAATGAGTTTCATATTTGTTAAGTTGCAACTTAATTGATAGAAGATGATTAAGTTGCTATTTAAAATTTTATTTCTCTCTCTCAATACACTTAATAGAATATCGGATATAATTATAATAAAATGTAAACTGACTAATCGTATAATTTATCACTATGAATAGTGATGTATATATGCTAGTGATATATAAACAAGGATATTGGTTGAAAAATGTGTTTAAAATTAAAGGAGTTATCATGGAAAGTAAAAACTTAACTATACAAGATGTTGCGAAAAGAGCAAATGTATCAGTAGCAACAGTCTCAAGGGTAATAAATAATAGCTCTCTAGTGAGGGAGGCTACTCGCAGTAAGGTATTAGAAGTAATTGAAACTCTCGGTTACTCTCCTAATTTTCTTGGTAGGGACTTAAGAAGAGATCAGACGATGAGAATATTACTTTTAACTCCAAGTCTTATATGGCCTATCATGCTTGACTTATTTCGTGGAATTGATGACGCCGCGCAGAGGCATGGATATAGTGTAATTGCTGCTCCTACTACAAATAGCAAAAAGAAGGAGCAAGAATTAATTGCCATGCTAAAAAATAGGTTTGTCGATGGTCTTATTGTAATTGGCTCAACACTAAGCCCTCAAGAACTAGATGATCTGGGTAAACAATACAGCTTAGTCCAATGTAGTGAATGGAAGGAAACAAAATATACATCCATAGTCTCCATTGACGATAAAAAGGCAGGTTATGATGCTATTTCATATTTAATAAAGTCAGGTCACAAAAGAATTGCAATGATAGGAAGCAAAAATAGTGGATCTGCTTTATTGCGTTTACAAGGATATCAAGAAGCAATAGCTAAAGCTGGCCTAAAATTTGATGAAAGTCTTGTTAAATTTGGGGATTTTACATATGAGGACGGCCTATGTCTCACAAAGGATCTATTAAAACTTGAAGATAAGCCCACTGCTATTTTCTGTATTAACGATGTAGTTGCTGTCGGATGTGTGAATGCATTGAAAAAGAATGGGATTAGAGTTCCTGATGAGGTGGCGGTTGTAGGCTTTGATGATACTAAAGAAGCGCTAATGTCTATTCCGGAGATAACAACCATCGCTCAACCAAAATATGAATTAGGATATAGAACATTCGAGCTTTTAATTAATCAAATGAACCAAGAGGGATCTAACTACCAAAATATTACTCTAGAGCACAACCTAATACTTCGTGGTTCAACAGTAAACATAGATATTAAAGAGTAAAATAATCGTCAATCGCTTTTAAAAAAAGCAGTTGACGATTTTAACAGTATAAGCTAAAATCAAAATGTAACGGATTACATTTTTTAATATTCTGAAATGTAAACGTTGACAGTTTTTTATCAAACAATGTAACGGATTACATTTTATTTTTGAAATCTTAAACAACAATTTTTTATGTATCAAAAAATGTAACGGATTACATTGAAAAGAAACTAAAAAATAGGAGGATGAACATGGAATTAGGACTTCAACTGTTTTCCGTAAGAGATGAATTACAAAAGGATTATGTTGGAACGTTAGAATCAATTTCTGAAATTGGCTATAGAAATATCGAACTTGCATTTCATGATGTTGAAAATGATATTCTTGTGAGTGGAATGAATCCTTCAGAATTAAAGCAGCACCTAGACAGACTCAATTTGAAGATTGTTTCAACACATGCCTTTCCATTAGAGAAGGCAAATTGGGATGAACTAATTCATTTTAATCTTGAAATTGGTAGTAGAGCAATCGTCTGTCCAATTGCCTTTTTTAAGACAAAAGAAGATGTATTAAGACAGGCTACAGCTCTAAATCAATATGCGGAACGTTGTAAGAAAAGTGGACTAGACTTTTATTACCATAATCATTTTCACGAGTTTCAAAAGTTTGACGGTGTATCAGCTTTTGACCTCATCTTAGAACATACCGACCCTAGCTTGGTTAAAATTGAGTTTGATACATACTGGGCATTAAGAGGGGGAGTAAATCCGATAGATTACCTCAAAAAGCTAGGGGGACGATGTGACCTAATACATCAAAAGGATCTACCTGTTGATGTTGAACCAATTAACATCTTTGAGAGCATGGATGATGAGATAGTCACAATGGAGAAATTTATGGACTTCTCCAAACCGGATTATTTCACAGAATTAGGTGAAGGGAAGATGGAAATTAAGCAAATCATTCAACAAGCAAATGATATTGGAAAGGCGAAGTATTTCTTTGTTGAGCAAGATTGGACTACAAAAGAACAGCTAGAAAGCATTGCGATTAGCTTTAAGAATTATCAAATGATAACTAGTAAGGAGTTGAATATAAAATGAATGAAAAGTTAAAGGTAGGAATTATTGGTTGTGGTGGTATTGCTTTTCAAAAGCATTTACCGTCATTATCAAAATTTACCGATAAAGTGAGCTTGGTTGCATTTTGTGATGTTGTACGAGAAAGTGCAGAAAAGGCATTAAAAGAATTCGGACAAAGCGACTCAACTATTTATGAAGATTATACCGAGCTACTAAAAGATGAAACAATCGATGTTGTACATGTATGTACACCAAACGTTTCCCACGCGGAAATCTCAATTGCTGCATTAGAAGCAGGCAAACATGTTATGTGTGAAAAGCCAATGGCAATTAATTCTGCAGAAGCAAAAGCAATGGTTGAAGCTGCAAAAAGAACAGGAAAGAAGTTAACGATTGGTTATCAGAACCGTTTTAGAAATGATTCAAGCGCCCTCTATGAAGCTTGTGAAAAAGGGGATTTAGGAGAAGTATATCTTGCAAAAGCTCATGCTATTCGTAGACGTGGAGTTCCTACATGGGGAGTGTTCATGGATAAGGAAAAACAAGGTGGTGGCCCATTAATCGATATTGGAACTCATGCACTAGATTTAACTTTATGGATGATGGACAATTATAAGCCTAAATCAGTCGTAGGTTCTGTCTTCCATAAGCTGAAGGATAAAAGTGAGGGAAATATCTTTGGACCTTGGAATCAAGAGGAATTTAAAGTAGAAGATTCTGCATTCGGATATATTAAGATGGAAAACGGGGCAACGATTATGCTAGAAGCTTCATGGGCTTTAAATATGATCAATACTAAAGAAGCTCAGGTAACATTGTGTGGAACAGAAGCTGGTGCAGAAATGTTTGGCGATGCATGGGCAGGAAAAGGACATGTAACGTTTAATTCGACGAAATATGGTCAATTCACAGAAACAAAAACTTCGTCAGAGGGTGGAGTTGCTTATTTCGATGGGGAGTCTCTCTCTGCGGGTGAATTAGAAGCAAAACAGTGGATCGATGCTATTTTAGAAGATAAAGAGCCATTAGTAAAGCCAGAGCAGGCGTATGTTGTTACAAAAATACTTGAAGCTATCTATGAATCTGCTGAAACTGGAAAAACGATAGAATTTTAGATTTATTGAAATGATCATACTCCATACACTTTTTAAAAGGACATGGGGTATGATCTAGGATTCGATTGAAAGCGCTTAAGTTAAACATTGGTTCAAGTAACTTGTTTTTTACTTTCATAAAATGGAGTTGATTAGATGGATGCAATGTTGCAGACAAATACAACCAAAGTAGAGACACAGCCTAAGTTAAGTACATTAGAAAAAGCTAGTTATGGTTTCGGTGACCTAGCTTCAAATTTTGTTTGGGGAATGACTTCAAGCTACCTTCTCTTTTTTTATACCGATATTTTTGGAATTACAGCTGCAGCAGTAGGTACCCTGTTCTTGTTAACAAGAATATGGGATGCAGTGAATGACCCAATTATGGGAATACTCGTCGACCGTACAAAAACAAAGCACGGAAAAGCAAGACCCTATATTCTCTATTTATCAATTCCTTTTGCAGTCTTAAGTATTCTTACGTTTATTACTCCAGATTTTTCAGATACAGGAAAACTAGTGTATGCATATGTTACTTATACCTTACTTGGTATGATTTATACAGGAATTAACTTACCTTATGGAGCTCTTATGCCAATGATGACGAGAGATCCTAAGGAAAAAACGCAATTAGGAAGCTTCCGGATGATGGGGATGGCCCTTGGTTCAATTTTAGTCGCAGCATTAACACTACCTCTAGTTGACTTTTTTGGCAATGGAAATCAACAAGTTGGATTTCCAATTACAATGGCGCTTTTTTCTGCTATTGGTATCATATTATTTTACTTAACTTTTAAAAATTGTAAGGAACGCTATAGTGAATATCACTCAATTGATGAAAAAGAGAAAGTAAGCATTAAAGAATCTATCGTAAGGATGATTAAAAATAAACATTGGGTGATTATTGCAAGTAATTCTCTACTAATATTCCTACGCCTCGGTCTTATGTATGGCGTATTAATCTATTACGTTATGTATGTATTAGAACAGCCTGGAATGGTTCCAGTCTATTTAACGGTACTTAATGTAGGTAACTTTGTGGGTGGGGCGTTGGCGCCAGCTATATTAACAAAGGTTGGAAATCGTAATGGTAGCTTAATCGTAACACCTATATCCATAGTATTATTTGCGGCTTTAGCCTTTATGGAAGGGGTATCCCCTGTATTATTTGTGTCTATCTTCTTTATAGCAAATACGCTTATCGGGATTAGTTTTCCAGCAAATTTTGCAATGTTAGCTGACACAGTTGATTATCAAGAATGGAAATTTGGTAAGAGAACAGAAGGATTACTATACTCTGGATATAGTTTTGCAACGAAATTTGGAATCGCCATCGGGTCTTCTTTTGCTGCTTATGCACTAGGCTGGGCAGGATATAATCCTGAGGCGTTAACAGAACTCGCTACATATACGATACGAGTATTAATGTTTGCGGCACCAATTTCACTTTCGTTAATTCAAATAGTTATTTTATTTTTTTATAAGTTAGATAAACAGCACCCACAAATTGTTTTGGAACTAGAAAAAAAACGGATTTAGAAAAAGGAAATTCAATTCAATAGGTGAACTTCGCCTCTAGTCGGTCGTTGTATCTTACTCTCAGTGTTGTAGTTTTATCTTATTAAGTGAATAAGTGATTATAATGAAAGAAAGTCTATCGATTTCGATAAAATGTACCCTTTGTAAAGAATATTTTAAAGAAGCATAAGCTCTTTTTTGAAGATGATCTCTGTATTGAAGTTTTGAACAGGGGTCATCTTATTTAAATTCCATTGATATCTGTAAAGGGATAAACCTAAAAATTGTTTTCGATTCATTGAATTATATTACATATTAGGGTATTATTTTTCAAAGCGATAAAGGATTATGTTTTGCTGCAAAGGGAATTATTAAATATCCTCATCGTTGAAATTCAAAAAAGGATGTAATATTATCTCCTATAATGTTTGAATCAAAATGAAGGGTATATTACACTTTATCTAATATCCACTAATGAAAGGGAATTGTTTTTTATTTGATTAAATTAAATCACATTTCACCCTAACTCCTGTACAATTTTAAACTTAGCTTTTAATATCCTTTACTTGTGTAAGCGTTTTCAGTTATAATAAAAGTAAGGAGGGTGGCACGAGTGGTCATCAATTTATATGGCGAAGGTGAGGCCGATATATATTGCTTTAAAATAGGAGGGTTTGTGATTTCTTAGTTTTATTTTTTCTTAAAGCCTTGAGACCAACATTAGTGAGATAGAAAAAACCAAGGAGTTGATTTTTGATGAAAAAGTCTTCGATTGATACATCTCAACAACTTGTAAATGATAATTTTGATTATGCGCAAATGGTGTTAGATAAAGCACTTCATGATTTTCAGATCGATCGAATTCTTAAGGGTATTGATCAGTCATTGGAGAATAGAAATAAAGATGAATTCCTACGGTTAACTGATGAATTAAAGATTATTCGTAAGCAAAGTTTTAGGCTATAAAAAATCTGCTGGTATACACATGAAACGCAAGAAATCGATTTAGATTTGTTTACTTTAGAAAATTAATACAAAATATTTTTTTTTAAATGTATAAGAGATTAATAGTTTGAGAATATATAAATAGGCTTAAAGAAGGGAGAAGAGTGTTGATGGAGAAAAAGCATATTATATCTGATTTTGTTAATGGGGACCGATTTGAATTAAATTCTTACTTAACTTATTTATTTGATAAATTTAATGCTGATGTTAAGGATCATTCGGAAGATAAGCCAATAAAACAATGTATTAACTGAACTGAAGGAGAAAAATTAATGAGTAAAGAAATAGTATAAGCGACCTCGTTATTCTAATTAGAATGACCAAGGTCGCTTTTTGTTGTTTTAATTTTACAAAGGAGAATCGTGCTGCAATTAAGAATATGCTTGAGTTTTTGTGTGTTCCTAGGCCTTGCAGAAGGACTTCTCCCGTTTTACAAGCTTTTAAATAATTTAAAATTATCATATAATAGAAGATATATTATTTACGAAAAATTGTAATACACAAAATATGGTTTTAATTGAGACAGAAAAGGTGTGTGACTAGGTCGCGCCTTAGCTTGGTGTGACGCCTTTTCTGCAAATTTCAGGGGAAAAGGTTGGTAAAAAATGAGCATCAGAGAAACTAAAACAGACGTCATTTTAATTGGCGCCGGAATCATGAGTGCGACATTAGGGACACTCTTGAAAGAATTAGTACCGGAATGGAAAATTACAATGTTTGAGAAGCTCGCAAATTCAGGAGAGGAAAGCTCTAACGAGTGGAATAATGCGGGAACGGGGCATGCTGCACTGTGCGAGCTTAACTACACAGTTGAAAAACCAGATGGAACAGTAGATATTAGTAAAGCTATAAACATTAATGAACAGTTTCAGGTTTCAATGCAGTTTTGGTCTTACCTTGTAAACAAAAAGCTGATACATAATCCACAGGACTTTATCATGCCATTGCCTCATATGAGTTTAGTACAAGGAGAACAAAATGTTGCGTTTTTAAAGAAACGATTTGAAGCGCTGTCAAACAATCCGCTATTCCAAGGGATGGAATTTTCCGATGAACCTGAAAAACTAATGGAATGGATTCCGCTTATTATGCAAGACCGCGCATCGAATGAACCTATAGCGGCAACAAAAATTGATTCTGGAACTGATGTCAACTTTGGCGCTTTAACGCGCATGTTGTTTGAGCACTTAGAGAGTAAAAATGTCGATATAAACTACAACCATAGTGTTAATGATATTAAACGTACTAGCGACGGCTTGTGGGAATTAAAAGTGCGAAATTCAGATAACGGTACTGTCGAACGCCAAACTGCAAAATTCGTCTTTATTGGAGGCGGAGGCGGAAGCATTCATTTACTGCAAAAATCAGGTATTCCTGAAGGAAAACATATTGGAGGATTTCCGGTAAGCGGAATATTTATGGTGTGTAATAATCCGGAAGTTGTAGAACAGCATCATGCAAAAGTGTACGGAAAAGCTAAGGTTGGTGCTCCGCCAATGTCTGTTCCACATCTTGACACACGATTTATTGACAATAAAAAATCGTTGTTATTTGGACCATTTGCCGGCTTCACACCAAAGTTTTTAAAATACGGTTCAATGTTTGATTTGATAACTTCCGTAAAACCGGATAATCTCTTAACTATGTTGTCTGCAGGTGCAAAAAACATGTCATTGACAAAATACCTGATCCAGCAAGTTATGTTATCAAAAGAACAGCGTATGGAAGAGTTACGTGAGTTTATCCCGAACGCCAATATCGAGGATTGGGATTTAGTAGTAGCGGGCCAACGTGTTCAAGTTATTAAAGATACTGAAGCTGGAGGCAAAGGAACGCTTCAATTTGGTACAGAAGTGATTACTGCTGCTGATGGCTCGATCGCAGCATTACTAGGTGCTTCTCCAGGTGCTTCGACTGCCGTTCACGTTATGCTTGAGGTAATCAATAAATGTTTCCCACAACATATGAAAGAGTGGGAACCGAAAATCAAAGAAATGATTCAATCTTATGGAGATACACTAATGGAAAACCCAGAGCTTCTGCACGAAATTCATACTTCAACAGCGCAGACGCTAGGTCTAGGCAAAAAAAAAGAGCCGGTTTTTAGTTAAATCTATTGATGTAGGAACCAAGGTATGGAATGAAAAGGCTTAAGCAACATTTTTCATTTACTACAAGTCTTTCTATAAAGAAGATTAAAAAGGTAAAGATTATAAAAAACAAAGATAAAATAAAGTGAAACTTCCATCAGAGGGTTTACTACCAGTTAAGAATGGGATGAACCTTTCATTTAAGAAATTGAGTAAATAATCATTAGAAATAATAATACAGAACCTTTGATCTATCTTTGGATTGAAGGTTCTTTTTTAAAGGTTGTTTTCTAAAAGATTGTTGCTTTTAAAATAAAAACTAATTCAGGTTGATTGGAGCGGAAGTGCGAGACTACTGCGGGAGCAGCGGGACAGGTGAGACTCATGCAGGCGTTTACGCCGAGGAGGCTCACCGCCCGCCCCGCGGAAAGCGAGCAACTGGAGCGGAAACCAACCACACCGCATACTTGGTAAATAGCAACAAAGTTTGCGAAAACAGCCTTTTTAAATATTATTCTATTAACGTAAGCTGGTTATTGGTTATTGCAATATGAACTTACAGGTAAAATGGAAAAATATGCTATTATTTGAATAAGGAGGCTATAAAATGAATGCTATTAATCGTTGGATTGGTTTCATTTTTCTTGCTTTCATTACTGTATTAATGTTCAACAAGGGAATAGATTTATGGTTTCTTGGAACAAATGTAGATGGTGATGGCATTGGAATACATTTTTTAGGATTAGAGATAAATGACCGAGTAGCAGATGAGAATATTCCTACATATGCAACCGGGTTCTTTGTTGCAAGTCTTATTACTTTGTTGATTGCCTTTGCAGCTGTTGGAAAAACAGTTTTAAAGTTAAAAGGTAACAAAACAGCATGTTAATTGTTGATATATAATCAACTAACTAGGTGCTTCAGTCAGTAACATAAAAATTATTAAGAGGCTAAAGAGGAGACATTTATGGTTGAATTAAAGTTTTTCAAGCGTTCAGATTTCAAACAACTAAACAATTGGATTGATTCACCTGAATTCTTACTTCAATGGGGAGGTCCTAATTTTAGCTACCCATTAAATGAGCAACAATTAGAGAATTACCTTAAAGATGCGAATAAGGATAACTCAACTGCTTTCGTTTATAGTGTTAAATATAAGGAAACTGGGAATGTAATAGGACATATATCTTTAGGTAATATTGACAGAAAAAATAAGTCGGCAAGAGTAGGAAAAGTATTAGTCGGGGATAAAAATGTAAGGGGGAAAGGAATTGGTCAACTAATGATGACAGAAATCCTCAAAGTTGCATTTGATGAGCTTAAATTACATAGAGTTAGTCTCGGTGTATTTGATTTTAACTTGTCTGCAATTACTTGTTATGAAAAGGCAGGATTTATAAAAGAGGGGTTACTTAGAGACTCCAGAAAAATTGGTGACCAATACTGGAGCCTATGGGAAATGAGTATTTTAGAGAATGAATGGTTGGAACCAAATAAAAACTATGAAATGTGATGATAAGTGTGATTTAAAAAAATTTAGATTGCTCCCTATTCGTGAGCATCACGATGGAGAATATCATGTTTTTTGGTTGTTTAAGTACAAGAAATGAATTAGTTCTTCTTAGTAAACGATTCGAATCTTCAAAAATGAAAGTTTCTTTTACAAATTCAAGTAAAATAAGAAGTTTTGCGTTGGTAAATAAGCTTTCCTATCGATGTTTGTGGGGAATTGAACATCTTACAATGTCATCAATCCCCAATAAAATCAAACAACAAATGCTTATTCTCCCGTCGTTTCTCCACAATCATCATCCCATACAATACACTGTAGAAATACCCCTCAAATGTAGAACGGATACTATTCATTTTTTTCTTAAAAACAGTTTGCTTAAATGCCCCAATCACCGTGTCAATTACATCATCCAATCTCGTTCGAGTTTGAGTTTTTTATAAACAATTAACACACGTTTCCAAAGCTTGTAGATATCAACTGCACATAAAAAGGGCTTTGCTGCTTGAATAAATTCCTTGTGAACAGATTCCGGTAAAAAGCTTGTATCGATTTGTTGAGTTGGGATTGATTCTGACCTTTCTTGTAGAGCAACATCTTCATGATGTTCACGGTTTTCCTGTTCTCTTACGTTATTAGGTATTTGTTTATTCTCACAGAGTGAGCTTTGCTTATTCTCTGTTTTATTAGGTGTGACATTTGCAGTGACAGATTGGGGTGTCATATTATTTTTTAACTGGTCAATCGTCTGAAATGGTTGAATGACAAGTAGATTAACCCCTTGTTTACCGTTCATTCTAGCAGTTGGGATTTTCTTAATGATCCCAAGGCCTTCCAGCTTTTTAATTGCACGAATTACGGTTCTCCGGCTTATCAGTAAATTTTCTGCAATTGTATCGTACTTTGCAAATGAAACACCAACTACCTTTACCGAATGTCTCCAGATGAATTTTAAAACGTTAAAGGTGCCTTCTGATAGTGCTGATTTATGCTTGTATAAAAATCCGCGAATTGCTAAGTCCATAGCTTCGATCGTTTCAAATGATTGGTAGGTTTGTATGTTTGCAAAGGTAAGTTTTTCCATGAGTTTTCCCCTCCTAAAAAATAGAAAAATGAAAATATGTTCTTTCACTTTCTATATAGGTTTTAAGAGGAGCTAGAGTAGCGTCATTTTATAAAAAATTTTATGTTTTTATTAGTCAATTATTAATTTTAAGTTAGTTTCTATTCAAAACTTATTATTTTTCTAAATAAATGTATGTCTTTAATTTAGACTTTGCGTTAGAAGCAACAATCTTTTAGAAAAGAGCCTTAATTAATATAGACAACCCAAGAATTCTAAATAAATACAAAACTAGTCAATTAAGGATAAACTGCTATATAATGAAATCAACTAGTACCTTTTAACTAAATGGAGTAGATGATGTTGCTGCAGGAATTATTGATATACATACTAATAATAATTATAGCCGGCTTATTAAGTGTTTTTTTATGCGGGTATGCCATCTTGAAATTAAAAGGTGCACCAGGTGCTAGGTATTATATGCTAGTCACTTTTACATCAGCGATCTTTACATTTGCCTATGCATTTGAACTTTCGAGTAAAACGATCGAGCAAATAATTTTTTGGCTAAGGATTGAATATCTAGCATTACCCTTTATCCCTTTATTTCTTTTATTAATGAGCTTGGATTATACAGGGCAAAAATTAAAACCATGGTTGTCTTATATCCTTTTCATTATCCCTTTCATCACGATCTTTTTGCATAGTACAAATGACCTTCATCACTTTTATTACACGTCAATGGAGCTTAGAGCAGATAGTCCATTCCCGATTATAAAGCTTGAGGGAGGACCTTGGTATTTCGTCCATTCTATCTTTGTCTTTTTGTGTATCATGGTCAGTGTCATCATCCTGCTAATTCAATTAAATCAGCAAGTCTTATTACGATTTCGGTTGCAAATTTTAACAATGGTAGCAGGACTACTTGTACCGATCATCGCCAGCTATTTCTATATGAATAATATTAGTCCTTATGGAATTGACCTCGGACCAGTTTCCATGAGCGTATCTTTCCTTTTTCATGGCGCTGCTCTATTATCTTTTCAAATGTTTAATGTCTCCCCGATCGCGAGGGATACTGTATTTGCTAGCATGAAAGAGGGAGTGATAGTTTTAAATCACCAAGATGTCATTGTTGATTACAACAATTCGATGAAGCTGATCCTCCCAATGTTAAATCACTTTTATATTGGGAAAACCATCACAAATGTTCTTAAAGAAAATCAAGAGCTTGCAAACATCATATATTTAGGGAAGGAAAACGATTATGAGATATGTATAAAAGAAAAAAAGATCAACTATCATATTCGATTTTCTCCCATTTTAACTAAAAACAATCAGCAACTTGGTAAGATTATTAGCTTTGTTGATATAACAGATCAAGTGTATTTGCAGAAAAAATTAAAATTGCTAGCTAGCATGGACGGCTTAACACAAGTGTATAACCGGACCTACTTTATGAGAAAAACTGAAAAGCTTCTTGAATCCCTCATTAGTACAGAAGGAAATGTGTCAATCATTATGTTCGATATTGATCATTTTAAAAAAGTAAATGATACTCTAGGACATGACGCAGGTGATCATGTGTTAAAATATGTTGTAAAGGTAGCGAAAAAATGCCTGCGCGTAACAGACATCATGGGTCGTTTTGGCGGTGAGGAATTTATTATTTGTTTGCCTAATACATCCTTATATGATGCATTTGAGTTAGCCAATACAATTCGTTTGAATATAGCCGAAAAACATATGCTGATAAACAAGAAAGAGATTTGTGTAACGTCAAGCTTTGGTATTTCTCATGCAATGATGAATTCTGGAGTTCATCATCAATCCATTCAAACACTCATTCGCCAAGCTGACGAGGCTCTATATGCCGCGAAAAGGAAGGGCAGAAACTGTGTTCAACAATATACACAAGTGATACAAAACATTACTTGATAAACTTATGGAAGCGATTAGCCTAATTAACGTTCCTATTGAAGTATGACCAGGAGAAGCATAAAATTGTTACTATACGAAATGATTACGATCGAGAAATGTCTCAAGCCCTAATAAAAGGTATTGAGGCTTTTCTCTTTTTCTAACACAAATAAAATAATATAAATCATAAAACTAATACATATTAAAATAAAAGAAACAAAAGAACGGAATCTAATCTTTCTGTGAGGAGTTTTTTATGAACGAAATCTTAGCAAATCACTACCAAAAGGCTGTCGAGCGAACGAAAGAAATGGCCTTTAACGATCTATATAAATATTTAGAAGAAAAAGAAATCGCGCCTTCCTATGAACAATATATTAGGGAACGAGGACAATACCTCGATCAAATTTGGTTAAATGCATGGTTAAATTCTACAACAAGTCATGCTTCCTATTCTGAAAAGAAACAGTTTCTCTTTGAAAAGGGATATGTGGTAGAAGAGGTTAGCAAAAAGCTGATTAATCAAATGTTCCGCAACGAAATAAGAGATGTAGCAACATTCGATTTGATTGGCTGGCTGGATAGTCTGTATGCAAATCAACGGGAAGAATGGAATCAAAAATATGTCGAAGCACGAGAAGCCTATACTAACCGATTGAATCTTCAGCAGGAGCGTGAAGAAAGAAAGAAATTACTCCTCAAGCTTGAATACTATATCGACCAGTTATTAGGTGAGCATTACGAAGATCTATACCTCTATGTTCGCTATCTACTTGGTTGTAAGCTTGCAATTGAGATCGAACAAAAAGGGATACTATTATCATCAGATGAGATAATCTTTACAAGCTATTTAAATAATGAGTTAGAGTTAGCTTACAACAGCAATCGATATGATGAGAATATAACGGAAAAGTATGAAAGACTCATTACAAATTATTTGTTTGATTTCGGGCCAAATTGGCTAAAAGAGCATCTTCCACCACATCTTTTTGATGAGTACTTAAAAACGTATCATGAAGCTTTACCTGACTCATTATTAAAAGAATCAGCGTATGAACCTTTCCTAGATCTCGGTCAGGAATTCTTTGATGATTTGTTAGAGGAATACGTTACTGATCTTACTAAATTAATTGATATACCCTTTGACCTAACTACCCATCGCGAGATCTTTGATAAAGATCTTTCTGAAAGAGAACGCAAAATAGTAGAAGAGCTAGAAGACAACAAGCGTCGAAAAGAAGAAGAAGCACGTATGATCGAGGATATTTTCGGAAGGGAATATAATCCACCGGCCGGACGCAATATTCACTATGTCTTACATGTTGGTGAAACAAATACAGGTAAAACCTTTCAAGCAATCGAACGAATGAAGCAAGCAAGCAGTGGCATTTATTTAGCACCTCTTCGATTATTAGCTCTCGAAATTTATGAAAAATTAAATGAAGAAGGTGTCCCTTGTTCGTTAAAAACAGGTGAAGAGGAAAAATTGGTAAGCGGATCTGCCCACCAAGCCTGTACTGTAGAAATGTTTCATGAAAAAGAATTCTATGAAGTGGTTGTCATTGATGAGGCGCAAATGATCGCAGATAAGGATCGGGGCTTCTCATGGTATAAAGCAATAACAAAGGCCAATGCAAAAGAGGTACATATTATCTGCAGCTTTAACGCACAAGCAATGATTCTTCAGCTTCTTGGTCAATCACATGTCGAAATTCATGAATATGTAAGAGACATTCCACTAGAAGTAGAGTTTCAGTTATTTCGTTTAAATCATACAAGAAAAGGTGATGCCATCGTATGCTTTTCTAGAAAACGTGTCCTTGAAACAGCTTCAGAGCTGCAAAGAAGTGGTCGCCAAGTGAGTATGATTTACGGAAGTATGCCACCAGAAACAAGAAAAAAGCAAATGCAGCGTTTTATCAAAGGGGAAACAACGGTCATTGTTGCAACAGATGCGATTGGAATGGGATTAAATTTACCGATCAGGCGAATAGTTTTCTTGGAGAATGATAAATTCGACGGCACAAGAAGAAGATGGCTAACATCTCAAGAGGTAAAGCAAATTGCGGGACGTGCCGGTCGAAAAGGAATTTATAATATCGGCAAAGTGGCGTTTACTAACAACCCTAAAAGTATGGCTCGACTCCTCGAACAAGAGGATGCACCGCTCCAAGGGTTTGCAATAGCCCCAACAACGAGTGTGTTTGAAAGGTTTCAAAAATACTCACGTAAGCTTGGACTGTTTTTTTACTTGTGGGAACAATTTGAAAGTCCTGAGGGAACGAAAAAAGCTGCGTTATCTGAAGAAAAGCTTTTGTATGAAATGATTAAGGATTCAATCATTGAAGCAAAACTGTCAGTTGCTGACTTATATGGCTTTTTACATTTACCATTTTCTTCAAATGAACCTACTTTGCGAGCTCAGTGGAAGCAAAAGCTAGAAGCGATCATTGACGGTCATGAATTACCAGATCCACTGATTAAGGAATCAGGCCTTGAAGAACTTGAATTATCTTATAAGTCGGTTGGGCTTCATCTTTTATTTTTATACAAATTAGGTAAAAGGACTGAAGCTCATTACTGGGAAAGAGTGCGCGAAGAAATCAGTGATAAAATTCATGAACAATTAAAGACTGGTGTACAAATTGAGAAAAAACGATGTAAACGCTGTGGGAAAAGCCTTTCTCAAGGCTTTAAATTTCAAGTGTGTAATGAATGTCATTTTGAGCGATAGGATCGACTAAAATAACAGCATAAACTTCAACTTGGGGAACGTGATTTAATTATATTGTCTTAAAAGGTGATCCACTTGTTAATAATCCATAATTCATTTCTTATTGTTAAAAATGAATTATGGATTATTTCAATTGTAAAAAAGTATTAGTTTTTTTGCTAGGTGTATTTTTTACGAATTCCATCTATATAGATACTCACTTTTCCATCATAATTAGGATAGTGATAATCAAGAGCTTCTGCGACAAAGTGAGAAGTTTCTCTGAATAATTCAAAACAAGTATAAAGTGCTTCCCACATTTCTTGATATGATCCCATATTGTAAGTAGATAACAATGTATTCCATGTTGCATCAGAAACGTATTTTTTTAAGAACTTATCAGATTTACCTGTACTTAAGCTAAAATCAGTTTCAATTCCAATTTTAAAGCGTACATGGTGAGCAAATTGGGACGAAATGCAGCGTTCATTAGATCGACAGCAAATAAAATTTCTTTTCTTGCAAGACCTTTTGCCACATATGTAGAGGTCATCCAAAACTCATTACAGCAGTCATCAAAAGATTGTAAGCTTGGTTTTTGAATGTGATATATGCTATCTGTAGCAATGACAGATTCTTTAATTAGGTTATCCTTGTCCAATAACACTTCAACTAGACCGTCACTATTATTAAAATAGGCTTCATATTCGTTTAGAGGTATTAGTGTTAGGTCAATTTTCGTACCATCTTCAAAAATCATTAAATAAGAGAACCAATTACCTAATTCAGGTGGGAACAATTCCATTGCTTCTGGTTTTTGCATGATTATCCTTTGACCAAAATAGGTTAACCAATCGTCATTTTTTTTGAAAAAATCCATGTCCGTTACAAAATAACTAAAATCGTAATCTTGAAATTCATCCTTCGGAATGTTTTCGTTTGTTAGCGAACCTTCAAGCGTAAAGATTCTAATTTTTTCACAATTTAGAGCGAAATTCATTCCTAACTCCATCATTTCTTTATTGCTTCTCAAAATAATCACCTCCAAGGATTGGTATTACAATCATAGTTATCATTCACTTTGCCAGACTGTTTTTTATAATTTACTGCTGACTAAATATTATTATAATGATGAGCAAGTCACAACATTTTCTGCAATGTAACAATTGGGAATAGGGAAAAGCGCTTCATTTGTAAAATGAATTTTCCGTTCCTTGTCAGATATGTTAATTCAGATTATTATTTGCTTGGGAAAAAATTGAAAATGTATCAGGAGAGGAATATACAACATCTGTTCAACACCAAATTTTTGATAAAGCAGGCATGGACAATACTTTTTTCATAGATTCGGCTGGGTCATAATGAACTTAAACAAGGAACTTCAATGAACGGAGCTGTTTAGTCGAAGAAAGTGCCATCGAATTTATAATCACAATTGTATTCGATAATTTTATATGATATATTATCAACATCACTTATTAAATAACTTTAATAAGTTTTTTGTTCGATACTTATTAAAGTTATTTAATAAGTCTAGTTAATAGGTGGTGACGTTTGTGAATGCTACTCCAAAATCGTTGAGGATGGTAATCCTTTCTGGTATTCGTAAATCTCTTTTAGAGCTTGGAAGTGCAACAAAAGTTGAGCTCAGCGATAAATTAGAAATTAGTTTCCCAACAATAAGTAAGTTCCTAACACAGATGGAGAAGGATGGTGAAATTATTTCAGTCGGTTTAGATGAATCTAGTGGTGGGAGAAGAGCAAAAAGATATACATACAATCCTGAGCATATGCTAGGGCTTGCAATTTTCTTAGAGAGGACAGAGACCAATTATACAATTTTTAATTGTGTAGGAGAAGTAAAGGAACAAGGAAAAGCTCCAAGTGTATTAATAGATGATGGTATAAATTTTTTAACTAAGTTCATCGAAAAAATAATAACTGAAAATTCAAAAATCAGTTCTATGGCAATCGGCGTTCCTGGTTCGGTTGATAGCGGTCGAATTTTTCATATACCGGGATATGTGCAGTTACAAAATTTTGATTTGAAAGGATATTATGAGGATTATTTTTCTATACCCGTCGTAGTAGAGAACGATATGAATGCTGCAGTTCTCGGATATCACCATAATAACGGGATTAAGGATAATCAATCCCTTATATATTTGTATTCCGGTCAAAATGGGCCAGGTGCAGGATTTATGATAAATGGAGATGTGGTGCGAGGAAGTACATTTTTCGCAGGAGAGGTTTCATTCGTCCCTCAGTATAATGAACGAAATTTTGGGCAGGCGTTAGAAAACGTAAGTGGGCCTAAAAAGGTAACTATCTCCGAGGATTATCAGATTGATGCAATTAGCAGGTTAGTAGCATCCTTTGTAGCTATCATTAACCCTCATACCATCATTTTTTGTAAAGATGAAGTTGAAAAAATATTATTAGAAAGTATTTCTATAGTCAGCTCAAAATATATCCCGTCAGAACATCTCCCTGAGCTAACAATGAGTGATTGGAAACAAGATTATTTATATGGATTACAAAGGCTTGGACTTAATCTTATGATGAATGGATCAAACGAGTAAAACAAATCGAAAAGTACAATTAAATACAAAATGTTTTAAAGGAGAGGGTTTTAAATATGGCAACATTCCTTTTAGTCATCATTTATTTGGCTTTTATCAGCTTAGGTTTACCTGATTCATTGTTGGGGGTAGCGTGGCCTGTGATGCAATCGGACTTCGGAGTCCCACTTGAGACTGCCGGATTGCTTTTTATGACGATAGCGGGTGGCACAATTATCTCCAGTTTAGCAAGTGGGAAGGTTCTTAAACGGTTCGGAACTGGTAATGTCACATTTGTCAGTTCCTTAATGACTGCTGGTGCTTTACTAGGATTTTATTTTGCTCCATCGGTGATTTGGTTATTTATATGTGCCATACCTCTTGGATTAGGTGCAGGAGCTGTTGATGCAGGATTAAACGATTATGTAGCTACACATTACAAGGCACACCATATGAGCTGGTTACATTGTTTTTGGGGAGTAGGAGCTACTATTGGTCCTATCATTATGGCCCAGTTTATTTCAGGACAGAATTCCTGGAGCAATGGATATCTAATCATTTCAGGAATTCAATTTGCGTTAGTGGTCATCCTTTTCTTCACTCTGCCTTTATGGAACAGAAGGGCAAAAAATAGCAATATCGCCATAAACGAAGAGCCGGAAGATCCAAAAGGTATAGTCTATAACGAAGATGCTGAAAATGTAAAACCTTTACAAATTAAAGGGGTTAAACTAGCTATGATATCCTTCTTATTTTATTGTGGGGTTGAAGCCACAATGGGTCTTTGGGGAAGTAGTTTCCTGGTAAATGTGAAAGAATTGCCAGCATCACTTGCTGCAAAATGGGTCTCCTTATATTACTCAGGAATCACAATTGGCAGATTTATTACAGGCTTTATTACCTTTAAAATTAGTAACCGTACTCTCATCAGGATGGGGCAGATAATAGCATTTGCTGGTGCCACACTTCTATTCCTACCATTCCCACCCATTTTCTCCCTTGTAGGTTTTATTATGGTTGGATTAGGTCTAGCACCGATATTTCCGTGTATGTTACACGAAACCCCAAAACGTTTTGGGAAAAAGCATTCCCAGACAATTATGGGGTATCAAATGGCTTTTGCCTATACAGGTAGTACATTTATGCCACCTCTTCTTGGTTTTATTGCATCTCAATCGACAATTGGAATCTTCCCTTTTTGTATTGTAGTTTTTGTAGCAGCAATGCTCCTAAGTTCCGAAACATTAAATAACTTACTGAAGAAGCAGCAATTATTAAAGAGGAAAAATACAAGCTCAACAGCATTTTAATTATGTAGGGGATTTAATAAAATAGTCTATGCTGCTAACAGATGACCTCGGTATTGTGCCGGGGTCATCTTCTTTAATCCCTACTGATAACGATGATTATTGTACTCCTCGACATATGAATCTACTAATTGTTTTAACTCACCAACTAGCAGTCTTTTTATGTTAAGGAAATTAAAAAATTGCATTACTTAGGTTCTCTGTTACTTTACTGAAGTTGTAATGATTTCCTATTCGTTAGGAATACTAAGGTTTACATCAAGGTAATGAAAAGGAGAATCAAAAACATGGACATTGAACAAAGATATGAACTTAGAAAACTTGATCCTCAAAAAGATGAATTTGCCTTAGTTCTCTACCTCGATGATCAATTAACTGAGTTTGCTGAAGAATTAGGAAGAGTGCCAAAGGTGACAAAAAGTATTACGTTAACAGCCAGTCAAATCGTAAAAGAAAAATATCCAAATATAAAAGTCACCATAGTAAAAGTAATCCTTGGTGGATTAGTTGTAGCATCTATCCCTCTTTCTTCAAAAACATCATCTGTACAGGCAGAGGAATTGAATGCAACTACTCAAACGGAACAAGGAAACACGATTTTTTACCAGGTTTCATCAGGTGATACACTTTGGAATCTATCTGTCAGGTACGGAACTTCAGTCGATTATATTAGGCAAGCAAATCATCTTTCCTCTGATGTTTTGCAATTGAATCAACGGTTAATTATCCCAAAGACAATTCATACTGTTGCGACAGGAGATTATTTAACCGTTTTAGCTAAAAAATATAGTACAACCGTTGCGGCCATTAAAGAAGCTAATAATCTGGTAGATGATACCACACGCCTTGGACAGACGTTGATTATACCGATTTTAATTGGAGCAAACACGAACGAAACCACCCAATCCATTACTCAACAACCTACCCAATCACATGCAACAACTTATTCTGTGGTTTCTGGAGATAGTCTATCTGTAATCGCAAAGCGTTTTGGAACAACTGTTGAAGCACTCCGAAGTGCCAATCATTTAACATCCGACCTAATAAGAATTGGGCAAACATTAATCATTCCCTCAAGCGGAAATAATGGAACAGACACAGTCCCCACTCCTGCACCAACTGAAGCCCCAACTACTTCAGGTATCAAGTATACTGTAGTTGCTGGTGATAGTTTATGGGGAATTGCATCTAGATATAATATAAGCTTAGATGCAATTCGCAGCTCAAATAATCTGGAAACAGATCAGTTAAAAATTGGACAAATACTCATCATTCCAAAGGATGGGGAAGGGGCTTCAGCTCCAATTGTGCAACCAGCACCTACTACGAATACGAATAATATTAGTTACACAATCGTGTCAGGAGATTCATTATCTGTTATCGCAAAGAGATACAATACGACAGTTGAGCAAATAAAACAAGTGAATCAATTAACAAGTGATACGATACGAGTAGGACAAGTATTAACCATTCCAAATTCACAAGGAGCTACAAATGGTGAAACCGTACCACCAACTTCGGTAAATACTAGCTTACAGACCGTTCAAAAAAACCTGCAAACCCTTGGCTACTATGCCGTACCAACAATGACTGGAAGCTACGATACTGCCACAACACAGGCAATAAAAACCTTTCAAGGTGATTATGGACTTGCCATATCAGGCAAGGTCGATCAAGCAACAAATACAGCCATTGAACATGCAATTGTCAAAAAATCATTGATCAAAGATACAAGGAATTATCTAGGTGTTCCATATCTATGGGGAGGCACTACACCATCTGGCTTTGATTGTTCAGGATTCGTATACTACATGTTCAATCAACATGGAATAGACAATTCACGAAATACCTCAGCAGGCCTCTATAAAACAGGAACAGCAATCGCAAGAAATCAGCTACAGCCTGGAGACTTGGTTTTCTTTGCAGTCAATACATCTGGCACGATTACACATGTAGGATTTTACATGGGAGATAATCAGTTCATCTCCGCTACCAGTTCAAAAGGGATCGCTGCATATTCAATGGATAATTCTTATTGGGGGAAATATTATGTGGGAGCTAAAAGGGTTTATTGATGGGGGATCCTTTAGCTTATACATTAATTTTTCTCTTTTAAAAATATTTTACATGGCAGGGTAGTTGTTGAGAATATAGCGTTATTCTAACCATTTCATTCATCTAAAATGTTTTGTTTTAAAATTGAAAAGTAAGATTGCTGTTTACTCATAATATAGTTTAAAAAGTCCATAAATAATGATAAATTCTACTTGAAGTTTGCTGAAGTTTTTGATAAAGTAAAGGAAATGAAAAGACTATGTGTAACTGGCGAAACACGGATAACCGTGAGGGAGCACATAGTGTCGTAGCCGTTCGCCTGGGCAGAGGTAAGGGAAGTATCCCTTACCTCTTTCTGCTTATTAGGAGATGATATTTAAGGTTGAAACTTCGTTTAAATTCCATTATTCTAGTAAAATAAATATTCATAATATTTGAAAACTAACATAAATGAAAAGAGGAGAAATTAATTATGAGCACAACAACAACAACATTAGAAAAAGTAAAAACAATTAAAACCTTAAATAATATCGCAGAAGTAGGGCTAAACGTATTCAATAAAGATAACTTTACAATCGACAATAATAGTGAAAACCCTGATGCTATTGTTTTACGTAGCTATAACATGCATTCAATGGAATTTGCCAATAATTTAAAAGCAATTGCACGTGCTGGAGCTGGTGTCAATAATATCCCGGTAGACAAATGCACAGAGCAAGGTATTGTTGTTTTTAATACCCCTGGAGCTAACGCTAACGCTGTAAAAGAAATGGTTCTTACCACATTAATGGCTTCTTCACGTAACCTTTTTGCCGGTGTTGCTTGGACAAAGACGTTAGAAGGGGAAGGCGATCAAATTCCTAAACTTGTTGAAGCAGGTAAAAAACAATTTGTTGGAAAAGAAATTAAAGGTAAAACACTTGGAGTTATCGGCTTAGGGGCGATCGGTGCGCTTGTTGCAAATGATGCACTTGATTTAGACATGGATGTCATTGGCTTTGACCCATTCATCTCTGTTGATACTGCATGGAATTTGTCTCGTAAAGTGCAACGCGCTATGACGATAGAACAATTGTTTGCAAACTCAGATTATATTACTGTACACGTTCCGTATATGGAAAGCACAAAAGGTATGTTCAACAAAGAAGTATTCAACATCATGAAGCCTGGCGTTCATATTTTGAATTTCTCACGTGGAGAGCTTGTGAATGAGACAGATATGGAAGCAGCACTTGAAAGTGGAAAAGTTGGTAAATATATTACAGACTTCCCGAATGAAAATGTTTTAAAAATGAAAAATGTTGTTTCAATCCCACATCTAGGTGCATCTACACAAGAATCAGAGGAAAACTGTGCAATTATGGCATCACGTCAGGTGAAGGAGTTTTTAGAAACAGGTAACATTAAAAACTCAGTGAATTTCCCTAACGCTTCTCTTCCTTATACAGGCAAGCGCCGTGTAGCAGCTTTCCACAAAAATGTTCCTAACATGGTTGGGCAGCTTACACAGGCTTTATCAACTTATCAGTTAAACATCGCTGACATGGTAAACAGAAGTCGTGGAGATTATGCGTACACATTGATTGACATCGACAATAAAATAAACGGTGATATCATTCCCGAATTCGAGGAAAAAATCAAGCAAATCGAAGGTATCGTTACAACTCGTATTATCTAAAAAGTCCTATAATTGAACAGTAGGTTCTTCTTGTTCAAAAGAATAAATTTTAATTATAGCCTCAATTCCTATATGGAGTTGAGGCTTTTTTAATTGTCTAGGAAATTATAAAATTCTAGTACTGTTCTTGAGCGTCTTATTTGCCCGAGGCTGTTCAAGGCGCTTTCGCTTTTGTTCATTTTTCATGATTTAACTAGAACAACTATAAATTAGAAATCCAATACAAGAAATGCGTCCAAAAAGGGAATCCCGCAAGTTAAAAGGGAAAATCTTACATATGTTTGGGGAAGTTGGAGAAAATAGAAGATAAATATGTTTTTCTGGAGGATAGAAAATGGCGGAACAAAAGAAAGTTAGACTTACATCAGGTGAATTATCACAGCTTTGGATCCAATTTATGAATGATTCTGCGAGTATTTGTCTACTATCATATTTCTTAAATAAAGTAGAGGATGCTGAGATAAAGCCAATAATCGAATATTCTTTAAAATTATCTAATGATCACGTAAACAAAATAACTTCGATTTTTACAGAGGAAAATAGTGCTATTCCCCATGGATTTAAGATAGATGAGGATGTTGAATTAAACGCTCCTAGACTTTTTTCTGACAGCTATGTATTATACTTTATTCATAAGATGGCTAAAATTGGACTTACTGCTTATTCTATGAGTTTATCAGTAGCTGTAAGGTCTGACATTACTAGTTATTATAAAGAATGTATGACAGAGTCAATGGATTTATATGAAAAGTCAAAGGATGTATTACTAGAAAAAGGGCTCTATACTAGGTCACCTTATATATCATACCCGAAAAATGTGGGGTATGTAAAAAAGCAGGGTTTTATGCTAGATTTCATTGGAGATAAAAGACCTTTAACTGCATTAGAAATTACAAACCTATATTCAAACATCCAAAGAAATGCTCTTGGAATTGCTACATTAATTGGCTTTTGTCAGGTTGCTACCTCAAAGGATGTAACTAATTTTATAACCAAAGGTATCGAGATTGCAAAAAAACATATAGAAGAATGTGCGTTGAAATTAAAGGAAAGTAATATTCCCGCGCCTTTAACATGGGATTCCGAGGTGACTGATTCTACCGAATATACTCTTTCTGAAAAAATAATCATGTTCTATACAGCTGCACTAATTGCTATGAGTATTGGCTATTATGGATTTAGTGTGACATCAAGTCCAAGAGTAGATTTAGAAAGGATGTATAATTCATTCATATCAGATATTCAGAGGTTTGCTGAGGATGGAGCAAACATTATGATAAAAAATTCATGGCTTGAGGAGCCTCCAAGCTCGGTTGACAGAGACGAATTAGCAAGAAAGAACTATAATGAAAAGTAAAACCTCCCCCTAAAAACATAAAGATGAGCAAGTACAAAAGTATCTTGCTCACCACACCTAGCTTTAAAATAAAATTATTAAATACCTTTAATATACCTTATCACCATTAAAGATTGAATTCTTAACCACGACATAATCTACATTTCGAATAGCTTCTAGCTTAGTTCCTCCAGCATAAGAAATAGAGGATTGAAGATCTTGCTCCATTTCTATCAAAGTATCTTTTAAAGAACCTTTATGCTCGACAAACATTTTTTTGCCTTCAACATTTTTCTTTTCACCTTTTTGAAATTCAGAAGCTGAACCAAAGTATTCTTTGTATAGCTTACCGTCTTTCTCAAATGTTTCTCCTGGAGATTCTTCGTGTCCTGCAAATAAAGAACCGATCATGACCATAGATGCACCAAATCTAATTGATTTAGCTATATCACCATGAGTACGAATACCCCCGTCTGCAATAATCGGTTTGCTAGCTGCCTTTGCACACCAACGAAGCGCAGCTAATTGCCAGCCACCAGTTCCAAAACCAGTTTTTATTTTAGTAATACATACCTTACCAGGTCCAATGCCTACTTTTGTCGCATCTGCACCAGCATGTTCTAATTCTCTTACAGCTTCAGGAGTTCCAACATTTCCTGCAATAACAAAACTATCAGGTAAATGCTTCTTAATATGCTTAATCATCTCGATCACCGCATTTGAATGACCATGTGCGATATCAATCGTAATGTAATCCGGAGATATTTGTTCATCGGCTAATTGTTGTATGAATTGATATTCTTCATCTTTAACTCCGACACTAATAGATGCGAATAATCCACGTGATTTCATATCTTTAATAAAAAATAGTCGCTTCTCTGGTTCAAAACGATGCATAACATAGAAATAATCATTTTCCGCTAAGTAAATAGCAACCTTTTCGTCTATAATAGTCTGCATATTTGCAGGAACAACAGGCAACTTAAATGTATGTGCACCTAATGTAACAGATGTATCACACTCAGATCGGCTATTTACAACACATTTTGCTGGAATCAATTGAATATCTTCATAATCAAACACATTTTCCATGAATTACACCCCTAAACACGAATATTAATTAATTATTCAAATAAAACGTTCGACCATTTGGTAATATACATCATTTTTAACTGAATGTCAAAGTTATTAATACTTGTTATGTATTATGAGCATAAGTATGATTTTTATTTTGAAGCTTATAGAATACATAAATCAAGAAAAGTGGATTGTACATACATTCAAACACCCCAATAATTATTGCATTAAATTCTGTATATTTTTAATAAATGCTGCAACAGTCCTGCGAATTCATAAAGAAACATTAATGAATAAACATAAAAATTGTTGGATCTTTATTTGAAAATGGAGTAGTATTTTACTATAATCGACATAAAGCAACATATTTTTAGGTTTTTATACCTATTTTTAAAAATAGAATGTGATTAATTTTTCACAAAGTTAATTATATCCTTTTCAGTAAGAGTATTAAAAATAGAGAAATTTTTATGTATTCACTAAATAGCACTTAAGAAGATTGCAGTACAGATAGTAAACGCATTTTTAATAAGAACACACTAACAAGTACTATAAAGGGTTTAGGCAGTCTCTTTTAGTGAATATGCGTGAGGATAGGAGAAAAGAAAGAAAATGCGTTTAGTTACGTTACATAGATGTCAGTCGGGAATTATATTAGGTAAATCTATTTACAATGAAAATGGAAAAGTCCTTTTATCAAAGGGAACTAAACTAACAGATAGTTTAATAGAAAGACTTAAGAAATTCAATATTTTCACTGTTTACATTGATGATGAGGCATCTGAAGGGATTGAGATCGTTGATTCAATTCCGGAACCATTGCTTATGGAAGCAGGAGATGTCATCACACAAGGTTTAGATTCAATTGCTGAATTGAATTCCACTACCTCTAATCTCCAAGGAATGATTATCACTGGAAAAACAGTACA
Organism: Metabacillus bambusae; assembly: GCF_017497975.1. Lineage (GTDB taxonomy): Bacteria > Bacillota > Bacilli > Bacillales > Bacillaceae > Metabacillus > Metabacillus bambusae. The sequence goes on along the minus strand of NZ_JAGDEL010000020.1, from coordinate 5,464 downwards.
AAGCTTCCAAGATATCTTTAAAAATATTATCGGTTTTTTAACTGATAATCGTACAGTACTAAATTTATTAGCAACAACTAAAATTTGTAAAAACCATGTTTATACTCACAGTTTAAACGTCTCAATATATGCAAGCCAATTGGCGATCGCCAATGGTTTACCGCAAAAAAAAATTGAAGAAATTGGTTTAGGTGCGTTGTTGCATGATCTCGGTAAATTGTTTATCCCAGTTGAGGTTTTAAATAAACCAGGAAAGTTAACAAAGGAAGAGTTCGAACAAGTTAAGTCACACTGTGAATTAGGCTTTGAAAATCTTAGAAGAGTCCACGAGATCCCATTAACTGTAGCTCACTGTGCCCTTCAACACCATGAAAGAATTGATGGCGCAGGTTACCCTAGAGGGTTAAAAGGAACCGAAATTCATGAATACGCAAAAATATTAAGTGTTGCAGATGTATTTGATGCTGTTACTTCCCACAGAGTATATCGACCTGGGATGTTACCACATAAAGGTATTGAAATACTTTATTCCGGTAGTGGAACACAATTTGAAACGAACCAGATTCAATTGTTTAAAAACTGCATTGCCATTTACCCACAAGGTCTAACTGTAAAATTAAATGATGGAAGAACTGGAATCGTTTCGAAATATAATTTTCATTCAGTCGGACGTCCTGAGATACGAGTTATAAGAGATGAAGAAGGTCAAAAAGTAAAACCATATGAAATTGATTTATCATCAAAAAACCATCTAACCGTCGAGATCGTTCAAGCAGATGCATTACTATAATGTGTAATGTAAGATTAAAATGAGTAGATCATTTAGATTTTGATCTACTCATTTTTTTATTACTTCAGAAAGATTATTAAATAAAAAGAAAAATTCAATCATTTATCTAATTGTACGACTAAAACAATAAAGGGTTTTGTCGATATTAATAAAGCAAATGATTGTTTGGAGGTAGTCTTATGTCTATTAAAGGAAAGTTAATTTTTATAGTTGGGCTTTTAACATCTGCGCTGATTATTTCAGGTATTCTATCCTACTCTCAACTCCAAAAAACGGAGGAAGCATACTTAGGAATGCAAGAAGATGAAGCGGTTCAACTCATTATGAAGTCACTGCAATATAGGTTCACTGGAATTTCAAATGATGAAAGAGCATTTCTACTTACTGGTGATGGGGAATTAGTTTCTGGTATCGAAGAGAAAACAAAGGATATAGAAAAATACTTTATTACTCTAGAGAAAATGGCTAATCTTCATTCAAATCGCAAGGAAATTCAAAAAATCAAAGAAAACCTATTAGTCTATGTTGAAGCAAATAAAAAAATGGTAAATACATATGAAAGTGGAGATAAAGAAAAGGCACTTACTATTCATATGGAAGAAGAAAGAAGCATTCGAAAAGAATTAGTGGATCCCAGCATTGATAAATTTATTAGCGAAATAACAAGCAAAATTGAAGAAGATAAAAAGCTTTTAGATCAGAGGCAAAAAGTTGAAACAACTATATTATTTTCAGTTATTATTTTATCCATACTAGTTGGAATAACTACATCCGTTCTCATCATTCGTTCGATTATTAAACCTTTACAAGTAATGAATAACCGACTTAAAGAAATCGCTGAAGGTGAAGGAGATCTCACTCAGGAAATTAATATAAATTCTAAAGATGAACTTTCAGAAATTGCTAAATCCTTTAATAAGATGGTAGGCAAGCTACGAGATTTAATTAAACAAGTAGGTTTCCACGCAGAGCAGGTTGCAGCTTCCGCAGAACAATTAACTGCTAGTACAGAGGAAACGACAGGGGCTACAGATCAAATTGCTTCAACTGCTCAAAAGGTTGCAGCTGGAATAGACAAACAAGACCAAAGTGTAAAGGAAACAGCGAAAACAGTAAATGATTTCTCAACATCTGTTGAAAAAATTGCAGCCAATTCTCAAATTGTGACAGCGACAGCAAGGCATGCCTCTGAGAAGGCAATCGATGGTAATAAAGCAATTGATACGGTTGTTAAACAAATGAATGATATTAATCAATCAGTTAATACTCTTTCCAAGGAAGTAACAACACTAGGTGAACGTTCAACTCAAATAAACGAAATTGTTGAAACAATAACAACCATCGCAAAACAGACAAATCTTTTAGCACTTAATGCTGCAATTGAAGCAGCAAGAGCAGGAGATCAAGGACGTGGCTTTGCAGTTGTAGCTGATGAAGTGCGTAAACTAGCTGAACAATCAGCAGCCTCAGCAGAACAAATCGCGGCACTGATTTCAACAATTTTGACTGACACAAACCAAACCGTTCAATCAATGAATGATACAACCAATAAAGTAGCAGATGGAATAAACCTTGTCCATAACGCAGGAAAATCATTTGATCAAATCCAACATGCAGTTCTTGAGGTTTCTTCACAAATTCAAGAAGTAACTTCAGCTGTTAAAGAGATGTTTGTAGGCACGGAACAAATGGTACATTCTATGAATGTTATTGGTGAAACTTCTGAAATGACAGCAGCTGGTACACAAAATATGTCTGCCGCTACAGAAGAACAGCTTGCATCGATGGAAGAAATTGCAGCTTCTTCCGCTTCATTATCTAACATGGCAGAAGAACTGCAAGAATTAGTAGGTAAATTCAAAGTGTGATTTTTTTTAAGGGTAGTCCATACATGTCAAACGAATTGACTAATTGGGCTGCCATTTTTATTTTGTCCGTAGTAATCTTTTTTCATTAAATTGATAAGCGACTTTTGTTTCATTATGAGTTATTTTAATAGGAGATAGATAAAATTAGCTTTAAAAAAATAAGAGGTGAAAATAATGATTATCAAAAATATACTAATTGTCAGCCCAATGTACAAAGAGATCAAAAGAATAATAGAAAGCAAAAAAGTACAAAAGAATTTTCGGTATTTACTTGAAGAGGAAGTAAATCAAGATGATTTCATATGGGCCGATGCTTTTGTTTCATTTAATACGAAATCTACATTTGATTATCATCATGTAAAATGGGTACACTCCCTCGGTGCTGGAGTCGATCGCTTTTTATTTAAAAAAGACTGGAATAAAAATGTTTTATTGACTAGAACTGTTTGTTCCTTTGGACAAAGAATTGCTGAATATTGCTTGAGTTACATCCTAAAAGATTTGCAGTTTCATGACCAATTCCAGGCATACAAGCTTCAAGGAAAATGGCACCCTATTACCCCAAAACTATTAAATGAACAAAAAGTCATGATCTATGGAACAGGGGAAATTGGCCAAAAAATGGCGATGATTTTCTCTTCATTAGGTGTTGACGTATACGGATTCTCTTTAAGCGGGAAGAAAAAAGCATACTTTAAAGAGGTTATATCTATTGATACTCATTTTTCAAGATTAAGCGAAATGAATTACATCATTAATACTTTGCCGTTAACAGAAGAAACGGAAGGGCTTTTTGATGAAAATATCTTTAGGCAATTATCCAATGCAGGTTTTATTAATGTTGGAAGAGGTGCATCACTCGACGAAAAAGCTTTACTTAATGCTATAAATCAACACCAAGTTAGATTTGCAGTACTTGATGTATTTGCCCATGAGCCGTTACCAGAAGATAACCCACTATGGAATCATAAACATGTCACTATTACACCGCATATATCAGCTGTAACAACACCTAACGAGGGAGTAGAATGTTTTATTGAAACTCTAAAAAATATTGAAGAGAATAAACCTCTTCATAATAAGGTGGATGTGAAAAAGGGCTACTAAATCATTTAGCGAATTTTCGAGGAAGAAACAGCTTATTAACTAAGAGGGAAGGATTTAAAGGATTGGTTTGCTATGAAACTATAAAGACTGTAAGATTAAATCACTAGTTCAGATCAGCTAGATACATATAGTTTGCGAAATTCAATTCCCCTTGACTAGCCATAGTATTAAGGTTTTTAGTATGATTTATTTTGGTATAATGACTTTAAGTAGGTGAAAAAATTATGGAAAAAGTATGTGGTAAATGCTCAAAGGAACAAGGTATGCCGAAAGAGGAGCGTATTGAGCTTGCTTTGTCTCGAGTTCCCAATGAGTTTTACCGTTGTCCAATTTGTAAGGATGAACTGGTTTATCTTGCACACGTGAAAAATAACTTGAGTTCTGTTGAAGCACCGGTGGAAACCATTGAAAATACGAAGAAAAAGTCAAAGGTGTCAACAAAAACTGTTCAAGAACAATTAGAATTATTCTAAAAAAGTAGAGAGACTTGCCTTTCATATAACTTCTTAAACATGAGAATAAATCAAGAATCTTAGTAAGAACTATCGAAACGTGGATCTCTATCCCAACCAATTGATTGATTTTGAGATGTTATCATTCTTTAATCCTATGAAAAACTATGAAAAACTATAAAAGGTATTTCTCTTTTAAGGAAGTGTAAGGATTGTCTAGTCAATTAATGAATAACGATTATATACATAATAATTTAACTGCTGACTGTGAAAATTGCTTTGGATTGTGCTGTGTCGCTTTACCTTATGCAAAATCAGCTGATTTTGCATTTGATAAAGATGGAGGTACGCCTTGTCAAAACTTGCAATCAAATTATCGTTGCGGTATTCATAATAAACTCAGAAAAAAAGGTTTTCGTGGCTGTGCTGTATATGAATGCTTTGGTGCAGGTCAAAAGGTATCTCAAGTCACATATGATGGAAATGACTGGCGTGATAACCCAAAGTTAGCTAAGGAAATGTTTGATGTATTTCCTATAATACAACAACTTCATGAAATGCTTTGTTATTTAAATGAAGCTCTGAGCCTAGAAGCTGCTCAACCTATTTATAACGATTTGCAGGTTGCCTTAGAAGAAACGGAATATCTTACTAATTTAAGTCCAAAAGCGATCATAGACCTTAATGTTAATGTACCTGCTCATAGAAAAAAAGTTAATGACTTACTTCTACGAACTAGTGAACTAGTTCGTGCAAAAGTTCCACTTAAGAAAAATAAAAATCAAAAGAAACAGAACAAAGTTAGAAGGGGAAGTGACTTTATCGGTGCTAATTTAAGGGGGGCTGACCTTAGAGGCACTGACTTAAGAGGAGCTCTGCTTATAGCATCTGACCTCAGAGAAGCTGACTTGAGAGTGACTGACCTTATCGGAGCTGACCTTAGAGATGCCGATTTAAGGGGGGCTAATCTCATAGGAAGTATTTTTCTCACTCAAGCACAAGTTAACTCGGCTAAGGGAGATATTAATACGAAGTTACCTCCTTCCATAACCATTCCTGATCATTGGATTTAGGGTGGTACTTTAATAGTTAATAAACCGTTTATAAAGCGCAAGTAGGATGTGAACTGACCCATCTAAATGAGACTTAGAAAAAACACCTAAGCTACTTGTTCTCCAAACTCTATTGGAGACTGGTAGTTTAATTTTGCCTGAATTCGTATTTGATTATAATAATACATGTATTGA